>NZ_LAWH01000021.1:0-19480 GCF_001588905.1 Streptococcus cristatus | reverse complement strand
ATCCAAAGACAATTGAGAGGCTAGGACTTTTGTCCCAGACTCAATCAAATGTTAAAACTCAGACAAGGCTTTTATTTGCTGTCCCTTTTCATCGAAATTGTCTGGGCTCAGCCATTTCTCCAGACGAGTCTTAACGGCAGGCCAATCGCTGTCAATCATGGAGAGCCAGTCGGTGTCTCGGTTGCGCCCCTTATAGACTACCGCCTGACGAAACCTGCCTTCATAGGTGAAACCAAGCCGCTCTGCTGCCCGTCTTGACGGCTGATTGAGCGCATCGCACTTCCATTCGTAGCGGCGATACTCCAGCTCTTCAAAGACATAGCGTGCCAGTAAGTACTGGGCTTCTGTAGCCAGTCTGGTACGCTTCAGCTGCAGTGAATAGGTCACAGCGCCTACTTCAATCACACGATTGCCTCGGTCAATTCTCATTAAAGCGAAGGTTCCCAGCGCCTTGTTGCTCTCCTTGTCCACAATGGCATAGTGGAAACGGTCCTGTGCTGCCAGCATCCGATCTAGCAAACTATCCCACTCCTCCCGACTTTGAGCAGCATTTTGAAAGAGATAAGTCCACATATCCGCAGGTGAAGCCGGACCATACACTTCATACAAATCCGCTCCATGCTTGTCTTTGGACAACCGCTCAATGACAACATACTGACCTTCTTTTCGCTCCAGCTTAGGTAAGTCCCCCGGCTTAAAATCTGGCAGAGCCTCTCCAATAGGCTGGCCTAGTTCATTGATTCGCATAAAAAACCTCACAATCTAGCTTTACTGATTTCCACAATAAGAATTAGAAGCTGTAAGTGGCAGTGGCTCCTATCTCCCCTGCTTCAGATCCAAACTTTGAAAATAACTTGTGTAAATTATATCACTTTTTCTTTCATTCGACGCAAACTTTAGGAAATACCTCTTCAGAAAAAGGCGGTCATAATATCTAAAAATATTGAGATTACAGTCTGCTCGTACTTTAATGGAAAGCCAGATCTGACAATTATTGGTTTTGTAAACGCTTTATTTTCTCTAAACTATGTTATAATGAAAATACGTTTTTATTATTTTGACCAAAGAAAGTGACCCATCATGAGACACCAACAGAATATCTTGGCCATCATCGAAAGCTGTTACGACACTATGACCGATGTCGAAAAGCGGATTGCCGACTATTTTTTGAATCCGACCGATATAGAAGGGGACCTGTCCTCCCTCGAAGTAGCCCAAACTTTACACATCTCGCAGGCGGCCTTGACCCGTTTTGCTAAAAAATGTGGCTTCAAGGGCTATCGGGAGTTCAACTTCCAATATCTCCAACAGCTGAAAATCAGCAAAACGGAGCATACAAATCTGAAAAATGATTCGTCCCGCCAGGTGCTACGCAACTATATTCAAATTCGGCAACAAACCGAGGACTTGATTGACGAAAAAAGATTGGAGCGTGTAGCCCAGCTGATTGAAAAAGCAGATCGTGTCTATTTTTTTGGCACGGGAAGCTCGGGGCTCGTCGCTCGCGATATGAAACTGCGCTTCATGCGCTTAGGGGTTATTTGTGAAGCTCTGACAGATGCGGATGGCTTTGCTTGGACAACGAGCATTTTAGACAAAAACTGCCTAGTTATCGGCTTTTCTCTTTCAGGCCAAACCCCATCCATTATTGACAGCCTGATTGATGCTAAGGGCATGGGAGCCAAGACCGTATTAATCACTGGCCAGCCTGATTTGATTAAAGAAGACTTTTCAGAAATCATCCCAGTTGCAATGCAAAGTAAACCTCAGTTCATCCAACGAATCTCAGCTCAGTTCCCAATGCTGCTGATGATCGATATACTTTATGCCTTTTTCCTAGAAATTGACCGAGAGAGAAAGGAAAAAATCTTCAATAGTTACTGGGAAAACCACAAACTTAACGGTTATTACCGTAGACATCAATAAAATCCAGCAGAAACCTGTTGGATTTTTTGCATGTTCTTTACAGTCTTACACTAAACAATGACTAAACTGGCTTAGAGTAAGATTCTGGTTGTACTGGTTTCCTATGTAACTCCTTAAAATCTGAACCAGACTCAATTCACCTCAGCCACTTGAAAGTCGTCTAACTGTTGATGGAAGAACCAGCTCTATAATATCTGTAGTGGGTAAATCCGCCGCAGGAATTATGGAGCCTTTTTGAGTGTAGAAAAAAGTTCTATAAGACTTATAATGAAAAGCGACAAAACCATCATTAGAAAGAATCTTATGGAACAATTAAATTTTATCACAAACTTACTGGAAATCAAAGACCCTAACATTACGATTTTAGATGTTCTAGATGCTAGAACACACAAGGAAATCATCGCTAAGCTAGATTATCCCGCTCCTAAATGCCCTCACTGTCAAGGACAAATGGCTAAATATGACTTCCAGAAAGAATCGAAAATACCTTACCTAGAGTGTGCGGGATACAAAACGCTGATTCGCTTAAAAAAACGCCGTTTCCGCTGTAAAGTCTGTAGGAAAATGGCGGTCGCAGAGACCTCCTTAGTCAAGAAAAACCACCAAATCGCAGCCATCGTCAAGCAGAAAATCGCTCAAAAACTAATCGAGAAAGTCCCTATGACAGCCTTCGCTGAAAGCTTAGCTGTCTCTACTTCCACCGTCATTCGTAAATTGAAAGAATTCAAGTTCAAGGCAAACCTCAACTACCTTCCAGAACACATGAGCTGGGATGTGGAAACAGTCAGGGAAGTGACTGTTTCAATCGGCAGATAGAGATGAGCTTCATTGCACAGGATTTCGATTCCAGAAAGATTATAGCTATCTTAAGATGGGCGGACTCAAGCAACGATTCGCAATCACTTTCTGCGCTATTCCAGACAGGTCCGAAATAGCGTGAAAATCATTACAATGGACATGTTTAGCCCCTACTACGATATTGCCAGAAAACTATTTCCAAACGCTAAAATCGTTCTGGATCGTTTTCACATTGTACAACATCTCAGCCGGGCTATGAACCGCCTCCGCATCCAAATCATGAATCAGTTGGATAAAAAATCGCACAAATATAGGGCACTCAAACGCTACTGGAAACTCATTCAACAGGATAGCCGTAAACTCAGCCATAAACGTTTTTATCGTCCAACTTTTTGCATGCACTTGACCAGCGGAGAGATTCTAGAAAAACTTCTCTCTTGCTCTCAAGAACTCAGAGAACACTATGAACTCTACCAACTCCTGCTTTTTCATTTTCAAGAGAAAAAAACTGAGCATTTCTTTGGACTCATTGAAGATACCATTTCTTATGTAAATCCTATTTTTCAAACTGTTTTTAAGACCTTCTTGAAAAACAAGGATAAGATCCTGAACGCACTGGAACTGCCCTATTCAAACGCAAAACTAGAAGCTACTAATAATCTCATCAAGGTCATCAAGCGAAACGCTTTCGGCTTTCGGAACTTTGACAACTTTAAATCTAGAATTCTCGTTGCTTTGAATATCAAAAAGGAGAGAACCAATTCGGTCCTCTCCAGGGTATGACTTTTCGTTAACCCACTACAGTTGACAAAGAGCCTTTTTCAAGCATATAACTTATTCACATAAGATAGAATAGAATTAGTGATAATAAAATATATGTAATAAACTGATAACAATAGCTAAGTTTAGCATAGAATGCAATCGATTCAACTAATTGGTTTTCCTGTAAATACTTATTTTCCTTTAAAAATGAAACTGCTTCTTTAGAAGCATATGACTCTATAAGCAATGTAAGAAATAAACATGCTAGCAATATGATTACATCAATTACTAACATTGGTTTTAAAAATGAAATATTTTTTCCAAACCAGATTGAATATAGTGCTATTATTTTTAACAATACTGATGTCAGATAAGTATAAATAGATACAATAGATTGTATTTTTAAAAGCCTATTTCTATCTTTGGAATGATATAATTCATGTACAAAAGCAAAAGCATCTAGCAAAAAGCTACTCTCTAAATTTTTTACTCCAACTGTATGCGTTATTGGTCGATACCAAAAAGAATTCGATTCAACAATTTTAGGTTCATCTACTTCTTCCCTCTCACAAAACTGTTGAAATATCTTATGCAAATCATTCCTTATTCTTATTTTTTTATGAGTATATTTCCTTAGAATAAATTTATTAGTCATACTCAAAATGCTTGTTATAACTAACAGAATGAGAAGCATGACGACCATCGAAATAGCTTTTTCGTTAGGTATTTTCATCACCAGGTCACTCCCCAGGTTTGCTTGGATTACTGATGTTTATTTTTAAAGTGATAGTAGGCTCCGAACATGCCTGCTGTATTTTGGTGATAGGCAAAGGCTAGTTTGGTCTTCTCAGCTATGCTAGGAACCAGAGCATCCTTGAGAGCCGCTTGGATACGCGGTCGAAGAATGGCCTCTTGCCCCATAATACCACCGCCCAAGACGACGATTTCCGGATTGACGACATAGCAGATATTGGCAATTCCTTGACCCAGATAGCCAACCATGCGGTCAATTCCTTTGATACAGAAGGTATTGCCCTCGGTCGCTTCTTTGAAAATCCTTCGACCATTCCATAGAGAGGGATCTTCTCCGTGCAAGTCAGCAACATATTGAACCAAGGCTGTGGTCGAAGCTACATCCTGAAAGGCTCCGTCCGGCAGGTGCAGATAGCCTACTTCGCAGGCTGAGTTGCTAAAGCCGTGAAAAACTTGCCCATCCGCTACTAGACAGCCACCAATCCCTGTCCCAATCGTTAGACAGACCGCAATTTTTGCTCCCTTACCATGGCCAGACATGACCTCAGCCAGACCGGCACAGTTGACGTCGTTCTCAATCTCGCAAGGAATGGAAAATTCCTCCTCCAAGACCTTCTTAAATTGCGTCCCAGCATAGTTAGGAATCTGAGGGCCAGCGTAAAAGATTTCTCCCTTGTCTGGATCGACCATACCAGCTGAAGAAATACAAATTCCAGCCAGAGGTCCTTTTTCTAAATAGCCTGCAACAATGCTTTCAACCTTTTGCATAATTCCCGGACCGCCCTTATGGGCTTCCGTAGGTATTTCATGGGCTTCTACTAGCGTTTCTTGGTCGTCTATCAGGCCGTATTTGATATTGGTACCGCCAATGTCAATCGTAACATAATTTCCCATAAGCATCCTTCTTTCTTTTAGAGGAAGCGCTCCTTAGTTTCTTGGATCAAGGCCGCTGCTGCTTTTACGACTGGACGGTCTGCTTCTACGACTGGTGTCAAAGGAGCACGGACAGAGCCGATAGCCAGTCCTTCGTTGAGCTTGAGAACTTCTTTGATAACAGCATACATATTGCCGTGAGCACTGGTTAGCTTGCCGATAATATCGTTAATGGCAAACTGCAACTCTTTAGCTCTTTCTAGTTCCTTGTCTGCAATCAGTTGATTCAGTTTAAGGAAGAGCTCTGGCATAGCCCCGTAGGTACCACCAATTCCAGCTGCTGCTCCCATGAGACGACCACCTAAGAATTGCTCATCTGGACCGTTAAAGACCAAATGGTCACTGCCACCAAGTGCTGCAAATGTCTGGATGTCCTGAACTGGCATGGAGGAATTTTTCACCCCAATCACGCGCTCATTTTTCAGCATTTCCTTATAAAGACTCGGAGTCAGCGCTGCACCAGCCAATTGCGGAATATTATAAATCACAAAATCAGTATGTGGGGCAGCCGCACTGATATCATTCCAGTACTGAGCGACAGAGTATTCTGGCAGTCGGAAATAAATCGGCGGAATAGCCGCAATGGCATCAACTCCTAGAACTTCCGCATGTTTTGCCAACTCGATACTGTCCTTAGTATTGTTGCAGGCTACGTGAGCAATGATGGTCAGTTTGCCCTTAGCAACTTTCATTACTTCTTCCAAAATTACTTTTCTGTCGGCCACGCTCTGGTAGATACATTCGCCTGACGAGCCGTTGACATAGAGACCTTGCACGCCCTTGTCGATGAAATACTCCACCAAAGCGCGAGTTCGCTCCGGGCTGATTTCACCCTCCTCGTCATAACAAGCATAAAAAGCTGGGATGACACCGTGATATTTCTTTAAATCTTTCATTTTCAAATTTTCTCCAAATGTACAAATTGTAGATTATAGACTGCTATATTTAGCGAAGATTTTTTCCAAAATAGGAAGCTGCAAAAAAGCCAGACCTGCAAAGCCGATAAAGGCAAAGAGGGAAAATCCTAACAGCAACACAAAGCCTGAACTATAGATAATGACAAGGATCGCGGCTATAACCGCCATCATAACAAAGAACCAAGGAAAATTCAGACTTACAATCACTAGGCTGGTCTGTAAAAGGTCTCTAAAAGACATGAGAAACTTACCAGCCAAGGGATAAACGCAAAGAGAAAGCAGGATTGTAAAAATAATAATTCCAAAACAAACCGCCTTTAAAACTTGGAAAGGCAGAGCTTCCTGCGTCCGAAAAAGCAGGAGGTCAAAGAGACTGATACCGACTAAAGCCAATTCCAGCAAGCCCAGTTTGAGTCCTTGCTTCCAATTTTCTCGAAAGATTCGAGTGTAAGTTCTGATTACTTTTACCCGACGGTTTCCCTTGATTTCAAAAAGTGTTTGATAGAGGCTGATCTTGGCAATCCCAATGGTCACCAAAGGCAGGCAAGACAAGAGAAAGAGAAGATTGACCGTCATCAAATCTAGGATTTTCTCACAGATTTGCATGAAAAAATTATCCGTATCAAATATAGCTCTGATGAGTCCTGTTCCCTTATCTGACATAAGTCTCTCCTTTCTCTGCTAGCCTTGCGCACTCAAAAATCTCGCTCACCTAGGGCTAGTCTATTAAAACTTTAAAAAGATACTTTCTGACATTTTCTTCCAGACCCGCATAGCCATTCGGCTGATGAGCTTCTTCTGGAAAGAAAATCGCAAAATTATGGTAACCCAACAAGAGAGGATAACGATTTTGACAATGAACAAAGCCGATATCCGCCTCTTCATCAAAGGCCACTGCCTCATCGACCACCTGGCTACCATAGGCAGAATACTCATGCCCTGCTACTAGCAGATGAAAATCTGCATATTTTTTATGATATTCAAATTGATCATTGGCCTCTTGATTGAGCGCATTATCCTGAACCAAGAGAAAGACCTTATCTCCATCCACTTCATAGCGTCCCAAGTCAAAGCTGTCTTTGCGGTGCTCATAGAGATAATCAATCGCTTTATCCAGATTTGGATGAAGGCCCTTGTAACGAGTCACATTTTTTAAATCATCAAAAATCATAGTTTTATTTCCTCTATTGAGCGCCTTATCCTTTGACAGCTCCCATAGTAATCCCTTGAGTAAAGGATTTTTGGAAGATGAGGAAGACTGCTACGATTGGCACCGCCGCCAAAGCAGCACCGGCCATAATCAAACCATAGTTGGTTGCCATCTCAGCCTGCATAGTCGCAACCCCTAACGAAATCGTCAGATTGTTCCGCGAGGTCAACATTACAAGCTGCATGAAGTAGTCATTCCAAGTATTGATAAAGGTGAAGATAGCCAGAGCAGCAAAGCCTGGTTTGACGATAGGAAAGGCTACACTCCAGAAGGTTCGGATTTCACCACAACCGTCAATCTTAGCTGATTCCAGAAGCTCTGTCGGGATATTTTCACTAAACTGCTTCATGAGGAAGACCCCGAACGGCCAGCCAACTAAAGGTAAAATAACTGCCCAAAGGGTATCGTGGATTCCCATGAAATTGACAATCCGCACTAGAGGAACTAGGACAACCTGTTTAGGCAGGGCCATAGCCGCGATAAAGATAGCAAAGAGAATCCGTTGCCCGTAAAAGCGTTTCTTAGCCAAAACATAACCAGCTAGGGATGACGTCGCACAAACCAAGAACATGGTCGCAAGAGAAATGAAGACACTGTTCCACATCCATTGTAAAGCCGGGTTTTGAACGGCTAATTGCTGGAAGTTCTCTGTTGTCGGGTTTTGTGGCCACCATTGAGGCGGAATCATAATGGTATCCGGCTGAGATTTAAAAGCTCCAGTCAGAATCCAGTAGAATGGAAAGACAAAGAGCACGGTCAAAAGTGCTAAAATAACAGATGAGAACACTTTAAATGAATTAAATTTTTTTGGTTTCATATTCCTGCTCCTTTCTTTAATATTCCACATCGTTACCGAGGATCTTGAACTGGGCGAAACTGATAATCGCAATCATAATCGCCAGAAAGACTCCCATGGTGTTTGCATAGCCATATTCAGATAGCTTGAAGGCTTTTTCATATAGATAGTACATAAGCGTACTAGTTGAGTAGTTTGGTCCACCTGATGTCAACAGCTGAATCAAGGCGAAACATTGGAATGAGTTAATAGTGGTGATGATAGCGATATAAAGTGTCGTTGGTAAGAGACTCGGCCATTTGATTTTCCAAAAAACTTGCATCTCTGTCGCCCCATCCACACGCGCGGCCTCAACTAGAGAATTATCTATATTTCCCATAGCTGCAATGTAGAGAATGATGGGCTGACCGACAGATGTTGTCAGCAAAATAACAATAATAGCAGCCAAGGCCCACTGTTTGTCTCCCAACCAAGAAATGTTTTGGTTGATGATATGGCCAGATTTCAAAACAAAGTTCAAAATACCAGATAGGGGATCGTAGATCCACTTCCACACGACTGTCACGGCAACACTACCTGTAACAACCGGTAGGAAGAAGACAAAACGGTAGAAAGAGCGAGAAACAGCATTCATCTCATAGGTCTGTGAAGCCACAAACAAAGAGAAGAGCACAACTACTGGCACAGAGCCGATTACAATAATAACTGTATTAATGAGTGACTTAACAAAAACTGGATCATTGAACATCCGAATGTAGTTATCAAACCCAACGAATGTAAATGAGGTCATTGTATAATTAAAGAAACTAGTGATAAATCCCATTATCATAGGCGCCAAAACAAATACTGTAAAGAATATAAGAATTGGAGCTAAAAACGCATATGATATTAGGGTTTCTTTCATTCTGATTTTATTGACTTTCACAATGAGGTACCCCTCTTTCAAGATTTTCTAACAAAATACCCCTTTTTCTATTTTTAGAGACTGACAACAGAAAAAGGGGCGGATTTTAAACTTGCTTATTTTTTAGTAATCGTTTCGTTTGCTTTTTCAGTAAATGTCTTCAAAGCAGGTTCAACTTTTTCATCTCCATTAGATACAGATTGCAACATTGGGAACCAGAGTGTTCTCATTTCTGCAAATCCATCAATGGTGTTGTAGTATGGTGAGTAGTATTTAGTCCAGCCACTGATTGTTTCCATACGCTTGTCATCATAGAGTTTACCAAAGGATGTACGAACTGGGAAAGCACCTGTACGAACAACGTTCTTAGGTCCCCATTCTTTGTCATCAGCGATGAATTTCACAAATTTCTTGGCTGCTTCTACTTTCTTGTCGTCTTTGTTGTTAAAGACTGCAAAACCATTTACAAGGTATTCAAGGGCTGGTTTACCTGAGTCTGATGGGAATGGTACTTCAACCACTTCTACTTTACTTGCTTCCAACAATTTAGCTTGGATACCATTTTGTGCTGGTGCCCAAAGTACAGTGTAAGAAGTTTGACCGTTAGCGAAGTTTTGGATATCTGCTCCGCCATCGTATTGAGAACCGTTCATCATGAGGCCATTGTTGATCCAGCTCACTGCTTTTTCAAGACCTTTGACAAATTTCGGATCATCAGTTGTATATTTAGTTACTTTTTCGTCTGTAACAGATCCACCGTAGAGGTTAGCGATGAAGGCACGAGTTCCTTGGTCTCCACCTTGACCGTTACTGAAGAGAGAGCCAGGTGTATAACCTTTATCTTTAAGCGCTTTCAAAACTTTTTCAAAGTCATCTGTTGTCCAGCCTTCTTTAACTAGGTTGAGGACACCAGCATCTTCCAACATTTTCTTATTCATTGCCATATAGAATGGAGCAGAGCTGATTGGATACATATAAGCTTTGTCTCCAGCTTTGCTGGCTTGGATAATGTTATCGTTGTTAACATCTTTGACGAAATCATCTGTGAAGAGGTCGTTCAAGTCTGCCAACTTACCGTTTTTACCGTATTGAATAATCCGGCCTGGTGCATCGAAGAGCACGTCTGGCGCTGTTCCAGCCTCGATAGCTGTCGTAATTTTTTCTGGACCTGACTTGAAGTCGATTGTTTCCAAGTTGACATGAATGTCTGGATTTGCTTTTTCAAATGCTTCAATGATGGATTTTTCATAAGTTCCCACACCATCGCTGGCATTTTCTTGAGTGAAGACCGGGAATGCCCACCAAGTAATCTCTGTCTTACCAGATTTATCTCCAGAGCTAGCTGCTTTATTTGAGCTACCACCACCGCTACAAGCTGCTAACGTAAGAACTGCAGCTCCCGCTACCAATGAACAAAGCAATTTCTTCATTTTCATTTGTTTTTCTCCTTTAAAATTAAGATTCCAAGCTAACCTAAACAGCTTTTACCTGCCTATTGGAGAGTGGGACGGACCTCTTTCATTAGGCGCCCCAGCCTCGTTTTTCCTGTGTTATTTCTCTGGACAAGCGTCCACCTATATTTGATTAAAATCCTAAACTTTTAAAAGTACAATCACTCCTTCTCTGTGACCTTTCTTTTATCCTAAAATAAAGTCAGTCAGTTCATTTTAGGTTGTTTTACAAAGTAATTCGTTTTTGAGTCTCGCTATCAAACAGATGACTCTTAGGTAGTTTGAAGGTGAAGCGAAGCTTCGAACCTGGCTCCAGATAATTAGAAGCATCTACCTTGGCTGAAAACTCTTGGCTGCCCACCTTACAGTAGAGCACTGAGTCACTACCCAGCAACTCTGACACGACAACTTCCGCATCTACTACATCGCCAGGGAAAGTATCCTCTACAATCAAGTCGGCTGAGATATCCTCTGGTCGGATACCCAAAATAACTTTCTTACCTTGGTAGCCTTTTTCTGTCAAAAGCTTCTCTTGACCACCTGTCAGGGTAAGATTGAGTTGATCACCATCAGTCAGTTGATGACCAGATACCATCACTTCAAAGAAGTTCATAGCTGGACTGCCGATAAAGCCTGCAACAAACTTATTCGCTGGTTCATTGTAAAGCTCTTGCGGAGTTCCGACTTGCTCGATACGACCGATAGTTCCCGTGCCCGCTTCATTTTTCGTCGCTGACATGATAACAATGCGGTCGGCCAAGGTCATGGCCTCGGTTTGGTCGTGGGTAACGTAGATGGTTGTTGCTCCGATACGGCGGTGGATTTTAGCAATCTCAGCACGCATGGACACACGCAGTTTCGCATCCAAGTTTGACAAAGGTTCATCCATCAGGAAAACCTTGGCATCTCGGACGATGGCTCGTCCCATAGCTACCCGTTGACGTTGACCACCAGACAAGTCCGCTGGTTTGCGGTCTAGAAACTCTTTCAAACCAAGGATTTCAGCTGCTTCTTGCACCCGTTTGTCGATATCTTCCTTGCTGTACTTGCGCAGTTTCAATCCAAACGCCATGTTGTCATAGACTGTCATGTGTGGGTAGAGGGCATAGTTCTGGAAGACCATGGCAATATCACGATCCTTGGGAGCAATATCATTGACTAGTGTCTCATCGATATAGAGCTCGCCCTCAGTGATGTCCTCCAGTCCCGCAATCATACGAAGCGTTGTGGATTTCCCACAACCTGAAGGACCGACAAAGACGATAAATTCTTTATCTTTGATTTGCAAGTCGAAATTTTCTACAGAGTAGAAATCACTATTAGGATATTTTTTGTAGAGCTTATTTAACTTTAAGGTCGTCATTGCTTTACCTCACTTTATTTTACTGCTGCAACGAAACGCTCGGTGATTTCCTTTGGTCGAGTAATGGCTCCGCCTACTACAATACCGCGAACACCTAAATCATGGATTTGCTTAGCCTGATCTGGATAATGAATCTTGCCCTCAGCAATCACATCTACCCCCGCATCACAGAGCTTCTTGACCAGTTCAAAATCTGGTCCGTCTACCTTAGGACTGTAGGAAGTGTAGCCTGATAAGGTCGTACCGACAAAGTCAACGCCAGCTGCTACAGCTGCCACGCCTTCCTCAAAGGTACTGATGTCAGCCATCAGCAGTTGCTGCGGATATTTCTCCTTGACTTGGCGGATAAAGTCCTCAACCTTCAAACCATCATAGCGTTCCCGCTGGGTGCAGTCCAGAGCGATGACCTCGATATCAAGGGCAGCCAGCTCATCCACTTCCCGCATAGTCGCAGTGATAAAAGGCTCCTGTGGCGGATAGTCCCGTTTGATAATCCCAATAATCGGGAGCTCGGTTACTTCCTTAATCTCCTCGATGTCTCGCACGCTGTTAGCTCGAATACCAACTGCCCCGCCTTCTTCAGCCGCCTTGACCAAGAGAGGGATGACTCCACCAGCCTCTGTATAGAGGGGCTCATGAGGCAGAGCTTGACAGGAAACGATAATGCCATCTTTGATTTTTGCAATTAATTGATCTTTGCTAATCTGTGACATAAATAATCTCTCCTTTTTCTATGTTTTCTCCGTTCTTTTTATAATGTCATTATATACAAAAAATAAAGCGCTTTCAATATGTTTTTAGATTTAGATTTTAGTTTCTAAAAACCGACTTCCTTTCTTAAAAGCTGAAACTACTTTCAGGATTAGAAGTGTTTCTACAAAAAAGTTACTATAGATTTTTGAATATTTATCATAAAAAGCCTGAGATTATTCTAATCTCAGGCTTAGTTTCTTTCTTAGTACTGTCTATTTTTACCAGTCTTTAAAAGCTTCCAGCAAAGAAGGATGGTCAATCTTTGAGCCACAAAGCCAGTTGAAGACCCTATCATTGACATAGACATTCATGGCTTCATGCTCGTACTCTGGCATGAGATGGTGCTCCTTAGTGCACTCCAGCCGGTTGTAAATCGCAAACTGGGTAATCGGATAGCAAACATCGTCAGCCAGTCCTGTTATCATCCGTACGCTCCCTTGAATGCGGTGAGCCATATTTTTCACATCGATATAGGACAAGGTCTGGATAATCTCACCCTCTGTTTCGTGGAAAGGATCGTGGAATTTAAAATACCGAAAAAGCTCATCATAGGCCTCGCTGGTATTGCCAATCTCCAACACCCGCCGAAAATCTGACAAGAAAGGATAGATAGCCACTGTCTGCTTAATGCGCGGATTGAGAGCCGCTGCCACCAAAGCCAAGGCTCCGCCCTGAGAAGCCCCGTAACTGGATAGATGCTCCTCGTCCACAAGGTCCAAACTCGCCACAATCTCAATCAAGCTGTAGATATCCAGATAGACATCCTTATAAAAGAGACGCTCTCGTCCATCCACTGCCCCACGGATAATCTGACCCTTGACCGTATTGCCCCTTACAGGCGCCCCTCCATCCAAGGAATAACCTGACTGGCCGCGTACATCCATAGATACGACACCATAGCCAGCCACTGTATAGGCCAGCATATCGGCCCAATCCCAACCACGACCCATATAACCGTGGAAATGAAAGATAACCGGAACTTTTTTACTAGATCTGGGAAGGACCATACGGGCATAGGTTCCCCCCTGATTCGTCCCCTCAAACACTAGCTCATAGCAGGTCACCCCAGAGATTTGAAAATCTTTTTCAATCAGCTGATAATCCGGCAAGCCACTAAAACTGCTAATCTGACGATCCCAAAAAGCATCAAAATCTGCTGGAACTTCATCCCTGCCTCTGTAATCCTTTGCCTCTGCTAATAAATCTGGATTGCGCATCTCATCCTCCAACACTATTGTTTTTGTAAACCCTTACAAAAATAATAGCACAGCGCCTTCCCTTTTTCAATCCTTTGCAATATTAAGAATTTAATTTCTGTTTTTGCTGTGATTCTTTTTCTTTTTGAAACTAGTTTCAAAAATAGGTCGGAGAAGTTCCCTGACCTCTTTTTTGAGATTACATTATTAAAAACAAAGAAAGCGAGGTGAACAAAGAATCACACCTTTCAACCTGCTCTTTGTACATTTGATAAAAATTCTTGATAGAGTTGATTTCTAAGTAGCAACTGATGATGAGTTCCTTGATCCACAATCTGTCCAGTTTTATCCAAAACAAGAATCGAATCTGCTTTCTTGACTGTATGCAAACGATGTGCAATCGTCATGCGTGTTTTACCTGCTGTCAACTTATCAATTGCTTTACTGATTCTTTGTTCTGTCACACTGTCTAAACTGGCTGTTACTTCATCTAATAGATATATTGGATGCTCCAGCAATAAAGCCCTCGCAATATTAAAACGTTGCTTTTGCCCCTCGGACAACCCAGTACCACTATCAGAAATTTCCGTATCTAAACCTTTGTCTAAATCCCTTATCAAAGATACCAAACCCAATTCTTCTAAGACTTCATTCATCCGTTCTTCTGAGACGATTTTATTTTTCCCATAGAGAAGATTTTCCCTGATCGTTCCATGAAACAAGGTATTATCTTGAGGAATATAAGCTACCATATTTCTCAGCTGCTCCTCAGATAAGTCTGCTAAGTTCTGACTTCCAATGAGAATCTCTCCCTTATAATCTTGATAGAATTTCATCAATAGAGCAAAAATAGTCGATTTCCCTGCACCACTTGGTCCAACAATTGCAGTATGCTGTCCCGCTTGAATATTGACGGATAAATCGTTTAAGACATTTTCCTGATCATAAGAAAAATTAACATTCTTCATGATGATACTCGATCCAGATAGTTCTAATCCTTTTTCTCCTCCTACTTCTTTGTCTAACTCTACCATCTCCATGAGACGATTTGAAACACTCTGAAACTCTGTCCAATCCGTCATAGATTCAGAGATATCTGTGATGGGGTCAATCAACCGTGTCAGATAAAGAACAAAAGTCATCAGAGTACTCATGGTCATATTGTCTTTAGAGACTTCCAAACCAGCTACCACCAATAGTAAAATGATAAAGGTCATGGTCAGCCCATTTGATAAGGTATTCTGAATAGAGGACAAGCCGATAATCTTTTTAAAGTTGTGGGTTAATTGATTAAAAAAGTGAGCCATGGATTCTTCTTCACTCTTTTCGCCATTGAAGGATTTCATCAAACGGATATGAGTGAAACGATGACTAATTCGACCAGAAATGTCTCCCAGCCCTTCTTGATAGTTTGTGTAGTGACTTTCTAGCCGATGATTTATCGGAATGATTACAAATAATAAAATCGGAAATAGCAAGAAAGACAGTAACGTCAAGGGCAGACTGATATTTACTAGAAAATAGAGAGAACCCATAATCACAATCCCATTTAAAATAAGATTTGGCAATACCGATGTGATAAAGTTCAAAATAACAGACATATCATTTGTTAGCCGACTAGCTACATCACCCGATGGATGATTTTCTAGTTCCTTGACAGAGGTTACTAACAGGGAGGCATATATATGCTTTTGGAGCTTGTTTACAGCTTGACTGCCACACAAGCCGATCACATAGCGTGACAAAGCTTGGACAGAAAACACGAGCAAGAGCGATGCGATGGAGACCGCTATTGTTATTGGGTTAGATATGAGCGTGATTAAAAATTCTTCATTCAGTAAGTTCCCCATAAATTGTGGAATAAATAAACTCATAATCGTTCCAATAAAGCTCAATCCTAAGCCAAAAAGAAATTTTGGCTTATTGAGGTACTTGATAATCAACTTTAAGAGTTTTTTGTCCATCCTTAAAACTCCAGACTTTTAAATTTTTTTATACTCAAGGTGTTCAAAACAAGACCATAGACTGCCGTTACCGTCACTGGCCCAACCAATCCAATCCAGATGTTTTCAACTGTCTGCATAAACTGCTGGTAACCTGTTGGCAAGAGTGCTGCAATTGGGCCCCCTATCGCTGATAGAATCATCATTGTTACTGTCAATACAATGGCAATTGTCATAGTTGTCCCAGTCCCAAAACGTAAAGAGGCAAAGGATGCTACAGAAATAGCTAAAACTCCTTTTAAGAATACTGTGAAAATACTAACCATCTCTAACAAAGTATAGTAAAGTGTATCCGATACAATTTGAGTTGTCCCAAACTCCATATGTACGACTCGTGTGTAATGAACAAGCAAAGAAGAAGCAAAAAATAATGCAAAATAAATAGAAAGAATAAGGAGAAGACTGAAATATTTTGAGAAGTAAATAGATTTTCTATCAATATCCTTGTAGAGAAACATCGTATGATCATCCGTTTCTCTCCTGAAAACAGAAATTGTCAAAAAGTATAGGGCTAAAGTCGGCAAAATCATCATATCCATCGAATTAAGCATCATATCTGCAAAGTCAATGTAGGCAACCTTACTACCATCCGCATTTGCAATTTGCATAAAATTAGACTCTCCAAAGAAAGAAGCCGCTAAATAAACGAGTGGATAAAAACTAAAAGCAAGAAAAATTTTCGTTTCTTTTCGCTTCCAGACCGATTCAAATACTGCTGAAAAAATATTCTTCATCATTATCCTTTCATAAATACTTCCTTGAGATGATTTTCTTTGACATCAATCGATTCAATCATATCATTCTCCGCAAGAACCTTAAAGATTTCATTTAAAGTAGAGCGACTACTAGCTGTAGAAATGTCCAATAGCCTACCCTCAAGCATCACATCAGATGATAAGTAACTGTCTAGTAATGCAGTATTTGCGCTAGGATGTAGGTGAACAACTACACTTGGCTGCTCTTTCCCTTCAAACGAATCCACCAATTTCCCACCTTCAATATATACATATCGATTACACAAGGCCTCTAACTCACCTAACTGATGACTTGAAATCAACATAGAAATCTGACGTTCACTTGACCACTGTTTCAAAATATCAATTAATTTTTGAACACCAATAGGATCTAAGCCAACAAACGGCTCATCTAGAATCAGAAAATCAGGTTCTGCTACTAAAGCAATCGCTAAAGCTGTCCGTTGTTTCATCCCAAACGAGAAACCTTTCGGTTTACGGTTGCGAGCTTCCCAAAGTTCTACTAAACGAAGTGTTTTTTCGATATTTGAGTACCATTCCTGCTTCCCGTGTAATTTGAGATAAAATTTTAAATTATCCATCACAGACATTTCTGGGTAGAAAACTGGATCAATCATAATCCCAAAATCTTCCAATACATTATCTTTGCTATTAATATCAATACCTCTATATGTTATTGTCCCAGATGTTGGTCGTTGAGATTTTGCCATCATTTTCATCAAAGTCGATTTTCCGGCTCCATTCTTACCAATTAAACCAACAATTTCTCCTTTCCCAATTTCAAGAAAGACGTCTGATAGAGAATAAAAATCATTTCCTTTAAACTTTTTTGACAGATTTTCAATTTTAAGCATGTTTTACCCCCTTACTGGAAACCTTATTTGAAATAAAATGCGATGCTAATGACACTCCGTAAAATAGCAAACTAATAAACAAAATCTGTGAACCATCAAATAAGTTCAGTGCAATATCTAGTTGCATATCTTCATCTGATATCATATTCATCTGAGCAAACTCTATCCAAGTACCATTTGATGAGGTCAGGTAAGCAAATAAAAGATACGCAGCCACTGATACAGTTGGTAAAACAAGAGCTGTCCAAAATTTCCATTCTCCTTTTTGAACTTTATAAACGATAAAATTCAAGAGTAAAGGAAGTGCATAAATAACTAATAAAACTAAAGGTACTGATAAAAAAGGTAGTAGGTAACTTGTAGCAAGTGCCAACACTGCATAAATCACAACAGCAAATAAAAGTAATAACATTTTTTCTCCTTAGATTAAATAATTGATTGATAAAGATTGTAAATCCAATGTCCACCGATAGCGTACTCCAAACCAAATTTTGTCGCCAAAATTGAAAATAGAATACCCAGTGGGGTTCTGATGAGTAGATTGTCTATCATAGGATAGTTTAGATGAAGTAAAATACCGAATAACAATGACGCAATAATGATTGACCAAAGGCGGGAATAATTGTTTCTCAACACTTTATAGATGACAAATCGAAATAGAAACTCCTCGCACATAGAAATCACCATTTGATGAAAATACTCATCGCTTTTTAAAAAATAATGATTGACTAGAAAAATAAGCAAGGCAAGACATAAATAGGACTGCCAGTGAAAAACTACATCTGTTTCCTTTGAGTAGAGACCATATTTCAATGATAAAGTATGAGGAATAAGCATAAATCCAATTGGCATAAAACAAATGAGGGCAATAAGATAAGACAACTGTAGCTGTTGGCTAAAACTTATAAATACGATAGAAGTTCCTAATGAATAGACTAGAAATGCTATACCAATTAAACTGATTGGTGTCATTAAAGATAGAAGATTATATTTCATCATGTTTCCTAAAATTCTATATGTTTAAATTTCTGTTTTCCTTTGATGTAAAAGAAGAGTATATAAAGAACTGATATTCCTACCGCAACTAAGCAAGCTAGTGGAAAATTCTCTTGGGACAAGTCTGCATAGCCGTTTGGAAACAAATAGTTAATCCCAATCAACACAGGAGCAACTGAGGCAGCTAGCGAAAAGAACACTCCCGTTAAAACTGTTTGAACCGTTTTTGAAGTCACCGAAATCATTACTACTAATAGTAGTGTAATCAGATTCAAACTAATAGTAGATAACAATGAAAAAATTGTCGAAAAAATATCTGGAACTTTTTCAGAAATAAAATTAGCAGGAACAGCCCCTTGTGAGAATAATATACCGTAGTAAGATAGCACACTTGTCATAACCGTTCCTAGTAGAAATAAAACATATACAACTAATAAACTGCCTAACTTCGCTTTAAAAATCTGTGAGCGATTGATGTCTTTGTATAGAAATAGAATCCCCGAATCAATTTCATCTTTAAAAACAGAGGATATAACGAGTGAGAATAATAAGTTAGGCAATATCAAACGATATTGAGTGCTAATGGTTGTAGCAAGAAAC
Source organism: Streptococcus cristatus (assembly GCF_001588905.1). GTDB lineage: Bacteria > Bacillota > Bacilli > Lactobacillales > Streptococcaceae > Streptococcus > Streptococcus cristatus_N. Next base: position 510 of record NZ_LAWH01000021.1, on the reverse strand, counting down.
TCTGAAAAATTCCCTGCCAAACCTGTGCTCGTCCCGTCCATAAATTCTGTTAAAAGTGGAACTAATAAAGGAAGAAGTATAAAAATTAAAAATATCTTAACATCCCTTCTGTTAAAAACAGATTTAAATATTGCTTTAAATAGTGTCATTGTCATCTCCTGATTCACTTATTAATAAAATAGAGCTTAAATAACTTACATTAAGCTCCATTTTATTAATAGTTAATATAAAATTAACTATTAATAAAACTAAGACCTTCAATTGTATGCTACTTACTTAAATTGCGTGACGGCCACGGGTATAGGTATAACTGATAATACCAAGGTTGATGGTGTTGCGTTTCGATGCTTTTTTAATTTGTTTTGCCATTTTATGTTCCTCCTTAAATTGAATGACGGCCACGGGTATAGGTATAGCTGATAATACCGAGGTTAATGGTATTGCGTTTCGATGCTTTTTTAATTTGTTTTGCCATTTTATGTTCCTCCTTAAATTGAATGACGGCCACGG
>NZ_LAWH01000020.1:0-48467 GCF_001588905.1 Streptococcus cristatus | reverse complement strand
ACAGTTGAGTAGGGCTGTAAAAGCTGATGAAATCAGCGTAATAGAGCCCACTCAACCACTGCGTCTTGCTCGACAATCCAAAGACAATTAAGAGACTAGGACTTTTGTCCCAGCCTCATATCTGTTCCATTTGAGGTAAAAAAATCGTGAAGCGCATCCACCTATTCTCAACTGCTTCAAAGCGATAAGCGAGATGGTGCTTTTCTAAAATCTGCTGCACGATGAAGAGCCCCAGCCCCGTACCACCATCCTTGCGATTGCGACTGTAGTCTGGTCGATAAAATGGCTGGAAAATCTGCTGGATCTGTGAGTCATCCAGCACTCGCTCAGCTTCATTTTCTACAATTAATAGCCCATCTTCTAAACGAACCAAGATTTCTCCGCCTTCTACTGTATAATGGAAGGCATTGTCAATCAGATTCTTAATAGCTTTCAGTAAATAGGTCTTATTTCCTCGGACTTTCGTTTCTGTAAGTTGGACATTAAATTGATAATGCTTGAGGTCAGCCAGAACCTTGTAGGTACTGATATTTGCTTCAAGCAGCTCTTTGAGTGAGAAGATTTCTCGCTCTGTCTCCATGGTCATTTCTAGCTTTGAAATGGCTAGGATAGACTGGACTAAGCCTGATTGCTCTTCCAATATTTCGCGGCACTTCTGCAGGTATTTGTCCCGATCTTTAAAATCGCCCACTCCATAAATCATCCCGTCAATCATTCCCATCATACTGGTAATGGGTGTCTTGAGTTCGTGGGAGGTCATTCGGAGAAATTCTGCCTTTTCGCGCTCGCTTTCTGCAACTTTTTCATTTTCTAATCGCAGAGCTTCCATACTTGCTAGGAGGTTGGCATATAAGTGATTGATATCCTGAGCTAGATCGGCAATTTCATCATGCCCTTTCACCTGACAGGAAACATCTGGAAGCAGACTTGTCATTTGCCGAGTGCTAGAGGAAATATCCTTAATTCGCTGACTGGAGGTCCGACTATAGAGATAGGCAGCAAGCCCTCCCAGACTCAACGACAAAAATAATACAAAAGGATAAAGATTAAGCAAGATCCGACTGGCATCCGAAACGGGCTGCAGAGAATACTCGCCTCGCAGGACTACTTCTTTGCCGTCCGATGTCCGAAAACTTTCTGACAGAGTCTTGCTTTCATAGTTACTATTGGCGATGGTCGGAACAATCGTCAGCTGGAGAGAGCTTTCTCCATTCGTTTCAAGTGCTGGGTAAAGAATCGTATTGTCTTTCGCCAGCAAGGTGAACCAGATCTGATTGCTTTTTTTGCTATAATTGCTCAAGAGCTCACTGATTTCTTGGCTAGACTTTCCCTTGACCTGCTTGGCTACCTGAGCAAACTCACGCTGGGCTTCTCCTCCCTTGACCTGCTGGTAGTAAACCGGCATGGCAAAATAGAGAGTGGATAGAACGATCGTCACAACGACAAAGATGATGAAAGTCGTCAAGAGGAAGTTCTTTTTGACAATCTTCACGTGTCTTCTCCTCCAAGCTGATAGCCCATACCTGTGATGGTTTTCAGAGGGATACCTGGGATTTTCTTACGAATGTTCTTGATGTGATTATCTAGCACCCGACTGTCTAGCTCACTGTAGCCCCAAATGGTATTCATGAGCTGATCGCGGGTTACTAAATGATCCTTTCTCTTGGCTAGAGCCTGCAAGATCTCATACTCTTTCTTGGTCAGAGGCATCTTTTCTTCCTGCCAGTAAACGGTACAATCATCGATAGAGACAGTCAAATCACCAACAGTAATCTCTGACGCAACCGTATTTCGTCGCAGAATATTCTCAATCCGTTTAACTAAGATTAGTGGTGAGAAAGGCTTGGTCACATAGTCACTGATGAGGTGGTTAAAGCTGACCAGCTGAGTGTACTCATCATCTAGCGCTGTCAGAATCATGACCGGAATCTGAGAAGTCTTGCGAATTTCCTTGAGGACATCCAGCCCACTCATGGTTGGCAACATCATGTCCAAAATAACTAAGTCAAAAGACTCTGCTTCAAATTGAAGCAAAGCCTCGCCTCCATCAAAGACTGGTGTAACTGCATAGTTACTTTCTTTTAAAAATTCACAAATGACTTGATTAATCGTAGTATCGTCTTCCACTACTAAAATCTTGTGCATATATGCTTGATTCTCCTTTATTTATTCAAATCGCAGGGCTTCAATTGGATCCAGCTTGGATGCTTTCACGGCTGGCAAGAGCCCAAATACTACTCCTATTATACAACAAAAGAGCAAACTTACAAAGACTGAAAAGAGGGATAAAATATAAGGATAGGCCAAAGACTGGGTAATAGCAAAACCAGAGGCGATACCTGCTACTACGCCAATAATTCCTCCCATCAAAGTCAAGATAACCGCTTCGATCAGGAACTGCTTGAGAATGATCTTTCGTCGAGCTCCCAGAGCCTTTTTAATCCCGATTTCACGCGTCCGCTCTGTCACTGAGACCAGCATGATATTCATAACACCGATACCTCCGACTAAGAGGGAGATGCTGGCAATACCCGCTAGCAAGACAAAGTTAGACTGGTTAAGGTTATCCAATTGACGCTCAAATTCTTGCAGATTTAGCACACCAAACATATAGTCTGACTGAGGCATCTGCTGATTGAGATAATCACTGACCTTCTTGGCCACCTTCTTCAAATCATCGGCTTTGTGGGTCTGAACGGTGACTTCTGGACTGACATTAATGGTATCAAAAATCCGATGCCATTGTTGCAGAGGAATATAGGCCACCTTTTCCGAACCAGAGGTCAGGCCACTCTGCTCAGTAGACTCAAAGACGCCGATAACTTTAAAAGGATTGCCCTTGACTTCTACGTACTTACCGATACCGTCTCCCTTAGGAAAAAGAGTATCATAAAGAGACTTTTCTAGATAGGTTACTTGTTCTTGATTTTTGAAGGCTTCAGAGTCAAAGCCCTCCCCTTCCAACAGCCGTTGCTGCTTGATGTCAGCTACCGACTGGGAAACTGCCTGAACCTTGCTAGATGACTTTTGGCTGAGATAGTAAATCTTTTCGTCCGCCCCATAGGTCATCAAAGCATTTTTAACTCCAGGAATTTCCTTGATTTTGGACAAGACATCCTCTCCCATGAAGGGAATGTAGGAAGGCTTCTGCGCTTGGGATTTCTCCGGAATAGAGGGATCGATGGCGCTTTTCTTGTCGTAGACGACTTTGATGGTATTATTGCTACCACCGATCAGCTGACGCTTGGTATTTTCTGTATTTCCTTCAATGATGGAAAAGATAGCAATAATAGCGCCAATCCCGATGATAATCCCCAGCATGGTCAGCATAGAGCGCATTTTGTGGGACAGGATGGAGTTTAGAGCTACAAAAATATCTTCCATATAGCCCCCTTCTATCCTAATGCCCGAGTCTCTATATTACCGTCCCGCAAGACAACCGTTTGCTTGCAAAGCTGAGCCACTTCTGGCTCGTGGGTAATGATGACAATGGTTTTACCTTGTTCGTTAAACTGCTTGAACAGCTCCATGATCTGAACACTGGTCTTGGTATCCAGCGCCCCAGTCGGCTCGTCTCCCAAGATAAAGCTGGGATTGGTCACTAGGGCACGCGCAATAGCTACCCGTTGCTTTTGACCACCGGACAGCTCCATAGGCTTGAAGTCACTTCTTTCTTCCAGACCGACCAATCGCAGCATTTCCAAAGCGCGCTCGCGTCTCTCTTTTTTAGGAACTTTCATGTAAGTCAGAGGCAGTTCAACATTTTGACAGGCTGTCAGCTTAGGCATGAGGTTGAAATTCTGGAAAACAAAGCCAATCTTCTGATTACGCAAATCAGATAGTTGGTTGTCAGACAGGTCAGAGACGTCAGTCCCTTCGATATGGTAGGTCCCTGAGTTCGCCTTATCTAGGCATCCGATGATGTTCATCAGGGTGGACTTGCCAGATCCGGACGGCCCCATAATCGCTAGAAAATCCCCCTCTTTCACATGCAGATCAATTCCTTTTAAAATCGGAAATTCCTGACTGCCCTGCTGATAAGATTTGTGGATATCCTTAAGCTTTAACATTCTGTCCTACCTCCATCCCTTCTTCCATGCCTTCTCTAGGCGTCGAAATGGTATCCTTCATAGTCAGACCTTCTGTAATCTCTACCAAACGGTCAGAGACTTTCTTGGTCTTAACTTCCTTCATTTTTACCTTTTTACCCTCTACCTTCCAGACATAGGTCTTACCATTTTTACTGAAAGTATAGGCCTTGTTGACGACTACCTTACCGGCCTCAGGAGCATTTTCCACGACATTGACATAAGAATGGGAGCCTACAAGTGGCATTTCACCGCCTTGGTCCAGCTCGACAGTATAAGGATACTTGCCTTGGTTGGGATTTTCCTGTTGTTTATTTCCACCATTGCTATTTCCAGTATTTGCAGTTGTCAAGGTGCCGACTTGCGTCACGGTACCACTCCAGCGTTTCTTAGGATCCTTGCGGTCCACGACATCTACTCTCTGGCCCACGCTCAGCTTCTCACGGTCAAATTCACTAACGCTCCCTTTGATCAGAGTTTTAGACTTGTCCATGATTTCGATAAAGGTTTCTTCTTCCTTTTTAGCCTTGGACTGAGTCGGAAGATCTTCGTTCATCGAGGTAATAGTTCCCGCTGTATCAGCCGTCACAGTATCATATTTCATGCGGTCTGATTCCGTTTGAGCTGTCACCTGAGCCTTTTCAGCCTCAATCTGAGCATTCGTTACTTCATTGTCAGCAGTCTTTGCGTCACTTAGCGCTTGAGCCAGCTCGTCTTCAGCAGATTTTATCTGATCTAACAAAGACTCATCCTTACTAGAATTGTATTTATTCTTAAGAGTATTGAGATTAGCCAGCTTTCGGTTATAGGTTTCCCATTTGATGGATGCGCTAGTTTGAGCAGCCGTAATGCTATTGGCCTTAGCTTGAGCATCATACTGAGCAGACTGGGCTGTCAATTCCTGAGAGGTTACGTAGGAAAAGAGAGGCTGGCCTTGTGTAACAGTATCGCCATTTTTAACGAATACTTCCTTAACTTCACCTTTTGATGGATCAATCTTGACCTTACTGCTATTGTTAGCAACTACTTCTCCAGATAAAACTAGGCTTGTTTTTTTACTGTTATTAACAGCATCTTGGACCGTCAGTGAATCAATCTTATTATCGACCATTTTCATGGCTTGTTGTTGATTAACCTGATGAAGAAGTACATAGCCTCCCAGCCCTGCACAAGCAAGAATGACCGTGCTTCCCAATAGAATGGTTTTACGATTCATTTTTTTTATTTGAAACATATTGCCTCCAACCTACAAGTTCTAACTTTTATTTATCAGTTGATTCAGATTCATCTGTTGGTAATTCTTCTCCATCTGCTGGGATTTGAATCACGTTTCCGTCCGGCATGGTATACTCTGTCACTTCCTTGCCGTCTACTGTTTTCGTTTTTTGATCAACAGCATCTTTCTTAAAATCTACTTTTTTCCCATCACTAATTTCTTTATTGTCAGCATTCTTAGAACCGCATGCAGCTAGGAAAAAGACAGACATTCCGATAAGAGTTACAAGCATAGCGAATTTTTTTACGTTCATTTGATTTCTCCTTTGTTTTAGAAAACAGGAATTTTGAGCTTTCCTGATCGTATTTGTTTTTTTGAACAATTCCATTCTATCAAAGTGGTCTATCCCCTTCCTACCCACCATCTGTTTTTTATCTATTTTTTGATAAAATTTGGAATTCTCCTCTAGATACAGGACTTTTCCTATCCAAACAGCTTCTTAAGTCATTTTATGGTATAATAGATTGATTTTAAAAGAATGAGGTGGAAACATGACTCAAACAGTTTATTTTGGAACATACACCCGACGAGTTTCCAAAGGAATTTACAAGGCAGAGTTTGATACTGAAAAGGGAGAGCTCTCAAACTTAGAATTAGTAGTCGAAGAACCAAGTCCCACTTATCTAGCCTTTGACCAAGCTGATCATCTGTACACCGTTGGTGCCAAAGACGGACAAGGGGGGATTGCAGCCTATGACCAAAAAAAACAGCTTCTCAATCATGTGGTTGAAGAGGGCGCACCGCTTTGCTATGTTGCTGTAGATAACGAAAGAGGACTTGTCTACGGAGCTAACTACCACAAGGGGCAAGTGCTGGTCTACAAGCAGCAAGAAGATGGCAGTCTAAAACTGGCTGATTCAGATACTCATGTCGGGCAAGGACCTCACGCCAATCAAGCCTCTGCCCATGTCCACTATGCTGACTTGACTCCCGATCAATATCTGATTACTTGTGACCTCGGAACAGATCAAGTTACTACCTACGATGTGACGGAAGACGGACAACTAAACAAATTGGCTACCTACACATGTGCTGCTGGAGCCGGAGCACGCCACATTGTCTTTCATAACCATTATAAAATTGCTTATCTTATCTGCGAATTAAACTCTACCATCGAAGTATTGATTTATGATGGTGTTGGTCAGTTTGAACACCTACAGACCATCTCAACTCTCCCAGCAGGATTTGAAGATTTTAATGGCACTGCAGCCATCCGCATCTCTGCTGATGGGAAATTCCTCTATGGCTCTAACCGTGGCCATGACTCAATAGCTGTTTATCAAATTCTAGCTGATGGAAGTCTACAGCTCGTTGAAATCACGCCAACAAAGGGCAAAAATCCACGCGATTTCAATATCACACCTGACCAAAACTACCTCATCGCTGTCCACCAAGATTCGGACAATGCAACTGTCTTCAAACGCGATTCTGAAACAGGTCGATTAACAGAAATCTCTCATGATTTCTATGTGCCAGAAGCTGTCTGCGTAACCTTCCAATAATCAAAAGAAAATTATCTAAGGAGCATTCAAAATGAATCCAGTAGAATTGTTTAACCAAGTCAAAGAATTGATCGAAAAGAAAGATTTTGATGCAGCTAAGAAGTTTGTCGAAGACCACAAAGATGAGCTAGGCGAATACTTAGATAAGGCTAAAGATTTGGTCGCAAATTCAAAAGGTCTCAACGACGTCATCAACAAAGTTAAGTCTATTTTCTAAAATATTATTTAAAAAACTGTTGGATAAAATTCCAACAGCTTTTTTATTTGATTAGGCCTTATCTAGTCCATTTCCGATTCATAAAATCATGTAACTCTTCAAGTCGTTCTCTTGTCAAGGGTTGAGCAAGAAAAACGTCCTTATCGACATCTTTGTCCTTATTAAAATCATGTAAGTCAACCTTTTCATAAACCATCTTATTTGCATAAGCAAGTTGACCATTTACATAGGTCGTGATTTCTATATCACTTTCACTAAAAAATGCTCCATAATAATCTTCCCGAACCACTACTGTCTGCCCTTTTTCCTCAAGATAGGCATACTGAGTCACTGGAACATAAACTCTAAAAAGATAGCCAATTATAGGCGAAACCGCCAATAGCAACAAGCCTAAAGCAAGAGCAGGATAAAGAAGCCACCTATATCTTTTTACCAATAAATAGAAAGCGAGAAACAAAAAGGGAAAAGCAATCCATAGACTAAACTGAGGATACAAGAATATACTGGAGATTAAGAGGAATAAAAGAGTCACCAAAAATGCCAGAGACCATGATTTCCGCCTATAAGCTAAAAAGAGGCCTAGAAAGAAAATAATTAGAGCTAGCCATCCCTTGCTTAGAATATACAGTATAAAATAAAACACCCCAGAAGTCTCCCCTTATTTATTAAAAATCCCCTGAGTTAGCCTCAAGGGATTTGCTTCATTCCATTAGAATGAATTATTTTTTCAAGTTGTAGAATGATTTCAAACCACGGTATTCAGCAACTTCACCAAGTTGATCTTCGATACGAAGCAATTGGTTGTATTTAGCAATACGGTCTGTACGTGAAAGTGAACCAGTCTTGATTTGTCCTGCGTTAGTTGCAACTGCGATATCAGCGATTGTTGAATCTTCAGTTTCACCTGAACGGTGTGATACAACGGCAGTGTAACCAGCTTCTTTCGCCATTTCGATAGCGTCGAATGTTTCAGTAAGAGTACCGATTTGGTTAACTTTGATAAGGATTGAGTTAGCAGCGCCTTCTGCGATACCTTTTTCAAGGTAAGAAGTGTTTGTTACGAAGAAGTCGTCACCAACCAATTGAACTTTACCACCAAGACGTTCAGTAAGAGCTTTCCAACCATCCCAGTCGTTTTCGTCCATACCATCTTCGATAGTGATGATTGGGTATTTGTTTACCAACTCTTCAAGGTAATCGATTTGTTCTGCAGCAGTACGTACAGCAGCTCCTTCACCTTCGAATTTAGTGTAGTCGTAAACTTTACGTTCTTTATCGTAGAATTCTGATGATGCACAGTCAAATCCGATAAATACGTCTTTACCTGGAACATAACCAGCAGCTTCGATAGCAGCAATGATAGTTTCTACGCCATCTTCAGTTCCTTCGAAACGAGGAGCAAATCCACCTTCGTCACCAACAGCAGTTTCCAAACCACGAGATTTAAGGATTTTCTTAAGAGCGTGGAAGATTTCAGCACCCCAACGAAGAGCTTCTTTGAATGATGGTGCACCAGCAGGTACGATCATGAATTCTTGGAAAGCGATTGGAGCGTCTGAGTGAGAACCACCGTTGATGATGTTCATCATTGGAGTTGGAAGAACTTTAGTGTTGAATCCACCAAGGTAGCTGTAAAGTGGGATTTCAAGGTAGTCAGCAGCAGCACGAGCTACAGCGATAGACACACCAAGAATTGCGTTTGCACCCAATTTACCTTTGTTTGGAGTACCGTCCAAAGCGATCATTGCACGGTCGATAGCTTGTTGGTCACGAACATCGTAACCGATAATAGCTTCAGCGATAACGTTGTTCACGTTGTCAACTGCTTTTTGTGTACCAAGACCGCCGTAACGAGATTTGTCACCATCACGAAGTTCAACTGCTTCGTGTTCACCAGTAGAAGCTCCTGAAGGAACCATACCACGTCCGAAAGCACCTGATTCAGTATAAACTTCTACTTCAAGTGTTGGGTTACCGCGTGAGTCGAGGACTTCGCGAGCGTAAACATCAGTAATAATTGACATTTTGACTCTCCTTATTGTTTAAAATTATTTACTAGTCTATGATACCTCAAAAGTGCTTTTTTTTCAAGGAAAAACAGCAGCTTTGCTTGAAAAATCACAAATTTTAAGATGCAATCGGTTACATCCTATCTTTTTCTTAACAGTTTGAAAATCAGAAATCCTTTATTTATGATATACTAGAAATATGACAGATCTAAATAACATTATCATGGAAAAATCTCAGGGAAATGCTAAGCTCAATCCTGATGAACAGCGCAAATTTCTGGAAACTTTTGAAGAGCGGGTGATTGCTTACTGCTCTATTTCGGATGCTAATTCTTCGCTTCTAAAACAGCATTTTAAAGAAATAGTTGAGAACATCACTGAAAGCTACCATCCCGTCACAGTCAAAATATCGCCTGAAGTCATATCCAGCCAGCAGGTTTTCTACCTAAAAACCGCCAAAGACTTAGGCTGTGAGGCCACCATTATCTCCGCTTTTTGCCAATCCTCTCCTTTTGGTTTGGTGATCCATAGTGATCATCCTGTGACCGTTGAAGAAAAGGACTTGAGAAAGCAATTTGCCGACATCCTCTACCCAGCAGAGAGTAGACCATCTCCCCGCAAGAAAACTTCCCTTTGGAAAAAAATATTTCATAAATGACAAATTTAGAGAAATTATTTACCTTTTTCGAGGCGGAAAACCAGCGTGACTGGGACATTTATCAAACTTTTTTAGACGAGCATGTCGTCTGGGAGCTGCATGGAGAATCCCCAGAAATCATTCAAGGTAAAGAAGCCTACCTCCACAGGATACAGGAGGCCTATCAGAATAGTTCCGCACAGTTTTGTTGCCAATACTATCACAGCAATTCCGAGCAAAGTCGGATTCTAACAGTTTTGGTCAATGACCACGGAGACCTTTCCTGCGATCTATTTGAATTTGCAAACGGCTTAATCGTCAAAGAAATCGAATATTTACTGAAAAAAGCGGATTAAATTCCGCTTTTTTTGATGGCTAATAGGTTGCCAATATTGCAAGCTGTACGAACCAGATTTTCCCTCGCTTGAGCTAAGGTTACGTCCAAATCTGCCACTTGCGAGATAATGGGAAAAGCTGCATGGATATTCTCCGAAGGAAATGGAGGCAAATCATCAGCCAAACTGCCACAAATCGCAAGAACAGGAATCTCTTTTGGCGTCCGCCTTGCGATTCCAACTGGGGCCTTTCCTGCCAAAGACTGCTTATCCATGCGCCCCTCACCAACTACAACCAAGTCCGCTTCTTTAACCCTGTGGTCAAAATCTAACAAATCCAGACAGGTATCAATTCCTGGCACGACTTTCCCCTTGGCAAATGTGACCAGCCCTGCTGCCATGCCTCCTCCTGCACCAGCACCAGCTTGGGTGAAAATCTGCGGATTAGCCAGTTCATAGAACTTCCTCATTTCCTGATCGACAGATGAAAGAAGCCATTCAGACAAGCCTTTCTGTCGTCCAAAGATCTGAGTCGCTCCCTGCTGTCCACATAAAGGATTGGACACATCTGTCAAAATTTCGATGCCAATATTATTCAGGAAAGTTGGAACACGTTCCGCAGAAATTCGGGCAACTCTCCCTAAAGAAGAGCCGACAGGCCGCAGTCGATGATTGTTTTCATCAAAAAATTCATAACCTAAACCGGCTGCCATACCGATTCCACCATCATTCGTTGCCGAGCCTCCAACACCGACCAGCATCTTCCTGACTCCATTTTCGGCCAAATGAAGAATCAGCTCCCCCAGCCCTCTGGTTTCTAAGCCTAAAGGATTGCGTTTTTCCTTAGGAATTAAAGCCAGTCCCACTAAATCTGCCATTTCAAAAAGGGCTAGCTGGTCTTGTCTAGCATATTTCATTTCGACTGGCTGGCCAAAAGGTCCAGTTACCCAGTGACGAAACTTTTTTAGCTTCATAGCAGAAATCAAGGCAGCCACAGTCCCTTCGCCACCATCTCCGATAGGCAGTAAGTCAAAAGTCGCCTCTGGCAAGGCTTGGGAGAAACCTTCTTTCAAGGCTTCTGCTACCTGAACGGCAGACAAACTTTCCTTAAAAGAATCTGGTGCTAATAAGATATGCATCGTACCTCCTATTTTTCCTTCCCATCTAAAATATCCATTACTTGATAGAGGTCATAAACATTGATTTGATAGGGCGCTTGCTCTCTTACAATTGGCTTGGCATTAAAAGCAATTCCAATGCCTGCCGTTTGAATCATAGGCAAATCATTGGCGCCATCCCCCATAGCAATGGTTTGATTTAACTCCAAATTGTTTTCTTGAGCCCATTCTTTCAGCATCCGAACTTTAGTATCTTTGCTAACAATCTCTCCCGACACATGACCTGTAAGCAAGCCATTCTTGATTTCTAAGCGATTGGCCTTTACATAGTCAATTCCTAGCTCTTCAGCCAGTCTATCCACCGTTTCATGAAAACCACCTGACACCAAGCCAACCTTGTAGCCGCGGGCATGCAGCTCATCTACTAATTTTTTAGCACCAGGCGTGAAATGAATCTTGTCAGCTATCTGAAAAAAGATAGTTTCTGGAAGCCCCGCTAAAAGCGAAACCCTCTCCCGTAAGGCGGCCTCGAAATCCAATTCCCCGCGCATGGCTCGCTCGGTAATATCAGCTACTTGCTGCCCAACTCCTGCTTCCTCGCCCAGTAAATCAATGCCCTCTTCCATAATAAGAGTGCTATCTACATCCATAACCAATAAACCTGTGACCTGACTCATCTACTCACCTCATATTTTCTGTGATTTGTTGTATTATACAGGATTTTTAATAGCAAAACAAGCAAGATCGCAAAGAAAAAAGTTCCCGAAGGAACTTTCTTAGAAGCGAATATTTTCGCGTGTTTTTTCATATGAGTTGATGAAACGAGCTGAAACTCCAGGCTCAACAATATCCAAGGCCTTTGAAATAATTTCCAAAGATTTTGCATAATCAAATTCAACTTCAAAGGCATGAAGGGATTCATTGAAGGCTGCCTGAACATTATCATCGAAGGAACGATAACGGTTAGAGTATTGTAGCAACTGCTCTGTTAAGGTAGAATTCCGAACAATTCGATATGTCTCTTCTTCCAATTCATTCATTGTATTTGCCAGAATCTCTAACCAGCGGTTAACAGATTCAATATTCACACGAGTTGCCTCCAACTCTCTAGCCAGCTCCTCAATATAGTCGCTTGCTCCAAAGAAAATTGTTAAGAAGGACTCTGGAATACCCGGTAAATTACGTTTTTCCATAAATCGCTTAATCGTATGCAATTTATTGGCGTAAATCGTAACCTTTTGACAGGCATTGACATCGTCTTTTTCGATCTTTTCTAGCTGCTCACCAAGTTCAATCTGTTCATCTTCGATTTCTTTCAATCGGTCTTGAATAGCTTCCAACTCTTCTCTAACCAATGAGAAAGGTTTCTTCATTTCAGCTGTATCTTCAAGTGAAGAGTGTACCACTGCTTCTTGAGCAGATAATTCAGATTTCAAATCCTTGATATGATTTATTTCAGGTTCTGGTAGCAAGAAGGAATGTGATAAACGTTCCATTTCACTTTGAAGCTGTTGGTTATTCTCTTTAGTGTGTTCTAAATAGTCAGGAAGGTAGTTCACCAACTTCTCAACGACTTTATGAGCCTCAATTTCTCGAGTAAAGATAGCATACAGAGCATCGATTTCCTCTTGAATTTGTTCATTCTCATACAAGGCATTATCCAACTCCAAAGCTGCAAGATTTTCTTCATTTCGTTTCAAACTAGCACGAAGTTGTTGGAAACGCGCCTCTAAGTCAGTCTCAATAAAATGATAATTGGTTTCCAATAATTTACGGTAGCCAGACTCCAAATCTTCTAATTGATCTGGTAATTTCTCAGTCAAGTCTTCTACAATTGCTGGAACTTTTTCGACGATCTGTGTTAGTGCCAAGATACGATCTTCTGTTTTGTCTAAGATTTCTGCCGCTTCCACAGGATCCCCTGAAGAATTGAGAGTAACAAATTGAGAGAAATCAGACTCAATATTTTCCATTTGCTTCTGAATTTCTGCAAGAGCTCGTCCATAGGCGTCAGGATTGCTAGCCACAGTATGCTGCAAATTTTCAAATAGATCTAGGGCGTGTAAAACTCGTCCGCTATTTTTAGATTCTTGTTTCTTCAGATCTTCTAAAGCCTGACGAATCGCATGAATATCTTCACTGATTAAATCAATTTGGCTTTCAATATTTTCGATCGCGTGCTTGGCTTTGAGGAAACGGAAAGAATTATTGTAGCCCTCTGCCTCAAAGAGATTGTTCTCAATATCAGCAAATGAATTTAAAGAGAGATCTACCCATTTTTGATTCCATTCACGGAAAGTCACTTGACTTTGCCCAATCAAATGTAAATTTTTAACTTCTTCCACTTCATCATTCACGGGAAGATTGTAAAGCTCCTCTTTTTTCTCCTCCAAACTTCGAAGCTTCGCTTCATTTCGTTTTCTCATATAGATAGCAGTAAAATAGCCTAAAATTAATAGTGCTGCTACTACAATAATGAGAATAATCAGTCCATTAGACATATAAAACTCCTTCATTCTTTTACTAAAAAGCAAACATATTGATTATATCACAAATTCATTTGTAATGGTTGTTTTTTCTAACTTTTTAGACATCAAGTGTGCTATATACTGCATTTTTTTCGATAAAGTCACGACGAGGCTCTACACGATCTCCCATCAGCATATCAAAAATCTTATCAGCTTCTGCTGCGTCATCGACAGAAACTCGCGCCATCAGACGGTGTTCTGGGTTCATGGTCGTTTCCCACAACTGATGGTCATCCATTTCTCCCAAACCTTTGTAGCGCTGAATCGTCGGCTTAGAGCGACCTTCGCTATAGCGTTCGAGAGCAGCTTGCAGTTCTTCTTCTTGATTAGCACCTGGCTGGATGTATTCTTTTACCTCGCTGCCGACCTTGACACCGTAGATAGGTGGTTGGGCGATGTAGACATAGCCTGCTTCCAGAACCGGCTTCATGTAGCGGTAAATCAAAGTTAGGAGCAAAGTCCGAATGTGAGCTCCATCCACATCCGCATCAGTCATGATGACTAATTTATGATAGCGAGCCTTGCTAACATCAAAGTCAGCTCCAAAACCAGTTCCCATCGCAGTAAAGAGACTGCGGATTTCTTCATTAGCCAGAATCTTATCCATGCTGGCTTTTTCAACGTTGAGAATTTTACCGCGAATTGGCAAAATAGCCTGAAATTCACGGTTACGCCCAGACTTAGCTGAACCACCCGCTGAGTCTCCCTCCACGATAAAGAGTTCTGTTTCCTGTGGGTTATTGGACGAGCAATCAGCCAATTTTCCTGGCAGATTAGAGATTTCTAAACCAGACTTCTTGCGGGTTACTTCCCGAGCTCGCTTAGCAGCAATTCTAGCCTTAGAAGCCAAAATTCCCTTTTCAACGATTTTTCGAGCCACCGCAGGATTTTCCAAAAGGAAATCAGAGAAGGCTTCACTGAAGAGGCGATTGGTAATCTTAACCACTTCGCTATTGCCCAGCTTGGTCTTGGTCTGACCTTCAAACTGTGGGTTGGGATGCTTAACAGAGATAACTGCTGTCAGTCCCTCACGCACATCTTCCCCAGTCAGATTGTCCTCATTTTCTTTGAGAAGCTTATTTTTCTTGGCATAGTCATTGATAACCCGAGTTAGGGCTGTTCGGAAACCTTGCTCATGCGTTCCACCCTCGTGGGTATGGATATTATTGGCAAAGCTCATGACTGTTTCATGGTAGCCGGTCGTATACTGCATGGCCACTTCAACCGTAATATCGTCCATTTCGCCATCAGTGTAAATCGGTGTATCAAAGATAACATCCTTGTTTTCATTGATGTATTGGACATAGCTGGCAATCCCACCCTCATAGTGGTAATCCTTGGCCTGCTCCATTCCATCTCGCTTATCAGTGATGGAAATTCTGAGACCACGATTAAGGAAAGCTAATTCCTGCACCCGTTTATTAAGCTTCTCAAAGTCAAATTCTACTGTTTCAGTGAAAATCTCTGGATCTGGCGTAAAGTGAACGGTCGTACCTGTACGATCCGTCTCACCGATGACTTCTAGATCCGCGACTACATGACCACGACGGTATTCTTGGTAATGAATCTGGCCGTTTTTATAAACGCGGACATCCAGCTGAGTGGACAGGGCGTTTACAACGGAAGAACCTACACCATGCAGACCTCCTGAGACCTTGTATCCGCCACCGCCAAATTTTCCTCCTGCATGAAGGACAGTAAAGACGGTTTCCACAGCCGGGCGACCTGTTTTCTCCTGAATATCAACCGGAATGCCTCGACCATCATCAACAACTGTAATCGAATTATCTTTTTCAATAAAAACTTGAATGTGAGTGGCAAAGCCAGCCAAGGCCTCATCAATCGAGTTGTCAACAATTTCCCATACCAAGTGGTGCAGACCTTCCTTGGAGGTCGAACCGATATACATACCAGGGCGCATCCGAACGGCTTCTAAGCCCTCCAAGACCTGAATCTGACTGGCGTCATATTCTTGCGCTTGTATGTCTTGTTGCTTTTCTTCTGTCATGTTATTCCTTTTCTAGTTCAATATCTACAAATTCTTCAAGATTGTTCATATTATCAAAGAGATAGCAGCTAAATCCTGCCGCCTGACCAGCTTCGATATCAATCGGCCGATCTCCTATAACCAGACCAGACTCAATCTGGTACTTGTCTTTTAAATACAGCATAGACTCAGGATCTGGCTTACGTTTAAAACCATTAGCAGCCGTCATTACTTCTGTAAAATAACCACTGATCTGCGTCTTCTGCAAAATCTCTAACACCTGATCATCTCGGTGAGAAATCAAAAAATTTCTACCACCCTGCTGGATAATTTGTGCTAATAATTCTGAAGCTCCCTCAAACAAGATCGGATGTTCTAATTCCTTGGCCTCATTTGCCTTATAAGCCTTTAAAAACTCCTTGTTTCTAGGGGCAAACTGGCAGACTGCATAATCTGTTGAGACCTTGAGAGCCTTATAAACTTCATCATGACTCGCAGTCAGACCAAAGTCCTGCAAGGTATGGACAAAAGCTGCGGTTGAAGTCTCATAATTATCCAAGAGAGTCCCACCCAAATCCCAGATGTAATCTTGATAATTCATACCCTTTATTATATCATATTTTTTGAAAAAAAGGGCTTTTATTTATGATGAAATAGCATATTTTCATAGATTTTTCATCCAACTTAGACAGAAAAAATTCACTCGAAAATCGAGTGAATTTTTTACTTCTCAAAAACGTCTTTAAAAAGCATAGAACTTGCTAATTGGTCCGCATCTCCGCCTAACTGGTGAACCAACTCATAGGCAAAAGGCAGGGCTGTGGATGGGCCACGGCTGGTGATTAGCTTTCCATCCACGACAACGGTCTGCTTCTGATAGCTACCGTTCTCAATGTTGGCTTCCACTCCATCATAGCAAGTGAAGTTCTTGTCATTCAGGAGCCCTGCGCGGTCAAGGGCAATCGGAGCCGCACAGATAGCTGCGACAAATTTATCTTCTGCTTGAAATTCCTGTAGAACTTCCATTAGGCGGTCATCATCACGCAGATTTGTTGATCCTGGCATACCGCCTGGAAGAACAACCATATCATAGGCAGATAGATTACCATTCCAGACTTGATCGGCTGTGACAGTAATCTGATGAGAACCTGTCACAGCCTCCTCAAAACCAATCATATCACAGAAAAAGCCTGCGCGACGCAAGACATCGACAACGGTGAGGGCTTCAATTTCTTCAAAGCCATTGGCTAACATGAGAGCTACTTTTTTCATGTACAACACCTTTCTAGGATACAAGGTATCCACTTCTTATTTTATTTTTCTAAGTACAATTTTTTTACGAACAGGCGGAGTCACCGCATGCTTCTCCTCTTCTAGGCTATTTTGATAAGAGACAGACAGTAGGAGACCGATTCCGATGAGATTGCTGACGATGGAGGACCCCCCTTGGGAAATGAAGGGGAGTGGAATCCCTGTCAAAGGCAAAATCCCTGTCACAGCACCAATATTTTCAAAAATATGAAAGAGCAGCATCATAATGAGACCGGTCGAGATATAGGTGTAGAACTGATTGTTGGACTTAATAGTAATCTGAAGCATACGATGAATCAAGAACAGATAAATAACAATCACCAAACTCGAGCCAAGAAAACCAAAATCCTCCGCAATCACGGTGAAAATCATATCACTTTCACGGACAGGTACTAGAAGATTTGAGACATTAAATCCTTGACCTAGCAAACCACCACTTCCAATAGCAATCTGTCCCTGTGCCTGCTGATAAGTCACTGTCTGAGCATATTCAAACGGATGGAGCCAGGCTGAGATCCGATTAATCTGATAAGTCGGCATCCCCAAACCATGTAGAAAAGCACGGCCACCATTTGAAATAAAGATCAACATAAAGACAGTAAAAAGAAGGGATACTGTTAAGAAAATCGGTAGAATAATTTTCCACGAAACACCAGATAAGAGAACAATACCGCAGTAAATTGCAGCAAATACTAGGGCTGTTCCCAAATCACTCTGCAAGGCCAAAAGTAACAAAACCGGCAAGGTATATAATGCTAATTTTACAATCAAAAAGAGATCTAAAGCAATGGTTCGCTCATATTTTTTATTTTGCTGCAGAAACTTCACTACAACTCGCGACAGCATCAAAATATATGAAATTTTCATAAATTCAGATGGCTGAAAGAGGGTAACCCCACGGATAGATACCCAGTTTTTCGCCCCTGTAGAAGCCACTAAGCTCTCACTATAAAATACAAGCGGAAGAACCATAAGTCCTAAGCCTAGAATATACAGAAAAGGTGTCATCTTCCAAAGAAACTTAGTGTTAAAAAACATAACGATAAAGCTAATCAGAAAGCCTAATAAAATCCAAACTACTTGCTGACCAACAATCTGCAAGACATTATTTGGATAATCATGACTAACCGCTATATAAATAGCCGTAACTCCGATCGATAGTAAGAGCAAGACTGGTAAAAGCAAGCTGTAATCAATCCGAGACTCAAATGTTCTTTGCTGTGAAGGCATAATTTTCCTTTCTTACAAAAAATATTGGATAATCAAGCTAGAGACTGCGACGCAGAACCAAGCAAAAGCTCCGGTTAATAATGGTCCAGCTCCAGCTTCCTTGAACTGTTTGAATGAAACCTTGGCTCCAATCCCGGCCAAGGCCATAGCCATCAGCCATTGGGATAACAGCTTTGTGTAAGGAACTAGATTTGATGGAAAAATTCCCAAGCTGCTCACAACAGAAGCCATAACAAACCACAGAATGAACCAGGGAAAAATTTTCTTCAAGTCCACTTTTTGAGCTGACCGCTTATCTCGGACATATCGATAACCTGCAAAGATGAGGCAGACGGGTACAATCATCAGCGCTCGGCTTAGTTTGACAATGGTTGCCAAATCGCCCGCCGCTTGACTGTAAGTATAACCTGCCGCGACGACTGACGAAGTATCATTGATGGCCGTCCCTGCCCAAGTCCCAAAATAGGCATCGGACATTTGCATGAGATGCCCCAGAAAAGGAAAGATGAAAACAGCTAAAATATTGAAAAAGAAGATGGTTGAAATGGAAAGAGCAATCTCCTCTTCTTCTGCTTCTAAAATAGGCGAAGCTGCTGCAATAGCTGAACCACCACAGATTGCCGTTCCAAAGCCAATCAAAATGGTTAAAACACGTCTCATCTTGAAGAACTTCCCAGCTGCATAGGCCGCCAAGAAAGCAATCAAAATAGTTAAAATACTAATCTTCAGAGAGGACAAGCCCGTTGCAGAGACCTTGCCGATAGACATGGAAAAACCTAAAAAGATAATAGAATATTGAAGCAGTTTCTTTCCTGAATAGGTCAAGCCCGGCTGAAAGGCAACTGGAAGTTTCCATAAATTACTGAGCAAAATTCCTAAAATGATGGCAAACACACTGGATCCAATCAGTGGAAACCAATTTCCTAAACAAATGGAAACAGCCGCTATCGCAAACGATAGAACAATTCCTGGTAGATTCTTTTTCACGTCATAACCTTCTTCCTATTCTTTTCATTATAGCAGATTTTTGGCATCAGTAGCCGAGAAAATTTGCAATCATTTAGAAAAACAGCCAGATAAAATTGACTGTTTTCAAGCAGTTTTAGTCGAAAAATTCTTTTAATTCCTTTACAATATCCCGCTGCGACAGCATTTCTAGAGATGCCAGCTGGTTCAGATTTTGCTGGATCTGCCGACCGTAGCGCTTGGTTGAAATACGATTGTCCAGAAGAATAACCGCCGACTTCTGATGTTCATTGCGACGGGTTCGCCCCATGGCCTGCTTCAATCGTAAAATAGCTGACGGCAACTGATAATCGTAAAAAGGATTTTTGCCTTCTGCCTTCAGATGATGATTAATTTTTTGCACAAAGAAATCTTTGGGATTATCAAAAGGAATCCGCGTGATGAGCTGAATGATTTGCTCTTGCTGAGCAAAATCCGCTCCTTCCCAGAAACTGCCTGCTCCTAGCAAGATGGGTGCCTCTCCCTTGTCAAAACGTCGCTTGATATTGGCTGGCTCGCCGTTCTTATACTGGGCCAAATGTGGCAAGGTCAGCTGGTCTGAAGTGGCCAGCAATAAATCCTTGGAGGTAAAGAGAACCACCATCGGCAGATTCAGTGAAACTAAACTCTCCAAGCTTGCAACAATCCTATCAGCGTATTCCTGCGTTGGTAACTCCACCACATCTGGAAAATCTAGATCTAAAAAAAGTTTCTGTAGGGGCTTCTTTTGCTGAGGAAGTTTATAAAAATGATAATCCTCAAAGCCCAGTAATTGAGGCAAATTTACCTTGGAACTAATCTCTAAAGTAGAAGAAACCAAGATCACCTTAACTGTCTCAGGCAGGAAATCCTTAAATCTCATCAGTTCTGAGCGCCCAGCATGAAGCTTAATTAGCCGATGATCGGTCAACTGTTCTTCCGTCAGCCAATAGTATTGGTACTTGGTTGAAAACAATTCCCTGAGCTCTGGCAATAAGCTCTCATCCAGCTCAGACACATCCTGACGCAGCTTAGCTATCTTCTGTGAATCCAATTCACTGGTCTTATCCCGCTGCTTTTCGGCAGCATCTGCCAGTTCAAATTGGATGCTTTGCAAGAGGCGTTCTTGTAAAATCCGTTTTTCTGTCTGTAGAGCTTGACTGATAGTTTGCAATTGCTTGGTCAAATTGATACTGGCCTGCGAAAAACTTTCCAAGGCAAAAAACATTTTTTGAGCCTCGTCCACCACCAACATCCGATTGTCCAGCAAAGACTGGTCATCTTCTAGGCGCGTCAAAAGATAAGCATGATTGGTAATCACGACACGACTGCTAGCTGCCTTGGCCTGCCCCAGTCGCCAAAAATCCTCTTCATAAAAGAGCGAATACTTACTTAATTTCCCATCATGGCGTATCTGGCTAAAGTAAGACTCGAAACGATAAGCCTGACCGATTTCATTTAAATCACCCGTCTCCGTCTCTGTCAGCCAAACCAAAAGCTGCATTTTGCAACGATTAACAAGTCGATTATCATCCAAGACCGAGAGACTTTGATAAAAATAATCTAATTTCAGATAATTTTCGGGACTTTTGAGATTATGAAAGGAGATATGAAAGACTTCCTCTAAGAGTCGACCTTCTTTTTGTATCAGTTGATCCTGTAAAATCTTCGTTGGAACGGTCACCAGGGCTCTATCCTGACCATGAGCCAAAATGGGCAATAAATAACCAAAAGTCTTTCCAAGCCCTGTCTGGGCCTCCAAAAAGCTAGCCGCAGTCTGACTATGCGCCTCAGTCACATATTGCGCAAATGTCAGCTGCTCAGGGCGCTCGTCCAGCCCCAGCAGATAAAGATTTGTCAGAAAGTCCTGCGAAAGTTTCTTCTCAGGCGGCAAGATTTTCGGCTTTTTCAAAAAGATACCATGCGTCTCCTGCAAAGCCTGACCAGAATAGTCTGGCATCGACTGAAAAATCTCTTCGATCGCTAACCGTGACTCATAGATAAGACTATCGGAAAATTCCAGCACCTTCTCCAGCAAAGCCTTTGGCAGTCCTGCCATCTTTTCCTGGATTTTTAGAAATAACTGAGCTGTCGCCTGAGCATCTGCTAAAGCGGTATGAGCATTTTCCAGAGGAATCTCCAGAAGTTCGCACAGGTTCCCCAAGGCATATTTATCAAAAGTCGGATAGAAAACCTGAGCCAATTCCACCGTATCCACTCTCGGAGTCAGCAAGTCAAAGCCTTCCCAAAAGAGAGCTTCTGCCAATAGATTGGCATCAAACTTGACATTATGAGCGACAAAAATCGCATCCTCAATCAGCTCATAAACTTCACGGGCAACCTGTGAGAAGTCCGGAGCTTGGCGTAAGCGCTGATCATCCAATCCTGTCAGCTGTTTAATATGCTCATCCAAGTCCTCATGCGGATTCACATCTGTTTCATACGTTTGGCAAATCACCCCGTTTTCAATGATGACAATGCCGATTTGAATAATTTTTGCATTGCTGTTCGCACTTGTAGCCTCCAAGTCGATGACAGCATATTTATAGTTAGATTGTGTCATACTGCTATGATTATATCACAAATGCCAGCCTGAGACATCTGAAAATAAGCTGAGCCCCAAAATTAATTTTGTGCAAAATTTCTGCTTTTTTGTTACACTCTTTATTGAGAAAACATACGCAGAGGAAGCCCAATGAAAGTTCACAAAATTGTCAATCTCATCGCTTTTGAAAATACTTATATCCTTGAAAATGACCGTCATGTCATCGTAGTTGACCCCGGCAGCGACTGGCGAAAAATCCAACGCAAGCTAGAAGAAATCGCAAAGCCCATCACAGCTATTTTGCTGACTCATACGCATTACGATCATATTATGAGTCTGGATAAGGTCCGAGATAACTTTGCCAATCCGCCCGTCTATGTAGCTGAGAGCGAAGCAAGCTGGCTCTATACTCCGACAGATAATCTATCTGGTCTTGACCGCCATGCAGATTTGGAAGACGTCATTCTCAGACCTGCCGAACATTATTTCACTTATCACCAAGACTACCAACTAGACGACTTTCATTTCTATGCTGTTCAGACACCTGGTCATTCTATTGGAGGAGTTTCCATTATTTTCCCAAAAGAGCAGGTCGTCCTGACTGGTGATGCTCTCTTCCGTGAAACCATCGGCCGTACAGATCTACCGACTGGTAATATGGACCAGCTCCTTGCTGGCATCCGCGAAGAATTATTTGTCTTGCCCAAAGACTATCGCGTCTATCCCGGCCATGGAAATGACACAACGATTGGCCACGAAAAGAATTTCAATCCATTTTTCTAATAAACTAATAACGAGGCAGAAATCAAGACTGCCTCATTTTTTATCTAGTAAATGACTATTTCTATGTAAGAATGAAAAGAGGAGCTTTTAGAAAAAGTCAGGAAATTGCTCTAGAACCTGTCTTTCATGTCATGTCGCTTTTTGCTTAATATGATATACTTGGTTCATAGAAAACAAAGGATGGTCTTCATGATGGATAAAAGAAAAATTTTGTTAATTCTGCTGGCTATTTCAGCTATAATAACTCTCCTTGGATTATGTTTTTCTGCTTATAATTTTTATGTTTTTGACAAGCCTTTTCTAAACAGTACCACAAAAGGCCTCCTGTCTGCATTCTTTTTTACCCTCATCATAATCAGCCTTGGCCTATCGAAAACAAAGCGATAACAATAATTTATATTTTTAACACAATAAAAAAACAAACACCAAATGATGTTTGTTTTCAATCTGAACAGCCTTTGTAGGCTGTTTTTTTATTAAATCTTCAAGAAGCGTCTCATGGAGATGGATGAACCAAGTGAACCGATAAAGATTCCCAAGACTGATACAGCCCCAATCATAGCAGGGACAAACAAGTGTGGCTCAATCATGGAAAGATTTTGCGCAACGAGATTTTTATTCATGGTTTGATAGGCCATATTATAACCAAAATAAACTAAGACTACTGGTAAAACTGAACCTAGCAAACCGATCCAAGCGCCCTCAAATAGGAATGGACCGCGGATATAGCTATTTTTTGCACCCACTAAACGCATAATCTGAATCTCACGACTCCGTGAAATAATAGTAATCCGAATGGTATTGGAAATCAGGAAGACTGCAATAAAGATGAGCAAGCCTGCCCCTACCAGTCCCCATACTCGGATAAAATCAGATAAGGCAAACAGTTTTTGCGTATTAGCTCCACCATCCTGCACTTCCGAAACGCCTTCCAGTTTCTTGGCTTCTGCCGCAACAGAATCTACGTATTTATGCTCTGTCGTATCGACAATGTAAGCATCATAAAGTGGGTTTGAATCTCCCTCAAAGACCTTCCATTCACTTCCCATTGTCTCTGTCAGCTTTTCATACTGTTCTTCTTTACTTGAGTAAGTAACCTTTGAGACATGATCCATCGAAGTTAGGGCGTCATAAATCTTATGGTAATCATTATTTTTAACGGTCTGACCTTCTTTAACGATTGTTTTGCTGTTGTCAGCGATGTCTTTACGCATATAGACAACAATACGAACGTTGTTTGAAATATCAGACGCTAGCTTTGCGGTATTTAAAATAACAGAGGCAAAGATAGCAACTAAACTGAGAGTAATCGTAACTGAACTCACAGCTGCGACTGTCATCCAACCATTCCGCTTAAGGCTCTTAAGCGATTCAATCAAATGACGGAAAAACCTTCTAATCATCGTATCCGTATTCTCCTTCCGCCTCATCACGCACCACACGACCATTTTCGATAGCAATGACGCGGTGACGTAGGGTATTTACAATCTGACTATTGTGAGTCGCCATCAGGACTGTAGTTCCTTGCAGATTAATGCGCTCCAGCAAATTCATGATTTCCCATGAATTATCTGGGTCCAAGTTACCAGTCGGCTCGTCAGCAATCAAGACCTGGGGATTGTTAACAATGGCACGCGCGATCGCAATCCGCTGCTGTTCTCCCCCTGATAACTCATTCGGGAAGGAACGAACCTTGTGCTTAAGACCAACCAGATCCAAAACTTCCATGACGCGTTTCTTGATATTTCTACGACGCTCACCGATAACTTCCATAGCATAGGCAATATTCTCATAAACGGTCTTCTTAGGAAGTAATTTATAGTCTTGGAAAACCACTCCAACTCTACGACGTAGCATTGGAATATCCCGTTTCTTGATTTTTCCCAAGTTAAACCCTGCTACAGCAAGGCTTCCTTTATCGATTTTAATTTCACGATAGAGGAGTCTAATAAAGGTTGATTTTCCTGCTCCTGATGGTCCTACAATATAGGCAAATTCACCTGGTTCGATACGTATAGATACACCACGTAGAGCAGTTGTCCCGTTGTCATACTTTTTAACAACGTCTTTCATTTCAATCATTGACATGAATTAGTACAATTCCTTTCATCAGAGTTTTTATCTAGCGATTTCACTCTGTTTTTAGTTGAGTCTCCATTTTAAATAGGCATCAATAAAGCCGTCTAAGTCTCCGTCCATAACCTTATCTACCTGAGCTACCTCATAGCTGGTTCGATGATCTTTGACCATGGTATAAGGAGTGAAGACATAAGAACGAATCTGACTGCCCCAAGAAATCTCTTTTTTATCTCCCTTGAGCGAGTCGACTTCTGCTGCTTTTTTCTCTTGCTCCAACTGATAGAGCTTAGCCTGCAACATTTTCATAGCCCGGTCACGGTTGCCATACTGGGTCCGGTCAACGGTAGACTGTACGACAATTCCTGTCGGAATATGGGTCAATCGCACACCAGTTGATACTTTATTGACGTTCTGTCCGCCGGCTCCGCCTGAACGGAAAGTATCCATCTTAATGTCATCATCACGGACTTCTACTTCAATAGTATCGTCCAACTCTGGCATAACCTCTACTGAGGTAAAGGAAGTATGACGACGTTTCGCCGAGTCAAATGGCGAAATCCGAACCAAGCGGTGAACGCCCATTTCTGACTTGAGTAAACCGTAAGCATGCGGCCCTTCAAATGAAAGGGTTACTGACTTAATCCCAGCCTCATCGCCAGCTTGATAATCTAAAACTTCTACTTTGAAGCCCTTGGCATTGCCGAAGCGCGTGTACATCCGCAACAGCATATCGCCCCAATCCTGAGCCTCTGTACCACCAGATCCTGGGTGAATTTCAAGAATGGCGTTGTTATTATCATAAGGCTCTGACAGCAAGAGAGTCATCTCATAGCTGGTCATCATTTTCTCAAGCTCGGTTAACTTTTCTTCCAACTCTTCTTGAACCGAGTCGTCCTCAGCCAGAAAATCAAGCAAGATTTCCGATTCATCAAAAAGCTCGGTCATCTGATGAAAATTTTCATAAGTTTGCTTGAGTTCATTGAGCTCTTGAGATGTCCTCTGGGCTGCAATATTATCATCCCAAAAGTCGGGTTCTGTCATCTTATTTTCTAAGATGGCAATTTCTTCTTCCAGACCTTCTAAGTCAAAGAGACCCCCTGAAAGAAGCTAATTTTTCACGATTTGCGTCAATCTTTTGACGAATTTCTGAAATGTCCATAAATACCTCTTTTCATATATCGTTTTATTATAACACATTTTCAGACATTTGCCTAATCGGATAATGAAGCACCTTCATTTTATACAATTTTTAATGGATAGGCAAGAATGGGAGCGGCTTGTTACGGAATTGTTAAAAAAGTAATATAATGACATGGGGTTGGAAAAATTATTCTGGATTACAAGGTTTTAATAATCTATTAGGTATTCGAATAGAGGTAAGGCTCTCCATAAGACGCTTAAATATTTCCAAGTTTTGAAAAATGTGCTAGACTAAAGCCATGATAAGAATCGGATTTATGAGCGACCTCCATCTGGACTCCAATCAGTTTGGAGATTTCGAGCAGCAAATTCTTCGCCAGCTTTTAAAAGAGGTGCAAATTGACCACCTACACATTGCAGGAGATTTGTCCAACGATCTGAACAAGATCAGTCTGCCCTTTCTTGAAACTTTGAAGCAAGAGATTCCCATTTCTTTTAATCTGGGAAACCACGATATGCTGGGACTTTCTGAGCAAGAAATTTCAAACTATGATTTTCAGGTCCAGCAGTTCGGACAAACCAAGCTCGTCAGCTTTTCTGGCTGGTATGACTATAGCTTTGTTCCAGAAAAAAGTAAGGAAGAGCATCTGAGAACCAAAACCAATTTCTGGTTTGACCGCAGATTGGAGCGTCAACTCGACGACCCTTGCATTACAGCTCAGACGCTGCAAGAGTTGGAAAAACTGCTGATGACTTTAGATGGTCCCATTATTGTCGCTCTGCATTTTGTCCCCCATCAAGATTTTCTATACGACCACCCCTACTTCCAGCGCTTCAACGCCTTCCTAGGAAGCCAAGCTTTTCATCGCCTCTTTGTCAAATACAAGGTGAAAGAGGTGGTTTTTGGTCATCTCCATCACCGACATCAAAGCCGTGTCATCGAAGGTGTCCGCTACCATATGCGTCCTCTAGGCTACATCCGCGAATGGGAACTGACTCGGAACTTTTTTAATGACTTTCCTCAGTATAAGATTCCCCAGATGTACCGCCTGCACAAGCGTTATAATGCTGTTAAAGATTTAGTCGAATTTCGAGACTATAAGAAAAAACACCTGGCAGACGAACTGCGAGATGCTTTAACGATGATTGAAGTTCAGTAATGGAAATGTTGAATAGCAGTTCTCAGCTCATCTGAGAGCTGTTTTTTGCTATCCAACTGCACATAGACTTCTAATAAACAGGAGCGAAAATTGGAAAAAGCAATGAAGTCTTGCTTGCTTTCCAATGGGAAATTCTGTGATTGAAGCCACAGTCTGAATTCATGCTGCGACAGTTTTTCCTTTAAAACAGCTTGATAGAGCACCTGGGCTAAGCGCCAGTCCTCATCATTTCCGAAACGGACCGAAACTCTTTTAAACACTTGATAAATGACCTCTAAAACCTCTGGCATCCTACTGGAGGGAAAGTCCGGATGACAAGCCACTTCTGTCAATAAGTCTGCTCCATGAGCGAAGGCATGAACCCAACCGTATTTCCTGGAGTAACCTCTTGTGTCTCTTTCTACTGACAAATAGCTTAGCCCCTTATCTAGTAAATAGGTTCTTTCTTGTACTGATAAAGCCTGATAATACAAAGAGTTTGGATTACCATCACAGTTTAAGAGATTAGCGTAAAGCAAAGCCGTGAAGGAACGTGTTAAGGTGGCTTGACCATTTTCGTCACTCTTGTAAAAAAGTCCTTGTCTTTTGACTGCTTCTTGAGCCAAGAAACGAAACTGTTCAGCTGAAAACAAGTCATCCTGAAGTCCCCTTGCCAGGGACGAAAAGGCTAACTCATCACGGATTGTCACTTCTGGATGACCAATATGATCCAGTAACCACAAGATTTCTTCCTCACAATATAAAGGAGAAGCTTCTTCCAACTTCTTTCGTAAGTTTTGATACATACTTTCACCGTCCTTTCGAGTTGAACTCTTTGAAGTTGATTATAACCCCTTGTACGCAAAAAAGCCATCCGCAGATGACTTTTTGCTGTTAAATAGCATTCTTGTCCATACCCAATTTACGTTGGATAAACTTAACAATTTCAACAATGATAATCATTGAGAAACTGCCGATCAGGACAACAGCCCATTGAGTCACATCTAACTTGGTCACATGGAAAATCTTTTCCAACGGATCAATCACAATAGTTGAAACCAATAGAATGAAAGAAACCAGAATAGACCAGTTAAATGTCTTAGACTTGAATGGCCCAACTGTAAAGATAGATTGGTAAACAGATTTCACATTGTAAGCATGGAAGAGCTGAATAAGTCCAAGGGTCGCAAAAGCCATGGTAAGGGCATCCGCATGGATCGCTTTTACATCACCAATATGTACAGGATTAGCAATAGCATAGCCATAAACTGCCAACACCAGAGCACCTTGCAACAATCCTTGATAGATGATGGAACTCATGACACCACCAGAGAAGAAACTAGACTTACGGCCACGAGGCTTGTGAGTCATGACACCTGGCTCAGCAGGTTCAACTCCCAAGGCGATAGCTGGGAAAGTATCCGTTACCAAGTTGATCCAAAGCAGATGAACTGGCTGTAAAACATCCCATCCAAACAAAGTAGCTAGGAAAATAGTCAAAACTTCAGCTGTATTGGCAGAAAGCAGGTACTGGATAGTCTTTTGAATATTTGAGAAGACCTTACGTCCTTCTTCAACTGCAACGATAATAGTCGCAAAGTTATCATCTGCAAGAATCATGTCAGAAGCTCCCTTAGAAACCTCTGTACCAGTGATTCCCATACCGATACCGATATCGGCTGTCTTCAGAGCTGGGGCGTCATTGACACCATCACCTGTCATAGCAACGACCTTACCTTGGTTTTGCCAAGCTTTGACAATCCGTACCTTGTGCTCAGGAGAGACCCGCGCATAGACAGAGTATTGACCAACCACTTTTTCAAATTCTGCATCTGAAAGTTCATTGAGTTCAGCACCAGTCAAAACATGGTCTTCCGTATCTCCAGCTTCAATGATTCCCAAACGCTTAGCAATTGCTTCTGCAGTGTCTTGGTGGTCACCTGTGATCATGATTGGACGGATTCCCGCTTCTTTAGCAACACGAACCGCTTCTGCCGCTTCGGCACGTTCAGGGTCAATCATACCGATCAAACCAGTGAAGATCAAGTTGTTTTCAAGTTCTTCAGAAGTGAGGTTTTCTGGAATGCTATCAATAATCTTGTAGGCACCAGCCAGCACGCGCAGAGCTTGGTGAGCCATTTCTGAGTTATTAGACTTGATCAGCTGTGAAGTAGCATCATCAATCGCTGCAATATCTCCAGCCTTATCACGCGCAACACAACGTTTCAAGAGTTGATCAGGAGCTCCCTTGACTGCCACGAGGAATTTCCCGTCTGGCAATGGGTGAACGGTAGACATGAGCTTACGGTCTGAGTCAAATGGTAGCTCAGCTACACGAGGATATTTCTCTAAAAATCCTTTGACATCATAACCCTTGTCCAAAGCATACTGGATGAAGGCTGTTTCCGTTGGGTCACCGATCAGCTTGCCTTCTTGGTCAATCTTGGTATCATTGGCTAAGACAACAGAACGTAAGAGCGGCAGCTCCAGTCCAAGTTCAATATCTTGGCCAGCTTCATTCAGGACTCCGTCGTAAAAGACTTTTTCGACCGTCATCTTATTCATGGTCAGGGTACCGGTCTTATCTGAAGCTATAATTTCAGTTGAACCAAGCGTTTCTACTGCTGGCAATTTACGGACAATCGAATTACGCTTAGCCAGAACCTGTGTTCCCAAAGCCAAGACGATAGTAACGATAGCAGGCAGACCTTCTGGAATAGCTGCAACTGCCAAGGCTACAGATGTCATCAATTCACCAAGCGGATCTTTTCCTTGAATGAAAACACCAACTACAAAAGTTACCGCAGCAATCACTAAGATCGCATATGTCAGAACCTTAGACAGGCTATTGAGATTTTGCTTGAGCGGTGTGTCAGTCTCATCTGCATCTTGCAACATGCTTGCAATATGACCGACTTCTGTGTACATCCCTGTATTGACAACAACCCCTACTCCTCGACCGTAAGTGACATTGGAGTTTTGGAAGGCCATATTGACCCGGTCGCCAATACCAGCATCTGCTGCTACGTCG
The DNA here is from genome assembly GCF_001588905.1 of Streptococcus cristatus. Taxonomy (GTDB): domain Bacteria; phylum Bacillota; class Bacilli; order Lactobacillales; family Streptococcaceae; genus Streptococcus; species Streptococcus cristatus_N. The sequence continues at coordinate 18,528 of NZ_LAWH01000020.1, read as the reverse complement.
ACAGTCAAATCTTTCTCAACTGGCACAGACTCACCCGTCAGAGCGGCTTCTTCAATTTTCAGGGAATTCGCTTCCAAAAGTCGTATATCTGCTGGGACAACATCACCAGCTTCCAGTCTAACGATATCACCAGGTACCAAGTCCTTAGAATCCACTTCTGTGACATGGCCATCACGCAGGACACGCGCAGCTGGGCTGGACATAGATTTGAGAGCCGCAATGGCTTCTTCAGCTTTGCCTTCCTGATAGACACCAAAGATAGCGTTAATGATGACAACAGCTAGGATAATGATAGCATCCGCAATATCCTCACCACCTGACGTCACGACAGACAGGACCGCCGCTACCAACAAGATGATAATCATCAAATCCTTGAACTGCTCGATGAATTTCATCAAGAGAGTCTTTTTCTCTCCTTCTTCCAATTCATTACGGCCATAATCAGCTAAACGCTTGGTTGCTTCTTGGCTGGTCAATCCTTGTTCGGAAGCTTCCATTGCTTGCAAAACTTCCTCAGGACTTTGCGTATAAAAAGCTTGGCGCTTTTGTTCTTTTGACAAAATGTCTCCTCCTTTTGATGGGCCTCTTTCAAAATAAACAAAAAAGAGACCTGTTTATTAACAAGTCTCGCTATTTCATACAAGGCCGGAAATTTCTTTCGTATTGACGACCTTGTAACGGTAAAACCGTTAGCTACTCCCTTGAGTGTATTTATTATACCAAAATTTTTGTATTTTTCAAGGCAGAGCTGTTATTTTTCAAACTTTTCTTCCGTCCATTCGATTTTCATCTGATAGGAAGCAAAAAGCTGATCATCGTCGGCCCTTTTCAAATCATAATGAAGTTCCAAAGCCTGATTTTCTACATCTAAGTGATAGTGCTGAGTGTCTGTCACAAACTGTTGAGCCCCCAGCGGAGTCGGGATAGAAACTAAATGCTGAGCATTCTTAATAAAATGAAGAATGGTCTTAGGCTCAGAAAAGCGGGTCATGGTCAGCTTGTCTTCATTATATTTTAGAACAACCTTTTCCTGCTCCTCGCTCTGATAAATCAAATAGTGATAGCCCCCTTTTTGCGTCCATTCTACATCATAGACCTGGTCAATCAACTCCATTTGCTCATCTAATTTGATTTGATTTCTCATTCTAATTTTCATGATTTTCTCACATTCCTTGTTTCTTTCTTCTATTTTATCAAAAATTTCTTGAGAATTCTTCCTTTCTACTTCAGGCTTTGAATTTCGCCCACTGAGCATTTATGATATAATAGGACTATGATTGAAAAAGTATTTCGGGACCCGGTTCACAATTATGTTCATGTGGACCATCAGGTTATTTATGATTTAATCAATACCAAAGAATTTCAACGGCTGCGCCGCATCAAACAGCTGGGTACCTCCGGCTATACTTTCCACGGCGGGGAGCACAGCCGTTTTTCGCATTGTCTGGGAGCTTACGAGATTGCCCGACGCATCACCAAGATTTTCAATGAAAAATATAGCGATGTCTGGGATAGTCACGAAAGCCTGCTAACCATGACAGCCGCTCTCCTGCATGATTTGGGACATGGCGCTTATTCACATACTTTTGAGCGCCTCTTTGATACCGATCATGAGAACATTACGCGGCAAATCATTACCAGTCCTGAGACAGAGATTCATCAGGCCTTGGTGCAGGTTTCGCCAGATTTTCCTGAAAAGGTAGCTAGCGTCATCAATCATACTTACCCTAATAAGCAGGTGGTTCAGCTGATTTCCAGCCAGATTGATGTGGATCGGATGGACTACCTCTTACGAGATTCCTTCTTTACTGGCGCTTCCTATGGACAATTTGACTTAACCAGAATTTTACGAGTGATTTGTCCTGTAGAGAACGGCATCGCCTTCAAGCGCAATGGCATGCATGCGGTGGAGGACTATGTAGTCAGCCGCTACCAAATGTATATGCAGGTTTATTTTCACCCAGCCAGCAGGGCTATGGAAGTTTTGCTGCAAAATCTGCTCAAGCGGGCTAAGTTCCTCTATCCAGCTCAGAAGGATTATTTTGCGCTGTCATCGCCCAATCTCATTCCATTCTTTGAAAACAGAGTGACCCTGCAGGATTATCTGGCCTTGGATGATGGTGTTATGAATACCTATTTCCAAGTTTGGATGACGAGTCCCGACAAGATTTTATCTGACTTGGCTCAGCGTTTTATCAACCGCAAGGTCTTTAAGTCTATCGTCTTCTCTCAGGAAAACGAAGCGCATTTGGATATCATGCGAGACCTAGTTGGACAGGTTGGTTTTGACCCTGATTACTATACTGCTATTCATCGTAATTTTGATTTACCTTACGATTTCTACCGACCTGATGTTGAAAAACCCCGGACCCAGATTGAGATTCTGCAAAAAGATGGCAGCTTAGCAGAACTGTCCAGCCTGTCTCCTATCGTTCATTCGCTAGCCGGAACCAGACAGGGCGACAATCGCTTCTACTTCCCCAAGGAAATGCTGGCAGATACAGGACTTTTCAGCGAAAAAAATCAGACCTTTATGCACTATATCAAAAACGACCAATTTACCTACGGAGAATAATATGTCTATCAAATTAGTTGCCGTTGACATTGACGGTACCCTTGTAAATAACCAAAAAGAAATCACACCTGAAGTCTTTAGCGCTGTTCAGGATGCCAAGGCTGCTGGCGTCAAAATCGTCATTGCGACCGGCCGTCCTATTGCGGGTGTTCAAAAACTCCTCGAGGAGCTAGGACTTAATCAGCCAGGCAACTATGTCGTGACCTTCAATGGCGCACTGGTGCAGGATACTGTTACAGGTCAAGAATTAATCAAAGAAACACTGACTTACGACGATTATCTGGATATCGAACTGCTCGGGCGAAAATTAGGCGTTCACATGCATGCCATCACCAAGGACGGCATTTATACAGCCAATCGAAACATCGGCAAGTACACTGTTTACGAGTCCAATCTGGTCAGCATGCCAATCTTTTACCGTACACCTGAAGAAATGGTCAATAAAGAAATCGTCAAGTGCATGTATATTGATGAGCCGGAAATTTTGGATGCGGCCATTGCTAAGCTACCACCGGAATTAGCTGAAAAATATACACTGGTTAAATCAGCTCCTTTCTATCTGGAAATTGTCAAAAAGACTGTCAATAAAGGAGCTGCTATCCTCCATCTGGCTGAAAAACTTGGCTTGACCAAGGAGCAAACCATGGCCATCGGTGATGAAGAAAACGACCGCGCCATGCTGGAAGCAGTCGGCTCTCCTGTTGTCATGGAAAACGGCAGAGAAGAACTCAAGAAAATCGCCAAATACATCACCAAGTCGAACGAAGAATCCGGCGTAGCACACGCTATTAGAGAGTGGGTTTTAAAATAATGTTTAGCTACAAAATTGGAATTTCAGCTCAGGAACACGATGATTTTGTCACGGCTCATCCGCAGGCCAATCTCCTGCAGAGCTCTGCCTGGGCTCAAATCAAGGACAACTGGGGAAATGAACGCTTGGGCTTCTACAAAGACGGCCACTTGATTGCTGCAGCCAGTGTCCTGATTAAACCACTGCCCTTGGGGATGACCATGCTTTATATCCCTCGCGGTCCTATTATGGACTATAGTGACAAGGAGCTGCTGACCTTTGTTTTGGCGTCGCTCAAGAAATTTGCCAAGGAGAAAAAAGCGCTCTTTGTAAAGTTTGACCCTAGCCTCTTTCTGGCAGAAAGCAAGATGGGTGGCGAATTGCAAGACAAAGCCGAGACGGTTGAGCTGATTCAAGAGCTTCAACAAGCTGGAGCTATCTGGGTCGGAAGGACTGAGTCTCTGGACGAAACCATCCAACCTCGCTTGCAGGCCAATATCCATAAAGAAGATTTCAGCGAGGATCTACTTTCTAAAAGTACTCGCCAGGCTATTCGTACAGCCCGTAACAAAGGCATCCAAATCCAATTTGGCGGAGCAGAATTACTGGATGACTTTTCAGCCCTGATGAAGAAAACGGAAAATCGAAAAAATATCCACCTACGTGGCAAAGACTATTACCAAAAACTCTTGGATACTTATCCTGAGCACTCCTACATCACCTTGTCCAGCATTGATCTAAAGGCACGCTTGGAAGACTTGCAGGCTCAGCTGACCAAGACACTCCAAGAAGCAGAGAAATTTACCGAGAAAACCAAGCCTAGCAAGATTGAGAATAACCAGCAAGAACAGAAACGCCTCCAAGAAGAGATTGACTTTCTGCAGGACAAAATAAGCCAAGGGGCTACTGTCGTTCCCCTGTCTGGCACTCTGGTCTTAGAATACGGCAAGACCTCTGAAAATATCTATGCCGGAATGGACGAGGAGTACCGTCGTTACCAGCCTGCCATCATCACTTGGTACGAAACGGCCAAACATGCTTTTGAGCGCGGAGCTGATTGGCAAAATATGGGCGGAATCGAAAACAACCTCGAGGGCGGTCTTTACAGCTTTAAATCCAAGTTCAATCCGACCATTGAGGAATTCGCTGGTGAGTTTAACCTGCCAACTAATCCTCTTTACCACTTCTCCAATCTGGCCTACACTCTCAGAAAGAAACTGCGCAGCAAGCATTAAAAGAAAGGAAGCCTATGACCTTTAAACTTCTCAGCCAAGAAGAATTCATCCAGCATACCTCAGCTAGCTCCCAACGCTCTTTTATGCAGACCGTGGAAATGGCAGAGCTGCTGAGCAAGCGTGGCTTCAGTACCCAGTATGTCGGCTACACTGACCCGCAGGGCCAGGTAGTGGTGTCAGCTGTCCTCTACAGCATGCCTATGACTGGCGGCCTACATATGGAAATCAACTGCGGCCCTGTCTCTACCGATGCTCAATACCTGACTCCCTTCTATCAAGCTTTGCAAGCCTATGCTAAAAAAGAAGGCGCCCTGGAGCTCATCATCAAGCCCTATGAGACTTATCAGACCTTTGACAGCAATGGCCAGCCTACATCTGAAGAAAAAGTTGAGCTTATCCAGCAACTGACTGATTTGGGCTTTGCCTTTGACGGCCTACAGACGGGCTATCCAGGCGGGGAGCCTGATTGGCATTATGTCAAAGACTTAGCTGGTCTGACGGAGAAAGACTTGCTCAAGTCCTTCAGTAAAAGCGGTAAAGCGACAGTCAAAAAGGCGAACACCTTTGGTATCAAGCTTAAAAGACTGGAACGCGACCAACTCAGCGTTTTCAAAGACATCACAGCTGCCACTTCTGACCGGCGGGAATATGATGACAAGCCACTAGACTACTATCAAGATTTTTATGATAGCTTTGGACAGCAGGCAGACTTTATGACAGCCAGCCTTAACTTCAAGGACTATCTTCAGAACTTACAAAAAGACCAAGAGAAACTGGGCCAGAAAATTCAAAAACTGCAGGCGGACTTGGAAAACAATCCTCAATCTGAAAAGAAGCAAAATCAGCTGCGAGAGCTTTCCAGCCAGTTTGACAGCTTTGAAACCCGCAAAGCAGAAGCCCAAGAGCTGATTGACAAGTATGGCGACCAAGACCAAGTCCTGGCTGCCAGCCTCTTTATCTACACTCCTCAGGAAACAACCTATCTTTTCAGCGGCTCCTATCCTGAGTTTAACAAATTCTACGCCCCAGCCCTGCTGCAGGAATACGTTATGACCGAAAGTATCAAGAGAGGCATTCCATTTTATAATTTCCTAGGCATTATGGGAATTTTCGACGGTTCTGACGGTGTTCTGCGCTTCAAGCAGAACTTTAACGGCTTCATCGTCCGAAAAATGGGGACTTTCCGTTACTATCCTAACCCTCTTAAGTTTAAGTTGCTTCAGCTTATAAAGAAAATTCTAAGACGTTAAAAAACCAAGGTTTCCCTTGGTTTTTTTGTGTTTATCTATAACGAGGTGACGCGAAACCACGGATATTTCCATGACCAATACGGTAAGTATTACGTTTAACTTCGTCGTTACTGTTACCTTCAATCGTATGAATGATACCATTTTCGACTTTTTCGACAATACCGATATGATCAGCCCAGCCATCATTTTGCTGGCTATTTTGATCCCAGTTAAAGGTGATGATATCGCCCGCTTTAGGTGTAGAATTACCATCTTCATTCCAAATACCTAAACGTTTAAAGATATGAATATGGCGCTCAACACCGCATTCACGACCAATAAGATCGCTCAAGCCTTCTCTTTGGAAAATAACTGTCGTGAAAATGTCGCACCAGTCATCTGAATTCTTCACAGCATAACCGACTGGTAGAGGTCTAACGCTATTATAGTCATTGACCAGACGGTGGTGCTCAGCACTGCCTCCCTTGACACCAACCATCGCTGCTGCTGCTGCAAGAACACGATCACGCTGACTGCTAGGCGATTGAGGATGTTTAATAGAAACCGTAGTTTTCTCTCCACCAGCTCCTTGCAGCTGATTGCGATTGTTCAAGTAATATAGGTGAACATTGTACTCGCCTTGGCTATTTTTATGGTCTCTTGCATAAACATGCTTGCGATAAGTACCATCAGCTTGCCGTTCCGCCGTATACCATTGAATATCATCTTGTCCATTTTGACTGGACCAAGTTGGCAAATAGACAGTTTTGACACCTTCTGGAGCTACAACACCAGAAACGACGATATCAAATTCACCAGTTTCATTGTTTTTATTTTGGATACTGATTTTTCCCTGTGGTTTCTCCACTGTCGCAATGGAAACCTTAGTCGTTGTGCCACCGACACCAACCATCTTACCATCGTTTTGGACATAGTACAAGTGGACACTGTAGTCGCCGACAGAGTTTTTGTGCTCACTGGCACTAACGGTAAATTTATATGTACCGTCTGACTGTCTTTGAGCCTTGTGCCAGATAATATCATCCTGACCATTCTCATTTGACCAAGTTGGAAGTAAGACTTCACGAACGCCTTGCGGACTAGAAACCTCAGAAACAATCACATCAAATGTGCCGGTCTTAGGATCGTTGTTGGCAATAGTCAGCTTGCCTTCTGGTTTAGCAACGGAAACCTTAGTCGTCGTACCACCAACGCCGACTAACTTGCCGTCGTTTTGGACATAGTACAAGTGGACACTGTAGTCGCCGACAGAGTTTTTGTGTTCGCTAGAACGGACGGTAAATTTATATGTACCGTCTGACTGTTTCTGCGCCTTATGCCAGATGATGTCATCCTGACCGTTCTCATTTGACCAAGTTGGAAGCAAGACTTCACGAACGCCTTGTGGGCTAGAAACTTCAGACACGATCACATCGAATGTACCGGTCTTTGGATCGTTGTTGGCAATAGTCAATTTGCCTTCTGGTTTAGCAACTGAAACCTTAGTCGTTGTACCACCGACGCCGACCAGCTTGCCGTCGTTTTGGATATAGTACAAGTGGACACTGTAGTCGCCAACAGAATTCTTGTGCTCACTAGAACGGACAGTAAATTTATAAGTACCGTCTGACTGTTTCTGTGCCTTGTGCCAAATCAAATCATCCTGACCTTGATCATTTGACCAAGTCGGAAGCAAGACTTCACGAACGCCTTGCGGGCTAGAAACTTCAGACACGATCACATCGAATGTACCGGTCTTTGGATCATTGTTGGCAATAGTCAGCTTGCCTTCTGGCTTAGCAACTGAAACCTTAGTCGTTGTACCACCGACGCCGACTAACTTGCCATCGTTTTGGATATAGTACAAGTGGACACTGTAGTCGCCAACAGAATTCTTGTGCTCGCTAGCACGGACGGTAAATTTATAAGTACCGTCTGACTGTCTTTGCGCCTTGTGCCAGATGATGTCGTCCTGACCTTGATCATTTGACCAAGTTGGAAGCAAGACTTCACGAACGCCTTGTGGGCTGGAGACCTCGGACACGATCACGTCGAATGTACCAGTCTTGGGATTGTTGTTGGCAATAGTCAGCTTGCCTTCTGGTTTCGCAACTGATACCTTAGTCGTTGTACCACCGACGCCGACCATCCTGCCGTCGTTTTGGACATAGTACAAGTGGACACTGTAGTCGCCAACGGAATTTTTGTGCTCACTAGCACGAACCGTGAATTTATATGTACCGTCTGACTGTTTCTGCGCCTTGTGCCATATCAAATCATCCTGGCCTCGCTCATTTGACCAAGTTGGAAGCAAGACTTCACGAACGCCTTGTGGGCTGGAAACCTCGGACACGATCACGTCGAATGTACCCGTCTTGGGATCGTTGTTAGCAATAGTCAGCTTGCCTTCTGGCTTAGCAACTGAAACCTTAGTCGTTGTACCACCGACGCCGACTAACTTGCCGTCGTTTTGGATATAGTACAAGTGGACACTGTAGTCGCCAACAGAATTCTTATGCTCACTGGCACGGACAGTAAATTTATAAGTACCATCTGACTGTTTCTGTGCCTTGTGCCAAATCAAATCATCCTGACCTTGATCATTTGACCAAGTTGGAAGCAAGACTTCACGAACGCCTTGTGGACTAGAAACTTCAGACACGATCACATCAAATGTACCGGCCTTAGGATCGTTGTTGGCAATAGTCAGCTTGCCTTCTGGCTTAGCAACTGAAACCTTAGTCGTTGTACCACCGACGCCGACCAGCTTGCCGTCACCTTGAACGTAATATAAATGAACATTGTATTCGCCCGTAGAACCTTTATGGTTGGCAGCATTAACTGTCAGCTTATAAGTTCCGTTGGCTTGCTTCGTTGCAGTATACCAAACAATATCATCTTGCCCACGCTCACTGGACCAAGTCGGAAGTTTAACTTCCTGAACTCCATGTGGTGCGGAAACTTCGGAAACAACGACATCAAACGTACCAGTTTTTGGATTATTATTTTGAATGCTAATCTTACCTGTCAGCGGTTGTTTGACCAAAGTAGCTCTAGCTGTGAATCTACCAGAGTAGTCAATACTTTGGTCGAAAACATGCTTACCAGAAAGCAGCTGCGCTTGAGAAGTAAATTGCCAAGCTCCTGCTCTGCTATTATATTTCAAATTTTTAGCATCATTTGCACTTAGCTTAGGTGCTGGATACTGAGCAATCCAAAAATTATCAAGGCCAAAGAGAGATGTATTGATTGAACCTTTGTGGCGTAGGTTATTCTGGTCAACCCAACTAGCGCTCGTGTAATACATAAGATTTGCATATCCCTGCTTGCGCATTTCATCTGCCCAAGCCTGAGTATGCTGGTTGATCCCCGATTGCATTTTAGGGTCTTCCATGTCATTGACCATGACTGTATTTTTAGGCAAGGACAGTTTATTAGCAAAAGCAGCATAGTAACGAGCCTCTGCTCTCGCTTCGGCATCACTTGTATAATGCGAGAAGGCATAGGTTGATACTTGCAAACCAGCTGCTTGCGCATTTCGAACCTGAGACTCAGCATAAGGATTTGTATAGTGGGTTCCTTCTGTCAGTTTGACAACGACACCGCCGACACCTTTGGATGCTAATTGGCGATAGTCTTCTACGCTGATATGGCCGTTATGACTACTCACATCCACAAAGGTAGAGCCCTTGATTTCTGCTTGTGAATTGCCACGCGCTGTTTGTCCAGATGAAGAAGCCGCATTATAAAAAGAAGTGCTTCCTTTTTTAGATGCAGGACTGGCGCTGATCGCTGAGGAAGTCTGCTCAGCCTTTACTGGATTCTGAATCGCTTCAGAAGCAGCTGATTTTGCTTGTTCACTTGCTTTATTTTCTGGTACATTCTCCTTGACCAGACTAGCAGCAGGTGCCAGATTTTCTGGTGCCTTGTATACTGGACTAGTTTCATCTTTTGCGACCGAGCTTTCTTGTTTGACTTGACGGTCAGTAGACACCTCTTCTGGTAAGGCTCCCTGCTGAGGTTGATGATCATTTTTTACTTGAAGTTCTGCTTTAGCTACTTCAGGGTCTGTGGTTGTCGGCGTATTTTCCTCTGCCTGTACCACGTTAGCCGTTGCTGCTAGCAATATGGCAGTGCTGGCTAAATAGATAAGTTCCTTTGATTTCACCTTTTTTCTCCAAACTTTTAAAAAGCTTGCCACCTTTAGGGCAACAAGCCATTTATTGTTATTCTTATTTAACAAAATCAAGAAGAGCTAGGAAGCTTTCAGCTTCAAGTGACGCTCCACCAACAAGGGCACCGTCAACGTCTGGACAAGCCATGTATGAAGCAACGTTTTCAGGTTTAACTGAACCACCGTATTGAACGCGAACTTTGTCAGCAACTTCTTGACCAAAGTCAGCAGCTATAACGTCACGAACAACTTTACACATTTTTTGTGCGTCGTCTTGTGAAGCTGATTTACCAGTACCGATAGCCCAGATTGGCTCGTAAGCGATAACTGATGCAGCAACTTGTTCAGCTGTCAATCCAGCCAATGCAGCAGATACTTGAGCACCTACGAATTCAGCAGCTTTACCAGCTTCGTAAGTTTCAAGGCTTTCACCACAACAAATGATTGGAAGCATACCATTTGCAAAAATTGCTTTTGCTTTTTTGTTGATATCTTCGTCAGTTTCATGGAAGTAGTCACGACGTTCTGAGTGACCGATAACAACGTAGTCAGTACCGATTTCTTTCAAAACTTGTGGGCTTGTTTCACCAGTGAAAGCACCTGCATTTTCAAAGTAGCAGTTTTGAGCAGCAACTTTAAGGTTTGAACCTTTTGCAGCAGCAAGAACAGTTGTCAAATCAACTGCAGGAGCTGCGATACCTGCTTCAACAAGGTCTGATGAAGGAAGTTTTGATGCAACTGCTTCAACAAATGCTTTTGCTTCTTCTGGATTTTTGTTCATTTTCCAGTTACCAGCGATAAATGGTTTACGTGACATTTCACATACCTCTTCTATTTTTATTTATATGAGCTATTATATCATAAGTAAGCAAATTAATAAAGGTTATCCACAATTTTTCATCAAATCGTAATGTTTCTACGAGTTATCCACAGTTTTGGCTGTGAATAAATCATTCAAAGACCTTGTAACATCTTTTACTTCCTATTTTCCAGCAGTTCTTCTATATCCGTAATGACTCTGGCCTGCATTTTATTAAGCTTATTTATCTCTGCAGCTGAGTATGGAAAGGTGTTCAGCAAAACGCTATCAATTCCAACAGCTTGAGCAATAGCCATATCTGTAGAAAAATCATTGCCAACCATCACCGTATCTTCTGGATTGAACCGATTCTCCTCCAGTACGAGTTCTAACCATTCTGCTTGTGGTTTTTTGATCTGATAATCCGAAGAAATATAAACTTTGTCCAGATAATCGGCACAACCCGTCAATTCAATTTCTGGCATTGTAAAAGCCTTTTGAGCATTAGAGAGCAAAATAACATCGCCTCCCTGCTCCTTAATAGCCTTTAAAACTTTCAGGGTATTGGGATAGGCATGGAGCTGACGACGGGACAAACTCCGAAACGTTACGGCCAACTGCTCTCCCCAAGCCTGCAAATCAAGAAGCGGAGTCTGGGTTTCATGCTTAGTTGGAGCTTCCTGCAAAAGCTGAATGAAAACCGCCACCAAATCAACCTCTGGATAGGCAACGCCTTTCTCTTGAGCCATCTTTTTTTCCTGCTCTACTACCAATTGTCCATATTTCTTTTTCAAGTCTTCTGGCTGATAATCTGCTCCATATGCTGCATAGATGTGGGAAAGATACAACCATAAAGTCGGATCATCTTCGTCAGTCCGGATATCTACTAGTGTTCCATAAAAGTCAAAAAGATAATGTTTATATTCTAACTTGTGCATTTTCGCCCCTTTCGCCAGTGACAAACATGGTAAAGGTCCCCTTGCAGACATTCTTCCCATCTTGATTGACAATATCCACATCCACCACTCTAGTCGTCCGGCCAGTATGGACACAGTTCCCCTCAATGCTCAGAGTATCGCCTAGTTTAGCCGCTTTAAGATAATTGATGGAAGATTGCAAGGTCACAGCGTCAGCTCCTTGTGAAATAACAACCAAACCACTTATCTGATCGCACAAGGTGAACAAGTAGCCTCCATGTGCATTGCCATAATAGTTTAGAGAAGAGGGGACGACCTCTGTGGTTACTAAAACATGGCCATCTTTGGCCTCCTCAATTTTATAGTTTTCAAATGCTGAAATTGCATCAAAATGAAAATCTTTCATTCCTCACTCCATTAATTTTGCTTATACCCCATCATACTACTTTTACTAGCAAGGAACAATGATTATATGTACATTCCAATGGAAAAATTTTTTCTACCAGCTATCCAAATCTCTAGCACTCCTAATCTATCAGCCGATTTGAGCTGGTAGGTTGGAAATAAAGTTCTAAGCCAAATTAGGCTAGTAATGAATTTAAAAATTCTCAGCTGAAGATTTGCAAGACAAAACATTAAACTAGGTTGGAAATCACTCCAACCTAGTCTTTTTGTATTCTCTTTTGATAAAGGTAGGAAATCAAAGCCAATCCCATCACTCCGAAACCAATCAGGAGAAAGGAAAGGGTATGGACACTCGGCAGAAGAGTCATCAGAAAAGTCGCAGGAGGCATAAAAAGAATTGCCAGCGTGTAAATCGTTGAGAAAACGCGGCCTAGATACTGCTTGTCCACCTTGGTCTGAACCTGGCTGAAGAAATGAATGTTGAACACAGTCATAAAAAGCTCACAGATAAGATTACCAGAATAGGAGAAATATGGATGAACCGGTAGCAAGGCAGAGACACCCATGACTGCTACCCCAACACCAGTCAATAGCAGAGCTACAAGTAAATTTCCCATACTAGCCTTAACCTTGCTGGCTAGAATGGCTCCTATGATTGAGCCGATAGCACCCAAACTCAAAACAGTTGCATAAGAGCCAGTCTTACCGTAGAGCTGATTGGTAAAAGGCAGCAGGTAATTAAAGGCCGCAAAGAAAAAGTTGACGGCAGAAGCTACCAAGAGCAGAAAGAAGATTTCTTTTTGCTGACGTATATAGACTAAACCTTCCTTGATATCTCTCAGGATATTTCCAAGATTGATGGGAGACTTCTTCTTGCTTGGCTCATGATTGGGCAGAAAGTAAACCAAGGCAAAAGCCAGAAAGAAGCTAAGGGCATCCAGCTGAAGGGTCATGCGCAGATTTGCATACTGCATCACGATAAAAGATAAAACTGGGGCTGAGACACTGATAACCTGCAAGGCCAATTCCAGATGAGAATTGTAGGTTACAATGTCTTCCTTGTCCACAATTTCGGTAATATAAGACTTATTAGCTGGTCGAGAAAAAGCAAAGGCTATAGCCTGAACCACATTAGCAAAAATCAGCGCTCCAATCATGAGCTGGTCATTTGAGATAAAGGAAATCAGTAAACAAAGACCGGCACAAATCAAATCTGTTACCATCAGCACCTTACGTCTGGAAAAGCGGTCCGCAATGGCTCCACCAAAAGGATTGAATAAGATGGAGGTGACTAGCTCCGATATCTGGTAAATACCCAAGACTGTCTGTCCCAGAGCTCCCATAGAAGCAAGCCAAACGCTGTTCCCATAGTCATAAAGCATATTTCCACTTTTATTAATAGCAGCCCGTGTAATCAGCTGCACTGCTTGTCGATTCATAAAAATACCTCCCTCCATTTCTGAAACTATTGTATCAGGAATAGAGGGAGGTTCTTTATTTTTCCCATATTTGGGAAATTATGCTTTTACAAACTTATCGAAATGCTCTTGATAATAGGCGACTTGCTCAGGTAAATTCAGCACTTCAAAGATGTGCATGGCTTCCTGCATTTGCTTGATGCCCTGCTTATTCTCCCCCTTCTGATAGGCCGCAAAACCCTTGAGATAGAGGAACACATTGCGTTCATAGAGTTTGATGCCTTTGCCAATGATTTTCTCTACGTAAGCCTCAAAATAACTAGCCTTATCAAAAGAACGACTTTCCAAACAATGCTGGTAACAATTGAGGGCTAAAATCAAGACCAATTTCTTATGGCGACCGATTTCTTTGTAGTAGTCCTCCCGCTCCATAACTTCCTTGCCCAGACGGTAGACATAGTCCACATCATAAAAACTATAGAGATTGCCAAAGAGAATCAGCTCATACATAGTCCAGTCTTCCACTTGGAAAAGATAATCAGCCACCTTATCTAAATCCTCTTGCCTCATGCGAAACTGACTGTCCCGCTGACAAATCAAGCCCTGCATCAAAATCCAATTCAGCTCATAGTAAAGAGGAACACTGCTGGCCTTGGCCTTTTCCAACTGCTCCGCTTGCAAGTCCTGAAATCCCTTGATGTCATTTGAGTAGTAAAGAGGGATAATTTTACCCATCATGGCCACGTGCTCATGCTGCTGGAAATTCCGTGCCTTGTCCATAAAATTTTCAAGGGTCACATGAATATTATCCAAGAGATCTAAAAATTTCGAGAGGGTCATGTCCGACTCACCCAGCTCAAAACGAGACAGCTGAGAAGTCGAGCAAACCTGACCCGCCGCTTCCTTCAAAGAATAATGCCCATTTAAACGAAAATCACGAAAAACCTTGCCTAAATTTTCCATTTGTTTACCACTTAAATTCTTTCAGTTTCTTTTCCAAATCCTGTAAATAGGCTTCATCCAAGCCATTCCGGTCTTTTACTGGGGCTTCCAGACTGGCCAGATAAAGCAAGAACTGGTCCGCCAGTATCTCATATTGATGGAAAGGCAGGCGCTTCATCTGGGCCTGAACGAAATCAGCTGCCTCTGCAAAATGCTCGCTTTCCAGCAACTCTTGCAAATAATCAGCTCCATCAAGCTGCCGGCCTTGCTCATCTTCAAACTGCCCCAGATCCAAATGCTGGATTGTTAGGCGCAGAGCCGAACCAAGCATATTGGCCGCTCCCTTGATCTGCCGCATAAACCAATCGTTTTCTGTCGTCATCAGTAGCTCCTTTCAAAGCGGGCGGACTGACTGCCCCTAAAAATACTAGACCTTCTCCGCCAGTTCTTCCCATTCGAGTAGGGCTTCTTCTTGGGCGGCGGTCAGCTGGTCGATTTGCTGCTGGCTCTCCATGAGTTCACTGGCGTCGTTGGTAGCCTGCATGGCTTCCTGAAGCTGACTGATCTGACTGTCCAAGTCCTCGATTTGCGCTTCCAATTGCTCTAGGCGGCGGGCCAGCCGGCGCTGTTCTTTCTGGTTTTCCTTTTGAAGCTGATAGTCATTGGCAGGGACAGGCTTGTCAGAATCAACCTGCTCCGTCTCCTCACGCAAGGCTTCCTGCTCTGCCTTTTTCTCAAGATAGTAGTCATAATCACCCAGATAAAGGGTAGAGCCTCTCTCAGAGAGCTCGATAATCTGGGTGGCCACGCGATTGATAAAGTAACGGTCATGGCTGACAAAGAGCAGGGTGCCATCAAAGTCAATCAGGGCATTTTCCAGCACTTCCTTGCTGTCAATGTCCAGGTGGTTGGTCGGCTCGTCTAGGATGAGGAAGTTGTTGTTTTCCATAGACAGCTTGGCTAGAAGCAGCCGCGCCCGCTCTCCACCTGATAGCATGCTGACAGACTTCTTGACATCGTCTCCCGAAAAGAGGAAAGCACCTAAGCGATTGCGAATCTCGACCTCTGGCGTCAGCTTGAAGTCGTTCCATAACTCGTCAAGTACCGTATTGCTGGCAGTCAGTTTGCTCTGGGTCTGGTCATAGTAGCCTACTTCCACATTAGCTCCCAGCTGCTCCTTGCCTCTGATGAAAGGAACTTGACCGATTAGTGATTTAATCAAGGTCGTCTTTCCAATCCCATTTGGCCCGACAATAGCTACCGCATTGAACTTACGAATGTCAAGGTTAATCGGCTCCGACAGGACTTCCTCTCCGTAGCCAATAGCTGCATCTTCCAAGGTCAGCACAACATTTCCAGAAACCTTATCAGATCTGAAAGTCATATTGGCCGAGCGGCTGCCGATTTCTGGTTTGTCCAAACGCTCCATCTTTTCCAGTTGCTTACGGCGGGACTGAGCCCGTTTGGTTGTGGAGGCCCGGACTAGATTGCGATTAACAAAGTCCTCCAGCGCAGCGATTTCTTTCTGCTGTTTTTCGTAGTTCTTGGCTTCAGTGGCCAGCTTCTGCTCCTTTTGGACCACGAAACTGGAGTAATTGCCCACATAGCGATCCAAGGAATGCTTGGTCAAGTCCAGCGTGATGGTCGCAACCTTGTCTAGGAAATAGCGGTCGTGGCTGACGATGATCAGGGCACCGCTGTAGTTAATCAAGTAAGTTTCCAGCCAAGCAATGGTCTCGATATCCAAGTGGTTAGTTGGCTCGTCCAAGACCAGCAGCTCTGGCTTTTCCAAGAGCATCTTGGCCAGAGCTAGACGGGTATTCTGCCCGCCCGACAGCTCAGAAATCTTCATCTGCCACATGGACTGGTCAAACTTGAAGCCATTTAAAATCGCTCGAATATCGGCCTCATAGGTAAAACCACCCTTTTGTCGAAAGTCCTCTGACAGCTGATCGTACTGGTTCATGAGAGCAGTCAGGTCTTCCCCTGACAATTCTCCCATTTGCAGCTCCATCTGCCGCAAGCGTTTTTCCTGCTGACGCAGACTATCAAAGACCAGCAGCATCTCGTCATAGATGGTATTCTCCGACTCAAAGCGGCTGTCCTGAGCCAGATAGGACAAGGATAAGTCTCGTTTTTTATTGATTTGACCAGAAGTCGGCTCTTCCTCGCCCACCAAAATCTTGAGCAGGGTTGACTTACCAGCTCCGTTTTTACCGACCAGTGCAATCCGGTCATTCTCATCTACCTGCAGGTTGATATTGTCAAAAAGTAGCTCCCCTGCAAAAGAGCGTTCAATCTTGTTTGCTTGTAAAATAATCATAAAACCATTATAGCAGATTTCCAAGTACAGAGCCATTGGCTGTCATAAAAAATGAAATCCAAACTGTCTATCTCTCAAGCCAATTCAAAGGAGAATTTTAAATTTTTCCGCAAGCACTCAGACCAGAATATCCTGTCTAGCGATTGAATACCATCAAATCAGACTTCTATGGATTAGCATGCCCAAAAAAACCGAAAGAGCTCAACTCTAACGGCTTTATTTTTTATTCAATGATTTGTGTTTCAGCTAGTTTCTTATACCAGTGAGCGGATTTCTTCGGATAGCGCTCCTGGGTTTCGAAGTCTACGTAGAATAAGCCGTAGCGTTTTTCATAACCGTTAGACCAAGAAAAGACATCCATCAGAGACCAGATAAAGTAGCCCTTGACATTAGCCCCGTCCGCAATCGCATCGGATAAAACTTCCAGATGCTGCTTGACGTAATCAATCCTAGCATCGTCGTAAACCGTATTGTCCACAAATTCATCTTTATAACCCAGACCATTTTCTGTGATATAAATCTTCTTGTAGTTTGGATAATCTTTCTTAATCCGCATGATTTGGTCATAAAGACCTTGCGGATAGATAATCCAATCCCAATCCGTTTTCGGTATATGGGTCGGAGATTCTCTGCGCCCTACACCCTTAATCTGGTACTTAGAGCTTCCCTTTTCGCCTTTTCCGTTATGGATAATTTCTGTTTCACCGTCAAAGTCGCGCATCCAATCACTCATATAGTAGTTGATGCCAAGGAAGTCATTGAGGTCTTTAGCTGCTTTTAAAGCCGCAAAGTCTTCATCTCGTAGATCCAGCTGACCACCATTGACCTTAAGGATATGGTTTACTCCTGCCAGAGTTACATCTGAATAGTGTCCCAGATAAGTAGCGTCAAGGATAAATTTATTATGAATAATATCTTCCAACTCTGCCGCTCTGACATCTGCTGGATTTTCTGGATCGTAAGGATATTTTGTCGGAAGTGCATGAACGACACCGATTTCACCCTTGTAACCCTTGTCCTTATAGAGCTTAACAGCACGGGCATGTGAGACCATCATATTGTGATGGGATTGAAAAACCTTGGCCAAGTCATACTGGATACCTGGAGGGAATTTTCCTACTAAGTACTGACCATCACCAATGGGACCAATTTCATTGAAAGTTGTCCAATAGCGAACTTCTGGAAATTCTTCAAAACAGAAAGCTGCATAATCCACAAAGTGCTCAATATTTTCCCGATTGAGGAAATCGCCATTTGAATGAAGAGCCTCTGGCGTATCAAAATGGTGAAGAGTCACAAAGGGTTCCACATGCCGCTTGTGACATTCTGCGAAAAGATTATGGTAAAATTCCACACCTTTTGGATTGACCTCGCCATAGCCTGTCGGGAAAATCCGTGACCAAGCAATGGAAATCCGAATACCATTGACACCATACTCTTCAGCCAATTTCAGATCCACAGGGTATTTGTGGTAAAAGTCACTGGCAGGTTCTGCCGTGTACCAGTAGTTATCCTCTAGGTACTTATCCCAGGCAACAGGTCCTTTCCCATCTGTGTGGGTTGCTCCTTCAGCTTGATAGGCTGCTGTTGCACCACCGAAAATAAAATCTTTAGGTAAGGTTTTTATCATCTTATTTTCCTTTCAATAACATTTGGAGAGTGGGACAAAAGTCCTAGCCTCTCAATTGTCTTTGGATTATCGAGCAAGACGCAGTGGTTGA
>NZ_LAWH01000002.1:0-79739 GCF_001588905.1 Streptococcus cristatus | reverse complement strand
GGGCTGTAAAAGCTGATGAAATCAGCGTAATAGAGCCCACTCAACCACTGCGTCTTGCTCGACAATCCAAAGACAATTGAGAGGCTAGGACTTTTGTCCCAGCCTCTTTTTGATACTTATATTGGCATATAAGTATGCTCTCTATCAAGCAGCTAAGAGCAGAGGATAGAGATAGCAGAGCAGCGTGAAACTAATAAGGGCGTAGAAGATACCGATTCGGATCGCTTGGATGGGCTTGTAGAAGCGAATCAGGGTCAGAATACACCAGACCAGTAGAACGAGGATAAACCAAGCGGAGATCAGGCGCAATGGTGTTGGACCGTAGAGATAGATGTAGATGCCAAAGAGTTTCCAGCCAGCAAGCAAGGCCAGTAAAAATGCGAAAGTAAAGAGAATAGTGCTGGCTAGACGAGTACCTTTCTGGTCCCAGAGAGGTTTTTGGGCCAGTAAATAAAAGGCGGCTAGGACAGCGAAATTTAGAAGTGATACACGAACAAGCTGCCAGAAACCAGCAACAGCAACAGTTGAGGCATTTTGTGGAGAAATGGTTTGGAGGCTAGTGCCAGCACTAAGGAGTTCGCTTAATTCTCCTAAACCAACGAGGAAAAAGAGAGCGTAGGTCAGGCAGAGGCTGCCGATGATGATATAGGCTGTAAAAGCAGGAAACATTCGCAGTGGCTGAATTTTATTTTGGAAGCTTTGATAGGTAACTTTGATATTCTTTTGATTCAGTAAGCTGCCAACAATCAGACTGTAGAGATAGAGGCCAATAGGTAGGGCCAAAAAGATGCGAAGAGCGATGGCGTCTGTATCAAGATTTGCAAAAATCAATTCAAAGAAAAGATGCAAGGCATCAGCTGTATCACTAAAGAAAAGAGCAAATCGATCAGAGACTTGGCTGAGTTGTGACCAAACGAAGAAGACCAGCATACCAGCAATAAGAAGGCTACTTGCGATCATCGTACTTTGGAGTGCTTTCCTCGAAGAATCGCTGTCTTCAGTAGTTACATCTGAAGTCTTATCGCTCAGAGCAAAGACTTGAAGACCAGCGAAAAAGTTTCTAAAAGGTAGAATCACAAAGGCCTGAATGCTATCGTACCAAACCATGATCCCCAAACGGCCTTGATTGAGCCAACCCGTCCGTGACAGGATATAAAAAGAAAAGGAGATGTGGAGAGTCAAAGTCTGAAAAATTTCTAATTGTGGGTGAAAGCCCCAGATACTGAGTGCCAGTGCCTGAGTCAAACTGAGAATCAGGAAAAGCTTGGACTCGAGCCCAGTAGAGGCATCCTTTTCGATTTGAGGCAAGCTTTTTGGCGTTTTTCTTATTAACCACTCGGTCAGGCTAATTAAACCAATCGCAATAGGAAAAAAGTAAATGGTCTTGTTGCCGTCGATGGCAACTGTATAAAAGTAGGCCAAAAAATAGAGAATGAGAGAGCTGATTCTATAATTCTTCAGTTCCTTTATATTTAAAGCTGTGAAGATGCTTTTTCGTTCTTGGTCTTTTTCAAAAGGAAGGTAGGGTTGCCCCGTCATCTGTTCTTGTGATGGTGTTTCCATGTTTATTCCTCCTCGGTTTCATCTGTGATATATTCAAGAATATCGCCGGGTTGGCAGTCCAATTCCCGACAAAGGGCATTAAGTGTTGAAAAGCGTATTGCCTTGGCTCGGTTATTTTTCAAGATGGACAAGTTGGCAGGAGTGAGGTCAATCAATTCTGCTAAGCGTCCAGCACTAATCCGTTTTTGAGCCATGACAAGGTCTAAATTTATCTGAATCATAGTCCCTCCTAAATCGTGTAGTCTACTTCTTCTTGCAGCTCAATTGCCTTGCCAAAAGCATTGCGGATAACCCGAATAATCAAGGTTAAAATGCAGCAAGAAACGGCTACGAGGAGCATGGGCATATAGACTGTCAAGCCCATAAAGAAAGAAATGAGGGTGACCATTCCAACTTCCCAGCCCAGATAGCGCATATACTGTACATTCTGTCTGATAAAGACCTGATTTTTCCCGATGCGGCTGAGGAGCCGATAGAGATGCACGATACAGGTCAGAGCCAGGCAGCCTAAGACATAGCCTAGAAGCAACAATATCCAATAGCGACTTTCTCCCTGAAAGAAAGGAGAGGGAAATTCAATGACTAGGCTGACTACCCAAGGTCCGATGGCTATCAGGACAATGGAAGCAATAAATAAAATGCTGAGGCTGATTTTTGTAAGCACAATGCTTATATCTTCAGCTGTTTTTTGTCTTGTCTTTGACATGGATTCCTCCAAATAAATTTCTATTTTTATTTACTATATCACAATACATATCGATAATCAATAACAAAATATCGAAAAATAATAAAAAATTATCAAAAAACAGTAAAAGTATTTTTGATAGGTGCTGTAAAAATAACAAATACCCGCTGAAGTAGGTGGAGAGAAAGTAAAGCTCTTGCCCCTTTATCTGACTTTTTTGGTATAATGAAAAGCAGGAAATACAAGGAAGTAAAGCATGAAAATTTTTGATACACACACGCATTTAAATGTGGAAGAATTTGCTGGTCGAGAGGCAGAAGAACTTCGGTTGGCTGCAGAAATGGGCGTTAGCAATATGAATGTTGTCGGTTTTGATCGGCCGACCATTGAGCGCGCCTTGGAGTTGGCCGATAATTATGAGCAGATTTATGCTACGATTGGCTGGCATCCGACTGAGGCTGGGACTTATGATGAGGCGGTGGAAGCCTATCTGCTGGACAAGCTTGCTCATCCAAAAGTGGTGGCTCTGGGCGAGATTGGGCTGGATTATCACTGGATGACAGCGCCAAAGGAAGTGCAAGAGCGAGTATTTCGCCGACAAATCCAGCTCTCCAAAGAGTTAGATCTGCCCTTTGTCGTCCACACGCGCGACGCTTTAGAAGACACCTATGAGATTATCAAGAGTGAGGGTGTAGGCCCTCGTGGCGGTATCATGCACTCTTATTCGGGTTCTTTGGAAATGGCAGAGCGCTTTATCGAGCTGGGGATGATGATTTCCTTTTCTGGAGTTGTCACCTTTAAAAAAGCGACGGATATTCAAGAAGCTGCGCAGAACCTGCCTTTGGAGAAAATCCTCGTCGAGACAGATGCGCCTTATCTGGCACCTGTTCCCAAGCGTGGCCGAGAAAACAAAACAGCCTATACCCGCTATGTTGTGGAAAAAATTGCGGAACTTCGTGGACTGACTGTCGACGAAGTAGCGCAGGCGACCTATGCCAATGCAAAGAAGGTGTTTGGACTTGACTGAAAAGATAAAAATCCCCCAAGTGGTCGTTGTGGAAGGGCGTGATGACACAGCCAATCTCAAGCGCTATTTTGATGTTGAGACCTATGAAACTAGAGGTTCTGCCATTAGCGATGCAGATATCGAGCGGATTCGCCACCTGCAGGACTTACATGGAGTCATTGTCTTTACAGACCCTGATTTCAACGGCGAGCGGATTCGCCGTCTGATTATGACGGAAATTCCCGCAGTCCAACATGCCTTTCTCAAGCGTGACGAAGCAGCTCCCAAGTCCAAGACCAAAGGGCGCTCACTAGGTATTGAGCACGCTAGCTTTGAGGACTTAAAGACAGCCCTCGCTGGGGTAACCGGCCAATTTGAGTCAAGCAGTGATTTTGATGTGACAAAGAATGACCTCATGCGGCTGGGATTGCTCCTAGGGAGCGACAGCCGTCAGCGCCGAGAGTATCTGGGCGAGCAACTCCGCATCGGCTATTCCAATGGCAAACAGCTGCTCAAGCGGTTGGAACTGTTTGGCGTAACCTTGGCAGAAGTGGAAGAAGCCATGCTCAAGTATTCAGTCTAACGGAGTCAGAAATGAAAAAAGTAATTATTACGGGCGACAATAGTGGTATTGGCTACCAGGTTGCTAAACAGTTAGCTGAAAAAGAGTGGTCAGTGACCCTATTTTGCCGGAGAAAAGAAGCTGCTGAGCAAGCCTGTGAGAAAATCCGTCAACAAACAGGAAATCCGCATATAGATTATACCTTGGTTGATTTGTCTGATATGAAGAGCGTCAGGAAAACGATAGAACAGTATATCCAAAAAGAAGAGACTTTAGATGTTTTAATTAACAATGCGGCTGATTTTGATTTATCAATCAAAAGTCCTGTGATAACCAAAGATGGATTAGAAAAGCAGTTTGCGACCAACGTGGGCGCTCCCTTCTTGCTTTCTACCTTGTTGAGAGGCTTGTTAGAAAAGTCAGAAAGTGGTCGGATTATTAATATTTCTTCCCAAGGACTGGTGCTTTATCCTTTCATGAAGCTTGATTTTGAAAATTTATCTGGTCAAAAACATTACAGTCCTGCCAAGACCTATTATCAGAATAAACTGGCCTTGTTGATGCTGTCGCTTTATATGCGGAAACAGTGGAAAGGCATCAAAATTCAGGCGATTCGTGTGACCAATGTCAAAGTAGATATGCGCCGCTATGATCACCTCAGCGCTTTTATGAAAAATCTGTATAAAATTAAGTCGAGATTTTCGATTAGTCCTGAAGAAATGGCGAAAGTCTATACAGCTTTATCTACAGAAGATGGCTATGAGGGCTTTTTGTATGACGAGAAATGCAAAGAAGTTAAGGCTAATACATTTGCTTACGAGGAAGAAGAGCAGAAAAACCTCTATTCCTTGCTTGAGCAAATGATCTCTTTAAAAGATAACAAATAACGAATTAGCAAGCATCTGTACTGGTAATGGTGGAAACAAGAGGTGACTCAAGCGGTTGGAACTGTTTGGTGTGATTTTAACAGAACTTGCAACTTTGATAAAAAATTGTGAAGGGAGATGACATGGCAAATAGAAGCTATATTTATTTAAAAAACGGCGATGAGGCACGTATTCTAACGGAGGGCGTTTACATAATTCCTTATTTTTGGCAATTATTCTGGGATGAAAAAGATTTGCGAATGCCTAGTATTCTATGGAAAAAATTTAATATCTTACTTCCTATTGAAAAATTCCAGAAAAATTCCCACAAAAATCGGTCTTTTTTAGAAAAGAATGCCCCTCAGGTCTTGCAACTATATAATGATTTTGTTCGCTATATTCTTGCAAATGTCAAAGATGGTGACATGCTAGGATTTGATATTTTAGAAGTTGCTTCTATGGACGGATTGTCTACAACTTCGCGTAAGCTTTTAAAAAACATCCGAGCAATTCAGGGAAATCAACCCCAAGAATTGGATTTTTCTTTAACAGGTACGAACTTGATTGGGCTTGCCATGGGGTTTCCTGATTATTATGCCTCAAAATTGTTGCCAGAGGATAATATTCTAGACTCGGTTGCATACCAAGATGAGTTGAAGAAAATGCAAGGCCCAAAAGATAAACAAGTGCAAGTTCAAGAGGCTGAGCAAGTCCAAGTTCAAGAAGATAAGCTAGTACAACGTCAAGAAGATGATCAAGTGCAATGCCAAGAAGCTAAACAAGAGCAAAGCCAAAAAGAAGAGCAGGTACAAGTCCAAGAAGATGATCAAGTGCTTGATGAGACTGGGGCCGATGCGAAAGAGAATAACCGAGGTAATGGCATAGTATATTTGCTTTTATTGGTACTAGTAATTCGGTTGATTTTTTATATGATGGCTAAGAAATAGAAAAGAGAGAAAATGAGAATTGCAGATTATAGTGTGACCCGTGCCATTCTGGAGCGTCACGGTTTCACTTTCAAAAAATCGTTCGGTCAGAATTTCCTGACTGATACCAACATCCTCCAGAAGATTGTGGATACAGCCGAGATTGATAAAAAGATCAATGTCATCGAGATTGGTCCTGGAATTGGGGCATTGACAGAATTTTTGGCGGAAAATGCTGCAGAGGTTATGGCCTTTGAGATCGATGATCGTCTGGTGCCGATTTTGGCGGATACTCTGCGCGATTTTGACAATGTGACTGTGGTCAATCAGGATATTCTCAAGGTTGATCTGGCTCAGTACATAGCAGAGTTTAAAAATCCAGACCTGCCTATCAAGGTAGTGGCGAATCTGCCCTACTATATCACGACGCCTATTCTTATGCATTTGATTGAGAGCGGGATTCCTTTTAGTGAGTTTGTCGTTATGATGCAAAAAGAAGTGGCGGATCGGATTTCGGCTCAGCCTAATACCAAGGCCTACGGCAGTTTGTCTATTGCCGTGCAGTATTACATGACTGCCAAGGTTGCCTTTATCGTGCCGCGGACAGTCTTTGTGCCAGCACCAAATGTGGATTCGGCCATTCTCAAGATGGTACGCAGAGACCAGCCTGCAGTTGAAGTCCAAGACGAGAAATTCTTTTTCAAGGTTTCCAAGGTTAGCTTTGTCCACCGTCGCAAGACGCTCTGGAACAATCTGACCAGTCATTTTGGGAAGTCAGAGGAGACCAAGGCTAAGCTAACAGCTGCTTTAGAGCAAGCTGAATTGTCTCCAAGTGTTCGGGGGGAAGCCTTGACTTTGGCAGATTTTGCCCGTCTGGCGGATGCCTTGAAGGAACAAGGATTATAAGATTATGAAAACCAGCCCTTTTCAGAAAGGGCTGGTTTTTTGAAATAAATTTCACGAGGTTTCCATAATTCTTCAAAAGAAAAACTCTTGTCAACTTGGACAAGAGTTCCTGTTCGATGCGGAGGAAGGGATTTGAACCCTCACACCCGTACGGGCACATGCGCCTGAAGCATGCGTGTCTGCCGTTCCACCACCTCCGCTTGCTTTTTATTATAACATATTTTTTGAAAATGGCAAGAGAAAATGGTAAGTTTTGGCTAGGGCAGGCACAGGGAAATAGTGGTAAATAGAGGCTTTTGAAAGCTGATTGTAGAAATTAAAAGTGGCTATCAAAGTCTAAGCAGTGATTGTTTGCAAGTGTATTTTCATTTATTCGATAGCTTGCGGATAGAGGGATTCTTGTTCTTTTGAGGTATCTTTCAGGATAAAGGTGACCCATAACAGCGCCAAGATGAAGACAACCAAGCCCGGAATACCTCCTTCGGGACCGAATTGGCCGCCGGTAATGAAGGTACGATTGGAAGCTGTAAAGTACATCAAGGAAGACTCGCTGTCATATCCACTGACGTGGAAGCCATATACATTTCCCATAATGAAATTCCAAGCAAAGTGGAAGCCACAAGGTCCCCAGATATTTCCACGCTTCATGGCATAGACAGCGGTGAATAATCCGAAAATAAACAGGTGAAGTGTCGAAAGCCAAGATGCTCCGTTATTGTCCAAATGGAAATAAGAGAACATGGTTGAAGCAATCAGAATCGCTAAATAGGCATTTTTGTGGTAGGAGATGATTGGTACCAACCATCCGCGGATATAAATTTCTTCCGCAGCTGTTTGCAAAATATAGCCGATGAGAACTAACATCCAAGAAACAAGGAAAGGCAGACTAAATTGAATACGGTCAAATTTGGCATCTCCTGTGATAAAGAAGACTACTAGAACGGTCGTAATCATGATGGCACCAACCAAGACACCTTTTGTAAATTCTGATAGTCCATTTCCCTTGGAGAATCCCATGGTCCGTATCGGCCGCTTTTCAATGAACCTGACCCAAAGGAAGAAGGCGATGATAGTGTAAAGGAAAGATAAAAGGTCTAAAATATTCCACCAGTCTGGGATCCAACTTTGTTTGTCTAAAAAGAAATCAGTTGAGGCCTTCCTAATCGGAGACATGTACTGGGTGGTGTAGTAGAGGATAAAGGGAGATAGAAACCAAGGGGTTAAAAATTTCCCCTTTTTTACGTTGGAAATGAGCGGATTGCTCTTTGATAGAAATGAAAGGCTCATAAATAACCTCCTTATACCTAGTATGGAGCATCCAAGTAGTCAGAACTTCCTTCTAGGATAAGAGGAACTTCCGCATCATAGGATGTTCCAGTAAAAAAGCAGATGGACAAGAAACCAGTAAATGCTCACCTTCCTTTCTAATCGACCTTGTCCCTTCCTCAAAATAAAGTAGTAACCATTTGGTATTTATCATATATATTATAATACTTTTAGAAAGCGCTTGCAATATTATATCTTTATTTTACAAAAGATCTTATGAGGAATAATTTTCCGCCTTTACTATCAAACTGGCAAGCTAAATTCATCATTTTTTGATATAATAATTGTATTAACTTTAAAGGAGCAGTCTTGCAAGGAATAATTATCAAAGCCTTGGCTGGCTTTTATTATGTAGAGTCAGATGGGCAGGTGTATCAGACGAGAGCGCGTGGGAATTTCCGCAAAAAAGGACAAACGCCTTATGTTGGCGATCATGTCGAATTTTCAGCGGACAAGGACTCTGAAGGCTACATTTTAAAAATAGCTGAGCGTAAAAATAGTTTGGTGCGGCCACCCATTGTCAACATTGATCAGGCCGTTGTCATCATGAGTGCTAAAGAGCCAGACTTCAATGCCAATCTCTTGGATCGTTTTCTGGTACTTTTGGAGCACAAGGGCATCCACCCCCTCATCTATCTGAGTAAGTTGGATCTGCTGGAGGATGAAGGGAGCTTGGCTACTTATGTTCAGGTCTATCAGCAGATTGGCTATCAGGTGGTCCAGTCTGTCGAGGATTTACTGCCACTTCTGACGGGGAAAATCACTGTGTTCATGGGTCAGACCGGTGTCGGAAAATCCACTCTGCTCAATAAAATTGCACCAAACTTGCAATTAGAAACAGGAGAAATTTCTGAAAGTCTGGGGCGGGGTCGCCATACGACACGGGCGGTTAGCTTTTATAACCTAAATGGCGGAAAAATTGCGGACACTCCAGGCTTTTCTTCCTTAGACTATGAAGTAGACAAGGCAGAAGACCTGAACGCCGCCTTTCCAGAAATTGCCGAAATCAGTCGGGACTGCAAGTTCCGCACTTGTACCCATACGCACGAGCCGGCTTGTGCCGTCAAACCAGCCGTAGAAGCCGAGCGAATTGCTGCTTTTCGTTTTGAAAATTACCTGCAATTTCTCAGTGAAATCGAGAACCGTCGTGAAACCTATAAAAAGACAGCTAAAAAACTTCCTAAATAAAGAAAGGAACAATCATGAAAACATTTAAAATTGCTCCCTCTGTTCTGAGTGCGGATTATGCTAATTTTGAGACGGAGTTGAAAAAGCTAGAAGCTAGCGGAGCGGAGTATGCCCATTTGGATGTCATGGATGGTCATTTTGTCCCTAATATCAGCTTTGGTGCTGGTGTCGTAGCAAGTATGCGTCCCCACAGTAAGATGGTTTTTGATTGCCATCTCATGGTGTCCAATCCTGAACACCATATTGAGGAATTTGCTCGGGCAGGTGCAGATATTATCAGCATCCATGTGGAAGCAACGCCGCATATTCATGGTGCTTTGCAGAAGATTCGTGCAGCAGGTGTCAAGCCTAGTGTTGTTATCAATCCTGGAACACCGGTTGAAGCGATTAAAAATGTCTTGAATCTAGTGGATCAGGTCTTGGTTATGACAGTCAACCCAGGATTTGGCGGTCAGGCTTTTCTGCCCGAAACCATGGGTAAGATTCGTGAACTGGTCGCTTTGCGAGAGGCCAATCAGCTGAACTTTGATATTGAAGTTGACGGTGGGATTGATGATAAGACGATTCAGATGGCTAGAGAAGCTGGCGCCAATATTTTCGTAGCAGGTAGCTATGTCTTCAAAGGTGATGTCAGCCATCAAGTTCAGACCTTGAGGGATGCGTTAGATGCCTAGAATTGCTCTGTTTGCTGGCGGTGATTTGACTGCGGTCAATCGGGATTTTGATCTTTTTGTCGGAGTTGATCGTGGCGCCTTTTATCTGCTAAAGCAGGGCTTGCCTCTGGACTTAGCGATTGGCGATTTTGATTCTGTTTCTGATGAAGAATTGCTGCGCATAAAAGCTGGCGCCAAGGAAGTCATTCAGGCTCAGCCTGAAAAGGATGATACGGACTTAGAATTGGCTGTTCTGGCTTGCTTTGAGCGCTATCCAGATGCTTATCTGACGATTTTCGGCGCCTTTGGCGGTCGTTTAGACCATGCTCTGGCCAATGTTTTTTTGCCCAGCAATGATAAAATCGCTCCCTATATGGAGCAGCTGATCTTAGTAGATGCCCAGAATTGCATCCGTTATGTTCCCTCTGGCCGTCATGAAATCAAGCCGGTGGTAGGCATGGATTATCTGGCCTTTCTGCCGACAGAGGATGTTCCTTTGACCATTGAAGGAGCCAAATATCCTTTAAATGAAAGAAATTTTTTCTTTAAAAAAGTCTATGCTTCTAACGAATTTATAGATAGACCTGTATTTTTATCCTTTGACAGGGGTTATACAGTTGTTATTTACAGTAAAGATAGGAGTTGATATGGAGTATATCATCATCATCCTGCTTATCATCAATCTGGTCTTTCTCTATTTCTTCTGGCAGAGACAGGGGCAGCAGGAGCAGGCAATTAGAGTCTTGCTAGAAGAGCAGGAGGATCACTTGTCCGACCAGCTAGATTACCGCTTTGAGCAGGAAAGGCAGCAGGAAGCTCTTCGGAAAAAAGAGTTGGAACTTGTTCTGGGAGATCGGTTAGCCGAAGTTCGAACAGATTTGCACCTCCATTTGACGGATTTGCGAACCGAAATGGCGGAGAGTTTCAGCAAAAATCGAGACAAGACCGATGAGCGGATGCGTCAGATTCAGGAGTCAAATGACTTACGGCTGGAGCAGATGCGCCAGACCGTTGAGGAAAAATTGGAGAAGACTCTGCAGAGTCGTCTGCAGACCTCCTTTGAGACGGTGTCCAAGCAGCTAGAGTCTGTCAATCGTGGTTTAGGTGAGATGCAGACAGTGGCTCGGGATGTGGGCAGTCTCAATAAGGTTCTTTCTAATACCAAAACCCGTGGCATTATGGGCGAGCTCCAATTGGGACAAATTATCGAAGACATCATGACGCCCAGCCAATATGAGCGGGAATTTGCCACAGTGGCAGGTTCTAGTGAGCGCGTGGAGTATGCCATCAAATTGCCCGGGCAGACGGATCAGGACTATGTCTACCTGCCCATTGATTCCAAATTTCCTCTGGCGGATTATTACCGCTTGGAAGAGGCTTACGAGTCTGGCAACAAGGAAGAAATTGAACTTTATCGCAAGTCGCTGTTGGCTAGCGTCAAGCGCTTCGCCAAGGATATCAACAGTAAATATCTGGCTCCACCGGCTACGACTAATTTTGGGATTATGTTTTTGCCAACGGAAGGACTCTATTCTGAAGTAGTTCGCAATCCAGAGTTTTTCGACGGTCTGCGGCGAGATGAGCAGATTGTCGTAGCTGGACCGTCTACCTTGTCAGCCCTGCTCAATTCTCTCTCGGTTGGCTTTAAAACCCTAAACATCCAGCGTAGCGCAGATGACATTAGCAAGGTTCTGGGCAGTGTCAAGCTGGAATTCAATAAGTTTGGCGGTATTCTAGCCAAGGCTCAGAAGCACCTCAAGAACGCTTCTGGTAGCATTGACGAGCTACTGACTCGTCGAACCAATGCTATCGAAAGAACGCTACGGCATATTGAATTGTCTGACCAAGACCTTCATTTACACTTGCTCGATATTCCAGACGAAAGGGAAGACTATGAAAATTAATCAAATGAAAAAAGATGAACTGTTTGAAGGCTTTTATCTGATTAAGTCAGCCGAAGTCCGACAGACCAGAGCTGGGAAGAATTACCTCGCCTTCACTTTCCAAGATGACACTGGAGTGATTGAAGGGAAATTGTGGGATGCCCAGCCCCATAATGTGGCAGAGTTTACAGCGGGGAAAGTCGTCCACATGCAAGGCCGTCGCGAAGTCTATAATAACACCCCGCAGGTTAATCAGCTGACTCTGCGTTTGCCAAAGGCTGGTGAGCCCAACAATCCTGCTGATTTCAAAGAAAAACCACCGGTTGATCAAAAAGAACTGCGGGAATATTTGGCGCAAATGATTTTCAAGATTGAAAATCAAGTCTGGCAAAGGGTTGTACGCTCTCTTTACAGTAAATATGATAAGGAATTCTATTCCTACCCAGCAGCGAAAACCAATCATCATGCTTTTGAATCAGGACTCGCTTTTCACACAGCTACCATGGTCAAGCTAGCGGACGCAATTGGTGACATCTATCCTCAGCTCAATAAAAGTCTTCTTTTTGCGGGGATTATGTTGCACGACTTGGCCAAAGTCATTGAGTTGAGCGGTCCAGAAAATACGGAATATACCGTGCGAGGCAATCTGATTGGTCATATTGCACTGATTGATGAGGAACTGACCAAAACTTTAGCAGAGCTGAAAATTGATGATACCAAGGAAGATGTCATTGTTTTGCGCCATGTCCTCCTCAGCCACCACGGTCTCCTCGAATACGGCAGTCCCGTTCGTCCAAAGATTATGGAAGCAGAAATCCTACACATGATTGACAATCTGGATGCGGAAATGATGATGATGACTACGGCTCTGTCTCTCGTTGCTCCGGGAGAAATGACCAATAAAATATTCGCATTGGAAAATCGTTCCTTCTATAAACCAAAAATTGATAAGTGAAATACGAAAAATGGGCATTATATTTAGTATAATGTTCGTTTTTTTGATATAGTATGATATAATGAAAAAAATAAAATAAATATTCATAGAAATCACTCCAAACTTTGAAATAGAAAGAATTGAATTACTGCTCTATGCGAGAAGAGTCTAATTCTCAGACTGGTTTGTGGCTGATTTTGATGGAATTGAATTGGTGAAAAAATGAAATTAAGAAGAAGTGAGCGCATGGTGGTTATTTCCAATTACTTGATTAACCATCCTTACCAATTAACAAGTTTAAACACATTTGCAGAGAAATATGAGTCTGCCAAGTCTTCCATTTCAGAAGACATTGTGATTATCAAACGTGCCTTTGAAGAAATCGAAATTGGTACGATTGAGACAATTACTGGTGCTGGAGGAGGTGTCGTCTTCACTCCTTCCATTTCAGAAAAGGAGGCAAAGGCTATCGTTCAAGACCTCCGCGATCAGCTCTCTGAGAGTAATCGAATCCTTCCTGGCGGCTATATCTACTTATCAGACTTGCTCAGTACGCCATCTATCCTCAATAATATTGGCCGCATCATTGCCAAAGCTTTTAAAGATCAAAAGATTGATGCCGTTATGACAGTGGCGACTAAGGGGGTTCCTTTGGCCAATGCTGTCGCGAATGTTTTGAATGTTCCCTTTGTCATTGTCCGTCGCGATTTGAAAATCACTGAGGGCTCTACGGTCAGTGTCAACTATGTCTCTGGCTCTAGCGGAGATCGAATTGAGAAAATGTTCCTCTCAAAACGTAGCCTAAAAGCTGGCAGTCGGGTACTGATTGTTGATGACTTTCTAAAGGGAGGCGGAACAGTTAATGGGATGATTAGCCTTCTGTCCGAGTTTGATTCGGAGTTGGCAGGAGTAGCGGTCTTTGCGGACAATGCGCAAGCCAATCGCGATCATCTAGAATACAAATCACTGTTAAAGGTGACCAATATCGACGTTAAATCAAATACGATTGATGTTGAGATTGGGAATATATTTGATTAACTTTAGGAAAGAATTATGAGAAATATTTTTGATAAATTAGAGGGAATTTCTGTTTTTGTTCGTTCTGGAATTATATTGATCTTAGCGGCTATCTTGATTTCTGGTCTTTTATTTTTAAAACCAGCCCAGAAGAATACTGGCTCTACTAAAAACGTTAGTTACAGTAGACGTTCAAGCTCTAGCGACGCTAGCTCTACGAATCAAGCATCATCAGAAGATAATACGATTCAGGATACTGAAGCTGCTGTTAAAAAATTAGAAGAAAAGCGTACCGATGAAAGTTTAGCTCAAGCACAAGGAGCGGTTGATAAGGTAAAAGATGAGGAAGTCAAAGCTAAGTTCCAAAGTCGAATTCAAGCCGTAAAAGATGCAATGAAAACACCTGAGGAATCCTCTGAACCTGATTCAGACCAGCAGCCTGCTCCAACGCCCTCACCAACCTATGTAGCTCCCGCAGTTTCAAGTGAGACACCATCACAACCACAGGAAAATCACAGTCCAGCTCCTGCTACAAGTTCGGAGCATACTCCCAGCTCGTCTTCAACTTCCTCAGGAGCTTAAGAGACACAGTGATTACTAGTAGAAGAATCATAATAAAAATAATAAGAACTCTCAATCATGCAATATGAAGCATGTTCTGAGAGTTTTTTTAGTTTGTTAGTAGTAAAATATCTTTATTTTAAACGCTTATTAAAGATTACAAGAATAAGCAAAAAATTAAGAAAACCTATTGACGAGGATATGCTTCTGTGTTACAATGATAAACGGTACTTTTTACTTTTGGTCTCTCAAAAGTGTACAGAGACGTGCTGACAAATGTTGCAAAAGTACACACAGATGATAGCTGTCACCAAGTGTATCATCACCAAAATTAAAAAAATACAGGAGAATGTAGATGCCTACAATTAACCAATTGGTTCGCAAACCGCGTAAATCAAAAGTAGAAAAATCTAAATCACCAGCTTTGAACGTTGGTTACAACAGCCACAAAAAAGTTCAAACAAACGTATCTTCACCACAAAAACGTGGTGTTGCAACTCGTGTCGGAACTATGACACCTAAGAAGCCTAACTCAGCCCTTCGTAAATTTGCCCGTGTACGTTTGAGCAACTTGATCGAAGTTACAGCTTACATCCCAGGTATCGGACACAACTTGCAAGAGCACAGCGTGGTGCTTCTTCGTGGTGGACGTGTAAAAGACCTTCCAGGGGTACGTTACCATATCGTTCGTGGTGCACTTGATACAGCAGGTGTTACTGACCGTAAGCAAGGCCGTTCTAAATACGGTACTAAGCGTCCAAAAGCATAAAGAAAGGGGATAAAGATAAATGAGTCGTAAAAACCGTGCGCCTAAGCGCGAAGTATTGCCAGATCCGCTTTACAATTCACAATTAGTTACTCGTCTTATCAACCGCGTTATGCTTGATGGTAAGCGTGGTACAGCAGCTTCTATCGTTTACGGAGCTTTTGAGCAAATCAAAGAAGCTACTGGAAATGATGCACTTGAAGTATTTGAAACAGCGATGGAAAACATCATGCCTGTTCTTGAAGTACGTGCACGCCGTGTCGGTGGTTCAAACTACCAAGTACCGGTTGAAGTTCGTCCAGAACGTCGTACTACACTTGGACTTCGTTGGTTGGTAACAATTTCACGTGGTCGTGGTGAACACACTATGCAAGATCGTCTTGCAAAAGAAATCATGGATGCTGCTAACAACACTGGTGCAGCAGTTAAGAAACGCGAAGATACTCACCGTATGGCTGAAGCTAACCGTGCCTTCGCACACTTCCGTTGGTAAGATCATGATACCAAGGGCGCTAAAGGCACAAGGCAAAAATAGGAAACTGATGCAGTGCTTGAAGAACACAAAGCAGTTTGTCTTTTTTGCGCAGGGCCTCGCTCGGGTTCAAATTAGCTAAAAATATTATTCTGAGCTATAATTCAACTGATCGTCTTGTAAGTTGAAACCAACAACAGTATGAAAACATTTAGAACGGGTAGGTCCTGCCTATCCGTTTTTTCTAAATAATGTTATAATAGATTGTAAAATAAAAAAATAGGAGAAACTAACCTCATGGCACGCGAATTTTCACTTGAAAAAACTCGTAATATCGGTATCATGGCTCACGTCGATGCTGGTAAGACAACTACAACTGAGCGTATCCTTTACTATACTGGTAAAATCCACAAAATTGGTGAAACTCACGAAGGTGCGTCACAAATGGACTGGATGGAGCAAGAGCAAGAACGTGGTATCACTATCACATCTGCTGCGACAACAGCTCAATGGAACAACCACCGCGTAAACATCATCGACACACCAGGACACGTGGACTTCACAATCGAAGTACAACGCTCTCTTCGTGTATTGGATGGTGCGGTTACCGTTCTTGACTCACAATCAGGTGTTGAGCCTCAAACTGAAACAGTTTGGCGTCAAGCAACTGAGTACGGAGTTCCACGTATCGTATTTGCCAACAAAATGGACAAAATCGGTGCTGACTTCCTTTATTCAGTAAGCACACTTCATGATCGTCTTCAAGCAAATGCTCATCCAATTCAATTGCCAATCGGTGCTGAAGATGACTTCCGTGGTATCATTGACTTGATCAAGATGAAAGCTGAAATCTATACTAACGACCTTGGTACAGATATCCTTGAAGAAGATATTCCAGCTGAATACCTTGAACAAGCACAAGAATACCGTGAAAAATTGGTGGAAGCAGTTGCTGAAACTGATGAAGAATTGATGATGAAATACCTTGAAGGTGAAGAAATCACTAACGAAGAATTGAAAGCTGGTATCCGTAAAGCAACTATCAACGTTGAATTCTTCCCAGTATTGTGTGGCTCTGCCTTCAAGAACAAAGGTGTTCAATTGATGCTTGATGCGGTTATTGACTACCTTCCAAGCCCACTTGACATCCCAGCGATCAAAGGTATCAACCCAGATACAGACGAAGAAGAAACTCGTCCAGCATCTGACGAAGAGCCATTTGCAGCTCTTGCCTTCAAGATCATGACTGACCCATTCGTAGGTCGTTTGACATTCTTCCGTGTTTACTCAGGTGTACTTCAATCAGGTTCTTACGTATTGAATACTTCTAAAGGTAAACGTGAACGTATCGGACGTATCCTTCAAATGCACGCTAACAGCCGTCAAGAAATTGACACTGTTTACTCAGGTGATATCGCTGCTGCCGTTGGTTTGAAAGATACTACAACTGGTGACTCATTGACAGATGAAAAAGCTAAAATCATCCTCGAGTCAATCAACGTTCCAGAACCAGTTATCCAATTGATGGTTGAGCCAAAATCTAAAGCAGACCAAGACAAGATGGGTATTGCCCTTCAAAAATTGGCTGAAGAAGATCCAACATTCCGCGTTGAAACAAACGTTGAAACTGGTGAAACAGTTATCTCTGGAATGGGTGAGCTTCACTTGGATGTCCTTGTTGACCGTATGCGTCGCGAGTTCAAGGTTGAAGCAAACGTAGGTGCTCCTCAAGTATCTTACCGTGAAACATTCCGCGCTTCTACTCAAGCACGTGGATTCTTCAAACGTCAGTCTGGTGGTAAAGGTCAATTTGGTGATGTATGGATTGAATTTACTCCAAACGAAGAAGGAAAAGGCTTCGAGTTTGAAAATGCTATCGTCGGTGGTGTGGTTCCTCGTGAATTCATCCCAGCGGTTGAAAAAGGTTTGATTGAGTCAATGGCGAATGGTGTCCTTGCTGGCTACCCAATCGTTGATGTGAAAGCTAAACTTTACGATGGTTCATACCACGATGTCGACTCATCTGAAACAGCCTTCAAGGTTGCGGCTTCACTTGCTTTGAAAGAAGCTGCTAAGACTGCACAACCAGCTATCCTTGAGCCAATGATGCTTGTAACCATCACTGTTCCTGAAGAAAACCTTGGTGATGTTATGGGTCACGTAACAGCTCGTCGTGGACGTGTTGACGGTATGGAAGCACATGGTAACAGCCAAATCGTTCGTGCTTATGTTCCACTTGCTGAAATGTTTGGTTATGCAACTGTTCTTCGTTCTGCAACACAAGGACGTGGTACCTTCATGATGGTATTTGACCACTATGAAGATGTACCTAAGTCAGTACAAGAAGAAATTATTAAGAAACACCGTGGTGAATAATTCACTACATGACGCTCGCTTCTAGCGGGCGTTTTTTCTTTATGGAATCAAAATATGGAATTTATGAAAAATATCGAAAATACATGAAAGAAAATTTGTTACTTGTTAATAATAATGAAATCAGTTGCAATTTTGGTCAATAAGGTATATAATAGATATGTTGAAAGGTGATTTGTAGTGATTCAAGTTACTCTTTTCACATAAAATTTTTTTTGATTTTCATAAGGAGGAAATCACTAATGGTAGTTAAAGTTGGTATTAACGGTTTCGGTCGTATCGGTCGTCTTGCTTTCCGTCGTATCCAAAACGTAGAAGGTGTTGAAGTTACTCGCATCAACGACCTTACAGATCCAGTTATGCTTGCACACTTGTTGAAATACGACACAACTCAAGGTCGTTTCGATGGTACTGTTGAAGTTAAAGAAGGTGGATTCGAAGTTAACGGTAAATTTGTTAAAGTTTCTGCTGAACGTGACCCAGAACAAATTGACTGGGCTACTGACGGTGTAGAAATCGTTCTTGAAGCAACTGGTTTCTTTGCTAAGAAAGACGCTGCTGAAAAACACCTTAAAGGTGGAGCTAAGAAAGTTGTTATTACTGCTCCTGGTGGAAACGATGTTAAAACAATCGTATTTAACACTAACCACGACGTTCTTGATGGTACTGAAACAGTTATCTCAGGTGCTTCATGTACTACAAACTGTTTGGCTCCAATGGCTAAAGCACTTCAAGACAACTTTGGTGTTGTAGAAGGATTGATGACTACTATCCACGCTTACACTGGTGACCAAATGATCCTTGACGGACCACACCGTGGTGGTGACCTTCGTCGTGCTCGCGCTGGTGCTGCTAACATCGTTCCTAACTCAACTGGTGCTGCTAAGGCTATCGGTCTTGTAATCCCAGAATTGAATGGTAAACTTGATGGTTCTGCACAACGCGTTCCAACTCCAACTGGATCAGTTACTGAGTTGGTAGCAGTTCTTGAAAAGAACGTTACTGTTGATGAAGTAAATGCAGCTATGAAAGCAGCAGCTAACGAATCATACGGTTACACAGAAGATCCAATCGTATCTTCAGATATCGTAGGTATGTCTTACGGTTCATTGTTCGACGCAACTCAAACTAAAGTTCTTGACGTTGACGGTAAACAATTGGTTAAAGTTGTATCATGGTACGACAACGAAATGTCTTACACTGCACAACTTGTACGTACTCTTGAATACTTTGCAAAAATCGCTAAATAATTCAATTGTATGAAGAAGAGATCCGAATGGATCTCTTTTTGTTTTACAGAACAGTTTGAAGGAATGGCTATTGGAAATCAACTTTCTCATGTAACATCATTAGCATTTATCAGAAAAATGTGAATCGTGTAGTCTTTCATCTATCTTTGATTGGAGAAAAGGAAAAGCCATGAATTTTTGCTATCACTTTTGTAGATTTTGTGATATAATTAACACGTATAAAAAAAGAAGGAGTCATATCTAATGGCAAAATTGACTGTTAAAGACGTTGAATTGAAAGGGAAAAAAGTTCTCGTTCGTGTTGACTTCAACGTTCCTGTAAAAGATGGCGTGATCACAAATGACAACCGTATCACTGCAGCACTTCCAACTATCAAGTACATCTTTGAACAAGGTGGACGTGCTATCCTCTTCTCTCACCTTGGACGTGTAAAAGAAGAAGCAGATAAAGAAGGTAAATCACTTGCTCCTGTAGCTGCTGATTTGGCTGCTAAATTGGGACAAGACGTTAAGTTTATCCCAGGTGTTACACGTGGTGCTGAATTGGAAGCAGCTGTTAACGCTCTTGAAGATGGACAAGTTCTCTTGGTTGAAAACACTCGTTTCGAAGATGTTGACGGCAAGAAAGAATCTAAAAACGATCCTGAACTTGGTAAATACTGGGCATCTCTTGGAGATGGTATCTTTGTAAACGATGCATTCGGTACAGCTCACCGTGCTCATGCATCTAACGTTGGTATCTCAGCAAACGTTGAAAAAGCTGTTGCTGGTTTCCTTCTTGAAAACGAAATTGCCTACATCCAAGAAGCAGTTGAAACTCCAGAACGTCCATTCGTAGCTATTCTTGGTGGTTCAAAAGTTTCAGACAAGATCGGTGTTATCGAAAACTTGCTTGAAAAAGCTGATAAAGTCCTTATCGGTGGTGGGATGACTTACACATTCTACAAAGCGCAAGGTATCGAAATCGGTAACTCACTTGTAGAAGAAGACAAATTGGATGTTGCTAAAGCTCTTCTTGAAAAAGCAAACGGCAAATTGATCTTGCCAGTTGACTCAAAAGAAGCAAACGCATTTGCTGACTACACTGAAGTGAAAGACACTGAAGGTGAAGCAGTTGATCCAGGCTTCCTTGGTTTGGATATCGGTCCAAAATCTATTGCTAAATTTGACGAAGCCTTGACTGGTGCTAAAACAGTTGTTTGGAACGGACCTATGGGTGTATTTGAAAACCCTGACTTCCAAGCTGGTACAATCGGTGTCATGGATGCTATTGTGAAACAACCAGGCGTGAAATCAATCATCGGTGGTGGTGACTCAGCTGCCGCAGCCATCAACCTTGGTCGTGCAGACAAGTTCTCATGGATTAGTACGGGCGGAGGCGCTTCTATGGAGCTTCTTGAAGGTAAAGTATTGCCAGGTTTGGCTGCACTTACAGAAAAATAATTTCAGCCCGTTAGTCTCTACAAAATCCTGATTTTGTAGAAAAAGGAACAAAACTGAAACGTTAACAAAAAGGTGGCTATGTCACCTTTTTGTGTTAGTGGAGGTATTTGTGACGCGGTGGTGGTGCCTCAATCGAACTCCTTGAAGGTAAAGTTCTTCCAGGGCTTGCAGCTTTGACTGAAAAATAATCTTTGAAATGGAAAGAGTTGGGAGACCAACTCTTTTTCTTTTGTCCACGTAGGTGTCTGAGGAAATGGGCTTTTGGCTTCTATTTTCCTAATGAGTAATCAATAATGGGAAATATAGTTAGAAATACAGTAGAAGCTGGCCATGCATCCTTGTAGGATATAAACAATAAACTCGATGGACAGAGCCTTTTTGTTAGAAAATATGTTAGAATAGAGATAGTTTACTTTTAAAAGGGAAAAGGCATGAGCTATTTTAGTAAGTACAAATTTGATAAATCAAAATTTCGCTTGGGTATGAGGACGATGAAAACAGGGATAGCAGTCTTTATTGTCCTACTCATTTTTGGCATGTTTGGCTGGAAGGGGCTCCAAATTGGGGCTTTGACAGCGGTGTTTAGCCTGCGAGAAGATTTTGATAAAAGTGTTCATTTCGGAACTTCTCGTATTTTAGGAAATAGTGTCGGGGGCTTTTATGCCTTGCTATTCTATCTGTTGGGAAATTTATTGAACGGCCAATTTTGGGTGACCTTGGTATTTGTGCCAATCTGTACGATGCTGACGATCATGACCAATGTTGCTATGAACAATAAGGCTGGGGTGATTGGTGGTGTTTCAGCCATGCTGATTATCACTCTTTCCATTAGTCCGGAAGATACTATTTTATACGTTTTTGCTAGGGTTTTTGAAACCTTTATGGGGGTCTTTGTTGCAATAGTAGTAAATTCGGATGTGGATAGAATTAAGAATTTCTTTAAGTCTATAAATTAAAATGTGTAAGAAAATCTCACATTGATTGTTGACATACAAAAAAAATTAGTTATAATAGTGCATAGAGAGGAAAAAAATGAAGGAAAAAGAGTTTCGCCGAAATATGGCAGTCTTTCCCATAGGTAGCGTTATGAAGTTGACGGACTTATCTGCCCGTCAGATTCGATATTATGAGGAGCAAAACCTCATTACTCCCCTTCGGAATGAGGGCAATCGTCGAATGTATTCTCTGAATGATATGGACCGACTTTTGGAAATTAAGGATTATATTTCTGAAGGCTATAATATCGCTGCTATTAAAAAGAAATATGCTGAACGTGAAGCTAAATCCCACAAAACGATTAGTGAAAAGGAAGTCCGTCGGGCTCTCCACAATGATATTTTACAGCAAGGTCGTTTTGGCTCTTCTCTGCCAACTTTTGGTCACATGCGTCGACCATAAACTATTTTTAAAAATATAAGGAGTTACCAATGTCCATTACAGCAGCTGATATTCGTCGCGAAGTAAAAGAAAAAAACGTCACTTTTATCCGTCTTATGTTCTCTGATATTTTGGGAACCATGAAAAACGTTGAAATTCCAGCAACGGATGAGCAGCTTGAAAAGGTCTTATCAAATAAGGCTATGTTTGACGGTTCGTCCATTGAGGGATTTGTTCGGATCAATGAATCTGACATGTATCTTTATCCTGATTTGGATACTTGGACAGTTTTTCCTTGGGGAGATGAAAATGGCAGTGTAGCAGGCTTGATCTGTGATGTTTATACGACAGAACATGTTCCTTTTGCAGGAGATCCTCGTAGTAACCTTAAGCGAGCTCTCAAACATATGGAAGCATTGGGCTTCAAGTCTTTTAATCTTGGTCCTGAGCCAGAGTTTTTCCTTTTCAAATTGGATGAAAATGGCGATCCGACACTGGAAGTGAATGACAAGGGTGGCTACTTTGACTTAGCGCCAACAGACTTGGCAGATAATACCCGTCGAGAAATTGTCAATGTTTTGACTAAGATGGGATTTGAAGTGGAAGCTAGTCACCATGAGGTGGCAGTCGGTCAGCACGAGATTGACTTTAAATATGATGAAGTGCTTCGCGCTTGTGATAAGATTCAGATTTTCAAGTTGGTGGTGAAAACCATCGCTCGTAAGCACGGTCTTTATGCGACTTTCATGGCTAAGCCCAAGTTTGGTATTGCTGGTTCTGGTATGCACTGCAATATGTCCCTCTTTGACCAAGATGGAAATAATGCGTTTTATGATCCAGAGGATCCAAAAGGAATGCAGTTGTCTGAGACAGCCTACTATTTCTTGGGCGGTTTGATTAAGCATGCTTATAACTATACGGCTATCATGAATCCGACTGTTAACTCATACAAACGTTTGGTACCTGGCTTTGAAGCACCAGTTTACATCGCTTGGGCTGGTCAAAATCGCTCGCCTTTGGTGCGAGTACCAGCATCGCGTGGTATGGGAACTCGCTTAGAATTGCGTTCAGTAGACCCCATGGCCAATCCTTATATTGCTATGGCAGTGCTCTTAGAAGTGGGACTGCATGGTGTGGAAAATAAAATTGAAGCGCCAGCTCCAATCGAGGAAAATATCTATGTGATGACAGCTGAGGAGCGCAAGGAAGCTGGTATTACAGACCTGCCATCTACCCTCCACAATGCCCTTAAGGCTTTAACTGAAGATGAGGTCGTCAAGGCAGCTTTAGGAAACCATATCTACACTAGCTTTGTTGAAGCCAAGCGAATTGAATGGGCTAGCTATGCGACCTTCGTTTCCCAATGGGAAATCGATAATTATTTGGACTTATATTAATGAATTCTGGAACAGGGCTTGAAAAAGTCCTGTTTTTGTATGGGGAAAATATATTTTCAGCTTTTTACTGTTAATTTTTCCAATACCTTTCATGTTTTTGCATCTATAATGTACGGGAAAAACTTGTAAAATATATTTAAAAGTGATACACTTAAAGCATAAAAACACGAAAGGCGAATAATAAAATGTCAAACAAGTTGTTATATTCGGGAAAAGCAAAGGATATTTTTGCGACAGAAGATGAGCAGGTGATTTTGTCCCGCTACAAGGATCAGGCGACTGCTTTTAATGGTGTCAAAAAGGAGCAGATTGCGGGCAAGGGAGTATTGAATAATCAGATTTCAGCCTTTATCTTTGAAAAGTTGAACGCTGCCGGTGTAGCAACGCATTTTATCGAGAAAATCTCAGATACAGATCAGCTTAATAAAAAAGTTGACATTATTCCCTTGGAAGTTGTGCTTCGCAACTACACAGCTGGTTCATTTTCAAAACGTTTTGGCGTAGAAGAAGGAATCACCTTGGAAACTCCGATTGTCGAATTTTACTATAAAAATGATGATTTGGATGATCCTTTTATCAATGACGAACATGTGAAATTCCTTAAAATTGCGGATGATCAGCAGATTGCTTACTTGAAGGAAGAAACCCGTCGTATCAATGAACTTTTGAAAGCTTGGTTTGATGGAATTGGTCTTAAATTGATTGACTTTAAGCTAGAGTTCGGTTTTGACAAGGATGGCAAGATTATCTTGGCAGACGAATTTTCACCAGATAACTGCCGTTTGTGGGACGCAGATGGCAACCACATGGATAAGGATGTTTTCCGCAGAGGTCTGGGTGAATTAACAGATGTTTACGAGATCGTCTGGGAGAAATTGCAGGGATTGAAATAACAACCTAAAGGCTGTTTGGGAATATTGCAAGAGCTGAAATAAAGGAATAAGAATTGATGGATAAACGTATTTTTGTTGAAAAAAAGGTTGATTTTCAGGTCAAGTCAGAGAGTCTGGTAAGGGAGCTCCAGCACAACTTGGGATTGTCAACTTTGAAAAGTATTCGCATTGTGCAAGTTTATGATGTCTTTGACTTGGCAGAGGACTTGTTTGCACCTGCAGAGAAGCACATCTTCTCTGAACAGGTGACAGATCATGTATTGGACGAAGCTACTGTACAAGCGGATCTGTCCAACTATGCTTTCTTTGTCATTGAAAGTTTGCCAGGGCAGTTTGACCAACGTGCGGCTTCTTCGCAAGAAGCCTTGCTTTTGCTGGGAAGTTCGAGTGATGTGACAGTCAACACAGCCCAACTTTACTTGGTTAATAAAGATATTGATGCGAATGAGTTGGAAGCGGTCAAGAACTACTTGCTCAATCCAGTTGATTCTCGTTTCAAGGACATCACGACAGGAATTGCCAAGCAGGAATTTTCAGAATCGGACAAGACCATTCCTAAATTGACTTTCTTTGAAAGCTATACAGCAGAAGACTTTGCTCGCTACAAGGCTGAACAAGGGATGGCCATG
Organism: Streptococcus cristatus; assembly: GCF_001588905.1. Classification (GTDB taxonomy): domain Bacteria; phylum Bacillota; class Bacilli; order Lactobacillales; family Streptococcaceae; genus Streptococcus; species Streptococcus cristatus_N. The sequence continues at coordinate 55,063 of NZ_LAWH01000002.1, read as the reverse complement.
GAAGTGGATGATTTGCTCTTTATCCAAGACTACTTCAAGTCAATTGGGCGCGTGCCGACGGAAACAGAGCTTAAGGTTTTGGATACTTACTGGTCTGACCACTGCCGTCACACGACTTTTGAGACAGAGTTGAAAAATATCGACTTCTCAGCTTCTAAATTCCAAAAGCAATTGCAGGCGACTTATGACAAGTATATTGCCATGCGTGATGAGTTGGGGCGCTCGGAGAAACCACAAACCTTGATGGATATGGCGACTATTTTCGGTCGTTATGAGCGTGCTAATGGGCGTTTGGATGACATGGAAGTCTCTGATGAAATCAATGCTTGCTCGGTTGAAATCGAAGTGGACGTTGATGGTGTCAAGGAACCTTGGCTCCTCATGTTCAAGAACGAAACCCACAACCACCCAACGGAAATTGAGCCATTTGGTGGAGCGGCTACTTGTATCGGTGGGGCTATTCGTGATCCATTGTCAGGTCGTTCCTACGTTTACCAAGCTATGCGTATCTCAGGTGCGGGTGATATTACAGTACCGATTTCGGAAACGCGTGCTGGGAAATTGCCACAACAAGTCATTTCTAAGACAGCGGCTCATGGTTATTCTTCTTATGGGAACCAGATTGGGCTTGCGACGACTTATGTTCGTGAATACTTCCACCCAGGATTTGTAGCTAAACGCATGGAGTTAGGTGCCGTTGTTGGTGCTGCTCCTAAGGGCAACGTTGTCCGTGAAAAACCGGAAGCCGGCGATGTGATTATCTTGCTTGGTGGGAAAACTGGACGTGATGGTGTCGGTGGTGCGACGGGATCTTCTAAGGTTCAAACAGTTGAGTCTGTAGAGACTGCTGGAGCTGAGGTTCAAAAGGGGAATGCCATCGAAGAACGCAAGATTCAACGTCTTTTCCGTAATGGCGATGTGACTCGTCTTATCAAGAAATCCAACGACTTTGGTGCTGGTGGTGTCTGCGTGGCTATCGGTGAATTGGCAGACGGTCTTGAAATTGATCTCAACAAGGTTCCTCTTAAATACCAAGGTTTGAACGGTACAGAAATTGCTATCTCTGAATCACAAGAACGGATGGCGGTTGTGGTTCGTCCTAAGGATGTAGATACCTTCGTTGCGGAATGTAATAAAGAAAATATTGACGCGGTTGCGGTGGCGACAGTGACTGAAAAACCAAATCTAGTCATGCACTGGAATGGTGAAACCATTGTCGACTTGGAACGCCGTTTCCTTGATACCAATGGTGTGCGTGTCGTTGTTGATGCCAAGGTTGTGGACAAGGATGTCAAGCTTCCAGAGGAGCGTACAACAAGCGCTGACACACTTGAAGCTGGTACCCTTGCGGTCTTGTCTGATCTCAATCATGCGAGTCAAAAAGGCTTGCAAACCATCTTTGACTGTTCGGTTGGTCGTTCAACTGTCAATCATCCACTTGGCGGTCGCTACCAACTCACACCAACTGAGGCATCTGTGCAGAAATTGCCAGTTCAGCACGGTGTAACTCACACTGCGTCAGTCATGGCTCAAGGATTCAATCCATATGTGGCAGAATGGTCTCCATACCATGGTGCTGCTTATGCGGTTATCGAAGCGACTGCTCGTTTGGTAGCTGCTGGTGCCAACTGGTCCAAGGCTCGTTTCTCTTACCAAGAGTATTTCGAGCGTATGGACAAACAGGCAGAGCGTTTTGGTCAGCCAGTAGCAGCTCTCCTAGGCTCTATCGAAGCACAAATCCAACTTGGCTTGCCATCTATTGGTGGTAAGGACTCTATGTCTGGTACCTTTGAAGAATTGACCGTACCACCAACCTTGGTCGCCTTTGGGGTGACAACAGCAGATAGCCGTAAGGTGCTCTCTCCTGAGTTCAAAGCTGCGGGTGAAAATATCTATTACATCCCAGGTCCAGCCCTCTCTGCAGAGATTGATTTTGACTTGATTAAGCAAAACTTTGCTCAGTTTGAAGCTATTCAAAAGGCACACAAAGTGACGGCGGCTTCAGCTGTTAAATATGGTGGTGTCCTTGAAAGCTTGGCTCTTGCTACCTTTGGAAATCATATCGGTGCAGAGGTGACCTTGCTTGAACTTGAAACAGCCTTGACAGCTCAATTAGGCGGATTTGTCTTCACATCTCCTGAAGAAATCGCTGGAGTAGAGAAGATTGGACAAACGAAAGCAGACTTTACACTCGTTGTCAACGGTGTGAAGCTAGATGGACACAAACTTGACAGTGTCTTCCAAGGAAAACTGGAAGCAGTCTACCCAACTGAATTTGCCCAAGCTAAAGAACTGGACGAAGTTCCAGCTGTCGCTTCTAACGCAGTCATCAAAGCCAAAGAAACCATTGAAAAACCAGTTGTCTACATCCCAGTATTCCCAGGGACCAACTCAGAATATGATTCAGCTAAGGCCTTTGAAAAAGAAGGTGCAGAGGTCAACTTGGTGCCATTCGTGACCTTGAATGAAGAAGCTATTGTCAAGTCAGTTGAAACTATGGTTGACAACATCGGCAAGGCTAATATCCTCTTCTTTGCAGGTGGCTTCTCGGCTGCGGATGAGCCAGATGGGTCAGCCAAGTTCATCGTCAATATCCTGTTAAATGAAAAAGTGCGTGTAGCCATTGATAGCTTTATCGCTCGTGGTGGCTTGATTATCGGTATCTGTAATGGATTCCAAGCCCTCGTCAAATCAGGTCTTCTTCCCTACGGAAACTTTGAAGATGCTAATGGTACTAGCCCAACCCTCTTCTACAACGATGCCAACCAACACGTGGCCAAGATGGTAGAAACTCGAATTGCTAATACAAATTCACCGTGGCTTGCCGGAGTGCAAGTGGGCGATATCCACGCTATTCCGGTTTCACACGGTGAAGGGAAATTTGTTGTGACGGCTGAGGAATTTGCGGAGCTCCGTGACAATGGTCAAATCTTCAGCCAATACGTTGATTTTGACGGCAAACCAAGTATGGACTCTAAGTACAATCCAAACGGTTCTGTCAATGCCATCGAAGGAATTACTAGCAAGAACGGTCAAATTATCGGTAAAATGGGGCACTCAGAACGTTATGAAGACGGTCTCTTCCAAAACATTCCAGGAAATAAAGACCAGCACCTGTTCGCGTCAGCTGTGCGTTATTTCACAGGGAAATAAAAGGTATAAAAAATGACATACGAAGTAAAATCTCTTAATGAAGAATGCGGTGTTTTCGGTATCTGGGGGCATCCAGATGCTGCTAAAATGACCTATTTTGGGCTCCACAGTCTTCAGCACCGTGGTCAGGAGGGTGCAGGAATCCTCTCCAATGACCAAGGACAACTAAAGCGCCATCGTGATATGGGGCTTTTATCAGAAGTGTTCAAAAATCCTACCAAATTGGACAAACTGACAGGAACTGCTGCCATCGGTCATGTGCGTTATGCGACCGCAGGAGAAGCTTCTGTAGATAATATACAGCCTTTCATTTTTCGCTTTCATGATATGCAGTTTGGTTTGGCCCATAATGGAAATCTGACCAACGCTGAATCGCTCAAAAAAGAATTGGAACAAAGAGGCGCTATTTTCAGCTCAACCTCTGATTCTGAAATCTTGGCTCATTTGATTCGTCGGAGTCACAATCCAAACTTGATGGGCAAAATCAAGGAGGCGCTCAGTCTTGTCAAAGGTGGCTTTGCTTATATCTTACTGTTTGAGGATAAGTTGATTGCGGCCCTTGACCCTAATGGTTTCCGTCCGCTTTCTATTGGGAAAATGACCAACGGAGCGGTGGTGGTTTCCTCCGAAACCTGTGCTTTTGAAGTTATTGGTGCTGAGTGGATTCGAGATTTGAAGCCTGGAGAGATTGTGGTCATTGATGATAAGGGCATCCAGTATGATAGCTATACAGATGATACACAGTTGGCGATTTGCTCTATGGAGTATATATATTTTGCCCGTCCTGACTCTAATATCCATGGTGTCAACGTCCATACAGCTCGCAAACGTATGGGGGCTCAATTGGCGCGTGAATTCAAGCATGAAGCAGATATCGTGGTTGGTGTGCCCAACTCCTCACTCAGCGCAGCCATGGGCTTTGCAGAAGAATCTGGTCTGCCAAATGAAATGGGTCTCATCAAGAATCAATACACCCAACGTACCTTTATCCAACCGACTCAAGAATTGCGGGAGCAAGGGGTGCGGATGAAATTGTCTGCTGTTTCGGGTGTTGTCAAAGGCAAACGTGTGGTCATGATTGATGATTCCATTGTTCGCGGGACGACCTCTCGCCGTATCGTTCAGCTTTTGAAAGAAGCAGGTGCGTCCGAGGTTCACGTTGCTATTGGCAGTCCTGCGCTAGCTTATCCATGCTTCTACGGTATTGATATCCAGACGCGTCAGGAGCTGATTGCTGCCAATCATACGGTCGAAGAAACATGCCAAATTATTGGTGCAGATAGCCTGACCTATCTTTCAATTGATGGCTTGATTAATTCTATCGGGATTGAAACAGATGCGCCGAACGGTGGCCTCTGTGTCGCTTACTTTGACGGCGACTACCCAACTCCTCTCTACGACTATGAGGAAGACTATCGTAGAAGTTTGGGGGATAAGACCAGTTTTTACAAATAGACGGATAAAGACTCTCCATGAAAGGAAAGGAAGAGAAGATGACAAATAAAAATGCTTATGCGCAATCTGGTGTAGATGTTGAAGCGGGTTATGAAGTTGTTGAGCGGATCAAAAAGCACGTGGCTCGCACGGAGCGTGCGGGTGTCATGGGAGCTCTTGGTGGTTTCGGTGGCATGTTTGACCTCTCAAAAACAGGTGTCAAAGAGCCGGTCTTGATCTCAGGGACTGATGGTGTCGGAACCAAGCTCATGCTGGCAATCAAGTATGACAAGCACGATACCATCGGGCAGGACTGTGTGGCCATGTGTGTTAATGACATCATCGCTGCAGGTGCGGAGCCTCTTTACTTCCTTGACTACGTCGCGACTGGCAAGAATGAACCAGCTAAACTAGAACAAGTCGTTGCTGGTGTGGCAGAAGGTTGTGTGAAGGCAGGCGCTGCCCTCATCGGTGGGGAAACGGCTGAAATGCCTGGTATGTATGGCGAAGATGACTACGATTTGGCTGGTTTTGCAGTCGGTGTGGCTGAAAAATCTCAAATCATTGACGGTTCAAAAGTGGCAGAAGGCGATGTTCTTCTCGGACTTGCCTCAAGTGGTATCCACTCAAATGGTTACTCACTCGTCCGTCGTGTCTTTGCCGACTACACAGGTGAGGAAGTTTTGCCAGAATTGGAAGGTAAGAAACTCAAGGAAGTCCTTCTGGAGCCAACTCGTATCTATGTCAAGGCTGTCTTGCCACTCATCAAGGAAGGTTTGGTTCATGGGATTGCCCACATCACAGGTGGTGGTTTTATTGAAAATGTCCCTCGTATGTTTGCAGCTGACTTGGCTGCTGAGATTGAGGAAAGCAAGGTTCCAGTCTTACCAATCTTCAAAGCCCTTGAAAAATACGGTGAAATCAGGCATGAAGAAATGTTTGAAATCTTCAATATGGGTGTGGGACTCATGCTGGCAGTTAGCCCTGAAAATGTAGGTCGAGTTAAGGAATTGCTGAATGAACCAGTCTATGAAATCGGTCGCATCGTCAAGAAAGAAAACGAAAGTGTCATCATCAAATGAACAAAATAGCGGTTTTTGCCTCTGGTAATGGCTCAAACTTTCAGGTGATTGCCGAAGAATTTCCGGTGGAGTTTGTCTTTTCAGACCATCGTGACGCCTATGTGCTGGAGCGGGCAGAAAAGCTCGGCGTCCTGTCCTATGCTTTTGAACTCAAGGAGTTTGAGAGCAAGGCAGACTATGAAGCAGCTCTTGTTGAGCTTTTGGAAGAGCACCAGATTGACTTGGTTTGCCTAGCAGGCTACATGAAAATTGTTGGGCCTAGCTTACTGGCAGCTTATGAAGGTCGAATCATCAACATTCATCCTGCCTATTTGCCAGAGTTTCCAGGAGCTCATGGCATTGAGGATGCTTGGAATGCAGGTGTTGAGCAGTCTGGTGTTACCATTCACTGGGTGGACTCGGGTGTGGATACAGGCAAGATTATCAAACAAGTCCGTGTGCCACGGCTGGCTGATGATACGATTGATAGTTTTGAAGCCCGGATTCATGAAGCGGAGTACAAGTTGTATACAGAGGTGTTAGATAGTTTGGGAGTTGCACGAAAATAAGAAGGAAATCATAGACGATTTTGCGGCAAGGATTAAAAGTCATCTGCTAAGGAGAAATTTATGGGTTTGTTTGATTTTTTTAAGAAAAAACCTTCTAGCGAAGAGACGCCGACTAAAGATAAGGACAAGATTGTTATTAAAGTTGAAAATACAGATGATAGCGTTCCAGGATGGGAAGCGATTGATGCAGAATTTAATCGTTTATACCCTGATCAGCCCAGTCCTCTTCATTATGGAACAGTTATCAAGTATATGCTAGGCGGTCCAGATCCACTTGATGGCATCAGTGTTTACGATGCAGGAGATTTTTGGCATTTTGTGAGTTATGGTTTATCAGAATTATATACCAAAGAAAGCGAAGATCTTGAATACAGTGGTTATGGGATTGAATTAACCTTTAAGTTAAAGAAATCAAATAATGACGAAGAAGAAATTAAAAATGGCTGTGGTTTGCTACAGTATGTGGCAAGATATATTTTTAAAACGGGTAAAGTGGTTTTGCCAGAAGAATACATCTATACCAAGCAAACGGTAGGAATTGATGCCCAACAGAAATCTAATTTGACAGGATTCTTGACTGCTGCTGATGATTTAGCTAAGCCTCTAGATACTCCACATGGAAAAGTGGAATTTGTAACCTTAATTGGTGCAACAGACGCCGAACTGCGAAGTATTTATGAAAGTGAAACAAGTAAGCTGGAGGTTAGGAAATTGTTGCAAGGACTTGGAGATCAGCTTACAGACTATGATCGCCAGTCTTTGGTTTAAATGATGTGAAAGCACTTCTTGATACAATGAAAGGAAATAACATGATTAAACGCGCCTTAATTAGCGTCTCAGACAAAGCGGGCATTGTTGAATTTGCCCAAGAACTCAAAAAACTTGCTTGGGATATTATCTCAACAGGTGGGACAAAGGTTGCCCTTGATAATGCTGGAGTGGAGACCATTGCAATCGATGATGTGACTGGTTTTCCAGAAATGATGGACGGTCGCGTCAAGACCCTCCATCCAAATATCCATGGTGGGCTCCTTGCTCGTCGTGACTTGGATAGTCACCTAGAAGCAGCCAAGAACAATAAGATTGAGCTCATCGACCTTGTGGTGGTCAACCTCTATCCTTTCAAGGAAACGATTCTCAAACCAGATGTGACGTACGCTGATGCAGTTGAAAACATCGATATCGGCGGGCCATCTATGCTTCGTTCAGCAGCTAAAAATCATGCTAGCGTTACGGTTGTGGTAGATCCTGCTGACTATGCTGTGGTGCTTGACGAATTGTCAGCAAACGGCGAAACAAGTTATGAAACTCGCCAACGTTTGGCAGCCAAGGTTTTCCGTCACACAGCAGCTTATGACGCCTTGATTGCAGAGTATTTCACAGCTCAAGTCGGAGAAAGCAAGCCAGAAAAACTGACCTTGACTTATGACCTCAAACAAGCTATGCGTTATGGGGAAAATCCTCAACAGGATGCGGATTTCTATCAAAAAGCTTTGCCGACTGACTACTCAATTGCATCAGCGAAACAGCTCAACGGTAAGGAATTGTCCTTCAACAATATCCGCGATGCGGATGCCGCTATCCGTATCATCCGTGACTTCAAAGACCGTCCAACCGTTGTGGCTTTGAAACACATGAACCCGTGTGGAATCGGTCAAGCAGATGACATCGAGACTGCTTGGGACTATGCTTATGAGTCTGACCCGGTGTCTATCTTTGGTGGAATTGTCGTCCTTAACCGTGAGGTGGACACTGCGACAGCTGAGAAGATGCACGGCGTTTTCCTTGAAATCATCATCGCACCGAGCTATACAGATGAAGCGCTAGCCATTTTGACCAACAAAAAGAAAAACTTGCGTATCCTTGCCTTGCCATTTGATGCTCAAGATGCTAGTGAAGTAGAGGCAGAATACACAGGCGTGGTTGGTGGACTTCTCGTGCAAAACCAAGACGTGGTCAAAGAGAGCCCAGCTGACTGGCAAGTGGTGACCAAACGTCAACCAACCGAGACAGAGGCGACTGCCCTTGAGTTCGCTTGGAAAGCCATCAAGTACGTGAAATCAAACGGTATCATTGTGACCAACGACCACATGACACTTGGTGTTGGACCGGGTCAAACCAACCGTGTGGCCTCTGTTCGTATTGCCATTGAACAAGCCAAAGACCGCCTTGACGGCGCTGTTCTTGCTTCTGATGCCTTCTTCCCATTTGCCGATAACGTGGAAGAAATTGCCAAAGCAGGTATCAAGGCCATCATCCAGCCGGGTGGCTCTGTCCGTGACCAAGAATCTATCGAAGCAGCGGACAAATATGGTTTGACCATGGTCTTCACAGGCGTGAGACATTTTAGACATTAAGAAGATGTATATTGGAGAAAATGCTTAGATCTTTTCTCCAATTTTTTGCGCAAAAAAACTCCCAAAAGGATGAGCAGTTCATCTTTTGGGAGTTGATTTTTAAAATGACTTAACAGAATTAGAAAGAAAGTCCACTTTGGAAAGCGCTGAGTTTTTGTTTAGCTACTTCGTTGATTTGATCGATAGCAGCATTGATAGCTTGGCTAGTCAAATCAGACAGAGTTTCTGTATCTTCTGGGTCTACGATAGCAGGTTGAAAGTCAATTTTGACAACCTTTTTATCACCAGTAAGAGTTGCTACAACTAAATCTTGGCTAGATTTTCCAACAAATTCAGTTGCGGCTAATTCTGCTTGAGCAATGTCCATTTCTTTTTTAAGTTTTTGGGCCTGCTTCATCATGTTTTGCATATTCATCATAAGATTTTCTTTCCTTTCTCTCGCAAGGGCTGAGCCCCTTAGTAATCTTCACTCTTCAATTATATCATTTTTTGGAAAAGTGGCAAGAAGAACATTTCTAGAAGGTTTGACAAAGATTTAGCGTTTATAGTAGAATGGTCATGAATCTATATCCCAAGGAGAAGATAACTTGAAAAATAAGAAGATAAAAGCTTTGCTGTTGGTAGTGCTCTCATCCCTCTTCATCCTAATCGGCTGTAGTGGTAGCCCTAAAATTCAGGGGAAATGGAATGTTCAGGATGTTAGAGGAGAACAAACAACCATTGAAATAAAGGAGAAAACCATCATTATCAACGAAGAAGAGTATAAATATACTCAAAATGCTGTTGGTTTTAAAAATGGGGTGAGTTATTATGGCCTGACTCGGAAAGATAATGGCAAATTATTTTCTATCGTCTTTCCTGAGAAAGATAAAAATGTTGCTATTATGCTAATTCCTGATTCAGACGATGATTATCTCACAGGCAGTATGCTCTTTGCTATGAACCGCAAGGAAAAGCCAGATTATAAAAAATATGCAGAAAAATATTTCAATCTACAATAAAAGAAAAAGGCGCTGAATTTCAGCGTCTTTTAGGTTTTATGAAAGTGATGCCATGGTTGGCAAGTCTATACTAGATTGCTCTAGATCTACCGTCAGCTCATAGTCTGTCTTATCACGGACGGTGTGCTCAAAGTCAGTGGTGTAGAGGACGAGGCGCAGTTGGTCGCCTTTTTTCATCTTGTAGATAGTTGGTTGCAGTTCAAAGCTACATTCCATCCATTGGTCAGGAGTGACTTCTTCTACCGTCAGCAAATCTGTCCGATTTTGCAGGTTGAGGAATCCTTTGGTGATGACACGGTGTGGCGTTTCAGCAAAAGGCAACTCAACTAGATTGTCCAGCATATAGTAGCGGCCGTTGTCCATGACTCTAGGTTCAATAGGCGTAGGAATTGGTGTGAGGCGCTTAGCTGGTCCAAAGTCCAGTAGCTGGGCGGAAATCAGCCCCTTGTCCGTGCTGGATTTGAGGCGCAGTTTGAGCTGGGTGGCTCCGTTGAGGAAGAGGTCGTCTTCCAAAGTCCAATCCAGAGTAATCTGGTTGACCTTGCCGTCAAAGAGTTCGTTTTTAAAGCTTTGGTAGTTTTTAGCAAAACGATTGTAATCTTCTTCTGAATATTGGTTTTGAATCTCTTGAAAGCCTTTACCTAGATGGAAATGAGCGTAGTTTTTTTGTCCACCAAAGTCTTCCAGAGTTAGCCAATTTTGAGCTTGGCTGTTGTCCTGCCAGATGACTTGCGGCAGTTCGAAGTCTGAGGCATGGCCTAGCAGTTTCTTGCTGAGGAGGGCATTCATGGCTTCGCGGAAGTCGATGGACTGCCAGTTGTTCATGTAAACATGGGCACCGTTATGGAAAAAGAGGTGCTTTTTGATGTAAGCTGGCAGAGCTCGGAACATATTATAAACATGGAGGGGCTTGACATTCCAGTCCTGAGAACCATGTGTGAAGACGACTTCGGCCTTGACCTTATCTGTATGAAGCAGATAGTTGCGGTCATGCCAAAATTGATTGTAATCTCCAGTTTGCCTGTCTAGGTCTTTGCGCTGTTGCTCCAGGCTTTGCTGATAAGCATCATTATGACGCAGGTAGTCACCAGCCCTCAGGTTGCGGGAGTAGGTCAGTTCGGTCAGGGATTCAAAGTCCTCTCCTGGGTAACCTCCGGGACTTGTGACGAGGCCATTTTCGCGGTAGTAGTTGTACCAAGAAGAAATCCCAGCTTCTGCGATAATGACTTCCAACCCATCTACGCCAGTCGTAGCCAGTCCGTTGGACATGGTGCCCAGATAGGAGATGCCGGTCGTAGCGACTTTTCCGTTGGACCAAGTAGCCTTGATTTCCCGTTGGCGAGTGTGGTCGGTGAAGGCTCGGCAGCGGCCGTTGAGCCAGTCAATAACGTTCTTATAGGCCTCAATCTGCTGGTAGTCACCGCTGGTCATCAGGCCTTGAGAATCTTTGGTTCCCACGCCAGACACATAGAGATTGGCAAAACCGCGGGGTAGCAAGTAGTCGTTGAGCGTGTAGGTGCCGATATGACCTAATTTTTCCTCAGCTTCAGAGACTTCTTGAGCTGGAGCTGGCGAATTCAACTGGAGCAATTTAAGCTCGGGATCTTGTACTGTGATGTGATGAGGTTCTTTCCTTGCTAGGTCCACATTCATATTGTGGAGAGCCTTGTCGCTGGCAGGGTCGTTGGTTCCCTGATGATAAGGAGAAGCGGTCATGACGGCGGGGATTTGCCCTTGGTAGCGAGGACGGATAATGCTAACCTTTACTAAATCTGGCAGGCCGTCTACATCAGTATCAACTCGGCTTTCCACATAAACCACCTCACGGATGGCATCGTGGCTGGAAAAGGTTGCCAAGCTCTTGCCGTTGAAGTAGTGGTGGGTATTGTCCTCAGGAATCAAACCCTCGCTGACTAGCTTATCAACCAGCAGATTGCCGTTTTTTGTTCGAGTGTTGAGCAACTGATAGAGGTTTTCTAGCAGATCGCCGTAAACGATAGGGAAGTTGCTTTCTGTACGGAATTTCTCAAGATCGGTGAAATCAACAAAAGGTACAAAGTCCAAGAGCTGAAAGGCAGTCATATAGAAGGTCTCAGCTGTCAGTTCGCGGTCTGACTTGAAGAAGGTCAACAGGTCAGTTTCGCTATCAGCTGCCCAAGCTCGAAGCAAGTAGTCGGTATCCTGATAGAGAAAGAAACAGCGTCGTAGAAAGTTTTGGAGATTGTATTTGTCAGAAAGGTGCGGCTCATAGATGAAGCCCAACTCGGCTAATTCTTGGCGCATAGTGTCTGGATTTGTCTTGCTATAACTATACTGATTGAATCGCATATTTTTCCCTCTTTTTCTGGTTTTTATTTAAAATGACCTTTACATTATCCATTATACTTGATAAAATATAGATTGTCTAAAAAATTTTAAAGGAGAAATTAGATGGATTTCAGTTGGGCTATTAAATATGCCACGGAATTTTTAGGAACAGCTATCCTTATTATTTTGGGGAATGGTGCTGTTGCCAATGTTGAATTAAAAGGAACTAAAGGTCATCAAAGTGGCTGGTTGGTCATTGCTGTTGGTTACGGTATGGGGGTTATGATTCCAGCTTTGATGTTTGGAAATACCTCAGGTAACCACATCAACCCTGCCTTCACTTTAGCACTTGCGATTAGTGGTTACTTCCCATGGGGACATGTAGCACCTTACATTCTTGCTCAAGTTTTGGGTGCTATCTTCGGACAGGCTTTGGTCGTAGCGACACACCGCCCTTACTACTTGAAAACAGAAAATCCAAATAATATCTTGGGTACTTTCTCAACCATTTCAAGTCTAGATCACGGAACACCTGAATCTCGTAAAGCAGCAACAATTAATGGCTTTATCAATGAGTTTGTTGGTTCCTTTGTTCTTTTCTTTGCAGCGATGGGCATGACTAAACTTCACTTCGGTGCGGAATTGAAGGTTCTTATCGAGAAGAATGTACAACAACAAGCTCTTCAAGCAGCTCAAGCAGGCCAAAAAGTAGCAGAATCAGATGTTCAAAGTCTTATTCACAATACATTTGCACAAGCAACAAATGGTTCATCTGCTGTCGCTCACTTGGCGCTTGGTTTCCTTGTCATGGCTTTGGTAACTTCACTTGGAGGTCCTACTGGACCAGGTCTTAACCCAGCCCGTGACCTCGGACCTCGTATCTTGCACTTTATCTTGCCAAAATCAATCCTTGGTGAACACAAGGGTGATTCAAAATGGTGGTATTCTTGGGTACCGGTTGTGGCACCAATTGCGGCTGGTATTGCAGCAGTAGCTTTGTTTAAAGCGATTTACGGATAATATTTATCAAAAGACTGAGAGAAATCTCGGTCTTTTTTTGTTGGTTTCTGACTAGTAGAAAAATGCGATTTGCTTTATATTTTTGGTCTGTTAGATTAGGATAGTGGAAATGTTCTGAAAATTGTTGGTTTGCGCATAATTTCTTGTCAAAAAAATGAAAATTTATTACAATAAAATAGTTTGGAGGAAGTTATGAGTGTGAATCATGTTGCAAGAATTGTTCCAGTAATAAAAGTAAATAATCGGAACCTAAATCAAGATTTCTATAGCAAAACGCTAGGGATGAAATCCCTATTAGAAGAAGGAGCCCAGTTGTCTTTGGGCGATCAAACCAAAACAGAAAGATTGATCTTAGAAGAATCTCCAAGCATGCGCTCTCGTCGAGTAAAAGGGGCAAAGAAATTGGCTCGCTTAGTGATCAAGGTGGCACAAGCGTCAGAAATTGAGGCTTTGTTGGCTCGAGGGATTGAAGTTGACAGTTTATATCGTGGGGAAAAAGGTTATGCATTTGAAGCGACTTCCCCGGAAGGTGATCATATCTTACTCCATGCGGAAGAGAATCTGAGTAGCTTACAACCAGTCCAAGAAACTCCTGCATTTGAAGGGCAGGACGATTTTATCGGCTTGAGTCAATTTGATGTGGAAAAGATTGAGCTTCGTGTCCCAGATTTACAGGTTGTCAAGGCTTTCTATCAGCCAGTGAGCAATGTCTTGGATTTCCTAGATGTGCAGGAAGCCCAAGGACAAGATTTGACGGCTGATAATACGAAAACTTGGGATTTGGCTATGCTCAAATGTTTGGTGACGGACTTTGATGTGGAAAAATTGTCATCGATTTTTGCGACACAGGAATTTTTTGTACCTAAATCTAAAAAATTCTTGGTCAGCCAAGATCAAAGTAATATTGAACTATGGTTTGAGCAACTATGACCCAGCGGATTTTAGAAAAGATAAATCAGCAGCTTGCTGCGGGGCTTTATCCTGGGGCTAGTTTGTCTCTTTATCGTGATGGACACTGGCAGAGTTTTTATCTTGGCTTAGCAGACCCAGCCAATCAATCAGTAACGCGAGCCGGTTTGGTTTATGATCTGGCCAGCGTTAGTAAGGTGGTTGGTGTAGGGACCTTGGTAGCATTTTTGTTTCAGACTGGTGACTTGGATATCGATGCTCCTTTGCGACTATATTATCCTGCCTTTTATGATGATCGGGTGACCCTGCGCCAGCTGTTGACCCATACCTCTGGGCTCGATCCCTTTATTCCCAATCGAGATAGGCTCGATGCTCAAGAATTAAAGGTGGCTCTTAATAGCTTGATGGTGCTGGATGACAAAACCTTCCATTATACAGATGTTAATTTTCTCCTGCTGGGCTTTATGCTGGAGGAGCTGTACGGGGAAGCTTTGGACCGCTTATTTGAAGACAAGATTTTTAAGCCGTGGGCGATGCAGGACACTAGCTTTGGACCAGTAGCTTCTGCGGTGCCGACTGTTCGTGGTGTTGAAGCAGGGCTGGTTCATGATCCCAAAGCGCGTGTATTAGGCCATCATGCCGGTAGTGCAGGGCTTTTTTCAAGGCTTGAGGATTTGCAGATTTTTTTAGAGCATTATTTGCAGGATGAGTTTGCAGAGAAATTGAGCCAAAACTTTGCTCTAGAGCCGGGCAAGACACGCAGTCTAGCTTGGAATTTGGAAGGGGAATGGCTGGATCATACTGGCTATACAGGGACTTTTATCATGTATAATCGAGCAGACCAGAAAGCTGCAATCTTTCTGTCCAATCGCACCTATGAAAAGGATGAGCGTGCCCAGTGGATTTTAGACCGCAATGAACTGATGGATTTAATAAGGAAAGAGTGGTAGCATCCTCCTTACCGAAGTTAAAGGTCAGTCGCTGATGTTGAAATAGGATAGAACTCCGGCACTTGCTTGGAGTTTTTGACTGCTTGACGTGACTTTGTCAGTTAAGATGGGAAAAGATCGCTTTTTTTCCAAAAGTATATTAAAATATAGAAGATAGAAGGAAGAAATAGAGAGAAAATATGACAAAAGAGAAGGGTGTCGGCAAGGCACATAGCAAGATTATTCTGATGGGGGAGCATTCGGTGGTCTATGGCTATCCAGCCTTGGCTTTGCCTCTCAATAATATCGAAGTGACTTGTCAGGTATTTCCTTCTGAGAAGCCTTGGACTCTCTATGAGGAAGATACCTTGTCCATGGCTGTTTTTGCCTGTCTGGAGCACTTGGGGAAGCAAGGTGCTCAGATTCGTTGCCAGGTGAATTCCATGGTGCCAGAAAAGCGGGGCATGGGTTCGTCTGCGGCTGTCAGTATTGCAGCCATTCGTGCAGTTTTTGACTACTTCGAAGAAGCCTTAGATCATGAGACACTGGAAATTCTGGCCAATCGAGCAGAGATGATTGCCCATATGAATCCAAGCGGTCTGGATGCCAAGACCTGTCTTAGTGATGTAGCCATCAAATTTATCCGCAATGTCGGATTTTCAGAGATTGAGTTAGATTTGGGCGCTCATCTGCTGATTGCGGATACGGGTATTCACGGACACACGCGGGAAGCCATCAAAAAGGTGGAAAGCTTGGGTCAGGAGGCTCTGCCCCTCTTACAGGAGCTGGGAAATCTGACAAAAATCGTTGAGAAGGCGATCCATCTAAAGGATTTGCTAACCATGGGACAGGCCATGACCAAGGCTCACGGCAAACTAGCCCAGTTGGGAGTTTCCTGCCAGCTATCTGATGACTTGGTCGAGCTAGCACTTGAAAATGGAGCTCTCGGAGCCAAAATGAGCGGCGGTGGCCTAGGCGGCTGCGTGATTGTGCTAATAAAAGAAAAGAAAGAGGCGGAAGTCCTAGCCCGCCTCCTGAGAGAGAAAGGAGCCAGCAATATATGGATAGAAAGCCTGTAAGTGTCAAGTCTTACGCCAATATTGCTATTATCAAGTATTGGGGTAAGGCGGATGCCGAGCGGATGATTCCTGCTACCAGCAGTATTTCCTTAACTTTAGAGAATATGTACACCCAAACCCAGTTAAGTCCGCTTTCGGCTGAGGCTGCTGGCGATGAATTTTATATCGATGGGCAATTGCAAAGCCCAGAAGAACATGCAAAGGTCAGTCAGATTATTGATCGCTTTCGCACGGAGCCAAGTGACTGGGTGCGGATTGATACCAGTAACAATATGCCGACAGCAGCAGGTTTATCCTCTAGTTCCAGCGGTTTATCTGCTCTGGTCAAGGCTTGTGATGCTTATTTTGAAACTCATTACAATACTGAGGAGCTGGCTCAGTTGGCCAAGTTTGCTTCAGGTTCGTCAGCCCGCTCCTTCTTTGGTCCTTTGGCAGCATGGGACAAGGATAGCGGAGCGATTTATCCTGTGCAAACCGATCTTAAGCTAGCTATGATTATGTTGGTGCTTCATGATGAGAAAAAGCCGATTTCTAGTCGACTTGGCATGCAGCTCTGTGCCGAAACGTCCAAAAATTTTCAGGCTTGGATTGACCAGTCAGCTCAGGACTATCAGGATATGCTGGTCTACCTAAAGGATAATGATTTTGAGAAAGTTGGGCTGTTGACCGAGGAGAATGCCCTGCGGATGCATGCAACGACCGAGACAGCTACGCCTCCATTTACTTATCTGACGGTGGAAAGCTATGCTGCAATGGACTTTGTTCGCCAGCTCCGAGGCCAGGGGCATCCTTGCTATTTCACGATGGACGCTGGTCCTAATGTCAAGGTTCTCTGCCTTGAAGAGGACTTGGAAGACTTGGTGCCCCTCTTTGAGAATCAGTACCGTTTGATTGTCTCCAAAACGAAGGAATTGCCTGATGGAAACTAAGATGCAAGTCCAGACCTGCGGAAAGCTCTATCTAGCCGGGGAATATGCTGTCCTAAGTCCTGGTCATGCGGCTTTGATTAAGAATATTTCCATCTATATGCGGGCAGAGATTGAGGCGGCGGACAGCTATGAGCTGGATTCGGATCTTTTTAGCCATAAAGCCAGTCTAGCACCAGATGCGGATTATGCCTTGATTCAGGAGACCATTCAGCTGATGAACGACTATCTCAGCTTGCTGCAACATCCATCGCGCCCTTTTGCTTTGACTATCAGGGGAAAAATGGAGAAAGACGGGCGAAAGTTTGGGCTGGGTTCTAGCGGAAGCGTTGTTGTCCTGACGATCAAGGCGATGGCTGCCTTTTATCAACTGGAACTAAGCTCTGACCTCCTTTTTAGACTAGCTTCAGCAGTGCTTCTCAAGCGGGGGGATAATGGCTCCATGGGTGATTTGGCCTGCATTGCTTATGAACAACTGGTTTATTATCGTTCTTTTGATCGGATGACAATCCGCCAGCGATTGGTCGAAACAAATCTGTTAGAAATTCTAGAGCAAGATTGGGGCTATGAAATCAAACCAATTCAGCCTAGTTTGGGCTGTGATTTCTTAGTTGGTTGGACGAGAGAACCGGCTATTTCGAGTGACCTTGTCAAGCAGGTTAAGTCGAGTTTAAACGAGGACTTCTTGACTCAAACCCAGCTTCAGGTGGACGGTCTGAAAGAAGCTTTTTTGTCGGCTGATAAGACAGCTGTAAAAAATAGTTTATTGACTGTCAGTCAGTTATTAGACAGGCTCAGTCCGCTGATTTACACGGAGAAATTACAGGACTTAAGAGAGGCGAGTCAGGGCTTAGATTGTGTCGCTAAAAGCAGTGGGGCTGGCGGTGGAGACTGTGGTTTCGCTTTGTCTTTTGCTACCGAAGATAGCCAAACCTTGATCCAACGCTGGCAAGAAGCTGGTCTGGAATTGCTCTACCAAGAAAGGATAGGTGCTCATGAGCCAAAGTCGTAAAGATGATCATATCAACTACGCCCTAGAACAGCCCCTTGGCTACAATAGCTTTGATGATATAGAATTGATCCATCGTTCTTTGCCAACCTATGATTTGGACGAGATTGACTTATCCACTCATTTCGCTGGACGTGGCTGGGATTTTCCCTTTTATATCAATGCCATGACAGGTGGAAGTCCAAAAGGGCGAGAAATCAATGAAAAACTAGCTAAAGTAGCCGAAGCCTGCGGCATCCTCTTTGTGACAGGTTCCTACAGTGCTGCTCTGAAAAATCCAGATGATGATTCTTATGCTGTGGCAAAGGATAAGCCTAATCTACTCTTGGCCAGCAATATCGGACTTGACAAACCAGTAGCAGCAGGCTTGCAGGCGGTGTCGGATTTGAAACCTTTGTTTCTCCAGCTACATGTCAATGTCATGCAAGAATTGCTAATGCCTGAGGGAGAGCGGACTTTCAGAACTTGGAAGCAGCATCTGGAAGCCTATGGAAAAGATTTTCCAGTCCCCCTTGTCCTCAAGGAAGTAGGCTTTGGCATGGATTGGAAAACGATTGAGGAAGCTCAGGCACTAGGGATTTCAACCTTTGATATTTCTGGTCGTGGTGGAACGAGCTTTGCCTATATTGAAAATCGGCGGAGCGGTCAGCGAGACTATCTTAACGGTTGGGGACAGACCACAGCTCAAGCCTTACTGGCAGCGCAAGACTGGGTGGACAAGGTGGAGTTGCTGGCAAGCGGTGGCATTCGCCATCCTCTAGACATGGTTAAAGCCTTGGTCCTTGGTGCTAAAGCAGTCGGCCTTTCTCGGACTATGTTAGACTTGGTCGAAAAACACTCAGTCGAAGAGGTCATTGCTATTGTAAATGGCTGGAAAGAAGATTTACGGCTGCTGATGTGTGCCCTATCCTGTCGCAACCTTCAAGAATTAACATCCGTCCCCTATCTGCTCTATGGTCGATTAAAAGAAGGAGCCGAGCAGGTGCAATAAATCACCAGCTTATGTGCTTTGTCTAGTTGATAAAATGCTTTAGCAAATCATTCAAGGAAAAGCGAAAATTATTCTTGCTATTTGTTGGAAAATCTAGTATAATTATTATTTGTGAGTGAACCTCACTTACCCCTTGCAGCGACTTGGGGTCATTAGACCAAAAGGAGGAACATATCAATGGCAAAATACGAAATTCTTTATATTATTCGTCCAAACATTGAAGAAGAAGCTAAAAACGCTTTGGTAGCACGCTTTGACTCTATCTTGACTGACAACGGTGCAACTGTTGTTGAATCAAAAGACTGGGAAAAACGTCGTCTTGCATACGAAATCCAAGATTTCCGTGAAGGACTTTACCACATCGTTAACGTTGAAGCAAACGACGATGCAGCTCTTAAAGAGTTTGACCGTCTTTCAAAAATCAACGCTGACATTCTTCGTCACATGATCGTCAAACTTGACGCTTAAGAAGGTAAATTATGATTAATAACGTTGTACTTGTGGGACGTATGACCCGTGATGCTGAACTTCGCTATACACCGCAAAACCAAGCGGTCGCAACCTTTACTCTGGCTGTTAATCGCAACTTTAAAAATCAAAGTGGTGAGCGTGAAGCGGACTTTATCAATGTTGTTATCTGGCGTCAGCAGGCAGAAAATCTTGCTAATTGGGCCAAAAAAGGCGCTCTAATCGGAATTACTGGTCGCATTCAGACTCGTAACTATGACAATCAGCAAGGCCAGCGTGTCTATGTCACAGAAGTCGTTGCAGACAACTTCCAGCTTCTGGAAAGTCGTGCAAGCCGTGAAGGGCAACCTTCAGGTGGCTTTGGTGGCGGTGGCTTCGGTGGAAATTCTGCACCAAGCTATGGTAATGCTGACTCATTCAACCAAGTACCGAACTTTTCTCGTGAAGAAAGCCCTTTTGGAAATTCAAATCCAATGGATATCTCAGACGATGATTTACCATTCTAATAATGGACAAAACTAGAACTATAATATAAAGGAGAATAACATGGCTCAACAACGTCGTGGCGGATTCAAACGCCGTAAAAAAGTTGATTACATCGCAGCAAACAAGATTGAATATGTTGATTACAAAGATACTGAGCTTCTTAGCCGTTTCGTTTCAGAACGTGGGAAAATCCTTCCTCGTCGTGTAACAGGAACTTCAGCTAAAAACCAACGTAAAGTAACAACAGCTATCAAACGCGCTCGCGTAATGGCTTTGATGCCTTTCGTAAATGAAGACTAATATGAATCCCTGCTTCTAGCAGGGATTTTTGCTGTCTTGATGATAGGAAGGGACAGTGCTATAATAGGAGCAACTATCGAGATATGGGAGGTTTGCCATGACAGAAGAACTAGCCATCAGAAAGATGCTTTTTGAGGATATTGAAGGCTTATCGAATGCTTTTATCCAGCAAGGCTGGCCTGGTCGGAGAGAGATTTTAAAAAACTACTTTCTGGAGCAAGAGGAGGGTGAGCGCCAAGTTTTGGTGGCGGTTGTTGGGGAATTTTTGGCTGGCTACATTACAGTCATCCCATTGGCAAAGCATGGGCCTTTTGCTGGTCTTTATCCTGAGTTAACGGATTTTAATGTTTTTGAAAGTTTCCAAAAGCGAGGAATTGGGACAGCTTTATTGGACAAAGCTGAGCAAGCAGCGCAGCATTATTCAGATGTGGTTAGCTTGGGAGTTGGCCTGCATAAAGGCTATGGTCCAGCACAACGACTATATGCAGGTCGCGGTTATATGCCAGATGGGTCAGGAGTTTGGTTTCAAAATCAGCCACTCACGCCCTATGTTTCGTGCGAGAATAACGACGACTTGGTCTTATACTTTTCAAAAAGTGCAAAATAAAAGAGGTTGCAAAACCTCTTTTTCTATGCTGCTTAATATTTCGCTGGTCCCATAGTCGCACTCTTGATATTGAAGCGCTTCTTGAGGTAGAAACGGAGTGCTAGGGTGATCCCTCCGATGATGGCAACGACAATGTTTGACAAATGTGGGTTGAGAGAATCGGGCAGTAGGCTAGAACCAATGATTGAAAGGGTCCAAAGACCAATGGCTACTAGCATGATAAGGATAGATTTGAGTAGATGTGGACGCTGGCTACGGTCAGTGTCTGGTCCGTAAAAACGGTAAACGAAATGATAGAGGGCGTAGAAAGCGAGACCGCCGACAATACTTCCAAAGACAAGTGTCGTCATGCCGTAAACAGACGGTCGAGAAGATGCCAAATTAACGATGGAAGTCAGAACGGTGAAGAAACCGAAAATGAAGAGGACGGAATCCAGCATCATCCATTTTGGATCATCGTTTTGTTTTGGATGCTCGGCGTCATAGCGCTCCTTAGCAGTGAGAGAAGAGGCCCAGTAAGTTGGTGCACCGTAGAGAGCACGGGCAGGAATGCCCTTGGCTTGATTTTCTAAAATGTTTGGAATGATTTCCTCTAAGATTGCCTTCACTTCTTCATCGGATTTGCCATCTTTGAGGAGTTGGTGAGTGGCGATGTGGAGAAATTCCTTGTTTTTCTTAGTTAGTTTGTCTGATACTACTTGTGACATGTGAGTCCTTTCTGCTGGTTAGAATAATTTTTTATGGAAGAGGTAGAGGGTCAGAGAGCCACTCAGAGCAAAGGCGATAAACATGATAATCCAGAAGGCATGTGGCTCGCCATTTAGAGGTAGTTCATTATCTTTGAAGTTCATCCCATAGGCTGAGAAGAGCATGGTCGGGATGGACATAACAACGGTTACCAAAGCCAGTGTCTTCATGACATTATTCTGGTTGTTGGAAATAATGGAAGCAAAAGTATCTGTCATGCTGTGAAGGATGTTTCCGTAAATATCAGCCATCTCGATGGCCTGCTGGGTCTCAATCAGGGTGTCTTCCAGCAAATCTTCATCTTCCAAGTATTTCTTGATATTGCTGGTAGAGCTGGTTAGTTTTTTAATTACGCGTTCATTGGTTTTGAGGGAGGCTTTAAAATAGACGATGGTCTTTTCCAGCTCCATGAGCTCAATCAGTTCTTCATTTCGAGTTGATTGGTGCAGCTGGCTTTCAATCTGCTCACTCTTGCGGTCAATGGAACGAAGGGCTGTCAGATACAGCTCGGCATTGCGGTAAAGAATCTGAAAGATAAAACGTGACCGCATAAAGGTATAAAAGTTACGCAAGCGACGGTGGATAAAGATATCCAGCAGGGGCAGCTTTTCCAAACAGGTCGTGATGATAGCTTCTTCTGTAATGATAATACCAAGCGGGATCGTGACATAGTAAGTCTGGTTATTCCGCTCCTCAGTGATGGGTACGTCTACGATGATCAGTGTGTACTCATCCTCGATGGTGACCCGAGACATTTCCTCGGCATCGAGGGGGGCTCGTAGGTCGGCTATGTCAATGCCAAAGGCGTTTGCGATTTCTAAAGATTCATTTTGGGAAGGATTTACCATATTTATCCAAGTTCCCGATTCAAGTGTATCAATCTCCTTGAACTCGGTTGTTGTTGATAAAAATACTTGCTTCATATCTCCTCCTAGAATCGTTTATAAGCACCGTCTTATTATACTACAAATTCTAGTCTTTTGGGAAAAAGTTTGCAGAAAAATTTGCTATAATAGAAGAAGTTTAAAGGTAAAGTGTGGAATAGATGCAAGATAAAATTGTGATTCATGGAGCGCGAGCTCATAATTTAAAAAATATTGATGTAGAAATACCCCGAGACAAGCTGGTCGTGGTGACTGGCCTGTCTGGTTCAGGTAAGTCTAGTCTGGCTTTTGATACCCTCTATGCAGAAGGGCAGCGCCGCTATGTGGAGAGTCTGTCGGCCTATGCTCGTCAGTTTTTGGGCAATATGGAAAAGCCGGATGTGGACTCGATTGATGGTCTTAGCCCGGCTATTTCCATTGACCAGAAGACGACCAGTAAAAATCCGCGCTCAACAGTGGGAACTGCCACTGAAATCAATGATTACCTGCGCTTGCTCTATGCGCGTGTTGGAACGCCCTACTGTGTCAATGGACATGGAGCGATTAAGGCCTCGTCTGTTGAGCAGATTGTCGACAAGATTCTGGAATTGCCAGAGCGTCAGCGATTACAGATTTTAGCGCCAGTCATTCGCAAGAAAAAGGGACAGCATAAGACCGTTTTTGACAAGATTCAGAAAGACGGCTATGTCCGGGTGCGCGTGGATGGGGATGTCTACGATGTAACAGAAGTGCCAGAGCTTTCTAAGAGCAAGCAGCATGATATTGAAGTCGTGGTAGACAGAATTGTCATCAAGGAAGGAGTGCGCAGCCGCCTCTTTGACTCGGTCGAAGCAGCTCTGCGGATTGCTGAGGGCTATGTGGTGATTGATACTATGGATGGTCAAGAACTGCTCTTTTCTGAGCACTATGCCTGTCCAGTTTGTGGCTTTACGGTGCCAGAGCTAGAGCCACGCCTCTTTTCTTTCAATGCGCCTTTTGGCTCCTGTCCAGATTGTGATGGTCTGGGAGTTAAGCTGAAAGTGGATCTAGATGTGGTCGTGCCAGATTCTAGCAAGACTTTGCGCGAAGGAGCGCTAGCGCCTTGGAATCCCATCTCTTCCAACTACTATCCGCAGATGCTGGAGCAGGCTATGGCAGCCTTTGGCATTGATATGGACAAGCCTTTTGAGGAGCTGACTGAGGAAGAAAAGCAGTTGATTTTCTTTGGCTCAGATGGACGGGAGTTCCATTTCCACTATGAAAATGAGTTTGGCGGTGTGCGCGATATTGATATTCCTTTTGAGGGGGTTGTCACCAATATCAACCGTCGCTACCATGAAACCAATAGTGATTTTACTCGGACACAGATGCGGACATATATGAATGAGCTGACTTGTGCGGCTTGTCACGGTTATCGACTTAGTCCTCAGGCTCTGTCTGTCAAGGTTAGTGGCGAAGACGGCTTGCATATCGGTGAGATTTCAGACTTGTCCATTGCAGATCACTTGCTTCAGTTGGACAAGCTTAGCTTGACTGACAATGAAGCTACTATTGCGCGGCCGATTCTTAAGGAAATTCATGACCGGCTAACCTTCCTTAATAACGTCGGTCTTAATTACCTGACCCTGTCTCGCTCGGCTGGAACCTTATCAGGCGGTGAGAGTCAGCGGATTCGCTTGGCGACTCAGATTGGTTCTAATCTAAGTGGCGTTCTCTATATCCTGGACGAGCCCTCTATTGGCTTGCACCAGCGTGACAATGACCGCCTAATTGCCAGCCTCAAGAAGATGCGCGACCTGGGCAATACTTTAATCGTGGTTGAGCATGATGAGGACACCATGCGGGAGGCTGACTGGCTGATTGATGTGGGACCAGGAGCCGGTGTTTTCGGCGGTGAAATCGTCGCAGCCGGCACTCCTGCACAAGTGGCTAAGAATAAGAAGTCTATTACTGGCCAATACTTGTCAGGTAAGCGCGAGATCCCCGTACCATTGGACCGCCGTGTCGGCACTGGTCGCTTTATCGAAGTGACTGGTGCTCAGGAAAATAACCTGCAGAATATCTCAGCTAAATTCCCCTTGGGCAAATTCATTGCTGTGACGGGAGTTTCTGGCTCTGGCAAGTCAACGCTGGTCAACTCTATCCTTAAAAAGGCTATTGCCCAAAAACTTAACCGTAATTCTGCTAAACCAGGTAAGTTCAAGAAAATCAGTGGTATTGAGCATGTGGACCGCTTGATTGATATTGACCAAAGCCCGATTGGCCGGACGCCGCGCTCTAATCCGGCTACCTATACTGGAGTCTTTGACGATATTCGCGATCTGTTTGCCAAGACCAATGAAGCCAAGATTCGCGGCTACAAGAAAGGTCGTTTCAGCTTTAATGTCAAGGGCGGCCGCTGTGAGGCTTGCTCGGGTGATGGAATTATCAAGATTGAGATGCACTTCCTGCCTGACGTCTATGTGGCCTGCGAGGTCTGCCACGGTACTCGCTATAATAGCGAGACTCTAGAAGTTCACTACAAGGAGAAGAATATTGCCCAGGTTCTGGACATGACAGTCAATGATGCGGTGGAATTCTTCCAGCATATTCCCAAGATTGCCCGCAAACTTCAGACGATTAAGGATGTGGGACTAGGCTACGTGACTCTGGGGCAGCCAGCCACAACCTTGTCAGGTGGTGAAGCCCAGCGGATGAAGCTGGCCAGCGAGCTTC
The DNA here is from genome assembly GCF_001588905.1 of Streptococcus cristatus. GTDB lineage: Bacteria > Bacillota > Bacilli > Lactobacillales > Streptococcaceae > Streptococcus > Streptococcus cristatus_N. Next base: position 30,132 of record NZ_LAWH01000002.1, on the reverse strand, counting down.
ACAAGCGCTCGACTGGCAAGTCCTTCTATATCTTGGATGAGCCTACCACAGGGCTTCATACAGAGGATATTGCTCGCTTGCTTAAAGTCTTGGCTCGTTTTGTTGACGATGGCAATACAGTCCTCGTCATTGAGCACAATTTGGACGTTATCAAGACAGCTGATCATATCATCGACCTAGGTCCAGAAGGCGGTGTCGGTGGTGGTACGATTATTGCGACGGGGACACCAGAAGAAGTTGCAGCCAACTCAGCCAGCTATACAGGTCAGTATTTGAAAGGTAAGCTGAAATAAGATTTTTATTGTTCTAAAACACAAATCCCTCACTAGGCTAACCTAATGAGGGATTTTAACTTACAGTTATGAGGGAAGTGGGGCACAGCTATCGCAGCTGCCTACTCGAGACTTTTAGAATGTTTTCTCTTTGTCACGAACGACCAGTAAGTCCACTTTCGCGTGGCGAAGGATATACTCAGATGATGAGCCGACTAGGAGGCGTTCAAAGGCATTGAGACCAGTAGCTCCGACCATAATCAAGTCAACCTTGTGTTCGTCGGGAATGTCAGTCGCAAGGAGGGTTTTGGGATTACCCAATTCAATGACGATATCAACGTATTTGACCCCTGCTTTTTGCGCCTTTTCCTTGTATTCTGTCATCAACTTTTGTGCTTCTTCTTGGAGGTCTTCGTAGACCTCAGCGTCAAAGGTTGAGACGCTTTGGAGAGCCCGTGTATCAATCACATGAGCAATCGTCAGGCGAGAAGCATTTCTCAGTGCTACATTAACACCTTTTTCAAAAGCGAGTTCTGCTTCGCGAGAGCCGTCAACAGCGACCATGATATTTTCATATTTTTGTTGAGTCATAAAGCTACCTCCATCTTTTGTCGAATACTAGATTCGAGTTTCTTATATCTTCACTTATATTGTAAACCTTTTCAGAAAAAAAGTAAAGCTGCAAATGAAATTCAGAAATCAAGTGAAATTATCATGATGGACAAGTGTATTTTCCTAAGTTAGAAGCTTTATTTTAGTTGAAAGGAGCTTTCTTAGATTCTTCCTAATTGTCAATCTTTTTTTCTGATGGTATAATAAAATCATTCAGATGAATTGAGGAAAATAGGATGAAAGAATTTAATAAGTCCAGTAAACTGGAGCATGTAGCCTATGATATTCGTGGACCAGTTTTGGAAGAAGCGATGCGAATGCGGGCTAATGGAGAAAAAATTCTCCGTCTCAACACAGGAAATCCAGCTGAATTTGGCTTTACCGCACCAGACGAGGTCATTCATGATTTGATTATGAATGCGCGTGATAGTGAGGGTTACTCTGATTCTAAGGGGATTTTCTCAGCCCGTAAGGCCATTATGCAGTATTGCCAGCTCAGAAATTTCCCTAATGTTGATATCGATGATATTTATCTTGGAAATGGAGTCAGCGAGCTGATTGTTATGTCTATGCAGGGACTCTTGGATGATGGGGATGAGGTCTTAGTACCGATGCCGGACTATCCGCTCTGGACGGCTGCAGTTAGTCTGGCTGGTGGGAATGCGGTTCATTATGTCTGTGATGAGCAGGCAGAATGGTATCCAGATATTGACGACATCAAGTCAAAAATCACCTCTAATACTAAAGCTATCATTATTATCAACCCAAACAATCCAACGGGGGCACTTTATCCTAAGGAACTTTTGCTAGAGATCGTAGAAATTGCTCGCCAGAACAATCTTATCATCTTTGCGGATGAAATTTATGACCGCATGGTGATGGATGGACATGTGCATACGCCTGTGGCAAGCTTGGCACCTGATGTTTTCTGTGTCAGCATGAATGGTCTATCAAAATCTCACCGTATCGCTGGTTTTCGTGTAGGATGGATGGTGCTATCTGGTCCTAAGCATCATGTTAAAGGCTATATCGAAGGCCTCAATATGCTGTCTAATATGCGCTTGTGCTCTAACGTCTTGGCTCAGCAGGTTGTGCAAACATCGCTTGGAGGTCACCAGTCGGTGGATGAATTGCTTTTGCCTGGTGGCCGTATCTATGAACAAAGAAACTTCATTTACAATGCCATTCAAGATATTCCAGGTTTGTCTGCAGTCAAACCTAAGGCGGGTCTTTACATCTTCCCGAAAATTGATCGAGAAATGTACCGTATCGATGATGATGAGCAGTTTGTCTTGGATTTCCTCAAGCAGGAAAAAGTCCTTCTTGTCCATGGACGAGGCTTTAACTGGAAGGATCCAGATCATTTCCGAATCGTTTATCTGCCTCGGGTAGATGAGCTAGCTCAGATCCAAGAAAAAATGACGCGCTTCCTACGCCAATACCGCAGATAAGCATAATTATAAGTCATAAACCGTTTAAAACAAATTAGTCTTAGAATTGTTTTAAATGGTTTTTTTGATGGAGTGATTTTTTCGCTACAATTCTGAATCTTTCAGAATTGTAGCGAATTTTTTTTCAATACACAATTTTCAGATAATTATTGAAAATCTCGGTCGATTATGGTACAATCAAGGGGACTAAATACGAGGTAAATGTATGGCAAAACTATTAGAAAAAACAAGGAAGATTACTTCTATCTTGAAACGTTCAGAAGAGCAACTTCAGGAGGAACTTCCTTACAATGCGATCACTCGCCAGCTTGCTGATATTATTCATTGCAATGCCTGCATCATCAACAGCAAGGGCCGTCTCTTGGGCTATTTCATGCGCTACAAGACAAATAATGATCGTGTAGAAGCCTTTTTCCAAGACAAGACTTTCCCAAAAGAATATGTCCAAGAAGCAAACATGGTGTATGAGACGGAGGCTAATCTGCCTGTAACTCACGATTTGACGATTTTCCCAGTGGAAACCAAGGATGAATTTCCAGATGGTTTGACTACTATCGCACCGATTCATGTTTCAGGAATCCGCTTGGGCTCGCTGATTATCTGGCGCAATGACAAGGAATTTTTGGATGACGATTTGATTTTGGTCGAGATTGCCAGCACAGTGGTCGGTATCCAGCTGCTTAACTTCCAGCGTGAAGAGGACGAGAAGAACATCCGTCGCCGGACAGCTGTGACCATGGCAGTCAATACTTTGTCTTACTCAGAGCTAAGAGCCGTTTCAGCTATTCTGGGCGAGCTCAATGGCAATGAAGGGCAACTGACGGCTTCTGTCATTGCTGACCGCATCGGGATTACTCGTTCAGTCATTGTCAATGCTTTGCGTAAGCTGGAAAGTGCGGGGATTATTGAAAGCCGCTCGCTGGGGATGAAGGGAACTTATTTGAAAGTTCTTATTTCGGATGTCTTTGATGAAATTAAAAAGAGGGACTACTAATGGCTAAAGCACTGATTTCCATTGATTATACAGTTGATTTTGTCGCAGATGAGGGCAAGTTGACAGCAGGAGCGCCAGCGCAGGCAATTTCTGAAGCCATTGCTCAAGTGACGGAGGCAGCTTTTGACCGAGGAGATTATATCTTCTTTACTATTGATGCCCATGATGAAAATGACGCCTTTCATCCTGAGAGCAAGCTGTTTCCACCTCATAATATCAAAGGGACCAGTGGTCGTAATCTTTATGGTCCTTTGGCTGATTTTTATGACAAGCATCAAGCAGACTCTCGGGTCTTTTGGATGGATAAGCGTCATTATTCTGCTTTTTCTGGTACGGATTTAGATATTCGATTGCGGGAAAGAAAGGTAGATACGGTCATTTTTACTGGAGTCTTGACGGATATTTGCGTCTTGCATACAGCGATTGATGCCTATAATCTTGGTTACCAGATTCAGGTGGTAGAGCCGGCAGTGGCTTCTCTGTCAGAGGAAAATCACAAATTTGCCTTAAACCACTTGCAAAATGTCCTGGGTTCGACTATAATAGATACAATTTAAGAGTAAAAGAGAAGCAGAGTAGGCTTGCTGACTTGCACAGAGAGTACTGATAGCTGAGAGCAGTACCAAGAAAGCAAAAACCGAAGAACATGCTTCGTAATCTTTTGTGTGATTAAGCACAAACGTCGCTCACGTTACGAGCTCAGAGGCTGCCTTTTAGGGTAGCGAATAACAGTGGTACCACGGCTTTCGTCTGTTTCAGAGACGAAGGCCCTTTTCTTTTGCCGCGATTCAAGTGAAGACGATGGAAGAACGTGGTAATATCCTGAACAACAGGGCGAAGCTACAAATTGATGTGAGAGGGAAAAAATATGAAAGAAATTTTTATCGGAAACTACGGTTTAGAGCAGGTCGGACAGACCATGACCGCAACTGGCTGGGTGGCCAATATCCGCAATCATGGTAAGCTGGCCTTTATTGAATTACGGGACCGTGAAGGCTTGCTTCAGGTCTTCGTTGGCGGTGAGATTGAAGATTTTGCCAAGCTGGAAGACATTGGCAAAGAGGATGTTATTTCAGTGACAGGGCAAGTAGTTCAGCGGGAAGAGCGCTTTGTCAACAAGGCTATCAAGTCTGGTCAGGTTGAGCTAAGGGCAGAGAAGATTGAGGTCATTGTTAGCAGTAAGCCTCTGCCTTTTGAGTTGGACCAGCATGCCCATACAGGGGAAGATCTACGTCAGAAATATCGCTACCTGGACTTGCGCCGTGAGAAGATGACACATAACCTCAAACTGCGCCATCAGGTCACCTCAACCATTCGGGAATATTTAAACGGTTTGGACTTTTTGGAAGTGGAGACACCTTATCTGACTAAGTCAACACCTGAAGGGGCTAGAGACTTCTTGGTTCCTAGTCGGGTCTTTAAGAATCAATTCTACGCGCTGCCGCAGAGCCCGCAGATGCTCAAGCAGTTGCTGATGGGAGCTGGCCTTGAGCGCTACTATCAGATTGTTCGTTGTTTCCGTGACGAAGACTTGCGGGGCGATCGTCAGCCAGAGTTTACCCAGGTGGACTTAGAGCTGAGTTTTGCCAGCGAAGAAGAAATCCGAGCTCTGGTTGAAGCTATGCTCAAAGCAGTTGTCAAGAAAACCCATGGGTTGGAGTTGACAGAAGCTTTTCCGACTATCAGCTATGATGAGGCTATGAGCCGCTTCGGCTCTGATAAGCCAGATACACGCTTTGGTTTAGAGCTGAAGAGTTTGACGGATTTGTGCCAGTCCAATGATTCGCTCCTCATCAAGAAAGCCTTGGATAACCAAGAGGAAGTGATGGGAATTTGTGTGCCAGATGCAGCTAGTGCTTTTAGTAAGAAACAGCTGAGTCACTACTATCAGGAAATGAAGGAATTTGGCTGCAGTCGTTTCGCCAGTCTAAAGGTTGAAGATGGCCAGTTAGTTGGAGATTTGGCTAGCACCTTTGAAGCTGAGAGTCAGGATTTACTAGCACGTTTTGAGGCCAAGGATGGAGACCTCATCCTGCTAGTCATGGCTAAGAAGCGTCGGGCTCAGGAAGCTTTGGGACATCTGCGTCTAGAAGTCGCAAAAGCTTTGGATCTGATTGATCCGAGTCTGCTTCATTTTCTCTGGGTTGTGGATTGGCCGCTGTTGGAGTGGAATGAAGACCAAAATCGTTATCAAGCCATGCACCATCCTTTCACACAGGGCATTTTTGAAGAAGGTCAGGAGCCAGATCAATTCCGCAGCCATGCCTACGACATCGTCTTGAATGGCTATGAAATTGGCGGAGGAAGTCTACGGATCCATGATCGGGAGGCTCAGGAAGCGATGTTTGAGCTATTGGGCATGAGCCGAGAAGACTATGAGCGAGACTTTGGTTTCTTCCTAGAAGCCTTGGAGTACGGCTTCCCACCACACGGTGGCTTGGCTCTAGGCTTAGATCGCTTGGTTATGATTTTGGCTGGGGAAGAAAATATCCGCCAGGTCATTGCTTTTCCGAAAAATGGTACTGGCTTTGACCCTATGCTGGAAAGTCCGAGTTTGGTGGACCAAAGACAGCTCAAAGAACTGTATTTGGAATTGAAGAATTAGCCTGAAATATGGTAAAATGAAATGATGCGAATTCCTGAAGAAATCAGGAAGAAGTTAAAGAAAGAGGTCACAGCTACGAGAGCTTGGTGCCCCTATCTTAGCAAAACAATGCGAGTTAAAACCTCGAAAACAAAGATCTTTCTTAGATTTATCGTTTTCGGTCGGTATTCAGGCTCGCCTATCTTATGAAAGGAATCAGAGATGAAGATTACTCAAGAAGAAGTAAGTCACGTTGCAAAACTGTCAAAACTGTCTTTTTCACCAGAAGAGACAGCTGAGTTTGCGACAACCTTGTCTAAAATTGTCGACATGGTCGAATTGCTCAATGAAGTGGATACGGAGGGTGTGCCTTTCACTTCCAATGTGGCAGCTAACATCAACTATATGCGAGAAGATGTGGCTCAGCCAGGCTGGAACCGGGACGAGCTTTTCCAAAATGTACCTGAAAAAGAGCGGGGCTACATCAAAGTGCCTGCCATCCTAGATGACGGAGGAGATGCCTAATGACTTTTAATCACAAGACCATTGAAGAGTTGCATGATTTGCTGGTCAAGAAAGAAATTTCTGCAGTAGAGTTAACTCAGGCGACTTTGGCAGACATCAAAGAACGTGAAGCTGCCGTGGACAGTTTCATCACTATCAGCGAAGAAGAAGCTTTGGCTCAGGCTGCGGCTCTGGATGCCAAGGGCATTGATGCTGACAATCTCATGAGCGGGATTCCGCTGGCAGTCAAGGATAATATCTCAACTAAGGGGATTTTGACGACAGCTGCCTCTAAAATGCTCTACAACTACAAGCCGATTTTCGATGCGACCAGCGTAGAGAAGCTCTACGGTAAGGACATGATTATCGTCGGTAAGACCAACATGGACGAGTTTGCCATGGGTGGATCCAGCGAAAACTCTTACTTTAAGACGACTAAGAATGCTTGGGACAGCAGCAAGGTTCCTGGTGGCTCATCTGGTGGTTCAGCGACAGCTGTTGCCTCTGGTCAGGTTCGTCTATCACTGGGTTCAGATACGGGTGGTTCTATTCGTCAGCCTGCTTCCTTTAACGGTGTAGTCGGCCTCAAGCCAACCTACGGCCGTGTTTCCCGTTTTGGTCTCATTGCTTTTGGATCTTCTTTAGACCAGATTGGGCCTTTCTCTCAAACGGTTAAGGAAAATGCACAGCTTCTGAATGTTATTTCTGGTAATGATCCTAAGGACTCTACATCATCACAAGAAGCAGTGCCAGACTTTACCAGCAAGATTGGCCAAGACATCAAGGGCATGAAGATTGCCCTACCTAAGGAATACATGGGTGAGGGAATTGACAGCAAGGTCAAGGAAACGATTCTGGCAGCGGCGAAGCACTTGGAAAGCTTGGGAGCTATCGTTGAAGAAGTCAGCCTACCTCACAGCAAGTACGGCGTGGCTGTTTACTATATCATTGCTTCCTCTGAAGCCAGCTCTAACCTGCAACGTTTTGACGGTATTCGCTATGGCTACCGCGCAGAAGGCATTGAAAATCTAGAAGATGTCTATGTCAAATCTCGTAGTGAAGGCTTTGGTGAAGAGGTGAAACGCCGCATCATGCTGGGAACTTTCAGTTTGTCATCTGGTTACTACGATGCTTATTTCAAGAAAGCTGGTCAGGTTCGGACCTTGATTATGCAAGATTTTGCTAAGGTTTTTGAAAAATACGACTTGATCTTAGGTCCAACTGCACCAACTGTTGCTTATGACTTAGGCAGTCAAAACCAAGATCCAGTGGCCATGTATCTGGCTGACCTTTTGACCATTCCGGTCAATCTGGCTGGCCTGCCAGGTATTTCAATTCCAGCTGGCTTTGCAGATGGTCTTCCCGTCGGCTTGCAGCTGATTGGGAACCACTTCGATGAAGCGACCATCTATCAGGCAGCCGCAGCATTTGAAGCGACGACTGACTACCACAAACAGCAGCCAGTTATCTTTGGAGGTGAAAAATAATGAACTTTGAAACAGTTATCGGACTGGAAGTCCATGTTGAATTGAAGACCAATTCAAAAATTTTCTCACCGGCTCCAGCTCACTTCGGTGAAGATCCAAATGCCAACACCAATATCATTGACTGGTCCTTCCCAGGTGTCCTGCCTGTTATGAACAAGGGTGTTATCGACTATGGAATCAAAGCTGCTCTGGCTTTGAACATGGACATTCACCAGAAGATGCACTTTGACCGCAAGAATTACTTCTATCCGGACAATCCAAAAGCCTATCAAATTTCTCAGTTTGATGAGCCGATTGGTTACAATGGCTGGATTGAAATTGAGCTAGAAGATGGCACGACCAAGAAAATCCGTATAGAGCGGGCCCACTTGGAAGAAGATGCTGGGAAGAATACCCACGGCAGCGATGGCTACTCTTATGTGGACCTCAACCGCCAAGGGGTGCCGCTGATTGAGATTGTATCTGAAGCGGATATGCGCAGTCCAGAAGAGGCCTATGCATATCTGACTGCTCTCAAGGAAATCATCCAGTACACGGGTATTTCTGATGTCAAGATGGAAGAGGGCTCCATGCGGGTTGATGCCAATATTTCCATCCGTCCTTACGGCCAGAAAGAGTTTGGTACCAAGACTGAGCTGAAAAACCTTAATTCCTTCAACTTTGTCCGCAAGGGTCTGGCCTTTGAGGAAAAACGCCAAGCTGAAATCTTACGCAGCGGTGGTCAAATCCGTCAGGAAACCCGTCGTTATGACGAAGCGACTGGCGAAACCCTGCTCATGCGGGTTAAAGAAGGTTCAGCGGACTACCGTTACTTCCCAGAGCCTGATCTGCCGATCTTTGAGATTGAAGATGCTTGGATTGAGCAAGTACGCAGTAGTCTGCCAGCCTTTCCAAAAGAACGTCGGGCTAAGTATGTGGGCGATTACGGTCTGTCTGACTATGATGCCAAGCAGTTGACAGCAACGAAGGCTGTGTCAGACTTCTTTGAAGCAGCTGTTGCTGCAGGTGGTGACGCTAAGTCGGTCTCTAACTGGCTCCAAGGTGAAATGGCTCAATATCTCAATGCTGAAGGCAAGACTATCTCTGAGATTGAGTTGACGCCTGAGAACCTGACTGAGATGATTGCCCTGATTGCAGACGGAACGATTTCTTCTAAGATTGCCAAGAAGGTCTTTGTCCACCTGGCTAAAAATGGCGGTTCTGCTAAGGAATATGTACAAAAAGCAGGCCTGATTCAAATCTCAGACCCTGCGCAGCTTCTGCCAATCATCCAAGAAGTATTTGCTAACAACGAAAAAGCTATCAATGACTATAAGGGCGGCAATAAGAATGCGGCCAAGTCACTGATTGGTCAGCTCATGAAGGCTACCAAGGGCCAAGCCAACCCACAAGTAGCACAAAAACTGCTCAACGAAGAGTTGGAAAAACTTTAAAAATAAATAGAGAACCAGTCGTGAGACTGGTTTTCGCCTTTTATTTGAATGGTACTTATGGTAAAATAGATAAAAAATAAAGGAGTTCTTATGTCAGAAATTAAAGTAAAACGCGGAACAGGCTTTGTAGGGATCATTGGGAATTTTCCAATTTTAATCAATGGTCAAAAAGTTGGTACAATCCAGAATGGCGACGAGGCGGCCTTTCCTATTGAGGGAGAAGAAGCTGTTGTTCGTGTAGGAGCAGCTCCTATGAGAACCAAGCCAGTGACAGTTAAAGCAGGGCAAACCTTGCTGGTTGAAACAAATTTTACTAATTTTTCTATCTGTCTAGGAGTTTTGTTGCTGGGCCTGTTCTTTGGTGGTCTAGTGCGTGCAATTCTCTTAATTCTTTATATTGTTTTAATGTTTCTTCTGCCTTTTTACTCAGCTAGGATTGAAGAATAAACTGAAGAATTTTTGTTGATAGGCTGGGTTAAAATAAAGGGGTTTCTGATGCTAAAATTTACCATTACGCGTTCTACGGGTATGGTCGGAGTAGCTCAAAATGTTGCAGTATATCTAAATGGTGAACTTGTGGATAAACTTGCGAATGATGAAAGTAAAACGCTGACTTTTGAGGGAAACAGTGTTGAACTAAAGGTTGGACAAAGTTTTATGAAATCGCATAAGATTCAGGTGAAAGATGGCTAGAAAGTACTCGTTACAGCTTCTGGAATGCGGGCTATGCTAGGGATTATTGGGCATATCTTAGGTTTTCCTTATTTACTTCTTGAGATAGAGGATTAAACATCTTTGGGCTCTGCTAAATCATAAAAAATCAGTCAAAACAGACTGATTTTTCTTTATGGTTTGTGTTATAATGATCAAAGTTAACAGAAAGAGGTTTGGGATGTCAAAAGTTTTAAGGGGAACCCTTTATACCTTGGCTGCGGGAATTGCTTGGGGCTTATCGGGAACAAGTGGTCAATATCTGATGGAGAACGGTTTTTCGGCGCTGAGTTTAACCAATGTGCGCTTGTTGCTAGCGGGGTTGGTTTTGATGATGTTGGCTTATGCTACAAATAAAGAATCCTTTAAAAAGATTTGGAAAGACAAGAGCTCTCTGTTACACATTTTAATTTTTGCAGTTCTAGGCTTATTTATCAATCAATATGCTTATTTAGCGGCCATTCATGAGACGAATGCAGGAACAGCAACGGTCTTACAATATCTCTGTCCAGTGGGAGTTTTGGCATACACTTGTATCAAAGACAGAGTAACACCGACTGTGGCTCAGGTTTGCTCTATGATTTTGGCTATCGGAGGAACCTTTCTGATTGCGACCCACGATCAGATCAATCAGCTCTCGATGACGCCAAAAGGCTTATTTTTAGGTGTTTTTTCGGCCTTTACATACGCGCTATATATTCTGTTGCCGATTGAGCTCATTAAAAGGTGGGGAAGCATGCTGGTCATCGGGATTGGGATGACCATTGCAGGTATCTTGCTCCTTCCTTTCAGCGGTATTTTCCAGCATCAGTGGCAATTCCGTTTGGATATCCTTCTAGCCTTGGTCGGCATAATTGTCATCGGGACAATCTTTGCTTACACCGTCTTTTTGAAGGGAACAAGCTTGGTTGGCCCTGTTAAATCTAGTCTTTTAGCTTCGATTGAGCCTATTTCAGCGGTCTTCTTTGCCTTTGTCATTATGAATGAACGCTTTTATCTGCTTGATTTTGTAGGTATGGGCATGATTTTGCTAGCTGTCCTATTGATATCTGTCAAGGACTTAATCTTGGAAAAGAAAAAAGGTTTATTATAAGCAAGAAAGAATAAGGAAAGACCTGGCTCCATATAGAGCTAGGTCTTTGTTGTTTACTTATTCGGTTTATTCATCGCTTTCTGAGCTGCCAAAGAATGCTTTGTACAGAGCACGGATGGCCTCTTTTTCTTGGTTCTTATTGACAACAAACATGATAGAAACTTCACTGGAACCTTGTGACATCATTTGGATATTGATTTTGTTGTCAGAAAGAGCTCTAGTCGCAGTAGCAGTTACCCCGATATGACTTTTCATTTTTTCGCCGACAATCATGATGATAGAAAGATCATGCTCAATCTCAGCGTAGTCTACTTCTGCCTTTTGTACAAGTTGGCGCAGAATCTCTTCTTCTTTAATTGGAGTTAATTCACGTTCACGAAGAATGATGGAAAGATCATCGATTCCTGTTGGCATATGCTCCCAACCGATATTTAGATCTTCCAAAATCTGAAGCGCCTTTCGGCCAAATCCAACTTCTCGGTTCATGAGATACTTGGACATGTTAATACTTACGAAGCCAGAATCACCAGCGATTCCTACAACAGGAGGATGATCTTCGCTATGTTTATGGACGATGCGTGTACCAGGGTGTTCTGGATTGTTGGTATTTTTGATAACGAGTGGAATTTTTCCGCGATAGGCTGGAAGCAGAGCTTCATCGTGAAGGACGGTAAAACCTGCATAGGCTAATTCCCGCATTTCACGGTAAGTAAGCTCAGCGATGGAGCGTGGCTTATGAATAATCCCAGGGTGAGCAGCAAAGATGCCGTCCACATCAGTGAAGTTTTCATAGACGTCAGCTTTGACACCAGCTGCAATAATTGATCCTGTAATATCCGACCCGCCACGAGAAAAAGTACAGATCTGTCCATCTTGAGTGACACCGAAGAAGCCAGGAATGACAAGGACTTCATCAGAATGAATTAGTTCTTCCAATTTATCATAGCTTGAAGGGAGGATTCGAGCATTTCCTGGTTCGCTTGAAACCACTAGTCCAGCTTCTCTAGGATGGACGTAGCGAGCTGGAATGCCATTGTGGTTAAAGTAGGCTGCGATGAGCTTAGCATTGTTGTTTTCACCAGCTGCTAGGAAAGTATCGTAAAGAAATTCATTATTTTCAATTGGCAGAGTAGCTAGGGAGATGATGCTCTTAGAGATTTTTTCAATGATTGCAGATTTTAGACCTAGCTCAGAGACCATATCGGAGTAGCGTTTAATAATCCAACTTTGCTCCTTGGAGACATCATTTCCTGCAATGTACTGGCGATAATACTTAATCAGGGCATCGGTGACTTTTGTATCTTGGTCATCTCTTTTTCCTGGCGCGGAAACGACGACGAAACGACGCTCAGCATCAGACTTTACAATATGTAAGACTTTTTCTAATTGTGAAGCAGAAGCAAGTGAACTTCCGCCAAATTTTACAACTTTCATAGAAACTCCTAAACATGATTTAGGAAAAATTATAACAAAATTCTGAAAATTTTGCAAATCTATCAGAAGCACTGCTTTATGTAAATTTATTGCAAAAATAAGCAAAAAACGAATATAAAATCAAATTTTCCAGTTTTTGTTTTCTTTCTTACATCTTTTATGATAGAATAAATGTAATTTGACTATCAAATTATTTAATTATGAAATAAAATGACTGTAATTACCCAGTCTGGAATGGAGTTAGAATGACTTTTAATGGTATTCTTTATAAGATAGTTGATGAAGTGGCGACTATTACCTTCAATCGTCCTGAAGTTTCAAATGGTTTCAATATTCCCATGTGTGAGGAGATTTTAGAAGCGATTGAGCTGGCCGCAAATGATGAGGCAGTGAAGTTTCTAGTGATCAATGCCAATGGGAAGGTATTTTCTGTCGGTGGCGACCTAGCTGAGATGCAAAGAGCTGTCAGTGCTGACGATATTCAATCCTTGGTAAAAATTGCAGAGCTGGTCAATGACATTTCTTTTGCCATGAAACGGCTACCCAAGCCAGTTATTATGAGTGTGGATGGCCCTGTTGCTGGTGCAGCTGCCAATATGGTCGTGGCTGCAGATTTCTGCATTGCGACAGAAAAATCTCGCTTCATTCAAGCTTTTGTGGGAGTGGGCTTAGCGCCAGATGCTGGCGGGCTTTATCTCTTGACTCGGGCAATTGGTGTGACTCGGGCGACTCATTTGGTCATGACGGGAGAGGCCCTGACAGCAGAGAAGGCTCTGGATTATGGTTTGCTCTATAAGGTTTGTGAAGCAGAAAAATTGGAAAAAACAACAGAACAGCTACTGAAAAAGCTAAAACGCGGTTCGCTGAATTCTTACAGAGCCATGAAAGAAATGGTCTGGAAGAGTCTCTTTAGCGGTTGGAAAGAGTATGCAGAGCTGGAGTTGGCTTTGCAGAAATCCCTTGCTTTCACAGAGGACTTCAAAGAAGGCGTCCAGGCTTACACTGAGAAGCGTCGTCCTCAATTTACAGGTAAGTAAGGATTTTGCAGTCTAAGAAAATTGTTTGAAAATCAAATAAATTTTCAAAAGGACTTGCAAATTATTTTGAGATCTGATAAAATTTGAATGTCAAAGTATTTATGAAGGAGGTGTTGGTTTGAATTATCAATTAGTCAATGATTATTTAACATCCATTTTTAATAATGTTTTGGTTATTGAAGAGTCCAGCCTCCGAGGCAGTCAATTTAAAGACGTCTCCATTAAAGAAATGCACACTATTGATGTTATTGGCACCATGCCTAATGCGACTCCAAGCGATATTTCAAAGGAATTGTTAGTCACTTTGGGGACTGTCACAACCAGCTTGAATAACTTGGAGCGTAAAGGGTATATCGAGCGTCGCCGTTCATCCATTGACCGTCGTGTAGTTCATCTGAGTTTGACTAAGAAGGGGAGGCTCTTGTATCGCCTTCATAAACGATTCCACAATCGCATGGTCATGCAAGTAGTGGAAGGAATGTCCTCAGAAGAAAAAAATGCAATGCAAAAAGGTTTGCAGAACTTGTATAATTTTTTAGAGGAGTTGAAATAATGAACTATGCAAGAATTACTCAAGTAGCTCATTATGCTCCAGAGCAGATTGTCACAAATGATGATCTAGCCAAGATGATGGATACAAGTGATGAATGGATCTCCAGCCGCACGGGTATCAAACAGCGACATTTATCTCGGACTGAGTCAACAAGTGATTTAGCTACAAAGGTTGCTGAGCAATTGCTAGAAAAGGCCCAACTGTCTGCTGATCAGCTTGATTTTATCATTGTTGCGACGATCACTCCGGATTCTATGATGCCGTCAACTGCAGCTAGGGTGCAGGCCAATATTGGAGCTGCCAAGGCTTTTGCTTTTGACTTGACGGCAGCTTGCAGTGGCTTCATCTTTGCCTTATCAACTGGAGAAAAGTTCATTTCCTCTGGTCGCTATCAAAGAGGTTTGGTCATCGGTAGCGAAACGCTTTCGAAAGTCGTTGATTGGTCGGATCGTGCGACGTCAGTCTTGTTTGGTGATGGGGCTGGAGGAGTCTTGCTTGAAGCGGCAGAAAAGCAGCATTTTTGGGCTGAAAGTCAGTTTACTGATGGCTTGAGAGGTCAGAGTCTGACTTGTGGTGGACTTGGTTTGTCCTCTCCGTTTTCGGAAAAGCAAGTTGATGATCGCTATTTGAAAATGGAAGGCCGAGCAATCTTTGATTTCGCTATTCGTGATGTGGCACAGTCTATCAAAAATACCATTGAAGTGAGTCCATTTTCAGTGGAGGAGCTTGATTATCTGCTCTTGCATCAAGCCAATATCCGAATTTTAGATAAAATGGCTAAGAAACTCGGAGTTTCTCGGGAAAAAATACCTGCTAATATGATGGAATATGGCAATACTAGTGCAGCTAGCATCCCGATTTTATTATCTGAGTGTGTCCAACAGGACTTGATTAAGCTGAACGGAGATCAGACTATTTTATTGTCAGGTTTCGGTGGAGGTTTGACATGGGGCACGCTTATTGTTACAATTTAGTTAATCATGTGGAAACACATAGATAAAAAATATATTTTTTAAAGGAGTCTATCCATGGCAGTATTTGAAAAAGTACAAGAAATTATCGTTGAGGAACTTGGTAAAGAGCCATCAGAAGTTACACTTGAGTCAACTTTCGATGATCTTGAAGCAGATTCATTGGATTTGTTCCAAGTAATTTCAGAAATCGAAGATGCATTTGACATCCAAATCGAAACTGAAGAAGGCTTGAAAACAGTTGGTGACTTGGTTGCCTACGTAGAAGAAAAAACAAAATAATAAAGATTTGAGAGTATCGCAAGATATTCTCTCTTGTTTAGGTAATAGTTTGAATTTCAAAGTAAAAAGTCTGCTATCTAGCGGTTTGGGCTCAAGCTATTACTTAAGCAATGATTATGAGGAAGGTATTATGCAAACACGAATTACAGAATTATTAGATATTAAATATCCTATTTTCCAAGGTGGTATGGCCTGGGTTGCAGATGGTGATTTGGCTGGTGCTGTTTCAAAGGCTGGTGGTCTTGGGATCATCGGTGGCGGAAATGCTCCTAAGGAAGTGGTGAAAGCTAATATTGACAAGATTAAGTCTTTGACGGATCGTCCTTTCGGAGTCAATATCATGCTTTTGTCGCCTTTTGTAGATGACATCGTGGATTTGGTGATCGAAGAGGGTGTAAAAGTGGTGACAACTGGTGCGGGCAATCCAAGCAAGTACATGGCTCGTTTCCACGAGGCAGGTATTACGGTGATTCCTGTTGTACCAAGTGTGGCTTTGGCTAAACGGATGGAAAAAATCGGAGCAGATGCCGTTATTGCTGAAGGAATGGAAGCTGGTGGTCACATCGGTAAGTTAACGACTATGACCTTGGTTCGTCAGGTTGTAGAAGCAGTTAACATTCCAGTTATTGCGGCTGGTGGTATTGCGGATGGATCTGGTGCTGCGGCTGGCTTTATGTTAGGAGCAGAAGCGGTTCAGGTCGGCACACGCTTCGTCGTAGCTAAGGAATCTAATGCCCATCAAAATTATAAAGATATGATTTTGAAAGCTCGTGATATCGATACGACAATTTCTGCTCAGCACTTCGGTCATGCGGTTCGTGCGCTCAAGAATAAGCTGACTCGCGATTTTGAAAAGGCTGAAAAAGAAGCCTTCAAGCAAGAAAATCCAGACTTGACTGTTTTTGAAAATCTGGGTGCTGGTGCCTTGGCTAATGCAGTTGTCCGTGGCGATGTGGAAAATGGTTCCGTCATGTCTGGTCAGATTGCCGGCTTGGTCAGCAAGGAAGAAACGGTCGAAGAAATCCTCAAGGATATCTATTATGGTGCTGCTGAGAAGATTCAGCAAGAAGCAAAACGTTGGGCAGGAGTAACTAGAAATGACTAAGACAGCCTTTCTATTTGCTGGTCAGGGAGCCCAATATCTGGGAATGGCTCGTGACCTCTATGAGCAGTATGATGTGGTTAAGGCGACTTTTAAGGAAGCGAGTCAAGTTCTGGGATATGATGTTCGGGCATTGATTGACCAAGATGAAGAAAAACTCAACCAAACTCGCTATACTCAACCAGCAATTTTGACAACTTCTCTTGCTATTTATCGCCTGCTAGCTGAAAAAGGAATCCAGCCTGATATGGTAGCTGGTCTCTCTCTAGGCGAATACTCTGCCTTGGTAGCTGCTGGTGCGCTGGACTTCAAAACAGCGGTAGCTCTAGTCGCAAAACGTGGAGCTTTCATGGAAGAAGCAGCTCCTGCTGGTTCTGGAAAGATGGTAGCGGTCTTGAATGCGGAAGTAGCTCTTATTGAAGAGGCCTGCCAGACGGCTAGTCAGCTAGGAGTCGTCTCTCCTGCTAACTATAACACTCCAGGTCAAATCGTCATTGGGGGAGATGTGGCAGCGGTGGATAAAGCGGTAGAACTCCTCAAGGAAGCAGGTGTGAAACGCTTGATTCCGCTGAATGTTTCAGGTCCTTTCCATACAGCACTCTTGAAACCAGCCAGTGAACAATTAGCTCAGCTCTTGGCTGAAACTGAATTTGCTGAATTTCAGCTTCCGTTAGTGGGCAATACAGAAGCGGATATTATGGAAGCTGGCAGAATTAAGGAATTGCTGACCCGCCAGGTCATGGAGCCAGTTCGTTTCTACGATAGTATCGCTAAAATGCAGGAAGCTGGTGTGACTGAGTTTATCGAGATTGGTCCAGGGAAAGTATTGTCTGGCTTTCTGAAAAAAATTGATAAATCAGCAGTTGTTTATCATGTTGAAAGTGTGGAGACTTTGACAGCCCTACTGGAAAAATAATGGGGAATACCTATGGAATTAAAGAATAAAAATGTTTTTATTACTGGCTCTAGCCGTGGGATTGGTCTGGCTATTGCCCATAAGTTTGCAAGTGCAGGTGCCAATATTGTTTTGAACGGTCGCGGTCAAATTTCAGACGACGTTTTGGCTGAGTTCGCTGGCTATCCGATCAAAGTCGTGGCTATTTCAGGCAATGTATCTAATAGCGCTGATGCTAAGCGAATGATTGAAGAGGCGATTGTGGCTTTGGGCTCTGTAGATGTCTTGGTCAATAATGCTGGGATTACCCGCGATAAGATTATGATCAAGATGACAGAGGAAGACTTCGAGCAAGTGCTAAAGGTCAATCTGACTGGAGCCTTTAATATGACGCAAGCCGTCTTGAAACCAATGACCAAGGCTCGCCAAGGAGCAATTATCAACCTATCAAGTGTTGTCGGTTTGACTGGTAATGTCGGTCAGGCCAACTATGCAGCTTCTAAAGCTGGCTTGATTGGATTTTCTAAGTCGGTTGCTCGTGAGGTAGCTGGGCGCAATATCCGTGTCAATGTGATTGCCCCAGGCTTTATCGAATCGGATATGACAGACGGGCTTTCTGAAAAAATCAAAGAAGCTTCTCTGGCTCAAATCCCAATGAAACGGTTCGGCAATACCGAAGAAGTAGCGGATGTTGCCCTATTCTTAGCAGGTCAGGAATACCTTACTGGTCAGGTCATCGCGATTGATGGCGGACTGACAATGCAGTAATTGCATGCATTTGGATTTGACAGTTTACCAATTATCATAAAGGAGTTCACTATGAAACTAAATCGAGTTGTTGTAACAGGTTATGGCTTAACCTCTCCCATCGGAAATACACCAGAAGAATTTTGGAATAGTTTAAAAGAAGGTAAGATTGGGATTGGTCCCATCACCAAGTTTGATCACAGCGATTTTGCTGTTCATAATGCGGCTGAAGTCCAAGACTTTCCTTTTGATAAATACTTTATCAAGAAAGATACCAATCGTTTTGACAATTATTCTTTGTATGCTTTGTATGCAGCTCAAGAAGCGGTAACAAATGCCAATCTTGATGTAGAAGCAATTGACAAAGATCGCTTTGGTGTCATCGTGGCTTCTGGTATCGGTGGTATCAAGGAAATCGAAGATCAAGTTATCCGTTTGCATGAAAAAGGTCCAAAACGCGTTAAGCCAATGACTCTTCCAAAAGCTTTGCCAAATATGGCTTCAGGGAATGTTGCTATGCGCTTCGGAGCAAACGGGATTTGTAAATCAATCAATACAGCTTGTGCCTCATCAAATGATGCGATTGGGGATGCCTTCCGCTCTATCAAGTTTGGCTTCCAAGATGTCATGTTAGTTGGTGGATCAGAAGCTTCTATCACTCCATTTGCCATTGCTGGTTTCCAAGCTTTGACTGCCCTATCAACTACAGAAGATCCAACTCGTGCTTCTATTCCATTTGATAAAGACCGTAACGGCTTTGTCATGGGAGAAGGTTCTGGTATGTTGGTGCTTGAAAGTCTGGAACACGCTGAAAAACGTGGAGCAACTATCTTGGCTGAAGTAGTTGGTTATGGAAATACTTGTGATGCTTATCATATGACTTCACCTCATCCAGAAGGTCAAGGTGCCATCAAGGCAATTAAGTTGGCTTTGGAAGAGGCAGAGATTTCTCCAGAGCAAGTAGCTTATGTCAATGCCCACGGTACTTCAACTCCTGCTAATGAAAAAGGAGAAAGTGGTGCTATCGTAGCTGTTCTTGGTAAAAAAGTACCTGTATCTTCAACCAAGTCATTCACAGGACACTTGCTTGGGGCTGCAGGAGCGGTAGAAGCAATCGCTACCATCGAAGCTATGCGCCATAATTTTGTACCAAAAACAGCTGGAACAAGTGAATTGTCAGACTATATTGAAGCGAACGTCGTTTATGGACAAGGCTTGGAGCAAGAAATTCCTTATGCGATTTCCAATACATTTGGTTTTGGCGGTCACAATGCTGTTCTGGCATTCAAGCGTTGGGAGGGCTAGATGAATATCAATGAAATTAAAGACTTGATGGCTCAGTTTGACCAATCAAGCCTGCGTGAATTTTCTTATAAAAATCAAAGTGATGAGCTGACTTTCAGTAAGAATGAAGGGCAAGCCGCAGTCGCAGCAACTCCATCAGTCAGTGCAGCTCCTGTTGTAGCTCCAGTGCAGCCAGCAAGTGCACCTGTATCTGAGACAGTTTCCCAAGCAGCTCCAACTGTAGCACCTGAGGTGGCTCCAGAGGCTCCGGCACCAGCTGCTGAGGGTGATGTCGTGGAAAGTCCCTTGGTTGGCGTGGCTTACTTGGCCGCAGGTCCAGATAAACCAGCTTTTGTCAGTGTAGGAGACCAAGTTAAAAAAGGTCAAACCCTGATGATTATTGAAGCCATGAAGGTCATGAATGAAGTGCCAGCACCGAAAGATGGTCTGATTACAGAAATTCTGGTTCAGAATGAAGAAATGGTTGAGTTTGGGAAAGGGCTGGTACGTATCAAATGATTGATATCAATGCAATAAAAGAGGCGCTTCCGCACCGCTATCCTATGTTGTTGGTGGACCGTGTATTGGAAGTCAGCGAAGATGAGATTGTCGCTTTGAAAAATGTGACGATCAACGAGCCATTCTTTAACGGACATTTCCCTCAGTATCCAGTTATGCCGGGTGTCTTAATCATGGAAGCACTGGCTCAAACGGCTGGTGTGCTGGAATTGTCTAAAGAAGAAAACAAGGGCAAGCTGGTCTTCTATGCTGGCATGGACAAGGTCAAGTTCAAGAAGCAAGTTGTACCAGGTGACCAGCTGATTATGACGGCCAAGTTTGTCAAGCGTCGTGGCACTATTGCAGTGGTGGAGGCCAAGGCCGAAGTTGACGGTAAACTTGCAGCCAGCGGAACCTTGACCTTTGCAATTGGTCAATAAGAAAGAGGAGATTTCACCATGTTTCGTAAAATTTTAATTGCTAACCGTGGGGAAATTGCGGTCAGAATTATTCGTGCAGCTCGCGAGCTGGGAATTGATACGGTAGCTGTTTATTCAACAGCTGACAAGGAAGCGCTCCATACTTTACTGGCTGATGAGGCAGTCTGCATCGGGCCAGCCAAGTCTACGGATTCTTATCTGAATATGAACGCTGTCCTATCTGCTGCTGTTCTGACAGGTGCAGAAGCCATTCACCCTGGTTTTGGTTTTTTGAGTGAAAACTCTAAATTTGCGACCATGTGCGAAGAAGTCGGCATTAAGTTTATTGGACCTTCAGGTGCTGTTATGGACCTGATGGGGGACAAGATCAATGCTCGGGCTCAGATGATTAAGGCCAAAGTGCCGGTTATCCCAGGTTCTGATGGAGAAGTTCATACCTCGGAAGAAGCCTTGGAAGTAGCCGAAAAACTTGGCTATCCAGTCATGCTCAAAGCTTCTGCTGGTGGCGGCGGTAAGGGCATTCGTAAGGTTGAAAAGCCTGAGGATTTAGTAGCGGCCTTTGAGTCTGCTTCCAGTGAAGCCAAAGCGGCCTTTGGTAATGGTGCCATGTATATGGAGCGGGTTATCTATCCAGCGCGCCATATTGAGGTGCAGATTTTGGCAGATCAGCAGGGGCATGTGGTCCACTTGGGCGAGCGGGATTGCTCTTTGCAGCGGAATAATCAGAAGGTATTGGAAGAAAGTCCATCTGTGGCGATTGGGAAAACCCTGCGCCAGCAGATTGGGGAAGCGGCTGTTCGGGCTGCTGAGTCTGTCGGCTATGAAAATGCCGGAACGATTGAGTTTCTGCTGGATGAAGCCAAGGGTGAATTCTACTTTATGGAGATGAACACTCGGGTGCAGGTAGAGCATCCAGTGACTGAGTTTGTCACCGGTGTGGATATTGTTAAAGAGCAGATTAAGATTGCGGATGGTCAGGAGCTATCTTTCAGTCAAGAAGATGTTGAAATTCGCGGTCATGCGATTGAATGTCGGATCAACGCTGAAAATCCAGCCTTTAACTTTGCACCGAGCCCAGGAAAAATTTCCAATCTTTATTTGCCAAGTGGCGGAGTGGGATTGCGCGTGGATTCGGCGGTCTATCCTGGCTACACCATTCCTCCTTACTATGACAGTATGATTGCCAAAATCATCGTTCACGGGGAAAATCGCTTTGATGCCCTGATGAAGATGCAGCGGGCTCTCTATGAGCTAGAAATCGACGGTGTCGTGACCAATAGCAGTTTCCAACTGGATCTGATTTCAGATCCTAATGTGATTGCTGGTGATTATGATACAGCCTTTCTCATGGAGAAGTTCCTTCCGGCTTATCAAGAGAAAAAATAGATGACAAGGAGTGATTTTGTTTGAAAGAAGCAGAATCACTCTAAAATTTAATGAAGGAGTAAGCAATGCCTTTGTTTTCAAAAAAGGATAAATATATTCGAATCAATCCTAATCGTTCCTCTCGTGCTTTGCCTCAGCCAAAACCAGAAGTTCCAGATGAGCTTTTTTCTAAGTGTCCAGGTTGTAAGCATATCATTTATCAAAAAGATTTGGGGGCAGAGCGTGTCTGTCCAAGCTGTGGCTACACTTTTCGAATTTCAGCTTTTGAGCGCCTGAGTTTGACGGTGGATCAAGGAAGTTTTGAGGAATTGTTCGCTGGTATTGAGACGACAGATCCCTTACATTTTCCAAATTATCAAGAAAAACTGGCAAAGATGCGGGAAAAGACTGGTCTAGATGAGGCTGTTTTGACTGGAACCGCTCTGATAAAAGACCAAAAATTAGCTCTTGGGATCATGGATTCCAACTTTATCATGGCTTCCATGGGAACGGTTGTGGGTGAAAAGATTACCCGCCTCTTTGAGTATGCGACAGAGCATAAGCTGCCAGTCGTCCTCTTTACGGCTTCTGGTGGTGCCCGCATGCAGGAAGGTATCATGAGCTTGATGCAGATGGCTAAAACTTCTGCTGCTGTACAACGTCATTCAAAGGCTGGTCTTTTTTACCTGACCGTTTTGACAGATCCGACTACAGGTGGTGTCACAGCCTCTTTTGCTATGGAAGGGGATATTATCTTGGCAGAAGCGCAGGCTCTGGTAGGCTTTGCTGGTCGTCGAGTTATTGAGTCTACTGTACGAGAAAAGTTGCCAGATGACTTTCAAAAGGCAGAATTTTTGCTGGAGCATGGCTTTGTTGATGCGATTGTCAAGCGTGGTGAATTGCGGGATCGGATTGCTACTCTCTTGAGATTTCATGGAGGTGACCAATGACAAAAATCAGTCAGATTATCAAAGCAGCGCGTGATCAGTCCCGCTTGACGGCTCTGGATTTTGCCCAAGGAATTTTTGATGATTTTGTGGAATTGCACGGAGATCGTGGTTTTCGTGATGATGGTGCTGTCATTGGCGGTATCGGAACCTTAAATGGTCAGCCAGTCACAGTGGTCGGCATTCAAAAAGGTCGCAATTTGCAGGATAATTTGCGGCGGAACTTTGGTCAGCCTCATCCAGAAGGCTATCGTAAGGCCTTGCGTCTCATGAAGCAGGCTGAAAAATTTGGCCGTCCAGTCGTGACCTTTATCAATACGGCTGGTGCCTATCCTGGCGTCGGTGCTGAGGAGCGTGGACAGGGTGAAGCCATTGCCCGTAATCTCATGGAAATGAGTGATTTGAAAGTGCCCATTATTGCCATTATCATCGGCGAGGGTGGCTCTGGTGGGGCGCTAGCCTTGGCAGTTGCTGATAAGGTCTGGATGCTGGAAAACTCTATGTATGCCATTCTCAGTCCTGAAGGCTTTGCTTCGATTTTATGGAAAGATGGCAGCCGAGCAATGGAGGCGGCTGAGATGATGAAAATCACCTCGCATGAGCTTTTGCAGATGGGTGTCGTTGATAAGGTCATCCCCGAACGCGGATTTAATAAAAATGAGCTCCTAGCTGCAGTCAAGCAAGAGATCAGTACTGAACTAGCGGGACTTTCTAAACTTTCTCTCGAGCAACTTTTGGAAGATCGCTATCAACGTTTTAGAAAATATTAGCCAGAAGCCTTAGGGCTTCTTTTTCTTGCTTGAGAGAGGTATGGAGGCAATTAAGATGGGTAATATATTTTGGTTTGATATGTAGCAATATATTCTCTTTATAGAGGTCATATAAAATATATATTATACAAGCTGTCAGACCTATGTTAAGATAGTTGCTAATCAAAAGAAATGAGGTTTCATATGTCAGAATTTACTATCCATACGATTGAGTCCGCGCCAGCTGAGGTGAAAGAGGTTTTAGAAACGGTTCAAAAAGATAACGGTGGCTACATTCCAAATCTTATCGGTCTTTTGGCCAATGCGCCAACGGCTTTGGAAACTTATCGGACGGTTGGAGCCATCAATCGTCGAAACAGCTTGACACCGACTGAGCGTGAAGTAGTGCAGATTACGGCTGCGGTTACCAACGGCTGCGCTTTCTGTGTAGCGGGTCATACAGCTTTTTCAATCAAGCAGATTCAAATGAATGATGATCTTTTGGAGGCTCTACGCAATCGTACTCCGATTGATACAGATCCGAAGCTAGATACGCTTGCTAAATTTACCATTGCTGTCATCAATACCAAGGGACGAGTCGGAGATGAGGCTTTGGCAGACTTCCTAGAAGCGGGCTATACACATGAGAATGCTCTGGATGTAGTTCTGGGTGTCAGCCTAGCGACCCTTTGTAATTATGCCAATAATTTGGCCAACACGCCAATTAATCCAGAATTGCAGCCGTATGCCTAGTCTTTGAGGAGGTGAGGAAGGCTTTTATCCCCTTCTCTATCATTGGCTATAGCCAAGCAAAAAACTAGTTCCGAGGTGGAGAGACTTTCTCTGGCTCAACTTCTGAAAGAGCTTTATCAATATTTTAGAAAATATAAAAAATCGAAGCCGAAAGGCTTCTTTTTATACTTGTTTTTTAATGTTTTGTGTGATATTATATTTTAAGAAACAAATGTTGCGCAACGATTGTATCTAAAAGGAGTTTTGATGCCACCTAAAAATAAATTTACTCGTGATGAAATTATCCAAGCAGCTCTAGGGATTGTCAGAGAAGACGGTTTGGCTGGTTTGACGGCTCGTTCTCTGGCGGAACGATTACATTCTAGCCCCAAGGTCATTTTCGGTCAGTTTGAAAATATGGAGGATCTAAGTCATTCGGTTGTTCGGGCGGCAGAGTTCGTTCTGGTTCAATATATTCGTTCGGCTTTGGAGCGAGCCAAGCCTTTCAGAGCAGTTGGTATGGCCTATATTCTTTTTGCCAGTCAGGAACCTCAGCTTTTTAAAATTCTCTATCTAAATCCTCATAAGCACCCCATTGAGTCTTTCAAGGACTTTTTACCTCAGAAAGACCACAGTTATCAGCAGATATTAGAGTCGATTGTGGAGGATTATCCCATGTCCATAGAGAGTGCAGAGTTTGTTTATCAGCATTTATTTATCTATTCTCATGGTTTGGCTAGCATGATAGCATCGGGTATTTATTCTTTTAGTCAGGAGGAAGTGACAGAACGCTTAACGCAAGTATTTACTGCCCTTCTAAAGGAAATGAAAGGAAAGCAAGAATGATTAGATTAAAGGGAATTCGTAAGTCTTACAGTGGAAGAGAAGTTTTAAAAGGGATCGACTTAGAGATTGCTGACCAAGATTACTTGGTCATTTTGGGAGCTTCTGGATCTGGAAAGTCAACCTTGCTCAACGTTTTATCAGGCCTAGAAAAACCAGACAGTGGTCATGTTTATTACGATGAGGAAGATCTATCCCAGCTGACAGAAGCTCAATTGACGGCTTTTCGCCGAGCTCAGATTGCCTTTATTTTCCAGCAGTATTTCTTACTTCCAAATCTTACAGTGGAGCAAAATGTCAAAATGGGTGCTAATTTAGCAGGCAATCAAGATTATGTTCGTATTTTGGAGGCTTTAGGTTTAAGTGATAAACTTCAGCATTATCCAAGTCAGCTGTCAGGTGGTGAGCAGCAGCGGGTGGCTATTGCACGAGCCCTAGCTAAAAGACCGAATGTCCTCTTTTTGGACGAGCCGACTGGAGCCTTGGACGAAGCAACAGGTCGTCAGATTCTGGCCTATATTTCAAGTCTTCAAGAGGAGCTAGGTTTTACGCTGGTCATGGTGACCCACAATGCAAATATTGCTCAGATGGCTAAGACCATTGTCCATATCAATAGCGGTCAGATTCAAAGCTTAGAGACAAATAGTCAGCCCAAGACGGCCTATGAGATTGGATGGTAAGCTATGTTTTCAATAAAAGATTTGTATAGATTAGTCGTTGTATCAATTATTAGCTTTTGCGCGGTCTTTGTGACCAATCTCTTCTTAAATTTTTATCTGGATATCCGTTTACTAGATCAAACAAATTGGTTGCCTGAGATTCGAGCTGCTTACGATGCTCAAGTTGCGATTTCTTGGTTAATTGCATCCATTAGCGGAGCTGTTTTATCCCTAACATCGATGCTCCTCCTCTTCTTTTACATTCGGCAATTTATTGACCAGCATAAGCCAGAATTAGGAGTTTTAAAGGCTCTAGGCTATAAAAACTGGGAAATTGCTCGAAGGTTTTGGTTTTTTAGTCTTCCAATTGGTTTGGGAACAGGCACTGGCTACTTCTCTTCGTTTGTCATGATGCCACATTTTTATCAGTTGCGTAATCAAAGCGGAGTTTTGCCTGAAATTACCATCCGGCAACATTGGCCCCTCTTCTTGTTTCTCGTTGTCTTGCCGACTCTTGCCTTTGCTGCTTTAGCTGTCCTCTACGCTAGTTATTGTCTACGTTTGCCTGCTCTAGACTTGCTCAAGCGGGTCAGCTCTAGTAAAAAGTCACCAAAAAGGAAAGTAGGAAAGAAAATAAGGAAAGACCGTCCCTTTTTAACAGACCTTTCTGCCAGCCTGCTCTGGTCTAGAAAATTATTAATATTCTTTGTCATTTTTGGTTCGATGTGCTTTTCAGCTATGATTCAGCTATCATTTGGTATGAAAGAATTGACAGATGAGACCATTCAGAGCATGATGATGTCAATCGGTACTGTCCTGTCAGTGGCAATCCTCTATCTGTCGCTGGGAGTACTCCTGCAGGAAAATCAAGAAACCCTAGCTATTATGAAGGTTTTTGGTTATAGCAGAAATGAGTGCCATAAGAGTTTATTTGCTCCTTATCGTATTCTTGCTTTTTTGGGCTTTGTCTTAGGAACGGGCTATCAATACGGGATTATGCAGCTTTTACTCAGATTGATGGAAAAATCAATAGCTCAGAAAGTTGACTATGATTTTGATTTTGGAGTCTGCCTGATGACTTTGCTAGTCTTTGTCTTAGTTTATGAAGGTTTAATCTATTTATCCAGCAGGAGGCTGGATAAACTGACTATTAAGCAGGTCATGTTAGGAGAATAAAGAAAAAATGAAGTGATGCTGTTCACTTCATTCTTTTTTACTGATGATATGCTGGATGCCTGTCTGGAGGTGCTTGAGGATGTGTGTGATTTCTTTTGGAAAAACTTTATAGTTTTCCAAGTCTGTCAGGGGAATCCAGTAGACTTGTTCTTGCTTATGTTGGTAGTCAAATTGCTTGCCGTGAGGCTTCATCAGGTAATAGAAGCAAATCTCATGACAGTCTAGCCCTTTGAGGACGCCAGTTGAGTTGGAAAATAAATTTTCATGGACAAAAGCCAGCTTTTCAATCTCATACCTTTGTCCTGTTTCTTCGAAAACTTCTCGCTGGACAGCTTCTTCGGAGGTCTCTCCAAATCTGACCGCTCCTCCCACTGAATAGAAATAGTCCTCGCTAGGAGAAGATATGACACAGAGGGCTTCCTCCTCAATGATGAGTGCAGCAGCCCGATAGCGAAAGCGCTCCTGTCCTTGCCTATAAGAAATATCCTTTGCCATAGTATCCTCCCTGCGTTTTTTAGTTTACTTGATTTAGAGCTTCCTGTCAACACTTTCTGTACCCAGACAGTTGTATTCTTTCTCTCTTGCGACAGGCTTTTTTTCCTGTTAAAATAAGGGCATGACTCGTTATAAAGCCCTTATTTCCTACGACGGGCATGACTTTGCTGGCTTTCAGCGCCAGCCTCATGCTCGGAGCGTTCAGGAAGAAATCGAAAAAACCTTAACTCGCATCAACAAAGGCCAGCCTATTGTCATCCACGGAGCTGGTCGGACCGACAGCGGCGTTCATGCGCTTGGGCAGGTCATTCACTTTGACCTCCCGTCAGCCAGGGATGAAGAAAAGCTGCGGTTTGCTTTAGATACCCAGACGCCAGAGGATATTGATGTCATTTCTGTGGAGGAAGTGACGGAGGATTTCCATGCCCGTTACAAGCCGCACAGCAAGACCTATGAGTTTCTGGTGGATATTGGTCGGCCAAAAAATCCGATGATGCGCCACTATGCGACCCACTACCCTTATCCTTTGGAGATTCCTCTGATGGAGCAAGCCATTAAAGTCTTGGAGGGAACGCACGATTTTACAGGCTTTACAGCCTCGGGTACCAGTGTGGAAAATAAGGTTCGCACGATTACAAGGGCTAGTCTGACTTTTGATGCGCAGCGTAATTTTCTAGTCTTTACGTTTTCTGGCAATGGCTTTCTCTATAAGCAAATCCGCAACATGGTGGGAACCTTGCTCAAGATTGGAAATAAGCGGATGTCAGTCAACCAAATCGAACGGATTTTAGAAGAAAAGGATCGGCAGCTAGCTGGGCCAACCGCAGCGCCTAATGGTCTTTATCTAAAGGAGATTATCTATGAAGAATAAGCTGATTTTAGCCCTTTCTGGCAATGATATTTTTAGTGGTGGTGGTCTTCATGCGGATCTGGCTACTTATACGGTCCATGGCCTGCATGGCTTTGTAGCGGTGACTTGCTTGACTGCGATGACGGACAAGGGATTTGAAGTTCTTCCGACCGACGAGCAGGTCTTTGCGCAGCAACTCTCTTCGCTCAAAGATGTGCCGTTTTCGGCTATCAAGTTGGGCTTGTTACCAACGGTTGCCATTGCAGATCAGGCTCTGGAGTTCATCAAAAAGCAAACGGGCATACCAGTCGTGCTAGACCCGGTCTTAGTCTGCAAGGAAACCCACGATGTGGAAGTTTCGGCCCTCCGAGATGAATTGATCAAATTTTTTCCTTATACGACCATTATCACGCCCAATCTACCAGAAGCAGAGATCTTGACTCAGTCGGATATCAAGACTTTGGATGATCTCAAGGCTGCGGCTGTGACTCTCCATGAACTGGGAGCTCAAAATGTCGTCATCAAGGGAGGAAATCGTTTCAACCAAGATCAGGCCCTTGATTTATTTTACGATGGCAAAGACTTTGTGTTGTTGGAAAGTCCTGTTTTACCAAATAATAATACAGGAGCCGGCTGTACCTTTGCTTCTAGCATAGCTAGTCAGCTTTTAGCAGGCCAATCACCTCTTGAAGCCGTCAACTATTCAAAAGATTTTGTTTACCGCGCTATCCAGCGCTCAGATCAGTATGGAGTTATTCAATATGAAAAATAATCAGACAAGAAAAATCGCTTTGCTGGCTGTCATTACAGCCCTATCCATTGTTTTGGGGAATTTTTTCAAAATCCCTACGCCAACTGGTTTTCTAACTTTGCTAGATGCAGGGATTTACTTTACCGCATTTTATTTTGGTCGTAAGGAAGGAGCCTTGGTTGGTGGCTTGTCTGGTCTCTTGATTGACTTAGTGGCGGGCTATCCTCAGTGGATGGTCTTCAGCCTCATCTGCCATGGCCTTCAAGGCTACTTTGCCGGCTTTACTGGCAAGCAGCGTTATATCGGTTTGCTCTTGGCTGGTCTTGCCATGGTCGGCGGCTATGCTCTCTTTGGTAGCATCTTGAGTGGACCAGGTGCAGCTATTGCAGCGATTTGGGGCAATGTCATGCAAAATATTTTTGGCTTGGTGGTCGGCTATGCCCTTTATAGAGCTTTTCCCCTTGTCTTGAAAAGGGCTCTTCAGCCAGAGTAAGTGAGGTCAAAGATGGATTTAGAGAAGCTTGAAAAGGAGACCAGACAGATCGCTACAGATGTCTTGGACAAGGCGGCTTTGGTCAAGGGAAATATTTTTGTCCTAGGTCTATCTTCTAGTGAAGTCATGGGGGGACACATTGGCCAGCATTCCAGCAGGGAAGTCGGTCAGGTCATTGTCAAGACCTTGTTAGATATTCTGCAAGCTCGGGAGATTTACTTGGCCGTTCAAGGCTGCGAACACCTCAACCGTGCCTTAGTTGTGGAACGAGAATTGGCAGAAAAGAAAGACCTAGAGATTGTCAATGTCCTACCTAGCCTACATGCAGGCGGGAGTGGTCAGCTAGCGGCTTTTGACTATATGAAAGATCCTGTGGAGGTTGAGTTTATCACAGCCCATGCTGGTTTGGATGTGGGAGATACGGCTATTGGTATGCATGTCAAGCATGTTCAGGTTCCCATTCGCCCTCAACTGCGCAGTTTGGGTCAGGCTCACGTTACTGCCCTTGCTAGTCGTCCCAAGTTAATTGGCGGAGCTAGAGCGTCTTATATTGAGGATAGAATTCGAAAATCTTAGTAGAAGAGGAGAAGAGGCTGGGACAAAAGTCCTAGCCTCTCAATTGTCTTTGGATTGTCGAGCAAGACGCAGTGGTTGAGTGGGCTCTACTACGCTGATTTCATCAGCTTTT
>NZ_LAWH01000019.1:0-122398 GCF_001588905.1 Streptococcus cristatus | reverse complement strand
CGAGCAAGACGCAGTGGTTGAGTGGGCTCTACTACGCTGATTTCATCAGCTTTTACAGCCCTACTCAACTGTGCGGAGGTGGGACGACGAAATCGAATTCTAACGAATTACCGATTTCTGTCCCACTCTCTTTCTTATTTATTTTTGCGATTTAAGATCGCGTTTAGGACAATGGCAATCAGACTGGCCATGACAATTCCATTTGAGAAGAACATCTGAAGGCTGGTCGGTAGGCTGTTGAAAAGACTGCTACCATTGAGTCCGACACCTGCTGAGATAGAAATTGCTGCAATGAGGAAATTATGCTCACTGTGCTCAAAGTCAACACGCGCTAAGATTTGCATCCCCTGAACGGACACAAAACCAAACATAACCAGCATGGCACCACCAAGAACTGGACTTGGGATAATCTGTGCCAAGGCTCCGAATTTTGGCAAAAGACCGAGGAGAATCAGGAAACCAGCCGCATAGTAAATCGGCAACCGCGTCTTGATACCAGATAATTTGACCAAGCCAACATTTTGTGAAAATCCTGTGTAAGGGAAAGTATTGAAGACACCACCCAACAGGACCGCAAGTCCTTCTGCTCGATAACCATTTCGCAGGCGGGTGCTGTCAATTTTATCTTTGGTAATGTCAGAAAGTGCCAAGTACACCCCTGTTGACTCTACTAAGGAAACCGTTGCAATGATACACATCATTACGATAGAAGAAAATTCAAACTTCGGTGCTCCGAAATAGAAAGGGGTTGGCACATGAACCAGTGGAGCCTGTGCGACCGGCGTCAAATCCACCAAGCCCATGGCTCCAGCAATGCCCGTACCGACAATCAATCCAATCAAAATAGAGATGGATTTGATAAAACCTTTGGTAAAAATGTTAATCAAAAGAATAATCAGCACCGTCACAGCTGCTAGAATCAGACTTTGGGCGGTCGGCTTGTCTACATTATTTCCCATATTACCAATGGCCACTGGAATCAAGGTCAACCCAATGGTCGTAATGACCGAACCCGTCACAACTGATGGAAACAGGTTAGCGATTTTTGAGAAAATCCCAGCGATCAGAACAACATAAATCCCTGATGCAATCAAGGCACCAAACATGGCGCCACTACCGTGACTCTGCCCAATGATAATCAAGGGAGCAACGGACTGGAAGGCTACGCCCAACACGACTGGCAGACCGATACCAAAATATTTATTTAATTGAAGCTGCAAAAGAGTTGCAACACCACACATAAAAATATCAGTCGAAATCAGATAAGTCAGCTGCTCAGCCGAATATCCCAAAGCCCCAGCAATCATAATCGGCACCAGAATGGATCCGGAATACATAGCCAACAAATGCTGCAAACCTAAAATGGCTGCCTGTGAATGTTTTTCTTCATTATAGTTCATATTATAGATCTGCCTCTCTAAATACAACTTTTCCATTTTCAAATCGGTCAATTCGAGCCAAAGAAAGAACTGTTTGGCCTTGAGCTTCTAGCAAGCTTCTACCATCTTGGAAAGATTTCTCAATCACGATTCCAACGGCTACCACCTCAGCACCTGCTTCTTCAATGATTTTAATCAAGCCCTTAGCTGCCTGACCATTTGCCAAGAAATCATCAACGACCAGGACCTTGTCACTTGACTCCAAAAACTTACTAGCGATGGAGACCGTCGAAGTAACCTGCTTGGTAAATGAATACACTTCCGCCGTTAAAATCCCTTCAGTCATGGTGATGTTCTTAGACTTTTTAGCAAAAATCATTGGAACACCCAAGGCTTCCGCCGCATAGACAGCCGGTACAATCCCTGAAGCCTCAATCGTCACAACTTTTGTAATGCCTGCATCCCTGAAATGCTCAGCAAAAACCTGCCCGATTTCTTTCATAAGCGAAAAATCAACCTGATGAGTCAGGAAAGAGTCAACTTTGAGAATATTTTCTCCCAAAACGTTGCCGTCTTGCAGAATTCTCTCTTCTAATTTTTTCATGTATCTCCTCTTAACATATCTTGGCTCAATGATGAAAGGACCTGCCACGATAAGCAAGTCCTTCCTTTTAATGACAAATAGCCTGACACTAAAAGTACCAGAAAGTCATTAGACTCACTTATTGTTAGATGTTTGGCATCTTGTAGAGACCTTGCCCCAATCATTAGCAAGATAAATAAGTTATTCTATTTCATTAATGGGCATCGCCATTCCAGATGGAATTTTTGACGATGACATAGTCCACACGAGTCAGGCTATGCAAATCACGACCGCCAGCATAGGAAATGGAACTCTGCAAATCCTGCTCCATTTCAGTTAATGTGTCCTGCAAGTGGCCCTTAGCTGGCAGCAAAATCTTCTTACCTTCGACATTTTTATAAGCACCCTTTTGATACTCGGATGCAGAACCATAGTATTCTTTAAACTTATCACCATCTACCTCGATGGTTTCACCTGGGCTTTCAATGTGGCCGGCAAAGAGCGAACCAATCATGACCATGCTGGCTCCGAAACGGATTGATTTGGCAATATCACCATGCGTCCGAATCCCTCCGTCCGCAATAATAGGCTTGCGGGCAACCTTTGAACACCAACGAAGCGCAGACAACTGCCAGCCGCCCGTACCAAATCCTGTCTTGACTTTGGTTATGCAAACCTTGCCTGGACCGATGCCGACTTTAGTTGCATCCGCGCCAGCATTTTCCAGCTCCCGCACAGCTTCTGGAGTTCCGACATTTCCAGCAATAACAAAGGTCTCTGGTAGTTCTTTCTTGATGTGTTGGATCATTTGAATCACGCTGTCTGAGTGCCCGTGTGCGATATCTATGGTAATGTATTCAGGTGCATCATCTTTTAGGCTGCTAACGAAGTCATACTCATAGTCTTTTACACCGACGGAGATCGATGCAATCAGGCCTTGCTCATGCATTCGTTTGACGAATGGTTTGCGACCTTCCTCATCGAAACGGTGCATAATGTAGAAATAGCCTCCTCGAGCAAGCTCCTCAGCGACAGATTCGTCAATAATCGTCTGCATATTGGACGGAACGACTGGCATCCGAAACCTATGTTTACCAAACTTCACGCTAGTGTCAGCCTCTGAGCGACTTTTCACAATACATTTCGCTGGAATTAGTTGAATATCTTCATAGTCAAAAACCTGAAAATCATTGAGCATGGAAAACTCCTTATCAATACTTAAAAATGACCTACCTATGCTCTTCAGCATCGCTACATCTATCCAGACGTTTCCAGAAAAAGTATATCACAAGGTACAGGTTTTGTAAAATATTTCAAATATATTATTGATAATGTTCGGAAATTAAGAAAAACACGGTCGACCGTGTTTTAATCTTTCTTATCTTTTTCTGAGTTGGAGTCTTCTGCTCCTCCATCGACTGCCTTTTTAAACTCTGAAAACATTTTTCCAATAGACTGCCCTAGCTCTGGCAGACGTTTTGGTCCAAAAATCAGTAAGGCACCTAGGACGATAACGATAAGCCCTGGTAGTCCGATGTCTTTTAAAATTCCCATTACGATGTTCTCCTTTTCTCAATCATTTTACTCAGTAGGATACTGACTTCATACAGCAAAATCAGCGGCATTGTCATTGACAAGTCACTGATAAAATCAGCTGGCGTCAAGATTACTGCTAATACTAATAAAACGAAATAGGCATAGCGTCTATATTTTATCAAAAATTGCGGTTTGAGCAAACCGATTGATGTCAGAAAGGCCACAATGACAGGCAGTTCAAACAAGCAAGCAATCGGAATGGTCGTGTGAAACAGAAAGGCCAGATAGTTCTGCGCTGTCATCTGAATGGCAAACAATCCATCACCTAAAGAAAGCAAAACTTGCAAAATAGCAGGGCTGACAAAGTAAAAACCAAAGGCCAAGCCCAAGATAAAGCTGAAAAATGTAGCTGGTATGTAAACAAAAATCGCCTTTGCCTCACTATTTCTCAGAGCAGGTCGGATAAATTCCCAAAGCTGATAGACCATAAAAGGCAGGGTCAATGAGAAAGCCACAAGACTAGCCAAGCTAATATAAATCCAAAGGATGTCATCTGGTCCCAATACAATCAGCTTCTGCTCAAAGGAAGCGGTCAGCCATTTGTAAATATCCGCTGCAAAAAGTAGACTGAGCAGAAAAATCAAACCGAACCAGATTAAGACAGCAAGGAAGCGCCATCTAAATTCCGCCAAGTGCTCAACAATCGTCTGTTCCTTACTTGGCATCTGGTTGCTCCTTTTGTCGATTTTTAAATGTCACATAAAGAACAACGACAAGAAAGATGGCTTGACTTAGTACTACTTCTAGGCTCGGATAAATTCCCAGCCAATCAATGGTTGGAAGATGAGACAGCAAGTGACTAGGAAAAATAGCTGTTAATTGCAGGGCATGAATGCTGACACCTAACATTTTAAAGGCCAAGGCATAAATCAGCCAGATCAGACCAAAGAAAATCCGATGAGGCCGAATGAGACTGCTGGCCTTGGTCATTAGAATTGCGAGCAAAACTAAAACCAAAATA
Source organism: Streptococcus cristatus (assembly GCF_001588905.1). Taxonomy (GTDB): domain Bacteria; phylum Bacillota; class Bacilli; order Lactobacillales; family Streptococcaceae; genus Streptococcus; species Streptococcus cristatus_N. The sequence continues at coordinate 117,879 of NZ_LAWH01000019.1, read as the reverse complement.
GCAAGTCCCAGTCCTAAAAAGAAATCTAGAGCAGTAATGCGCGGTAAAATTCCTGCGTAGAACAAGATGGTCTCCGCTCCCTCACGGAAAACAGCGAGAAAGCTCAGGGCAAACATGGAAATAAAACTACCACTAGCTGTCACTGCCTGCATTTGACTTTCCATGAAGTCATTCCATTTCTTAACAGAGGACTTACTGTGGAGCCAAATGACGACCAAAATCATCATGACAACTGCAAAAATCCCCACTGCTCCCTCAATAATTTCACGATTGGAGCCAGAGGCAACGGCTGGAAAAAGAGACTGTAGCAAAATGGCAATGACCGCACTGGCTAGTACGCCCAAGCCAGCACCAGTATAGACCCATTTGAGGCCTTTTTTCATCTTGGAGGCCTTGAGCGTCGTAACAAGTGCCATCACAATCAAAAGAGCCTCAACGCCCTCACGCAGCAAAATCAGCATGGCATCAAAGAAAGTATAAGACCCGCTAGTGTCAATCTGTTCTAGCTCACTAATCAAAGACTCTAGCTGGTCTTGATACTCCTTGTCCTTACCCTTCACCATGATGACAGGTGACTGACTTTCTACTTTGGTATAGAGGGAAGGATTTTTAGTGCTGACATCTCCTTCAACGCTTGGCCAAATCGTGATAAATTTCTTCATCGCAGCCTTGCCCTGCTTTTCGTCTCCTTTTTGGAAAGCAAGCAGAGCTTTTTTTAGCAGGCCAATACCATCTGCCAGTGTAAGATTTTCACTGCTAGCAGACGCCTCTTCTCCCTTGACAAAGCTATCAATCGCTGCTCTCAGGTCATCATAAGAAGTTTGAATAGCTTCAAAATCCGTCGGCTCTGTCTCAATAGCACTCCGTAAAAAGGAAATGGCCGTCTCCACCTTACCATAATGAGCGGTGCTATGATCCCGCACCACGCCTTCATTGGCGGTCCAAGTCGAATTCATTTTTTTATAGGCTTCACGAATTTTTTCAAGATCCTTACTCTCAATCGCTGCCTGAAGAGCTTGAAATTTTGATTCTAATTTATTAACCAGCTTGCTTTTTTCCGCCTCAAGATCAACAGGATTCTGCTCCTTTTCAAAAGCTAAAAGAGCAGCTGAAACCTTGGTCAGCTTGTCCTCTGTCACATCGCCCGAGATAGTCAATGCCTTGCTGACTTCTTTCCCTGCAGCTGAGTCATGGTTGCTTAAAGCCGCAAATTCAGTCTGGATTTCTTTCAGCAATTCTTTGGCATTAGCTTGGTCGCCTTTTTGAACGGCTGTGCTGGCATCCGTAATCTTGATAAAGAGACTGCTATAAGAATCCTCAGCCGATACAGGCTGAGCTAGGAGTACGAGCGCCAAAAATAAAAACAAGATCTTATTCAAATAATTTCTGACCAAGATATTCTCCTTCTTTGACACCGCCGAAGCAAGCAAACAAGCCACTGCCCACATGGGTGATATATTCATTCATCTTATCCTGTGCTCCAAGATTTGTCTGGACTTTGATAAAACTGTCGGGATCCTTTTGGAAAGAGATAAAAAGGAGACCTGTATCAAATTGACCCGTTGTTTCGTCAATACCATCCGAATAAGAATAGGAACGACGATAGAGAGGCTTGTCGACTTCCTTGGCTAGTCGCACATGTGCATCAACTGGAAGCAAATCCAAGTCTACCTCGTCAAATTCATTCTTCTTGCCAAAGGGCGCTCCGCTCTCCTTATAACGACCAAAGGTATTTTCTTGCTCTTGCAGATTGGTCCGATCCCAAGTCTCAAGAAACATCTGGATTCGGCGGACAGCCATATAAGAGCCACCCTTCATCCAGTCCTTGCTGTCACACCAAACCACCTTGTCAAAATCTTTCTCCTTGGTGACATTGGCCGTACCGTCTTTAAAACCAAATAGATTGCGGGGGGTAGACATACGATCGCCAATAGCAGCAAAACCAGCCTGGCTCCATTTCATAGTGACAGCATTTCGCGCTTTACGAACTAGATTGCGAACGGCATGAAAAGCCACCTGCTCATCATCTGCACAAGCTTGAATGACAATGTCACCGCCAGTATATTTCTCTTTTAGTTGTTCCTTAGGGAAAGGAGGCAGGTCGCGAAATTCCTTAGGCTTTTTATCCTCCAAGCCCATTTTTTTCAGGAAAGAGGCGGAGACGCCAAAGGTCAAGGTCAGTCGGTAAGGGTTGAGTCCGACCGTTTCTCCAGTATCCGTAGGTGGCAAGAGGGCATTAGAACCATCTTTTTTGACTAGCTCTCCATTGACCAACTTTTCACTGTAAGCGGTCCAGTCCTTGAACATCTGGATAATGGTCTCTTTATCCGTCGTATGCAAGTCCAGGATGACAAAATAGATATTCTTTTGCATGGCTGTTGTGATGCCAGCTTGATGCTCACCGTAAAAACTGATTTCTTCATCACCGTCAGCTAATTTTTTGTCTTCTTTCGCTTGATTAGCGAAAAAAGCAGATGCACTGGAGACACCAAGTGCTAAGCCTGCGCCTCCAATCCCTGCTTTTTTAAGAAATTCCCGACGATCCATTTTTTTATTAAACCATTTTTCGTCCTTGGTCATCTTCTTACTTCCCATCTAGGATGATACCCATTTGAGAGAGAGGCTCGCCCAGTTTTGTGACAGCTTCTCCTAGCTCTTTAGTATCTTCCTTGCTCAATTCGGTATAAAGTTTATAATTCTTAGAATCAGTCATGTGCTTGTCTAGCAAGCTATTAACATTCTTGAACTCAGTTTCTATACTTTTTACCAGTTTTTCATCTTTCTTCTCAATCAAAGGTTTAAAGAGTTCGAAAATCTTTTCTGCCCCTTGGATATTGGCACGGAAATCATACAAATCCGTATGTGAAAAGATTTCTTCCTCACCTGTAATCTTGCTGGTCGCCACTTCGTTAAGCAGGTCAACTGCACCAGTCAGCATAATGTCTGGTGTAACCTCAACCGTCGCGATTTTAGCCTTTAATTCTTTGATGTCATTGACCAACTGGTCTGCATATTTTTCCGTACCAGCCGTTGTATTGCTTTCCCACAGAATTTTTTCAATCCGGTGGAAGCCTGACCAGCCTTCTTCGGTCTTGTTTTCATCCACATAGTCAGCTAAGCGGAAGTCAATTTTCACATCAGACTCTCCGAAGCTTTCGGCAATCGGCTCTGAACGCTCGTAGCTCATGCGAATTAGCGGATACATTTTCTTGGCTTCATCAAGCTTACCTTCTTTGAGCGTATCTCTGAATTTCTCCGTATCCGTCAATAATTGATCAATTTCTTTCTGTACAAAGGCTTTATACTCTGCTGTTGCCTTATCCAAAGCTTTCTGGTCAGAGGCCGATAGGCTTGTTTTAGCTTCCGAACTGCTGGCACTTGTATTCGATTTTTGATTAGCAGCACAGCCAGTCAGTAAAATAGCTGTTGACAATAAGACAATTCCAAGTTTTTTCATCTTGACTCCTTTATTTTCCCTAAAAGGGGCAAATTCATATAAATTATAACAATTTATTTCTCATATTTCAATAAATTGTCAGATAATTATAATAAAACTTTCCTTTCTGAGTATAAAATGAGCATTTCAAAGCAAGATATCCTTAATTTTGCCAATTTCCGTTTTCTTAACGACTACATAAATCGTATCTCCTAGGTAGAGACGACTGGCTCCGTTGACCGTCTGGGTCTTGCCCTTATGGATATTCATGGTGATTAAAACGCCATGCGGTAGCTCCAACTCATGCACCTGCCGACCTGCGATCTTTTCTGAAACAGGAATTTCAATCAAGGTTGTCTCTCCGTCATCTTCAATCCGATCTGGCAGCATTTTTTCAAGCATGGCTTCATAGACAGGAGCTCCCTTTAGCAGATCCATAGCAATATAGGCCATCAGAGTGACCAATCCCAGCGGCATGAGATTACGAATATCTCCCACCATCTCTGTCACGAGAATCATAGCTGTTAGCGGAGCTTTGGATATAGCACCAAAATACCCACTCATTCCCAAGATGATAAAGATTGGAAATTGTTCCTGCGTGATGAACCCGGCTTCTACACAAAGGGCTCCAATTGCTGCGCCTAGTAAAGAACCCAAAGCCAGAATAGGCAGAAAAATACCACCAGGAAGACCGCTGCCATAACTAATCATGCTCCATACAAAACGGAGTAAGAAAAAGAGAAGCAAGGTTCCAACTGTGTAATGAGCACTCGTCAGAGACAAAATCAGCTGGTTCCCACCACCCAGTAAATGAGGCAAAAAATAGCCAATCGGAACGATTAAAACAAAGGCAAAAATCGGATAATAGTTTTTCGGTAGCCTAAATATTTTTCCCAGAGCTTCATAAACCAAATGAATATTAAGGACTGCTTTTTCATAGAGAAAGCCAGCCAATCCTAAAAACAGGCCCATCAAGATATAGATCCAGTACTGATTCAGCCCCATGAAAGGAATATTATCTGGCATATCCAAAACAGGAGTCAGGCCAAATATAGACAGCGAAATAAAATTTGCCACTAAACTTGCAGCCAAGGTTGAAACCCAAAAGAAGCGGGAGAAATGATGGTACACTTCCTCAACAACAAAGAGCAAACCTGCAATTGGCGCATTAAAAGCTGCAGCCAAGCCCGCAGCTGCACCACTGGCAATCAAGGTTCGTTCCTCTACCGGACTCAAGTTCAGCCACTTGGAGATGCCTTTTCCACTCATCGCTCCTAGTTGAATGCTCGGTCCCTCACGTCCCAGCATCAAGCCACTGGAAATCGCCAAAATACCAACTAAGAATTTTTTCCAGAGGATGCTCCACCAGGAAAGTGACATCAAGCCTTTCAACTCGGCCTCAACTTGTGGAATCCCTGACCCCTTTATATCCTTTTCTGTAGCTACCAATCTAGCATTTATAAAGACAACGAAAGCATACAAGAAAAGCAAGGCTACTAGCCAAAACCACTCGCTCCTGCCCCTCACATAAGCCGCCTGAATCAAGTGAAAACTTTTCTCAATCAAAAAACGAAATGCCCCCACTACTAGTCCAGCAAAAATGCCCACCAGAATCCCCCTAGATACTTGGGAAATGATGGAGCTGGACATAAAATTAAATTCTTTTCTCGTATCTGAAATCTGTTCTTTTTGTTTGATCATAATCTCTCTCCAAAAGATCTTATAGCAACATTTTAGCACAACATGTGGTCAAGAAACAAGGCGATATCCATGAACATTTTACTTTTGAATGTAAAACTTTTAACATCAACTCCCTCAGAGTTAAAAGAATGCCAAAAATGCAGTTTGGACATCAAAAAAACGACCTTGAGGTCGTTTCGCATTTAGATTGACAACTCTTCCTGATCAATCTTGTGAGCTGTTCGATAAGCTTGGTAGAAAATGAAGACAGCCACAGCAGTCATGACTGGAACGATGACTGGGATATCCGTTTCAATAGAAGTCAATGGAGAGTTCCAGAAGAAGTGGAGAACAAAAGCTGATAAGAAGTAAAATAGACCAGCTTTAAAATAGCTCTTTTGAGTCTTAGCAAATCGGAACATCAGAGCTAATCCGATAGTGGTCAAAGCAGTGTAAAGCCAGTGAGAAGCTACCCCTCCTGTGATACGGCCTAAAATACCAGAGATAGTAAAGGAAAATCCTTCAGGAAGGTCGGAAAGGATGTAAGAAAAGTCCTCACTAATCTGAAAACCTATGCCAGCTGTAATTCCCAATAGTAAAAAGCCTTTAAGTTTTTTGACTGGCACTAGATAGACAGCGAAAGCAACTGCCAAAAGCTTAAGCGGCTCTTCAACCAGCGGAGCTGCAAGGGCATTCTCCAGATAACTGATCACAGTATTTGGAAAGCTCGTGCTGACCCACTCGTGGATATAAGTATTGGCTAAGCCAGACGTCCATCCAGAAATGAATAGCCCACCTAGCAGAGCAAGCCCAAGGCTAAATGCAGGCGTCTGCCATTTTTTACCCAAGCCGCGAATCAAAAGTAGAGCTGGAATGATATAGAGCAGAGCCAAAAGGGCTGACAGTCCGACAATTCCATAACCAGTACCTGACATACTGCCAGTAGTATAAGCTTGCGTCTCGTATTCCAAGCCAATCGCGCTCAGAAGGAGAAAAATGAAAAGAACAATATTTTTCTTCATATAACAACTTTCTAAAATTTTATTTTCATCTTAGTATAACAAAAAAATCTAAAATGGAACTAATTTTAAGACTCATTAGAATGATTATTAATTATTGTACTAGTTGATAAACACATAATATATATGCATCATTCTGTATCGTATTGACAATTCAACTTGATAAAACAAGCGACAAAAAAAGTCCCTTATCGGGACTTTTGATAGATTATTTTTCAGCTGTAAGTGCAGCCATTGTGATGTAGTTGTATGGTTTGTTAAAGTGTGGCAAGAAGAAGAGGTCTGTCAAGGCCAACTTGTCAATTGTCACATGCTCTTGGATAGCAAGTGAGAACATGTGGATTCCCATGCTAATTGCAGAGTCACGAGACACCATCTGCGCACCAAGGATTTCGCGACTGTCTTTGTCAAAAACAATCTTAATCGCAACTTCGTGGTTATCATGCTTCATAAATTCTGGTTTTTGAAGATCGTTAAAGCCTGTTTCAGTTGCATTGTAACCTGCTGCTTTTGCTTTTTCAAGAGTCAAACCAGTTGAAACCATGTGAAGACCATAGATTGAAATACCGTTTGATCCTTGCACACCGATTCCTTCCAATTCATGTCCACAAGCATTGTAAGCACCAACGATACCAGTACGTACAGCGTTAGATGCAAGAGCGATATAGCTAGTGTCTTTACGAGCATTGTCATAAACAGTCGCACAGTCACCAACAGCGTAGACACCTGGGATAGATGTTTCTTGTTTCTTATCTACAAGGAAGGCACCGTTACGGAAGAGTTCAATCTTACCATCAGCAAGAGCTGTGTTTGGACGGAAACCAACAGCAAGAACTACCATATCCACATCAAATGTTTCTTTGTCTGTTACCAAGCGTTCCACTTTACCATCACCTTGGATTGCTTTAACTGTTTGACCAAGTGCCAAGCGGATGTTGTGGTCTTCCAAGTTTTTCGCCATCATTTGGGTAAAGTCTTTGTCATAGTAGCCGTTCAAAACAGTGTCTACGATGTCCACAAGCACCACTTCTTTTCCAAGACGCTCGAAAGCTTCGGCAAGTTCTACACCAATGTAACCACCACCAACAACGGCAATGCGCTCAAGGTGTTTGCTCTTGTCAGCAAGTTTTTCGATGACTTCTTCTGCATTTTGGTACAACTTAACAAATTGTACATTTTCAAGAGTCGCTTTAAATTCGCGGTTCCCCTTAACGATTTCTACACCTTCGATTGGAGGCAAGATTGGAGTTGAACCAGTTGCAAAGATTAATTTGTCATAAGACTCTTTGTGCTCTTTACCTTCAACTTCAGCAGTCACAACTTTGTTATCGTAGTCAATTGAAAGAACTGGTGAGTTCATGTAAATTTTAGCACCTTTTGCTTCCAATTTTTCTTTATCAGAGTAGAAGAGACCTTCTGGGCCATCAATTTGTTTCCCGATCCAAAGCGCCATTCCACAACCAAGGAATGAAATATTTGAGTTTTGGTCAAATACTACGATTTCGTTCTCATGACCAAAGTTATCCAACATCGTATTAATACAAGCTGTACCAGCGTGGTTAGCACCAACTACAATAATTTTACTCATAGAATAATCCACCTTTAAATTTAATTTACCAAACTAGTATACCATGTATCTGTTAGCGTTTACAAGATATATGCTCAGAATTTTTTTAAATTTGGCAAATAACTTTTATTTTAAACAAAAAATTTCAATCTTTCTGAAAATATTATATATTTACAATTGTGAAAACGGTATCTTTCTGTTATACTAATAGAGAAGATTAAGAAATTTAATAGGGAAGGTTGTGATAAAAGTGGATCTTATTTCTAGATCCATCCATTTAATGGGATCGACTATCACTATTTCGATTCTCCATGAAAAGGCCGACAGTCTTTTAGACCAGGTATTTTCTCTCCTGAGATTGTATGAAAAGCGCTTTAGTGCAAATGATGACAGCTCTGAGCTCATGCAAATCAATCACGCTGCCGGTAAACATCCCGTTTGTGTCCATCCTGATTTGTTTGAGTTGATTGAGTTGGGAAAAAAACATAGTCTCGCTCCAGACAGTCATCTCAATATTACCTTGGGACCCCTGATTCAAACTTGGCGAATTGGCTTTGCAGATGCAAAAGTTCCCAGTCCAAAAGAAATCAAGCAAGCGCTGTCACTCACTGACCCTGAGTGTATCGAGTTAGATGCAATTGCCTCCAGTGTTTTTCTGACAATGGAAGACATGAAAATCGACTTAGGCGCCCTTGCAAAAGGTTATATTGCAGATAAAATCGCTGCTTTCTTACGGAGTCAAGGCGTTGCTTCTGCCCTCATCAATCTTGGTGGAAATATCTTAACCATCGGTCTAAATGAAAAAAATAATCGTTGCTGGCGGATTGGCATTCAAAATCCAATCTTGCCACGTGGAAACAACCTAGCTCTTCTGTCAGTTCAGAATCAGTCTGTCGTGACTTCAGGAATATATGAAAGAAAACTGCAGGTAGATGGCAGGGTTTATCATCATATTTTTGACCGTACCACAGGCTACCCAATTGACAATCAACTAGCTAGTCTCACGATTGTTTCATCAAAGTCCGTCGATGGTGAAATATGGACGACCCGTTTATTCGGGGAGAGCCCTACTTCCATCTTAGAGAAAGTCGAACAAGAAAATGGAATTGAAGCCTTCGTTATTACAGAAAATCATCAAACTTTTTATTCATCTGGTCTCAGCCCAGAAATCTTATCCTAAATCCAGAAAGGAACCTACTATGTTAAAATTTATCGGTCTAGTTGGTACAAACTCAAAAAAATCAACCAACCGCCAACTCCTTCAGTACATGCAAAAGCATTTCGCTGATAAAGCAGAAATCGAGTTGATTGAAATCAAAGATATTCCTATTTTCAACAAACCGTCTGATATGCAAGTCCCAGAGATCGTTAAAGAAATCGCTGCGAAAATCGAAGCTGCTGATGGTGTTATCATCGGAACGCCTGAATACGACCACTCTATTCCCGCTGTTCTTATGAGTGCCTTAGCTTGGTTGTCTTACGGTATCTATCCATTACTTGGTAAACCAGTGATGATTACAGGAGCCTCTTATGGAACTCTAGGGTCATCTCGTGCCCAACTACAACTCCGTCAAATTTTGGATTCACCAGAACTCAAGGCTTCTGTTATGCCAGGTTCTGAATTCCTACTTTCTCACTCACTTCAAGCCTTTGATAAAAATGGAGACTTGATTGACCTCGAAACCATTCAAAAATTAGACGCTCTTTTTGATGACTTCCGTCTGTTTGTTAAAATTACAGAAAAATTATCAAGTGCCCAAGCACTTCTTCATCAAGAAGCTGAAAACTTTGACTGGGAAAAATTGTAAGAACTAGAAGGGAAAGAATCACATGAAATTTGTTGGACTTGTCGGCTCAAATGCAGACCAATCATACAACCGTAAATTACTAGAATTCATCAGAAAACAATTTAAACTGAAATTTGAATTAGAAGTTTTGGAAATTGATGAAGTTCCACTCTTTAATCAAGATGAAAAATGGGACGAATCCTTCCAGCTGCGCCTTTTGTACAACCGCATCACGCGCGCTGACGGTGTCATCATTGCCACTCCTGAGCACAACCACACCATTACAGCAGCTCTCAAGAGCGTCCTTGAATGGCTCTCTTATGAAGTTCACCCATTTGAAAGCAAGCCTGTTATGATTGTGGGAGCTTCCTACTACGACCAAGGAACCTCTCGTGCCCAAGTACATTTGCGTAAGATCTTGGATGCTCCAGGTGTCAATGCTTATACGTTACCAGGAAATGAATTCCTTCTTGGTAAAGCGAAAGAAGCTTTTGATAATGAAGGCAATATCACAAACGAAGGAACTGTTAAATTCCTTGAATCTTGCTTAGATAACTTTGTAAAATATGTTGAGGTAGTCTCAAAATTGAAAAAACCTAAACCAATTGCTCCTGAAGACTTAGATGTCACGAACCCAATCGCAACAACCATCACAGAAGTTGACCCTGACGATCCAGAATGGGTAGAAAAAGCTGCAAAAGCTGTTGGTGCTGTTTCTGGCGATACCTATGTCAAGCTTGACCATGGTATCCTGACTGTTAACCAAATCGACATGTTCTTAAAGGCTATGCCGTTTGAATTGACTTACGCAGATGATAACAACCAGTTCCTTTACTATAACAACGCTCATCAAGATCCGGACACTATGTTTGCCAAACGTGTACCATCCCAATCTGGTGGCCGTCTCTCAACTCTACACAACTCTCTTCCTGCTGCTCGCATGAAGAACGTGGAATGGGTAGTTGGTGTTCTTCGTAATGGTGATCAAGAGTACGTTCGTACGATCGTTCCTGGTTCACCAGCAGGTGTCATCAATACCCACAACTACCAAGCAATGTACTATCCTGACGGATCCTACGCTGGTATCAACGAAATCGTCTTCAACTTCCAACCTTGGCTAGATTGGTATCTAAAAACAACTGGTCAACGCTTGGTTGGAGGAAGTGGTCCTTTTGCTCCTGCAGCTGCAGCAGCCGATGCCACTTCTGGTGCTTCAGATACCGGCGGTGGTCACGGCGGTGGAGATGCCGATGCAACATCTGGCGCTAGTGCTTAATCAGAACAAAATGAAAAGAATGGATTTTTATATCCATTCTTTTTTATTTTATTTCATCTCCTTGAAGGCCTTTTCTGCTTCTTCGTTGCTGATTGCTCCAAATTGAATCTTCCCAATTTTTCCTTGACTATCAATGAGGATTTCTGTTGGAATACTGCGAACCTGATAGGCTTGGAAGATTGCACCAGACGTGTCAAATAGAACGGGCACATCCTTATATCCTTGTTCTTGATACCATTTTGGGAAGTCCTCAACAGACTTCTCTCCTTGGAGACCCGGTGCTACAATAGACAATATTTCAAAATCACGGTCTTTTTTACCAGCTAACTCAACCAATTCTGGCATGCTTCGCTTACAAGGTCCGCACCAAGAAGCCCAGAACTTCAGATAGACTTTTTTTCCACGGTAATCAGAAAGCTTGACAGTTTTTCCATCCATTGACTGAAGAGTGAAGTCCGGTGCCTCCTGGCCAACTGCAACCAGCGATTGGACACTTGTACTGGACTGGCTTTTACTATCCATCCCCTTTTCGTCAGATGAACAAGCTGATAGTGTCAGAAAAGCTATCGAAGCAACAACTAGCGAAAGAATTTTTTTCATCCTTTTCTCCTTTTATCCAAAAATTCCTGATAAAGCATTTAACTGCCCGAGCATGAGAAGGATTCCCATAAAAATGATTAAGGCTCCTCCAATTTTTTTCATTAGCCCCATATAGGGTTTGATTTTTGAAAAATAGCGCATAACGAAGCTAGAAGCTAAAGCTAAGATGAGAAATGGTAAGGCCATTCCCAAAGTATAAACCAGTGTTAGGAGCGCTCCTTGGATAGCTCCATTTCCTCCAGAGGCAGCTAGAGCCAGAACCGAACTAAGGACAGGTCCGATACAAGGCGTCCAACCAAAACTGAAACTAATACCAAGTAAAAAGGCTGAAAGAAAATCATTCCGACGACTATTTTTCTTAAATTCCACATTTTTCTGGAATTGTAACTGCCTGATATTAATCAGCTCCATCTGGTGAATTCCTAGCAAAATGATGATAATCCCCATCAGATAACGGAATTTCTCATCGTAAATCACTCTGCCTAAGAATCCTGCACCGAAGCCTAGTAGAAAGAAAACTAAAGAAATTCCAGCAATGAAACACAGGGTCTTGATCAGACCAGTCCAAGCGATCTTTCTGCCCAGAAACTTGACTTCTCTAGGCTCTTCTTCATCCAGCAATATCCCTATGTAGACTGGTAACAAGGGAAAGATACAGGGTGAGAAAAACGAGAGAATTCCAGCCAAAAAGACCGAAACAAAAAATAAACCAGACTCCATCCCAACCTCCTTTAAGATGTGTTTTCAATATTATTATAACAAACGATTTAAATTTTTCCACATTTTGCTACACTATCCTCATTCTTGTATCATTTATCGGAGAAGCCATCTGTAAAAGGCCTATTTCGTTCCTAAACAGCAAAAAAGCCGGAAGTTTTCCGGCTGGAGTACTGAAGGATAGCGAACTTAAGCATCTGAATCTAGTCGAAAATAAAGGTTAATCTGGGTAAATGTATCTGGTTCGGACTGGATTTCCATATGGTAGTCGTCTCCGAACTGCAATCTCAAACGTTGATCGACATTTTTCAGACCGACACCACCTAGGCGAGGGAGAGTCTTGTCCACTGAATTTTGGAGATCAAATCCGCGGCCGTTATCATAGATAGACAGTATCAGTTGCCCCTCTTCTGCTGCTGACGTTACCCGAATCACGCCTTGTCGGTCAATTTCTTTAATGCCATGGTAGATGGCATTTTCAACCAAAGGCTGAAGTACCAGCTTGGGCAATTTATAATCAGCTATGGATTCATCCTCTTCAATCTCATATTGGAGCTTGTCACCATAGCGCTGCTTCTGGATAAAAAGATACTGACGAACGTGATCAATCTCGTCTCTAAGAGCAATCTGTTCGTGTCCTTGATTGAGCGCCAAGCGGAAATACTGAGCGAGTGATTTTGTTACCTCAACAACGCGCTTGCTGTCGTTAAATTCAGCCATCCAGACAATCGTATCCAAGGTATTATAAAGGAAATGAGGGTTGATTTGAGCCGAGAGAGCTCGGAGCTCATAGCGGCGGACATTTTGTTCTTCTGTCTTGACAGCTTCCATTAGTCGTTCGATTTGATCCAGCATTTTATTGAACTGCTGAGCCAAGTCAACCAACTCTGGAGACCCCTTTGCTTCCGCCCGAAGGTTTGAGTCGCCCGAGCCGATCTTCAGAATGACAGCCTGCAGATTCTGCAGAGGCTTAATCCACAAACGCAGGACAAACCAAATACCAGCCAAACACATCAGGAGTGCTAAAAGGCCCATTCCCACAAAAGAATAAAGCATTTGTGACTGAAGCATCTGTAATTGCTCTAATGAGGCAACACCAATTAAAGTCCAATCACTATCTGAAATGTCAATCTGATAGACAAAAGCCTGCTTCTGGTCTGCATAACCATCCTTGACCGAGATATAGGGCTGCATAGCTTTCATTTCCTGGCTGGATGAATAAACACTTTTCTTGGGATGATAGACAAATTCATGCTGGCTATTGACAATAAAGCTAAAGCCCTTCTTTCCTAGCTGAAGCCTATCCAGATAGGCTTTGAGACTCTTATAGCCGATATCCAGGCGCAACACACCGAGATTCTGCCCTGCTTCATCCACTACTTCCTGAGTGACAGAAACAACCCACTTCTCTTTCTCTGATGACAGAGACTCCTTGCGAGCAGGGGTCAAGACAGGCATGGCTTTGGTATGAACAGCTTCCTGATACCATTTTTCATTCATCATATCAGAGGAAGTCTGCATACTGATTTGAGAATCTGTCGAGACCACGCGCCCGTCCTTGGTAACCAATACTGCCGACACCAAATCCGGATCTGTCTCAATAATGGTTTTCATCAAAGCCTGTACTGACCTTTCACTACTTTCTTGATTCTGAGCAAACTTACGAATCGTTTCTTCCTTGCTCAGTGTGGAGGTGGTTTGTTTTAATTTCTGCAAATAAGAAGCAATGAACTGCCCGCTTTGCTCCATGCTATTGCGTGTCGTCCGCTCTGTCAGCTGCCGAATAGTCTGCGAGCTAGTCTGATAGTAGAGACTCCCAACAAATCCCAAGAGTAAAAGAACCAGCAGAAAAATATAGACAATCAACTGGATAAGAAGCGGATAACGTTTCATTTCTCCTCTCCTTTTTTAAACTGCCGAGGTGTCAGCCCAACCACCTGCTTGAAGCGCTGAGAAAAATAGTTCATATCTTCAAAACCTACCTGCTCTGCTATTTCATAAATCTTCAAATCTGTGGTTAAGAGTAAGAGTTTAGCTTTTTTCATCCGTTCTTGAATCAAATAATCTTGAAAAGGCAAGCCTAATTCTTTTTTGATAAGAACACTTAGGTAGGACGGACTAAATCCCAATTGGAAAGCCAAACTTTTCAAGCTTAATTCTGAATCAGCTAGACGCGCGTGAATAGCCTCTTCCAACTCAGAATGTTGGCCTTGATCGACCAAGTTTTGAATCTGGGCTTTTTTACGTTCCTGATCAAGTTTAGTCTGCACCTTGGCCAACATCTCCTCAACATCATCCTTGGAAAACGGCTTGAGAAGATAGTCATCTGCACCTAGCTTAATGGCCGTCCGAGCATAGTCAAAATCATCATAGCCTGTCAGGAAAACGATATGGCACTTAGGAGCCTGGTCCCTGACTAGCTTGGCCAGTTCAAGGCCATTCATCTGTGGCATATTGATATCGGTCAGCAGGATGTCAGCAGGATTTTCCTGAAATTTCTGCCAAGCTTCTATTCCATTTTCAGCCTGGGCAATGACCTGCATACCAAACTGTTCATAGTCTACCAAGGACGCAATTCCCTGTCTTACCAGATACTCATCCTCTACAATCATAATTGAATACACAAGATTCAACTCCTTATTTTTACTGGATTTATTATAGCAAATTTTTAATCAAAATGCTCTTAAACATAATCCAACAGATAACCGTAGCCCTTCTCCTCCATCTCAGCTTTTGGAATGAACTTGATTGACAAACTATTAATACAATAGCGCAAGCCACCCTTGTCCTTAGGACCGTCTGTGAAAACATGGCCCAGATGTGAATTTCCAACCCGACTGCGAACTTCTGTCCGTGTCATGTTGAAACTCTTGTCTTCTTTGTAAGTCGCAACATCTGGACTGATAGGGCGTGTGAAACTCGGCCAACCGCAGCCTGAGTCAAACTTATCCTTTGATGAAAAAAGAGGCTCGCCTGTCACCACATCCACATAGATACCAGCATCAAACTTATCCCAATAGCGATTAGAAAAAGCCCGCTCTGTGTCATTCTTTTGTGTGACTGCGTATTCTTCTGGAGAGAGCTTGGCCTTAATCTCTTCATCGCTAGGCTTAGGATAGCGATTAGCTTCGATAACAGGGTAAGCAGCTTGATTGACATCGATATGGCAATATCCATTAGGATTCTTTTTTAAGTAATCCTGATGATAATCTTCTGCCTTGATAAAGTTTTTCAGAGACTCTTTTTCAACAGCCAAAGGCTTATCATATTTCTTTGCAACCTCATCAAAGACCTGATTAATAGTCTCAAGATCAGCTTCGTCCTTATAATAAACACCTGTCCGATACTGGGTACCCTGATCATTTCCCTGCTTGTTTTTAGAAGTTGGATCAATAATGCGGAAATAATGCAGCAGGATTTCTTTGAGAGATATTTTTTTAACGTTATAAGTAATTTTTACCGTCTCAGCGTGACCAGTTTGAGAGACCAATTCATACTTGGTCGTGTCGCCCTTACCATTTGCATAGCCTGATACTGCATCTATTACACCTGGCACGCGAGAAAAGTACTCTTCTACTCCCCAAAAACAGCCGCCAGCCAGATAAATCTCCCGCTTGTCCTCTTCCTTGACATCTTCTTTCTTCTGTTTAGTCACTTCTGTCTTGCTCATAGAGGCTTTCTTGATTTGCTCAATATTAGCCTGAGATGGGTTAATAGACATGGAGCCCTTGATTAAGAAAAATAGACCAAAACAGGCAAGCAAGCCAAACAAAACCAGAAAAATCTTCCATTTGCCTTCCATGCTCATTACTCCTTTCTACTTGATTTCTTTCAGTGTTTTTTCAATATCTTCCTTGCTCATATAGCCCACATGAGTTTTAGCAAGTGAGCCATCACTATTGATAAAGAGAGCAGATGGATACGAGCGAATACCGTATTCTTTCAGCAATTCTCCCTTGGTATCCATGAGAACTGGGAAGTCTTTGTAGTCCAAAGACTTGTACCATTTCTTAAAATCATCTGCTGACTTTTCTCCATTAAAGGTCGGAGACACCACCGACAGGACAACATAATCTTTTCCAGACTGCTCCTTAGCCAAATCATTGGTATCTCCAAGAGTGGATAGACAAATAGAGCACCAAGATGCCCAAAATTTTAGATATACTTTCTTGCCTTTGAAATCAGACAGCTTGTAGGTCTTGCCGTCCACTCCTTGCAGACTAAAGTCCTTGGCCATCTTTGTAGCTTGATTAGAATTTGCCTTACTAGTCATGGAACTTTTATCATTTTTAGAAGCTTCCGAATTCATTTGCTGATTTGAGCAAGCTCCCAATAAGCCGACACAAAGCAGACTGGCAGTCAAAATCGATAGTTTCTTCATCGTTTTCTTTCCTTTCAAAATAAGGAGAAAGCCGACAAAACTGACGACTTCCACCCTTATTGATAATTTTATTTTTCAGATGACATTTCGGATGAATCTTTCATGTCATCCTTCATGCTTGAGTCGCTTGATTTCATATCATCTTTCATGTCAGACTTACTGTCGGACATCATAGAAGAGTCCTTCATATCGTCCTTTTTCATCTTGTCATCAGACATGCTGGAGTCTTTCATATCCTCCTTCTTCATGTCGTCTTTTTTCATATCCTCTTTCTTCATCATACTGCTATCATCCATCTTTTTCATGTCTGAATTTGACTTTTGACTGGAGCAAGCAGCCAAGGCAAAGATACTAAGAGTAGCCATTGTAAGGGTAGCGATTTTTTTCATGATATTTCTCCTTTAATTATATAATATTTATCCAAATAGCGATGCTAAAGCGTTTAGATTTCCGAGCATAAGCAAGATTCCCATGAGGATGATGAGTGCACCGCCGATTTTCTTAAGCGTTCCCATATAAGGTTTTAGTTTCGAAAAGCGCTGCAATACCCAGCCAGAAGCCAAAGCCATAGCTAGAAATGGAAGTGCTAATCCAAGTGTGTAAACCAACATAAGCAAACCTCCCTGAAAAGCGCCGTTACCGCCAGAAGCAGCAATTGCTAAAACAGAGCTCAGAACAGGTCCCACACAGGGCGTCCAACCAAAGCTAAAGGTGATACCCAAGAGAAATGCGTTAAGAAAATCACTTCTTTTACTATTCTTTTTAAGTTGGATGCTCTTTTGCTTTTGCAGCTGCTGGATATTGATGATTCCCATCTGGTGGATTCCCAGTAGAATGACAATTCCACCCAGAACATAGCGAAACCAAGGAGCATAGAGGACTTGTCCTAGAGCGCCAGCTCCATAGCCCAAAACTAAGAATACAGTTGATAAACCAGCTATGAAACATAGAGTCTTAGCCAATCCATACCAGGAAATGTCTTTTCCCATAAACCGAACCGTTTTCGGCTGATCCGAATCCAGCAAAATCCCCACATAGACTGGCATAAGCGGTAAGATACAGGGGGAGAAAAAGGAAAGAATCCCTGCCAGAAAAACAGAAATAAAGAACAAAAAACTTGTTGCCATTTCAAAAACCTCTCTATCAATTTCTGACTCTAGTATAAAATAAAAATCTCCCTAAAAATAGGGAGATCGATTTGGAAAAACTTGAATTTGGTTTTATCTTTGCTAAATCAAGAATTGAAAACGTATACCAATTGCTGTGGATTTATGTTAGGTTGAGAGTAAATGTAAAAGTGCTTCCTAGGCCACACTGGCTTTCAACCATTATTTCTCCACCCAGCTGATGAGCCAACTCACGAGCAATAGCAAGGCCCAGACCATGCCCACCTGTCTTCATATTACGAGATGTTTCTACACGATAAAGGCGTTTGAAAATCTTATCCAAATCCTCAGGAGCAATACCCTGTCCTTCATCCTTCACACTTATTGTCAAGATCTGCTCAGTTAATTGAGCCACGACCTCAATTTTAGTTCCAGGGTCTGAATACTTAAAGGCATTATTTAGCAAGTTGACCAAGATACGAGAAAGTTTATCGTAATGGCTCTTAATTTTCGCTGACTCAGGAGACACTTGAATGTAGATGTCTCGCTCCTCTTGCTCAATCAATAGTTGAAATTCACTCATGACCTCAATCAATAGCTGGTCTAGAAAGACTATTTCAGCTTCTCCATCTGATTCTATTCGAGGCTGGGCATTAAGAGTCAAAACATCCAACTCTTCCACCAATTTATTCAAACGCTCTGTCTGACGGCTAATCGTGGTCAAGTAATGAATCTGCTCCTCTTCTTCGATCACTCCATCTAAAATCCCCTCCACAGTCGCCTGAATAGAGGTAATGGGAGTTTTAATATCGTGAGAAAGCTGGGCAATCATCATTCCTTTTTCTCGTTCACTTTCATCAAGCGATTCAAACGTTTCTTGCAAATTATGCGACATATCGTTAAAAGCCTGACCTAACTCTTGAAATTCGATAGGGCCCTTGGCGTCAATCTCTGTACTAAAATCCTTGTCAGCTATATTCTGAGCCTGTTTTTTCAGATGCCGAAGGGAAGAAAATACTGGCGATAAAAGAAAGAGACTGACTGCCGCTCCTATAAAACTAGCAATCAAGGTCATTCCAACTAGGAAATAAATCTCGCTTTTTACAATCAACATTCGCTGGACTGCCCAGAAAACGAGTAAAATCGTTAGTAGGCTAGAAATTAGGTACCCTACTAGAATGTAACTTTTTAATTTCATTTTATACCTCGTGCTCCTTCCATTTTATACCCCAGACCCCAGACAGTTTTGACGGCAGGAGTGTCTGAACTAGCATACTTGGTCAATTCCTGTCTCAGAGCATGGATATGAACATTAAGGGTATTGGTATCATCTACGAAGTCTTCCTGCCACACCTTTTCGTAAAGCTCCGTCTTTGAAAAAACTCTCTCAGGATTACTAGCTAAAATCCAGAGCAATTCAAAGGATTTCACTGTTAATTCCAAAAAATGCTCTCCGATGCGAGCCTCATGAACCGCATGATTCATCACCAAATCACCGAGCTCAATTTGTTCGATCTCGCCTCCACGATGAAGTCGGCGCAAAATATTATTGACTCTTAGCACCAGCTCGCGAGGACTAAAAGGTTTGGCTATAAAATCATCTGCTCCTAAGCTCAAACCGTAAATTTTGTCTTGATCGCTAGTCTTAGCTGTTGTAAAAAGAAAAGGCTGATCAGGTGCCATATACTGAACCTCACTGATAAAGTCATAACCGTCCATATTCGGCATCATGATGTCCGTGATGATCAGGTCAACAGATTTCTTTCTGAAAAGATCCAACCCCTCCACGCCATCTCGAGCCACTAAAACATGGTAGCCTTCCTGCATAAGATAGCGCTTTTGAATATCTAGAATATCCATCTCATCATCAACGAGTAAAATTGTCTTTCCCATTTGCCAATCTCCTGATAAAAACAGTGTTATACTGGCTTTAGTATAACACTATTTTTAGTAATTTTTAAATGATTTGAACCTTAATCTTTTTGTTTTTCTTTCAAACCTAGAAGGCTAAGAATTCCTGCCAAAGCTAGTCCTAAGAAACCAATGGTAGCAGTAGCTGTTTGAGCTTCACCAGTTTTTGGTAACGTAGGCTTATCATTTTTTTTCATCGTATCTGCCATCGGCTTAGAAGTTGGGTGTTCCCCCTTCACATCAGTCATGCGATGATCTACTTCCTTCGTACCCTCAGCTGTACTCATAGAATCTGTTGCAGAAGGCTTCTTATTCATCTGACCTTCTTGAGATGGTGTTGTAGAAGGTTTCATATTCATTTGACCTTCTTGAGATGGTATTGTAGCCATTTCTTTTCCACGAAGCTGAATCGTTACTTGACGAGTCGCGATAAGATTTGTCAAATCTGGTTTTCCATCTTTAGCACCATAGACCTTGACAGTCGCTTGGTAAGCATATGTGCCATTAGCGCGAAGTTGGTCGAGAAGGGCTTGTCCATCTTTACCTGTAGTATTGCCATTCAAATCTACTTCGTAGAAGTATTGACCTTTAGCTAAGCCTTCAAGTGGTAAGAGGGCTGGATTTTTAGCTGTTCCATTGTCTGACCAAGGTGCCTTATCAGAAGATTTGAGCAAGAGGCGCGTCAACATGCCGTCTCCACCGAAAGCTTCATACGGAATAACTTGATTAACACCGGCCAAGAATGGACCAGGAACATTCGCTTTTTCTAAGTAGCTAGCTGGGACATCAATATGGTCTTTAATATTTTTGGTGACTGAATCTTTGACTGCTTCTTTTGAAACAAGGCTGTTCAAGTTAACAGTTACATTTTTTGTAGCTACGAGATTGCTTAAATTTGCTTTTCCATCTTTAGCACCATAGACTTTGACAGTCGCTTGGTAAGCATATGTGCCATTAGCGCGAAGTTGGTCGAGAAGGGCTTGTCCGTCTTTACCTGTCGTGTTGCCGTTCAAATCCACTTCGTAGAAGTATTGACCTTTGGCTAAGCCTTCAAGTGGCAAGAGGGCTGGATTGTTCGCTGTTCCATCATCTGACCATGGAGCCTTGTCAGAAGATTTGAGCAAGAGACGCGTCAACATACCATCTCCACCGAAAGCTTCATACGGAATGACTTGATTAACACCAGCCAAGAATGGACCGGGAACGTTCGCTTTTTCTAAATAGCTGGCTGGGACGTCAATATGGTCTTTGATATTTTTAGTGACTGAATCTTTGACTGCTTCTTTTGAAACAAGGCCGTTCAAGTTAACAGTTACATTTTTTGTAGCTACGAGATTGGTCAAATCTGCTTTTCCATCTTTAGCACCATAGACTTTGACAGTAGCTTGGTAACTGTGAGTTCCGTTAGCACGAAGTTGGTCAAGAAGGGCTTGCCCGTCTTTACCTGTAGTATTGCCGTTCAAATCCACTTCGTAGAAGTATTGACCTTTGGCCAAGCCTTCAAGTGGCAAGAGAGCTGGATTTTTAGCTGTTCCATTGTCTGACCAAGGAGCCTTGTCAGAAGATTTGAGCAAGAGGCGCGTCAACATGCCGTCGCCACCGAAAGCTTCATACGGGATGACTTGGTTAACACCCGCCAAGAATGGACCAGGAACATTTGCTTTTTCTAGGTAGCTGGCTGGAACGTCGATATGGTCTTTAATATTTTTAGTGACTGAATCTTTGACTGCTTCTTTTGAAATAAGGCCATTTAAACTAACAGTTACATTTTTTGTTGCTACAAGATTGGTTAAATCTGCTTTTCCATCTTTAGCACCATAGACTTTGACAGTCGCTTGGTAATCATGAGTGCCATTAATACGAAGTTGGTCAAGAAGGGCTTGCCCGTCTTTACCTGTAGTATTGCCGTTCAAATCCACTTCGTAGAAGTATTGACCTTTGGCCAAGCCTTCAAGCGGCAATAGAGCAGGATTTTTAGCCGAACCATTATCTGACCATGGGGCTTTGTCTGAGGCTTTCAACAAGAGACGCGTCAACATACCATCTCCACCGAAAGCTTCATACGGAATGACTTGATTAACACCGGCCAAGAATGGACCGGGAACGTTCGCTTTTTCTAAGTAGCTAGCTGGGACGTCTACTGAGTCCTTAGTATTTTCTTCAACTCCTTTTTTAACTTCATCTTGAGTCGTTACTGATTGAGAAATAGCTGCTTCACGAGCTTGGTTTGAAACTACATCAAGAGTTGCCACTGGCTTAGTTTCTTCTTTCTGATCGGTAACTTCTGTAATATTCTGTTCTTCTTTGGTTTTTGTTACTTCTTCCTTAGGAGCTAGGCTAGACTTGTCTGAAGGATTAGTCTCATCGACCACTTCCTTTGGAGCTGACTGATTTTCAGGAAGAGCTGAATCCACTCCTTCTTTTAAAACTGTCTCTGGCAACTCATTCTTTTCTAGTGATGATGAATCTGTTTGAAGAACTTCAGTCGGAGTCGTAGTGAGAACATCTGCATGTACAGTGTTTGGTTGACCAACTAGCAAAAAGAAACCACTGGCAACTACGACGGAAGCCACACCTACGCTTAAACGACGGATTGACCAGCGAGTATACTTTTGATTTGAATTGAATTTCATAAGATTCTCCTTTAGGTTTGTTTTTTTTTGATGACTTTAGTATAATCTCCTAAGATTAAATGGGGATAAGAAAGAGTTAAAATTTTTCTTAAATCTATCTTATAAAATGCTTATATTGTCTTATTATTCATAAGAAACAACTTGAGTTTCTTCACCAAACATTCCCAGTCTTAAACTTAAATCACCTAATACAATTGACAATGAGTCAAAAAAAAATCCACCACACTGTGGTGAATTTTCTTCTTATGCTTCAAATTCAAATGCTTCAGTTTTTTGCTTGTTTGGCAAAAGGAGGGAAAGCAAGATCCCAACCAGAGCCGGCAGCAACCAAGGTAGAGAAGCTTGAGCAAATGGTAGAGCATTAACCAGATTGAGAATGGCAGTTAGCTTGAATTGTCGTCCCAAAATGCTAGCAAAAGCAATCAGAGTCACCACTGCGATGGTCAACTGCATCCCTGGTTTAGAAAGTGGTAAAAAGCGATTAACCATGACAATCATCACAATCGTAATGGTGATAGGGTAAAGAATTTCCAGAGCTGGAACTGAATACTGAATAATAGCATTCAAACCAAGATTTGCAATAGCAAAACCAACTAGCGTAAAAATGGTCGCATAAACCTTATAAGATACTTTCGGGAAAGTATTGTTGAAAAATTCGCCAGTTGAGACGATAAGTCCTGCTGTAGTTGTAAAACAGGTCACTGTTACCATAATCGCTAGGAAAATTTGAGCCATTGGACCAAAGATGGCCTGAGTTGCAGAAGACAAAACAGAAGCCCCTACGTTTGCACCTTTCGGCAAATTCGCTAGATCAAGTGGGAAGTGATTTCCAAGGAAGGCCAAACCGATATAAAGAACGCTAAAGCCCAGCGCCACAAGGATACCCACGATCCAAATAGTAGAAATATATTCTTTTTTATTCTTGAAACCGAGTTGGTTGAGTGTCGTCACAGCAACCACACTAAAAGCAACTGAAGCCAAAGCATCTAGAGTATTGTAGCCTTGAAGAAAGCCTGCCCCGAAAGCTGAAGCAGCATATCCCGCTGTTGCTTCTTGAGGATCCGCAGATCCATATTTGGTAGCACCTAGTAGCACCAAAACTACAATCAAGAGGGCAAAAATTGGTGTTAGATAACGGCCGATACTATCAAGGATTTTTGAGGGATTGAGGGCAATCAGATAGGCCAAAGCAAAATAAACCAGCGTAAATACAAAAAGCCAAATGGCATGAGAACCTTCAGGCAACATGGGCTCAATCCCGACAGAAAAGGCAGTGGTCGCCGTCCGAGGAATGGCAAAGAAGGGACCAATTGAAAGATAGAGGGCTACCAAGTAAGCAACCGCAAACCAAGGGGCAATCTTTTTCGAAATTTCATCAATATAACCCTTGGGATTCAAAGTACCTATAATTAAAGTTAAAATGGCAATACCGACACCTGATAGGACAAAACCTCCAATAGCTGGCCAAAAATTTTGACCAGATTCCAAGCCCAACTGAGGTGGGAAAATCAGGTTACCGGCTCCGAAAAACATTCCAAATAAAAGCAAACCGGTCAAGGATCCTTTTTTTATCATCGTCATCTCCAGTCTTTTTAAGATTTTTCCATTATACCGATAAACACCACTCATTGCAAGAATTTTGAAATAAAAATTGCCTTTTCTTAACCCAATAAAATCACGAAATTTAATTCGATTTATTACAAATAACTCTTATTTGTTTTCGATTTATATCATATGCACAATTCCTTTTTTATTAGATGGACTTATGCTATACTAGTTATAAGTTCATTTGCGAGGTTTTAATATGTTAATTCATCTAATCTGGCTCATCCCTGCTGCTATCTTTGCTCTTTTATTCTATCGGGAACCTAGAAGTTTATTCAATGCTTATCTCCTGACCTTCACTCTTATAATGATGGGCATTGTTTTAGCTGGGCTTACGATTGTTAGTCTTGAGCGATTTATTGGTTATACACCAGCTATGATTAGCTTTTATATCCTGCTTTTAGCAATTCCTATTAGTATTTTCGCTTCTACTGCCTATTTGATTTTTAATGGTCGCCAAATGTTGCAGCTAGAGGGGCTTAGATTAGCCAATCTCCTATCCCTTCTCTACGGCCTAGCGATTGTGGGGCTTGGTCTGATGCATTTTCTCGCTCCTCGGTCATTTCTTGCAACTTTGATTTCCCTCGCTGATTTACTACTATTTTACGGAACCTTTCTCTATCTTTCCTATATCATCTATGCATTCTTTTTAAATATTTTTCCAGTCAAGAAAGAGCCTCAGACTATTATTATCCTCGGTGCAGGATTGTTTGGAGATAAGGTGCCTCCTCTGCTGGCTCAACGCTTAGATAAAGGGATAGCAATCTATGAAAAATTTAATCGGAAGCCAGTCATCATTGTCTCTGGCGGTCAGGGAGACGACGAGTGGATTTCCGAAGCAGAGGCTATGGCAGGTTATTTGATGGAAAAAGGAGTCCCAGCTGACAGTATTTTCCTCGAAAATAAATCTCGCACTACGCTTGAAAATCTCATATTCAGTAAAGAGCTCATGCTCGCACAAGGACTGGAGCAAGATCGAGTTCTCCTAGTCACAAATTCTTTCCACGCGCTACGTGCAGGGATCTATATGAGACAAGTTGGTCTCAAAGGCCGCAGTATTGGTTCTCGCACGGCTTTCTATTTTCTTCCTTCTGCATGGATCCGAGAAACTGCCGGTTTGATCCGTATCTACTGGAAATGGCATGCGTTTATCATCGGAATTCTACTGCTTCCCTTCCTTTTCTCCTTATTCCACGCATATTTTTCATTGTGAAAAGCCCTTGAAGAAGGTATAATGATGGTAAGAAAAAAAATGGAGGTCCGTCTAAGATGAAATTTACCATTGATAAAAGTTTAGCAGAACTTGGCATCACAAGTGTCGTCCTTGGCATTGCTAGAAACGTCGATCCCCAAGCACCTTTATCAGAAGACTTTCTCCAGAAACAGAAGGAAGCAGAAAACTGGGCCTTGAACTGCAATCTAGCGGAAATCACTGACCATCCGACTATCCAAGGCTACTGTGATTTGTTGCAGAAAGTTGGGCGCAGTGTTAAAAAGAACCCGCCAACAGTACCAGCTTTGATCCGCAATATCCAACACCGTGGCTCCATTCCAAGGATTAACAGCGTTATTGATATTTATAATGTAGAATCCTTGCATTCTCTCCTAGCTATCGGCGGTCATGACCTTGATAAAATCGGTGATGAGATCGAGTTTACTGTCAGTCAGAAGGATGATATTTTCCTTCCTATCTTATCCAAGGAAAAACACGTGGCTCCGACCGACTATGTCTATCGAGATGAAAAAGGCATCCTTGCCTGGCTTGATGTCCGTGACAGTGACCTTTATAAATTTGATAATAGCACTAAAAATGCCATTTTCATTATCCAAGGAAATGCCCATACATCTATCCAAATGCGTCTAGAAGCGCTTGAACGCATCCACCAGGATTTAGCAGCAGCCATGCCAAATCTCGAATTCGAAACCCATGTCATTCAAGTAGACGATCTTTAAGCACCTTTTCACCCGACAAGCTTTTGGTTTAAAACTCCATCAAATTATAAATCAAAAAGGAAACTCAGCTGAGTTTCCTCTTTTTGTATATCTAGTCTTCTTTCTTATCTGAAAATTGACTCATATATAAGTCATGATAGAAGCCCTTGTCAGCCAGCAGCGACTCGTGATTGCCCTGCTCAATGATTTGTCCATCCTTGAGCACCAAAATCTTGTCTGCTTCTTGGATAGTGGACAAACGGTGAGCAATGACAAAGCTCGTCCGCCCCTGCATCAGAGTTTTCATGGCCTTCTGAATCAACAGCTCCAAACGAGTGTCCACTGAGGATGTCGCCTCGTCCAAAATTAGAATCTTAGGATCGGCCAAGAGCGCCCGTGCGATCGTCAGAAGTTGTTTTTGACCCAGCGAAATATTGCTAGACTCCTGATTCATTTCCATATTGTAGCCACCCGGCAAGGTACGAATAAAGTGATCCACATTGGCTGATTTGGCTGCTTCCACAATCTCCTCATCGGTAGCATCAAGGTTACCAAAGCGGAGATTTTCCTTGATAGTCCCTTCATAAAGCCAAGCATCCTGCAGAACCATACCAAATTGCTTACGATAGTCTTGGCGGGATAGCTGGCGGATATCGTGGCCATCCACGCTGATAGAGCCCTTGGTCACATCGTAGAAACGCATGAGAAGATTGATCAAGGTCGTCTTACCAGCTCCAGTCGGCCCAACAATAGCCACCATTTCACCTGGCTGAACTTCCAGATTAAAGTTGCGAATCAGCGGCTTGTCTGCCACATATTGGAAGTCTACATCTTTGAAGCTGACTTGGCCAGTCAAGTCCTTGTCTAGCTGGACAGTATTATCCATGACTTCATCTGGCTCATCCAAAATCTGAAAAATCCGATCCAGCGAAGACTTGGCACTCTGGAGCTGACCTGCAAGCTGGGTAAGGTTTTGGATAGGCTGATTGACCTGCCAGACGTACTGGACAAAGGCCTGCATATTTCCGATGGTCAGCTGACCAGCAATAACCTGTAAACCACCAACCAGAGCCACGATGAGATAAGTCAAATCTGAAATCCCATTGAGGACGGGCATCATGAGCCCCGAGATAAAGCTAGCTTTAAAGCCGACTTCCTGCAAATTTTGAGTAATAGCTCGAAAATCCTCAGCCGAGGTCTCTTCCCGACCATAAAGTTTGAGGACATTGAAGCCTGACAGATTTTCCTGAACGAAGCCATTCATAGCACCCAAAACATCCGCCTGCTGCTTAAAGTAAGGCTGGGATTTTTTAAGAATAAATCTAGCTCCAAAATAAGTCAGAGGAATGCTGACGATAACAATCAAGGCCGGCTGGACATTCAGGTAAAGAACCATCCCGATGACCAAAATCAGGGTCATAACGGCATTAACCACCTGCAAAAAGCTTTGTTGGAGAGCATTTGAGACAGTCTCCACATCGCTGGTAAAGCGCCCAATCAAATCACCGAACTGGTGCTTATCAAAATACGAAACAGGAATTCGATTGATTTTACGACTGAGCTCATTGCGCATATCGCGAACGGTGCTCTGCACAGCATTGGTCATAAAATAGTTAGAGAAATAGGCACCAATCTCATAAAAGAGGGCACGAATAAAGTAGAGCAGCATGATCCAAGCCACATAGCTGCTATTGATGGCTGCACCGGGCACTCCCTTGGCCATATCCAGCAGATTTTGCGTCAGCTCAGTGATGGCAAGCCCTAGGACAAAAGGCTCTAGGACACTCATGACCACGCTGACAATCTTGAGGAAGACTGCAAGAAGTACGGCGGCTTTATAGACTTTTAGATAGCCCCATAAGCGGATAAAACTATTTTCTTTCATCTCTTCCTCCTATTCTTCTGTTAATGATTGGCTATTGAGCTGGGAATTGGCAATTTCGCGATAGATGGCATTATTTTCCATCAATTCCTCGTGCCGGCCTCGACCCACGATCTCACCCTTGTCTAAGACAATGATTTGATCCGCATCCATAATAGTTCCGATTCGCTGAGCCACGATAAGAACCGTTGCATCCTGCGTCACTTCCTTGAGTCGGCGGCGCAAAGTCGCATCTGTCTTGTAGTCCAGAGCCGAGAAGGAATCGTCAAAGATATAAATATCTGGCTCCTTAACAACCGCACGCGCGATGGACAGACGTTGCTTTTGACCACCAGAAAGATTGCTGCCGCCTTCAGCCAAATGCGTCTCGAAGCGCTCTTCTCTGCTCTCGATAAAGTCGCGAGCTTGAGCCACATCTGCTGCTTGATTGAGCTCCTCAGAGCTAGCATCTTCCTTACCATAGCGGATATTTTCAGCGATCGTCCCGGTAAATAGCAGAGCTTTCTGCGGGATAAAACCAATCTTCTGACGGAGGGCCTTGAGATTATAAGCGCGGACATCCACACCATCTACCAAAATCTTGCCCAAGGTCACATCATAGAAACGCGGAATCAGCTGAACCAAGGAAGATTTACCAGAACCTGTTGAGCCGATAAAGGCGATCGTTTCCCCCGGCTTGGCCTTGAAGGAAATATTATGTAGGACAGGATTTTCCGTCTCACCTGGATAGGCAAAGGTTACATTGTCAAATTCCAGATAGCCACGAGTCGCAGTTTCCGTGATCCCATTCTCATTTGGATCGATGGAAATCGGCATATCCATGACTTCCTTCAGCCGCTCGCTAGAAACCGCCGTCCGTGGATACATGGTAAAGAGACTGGACAGGAGCAGGAAGGACAGAAGGGCATGAAAACTGTACTCAATAAAGGCAACCAAATCTCCTATTTTCAGCTCGCCGCTGCCCAGTGGCTTAAGAGCAAACCAGACAATGGCTACAATCATAGCAATGATAATCTGTACAAAGAGGGGCTCCGTCAAACCGGTCAGTTTAAAGAGACGGTTGGAATTCTCCGCATAGATTTCATTTTCATTAGCGAAGCGCTCTTCCTGAAATTCCTCACGGGCAAAGGCTCGAATGACCCGCAGACCAGTCAGATTTTCCCGAGCATACTGGTTGATCTTGTCCAGCGTCTTCTGCTGCTTTTCAGACAGTGGACGCGTCTTGACCGCAACATACCAAACTACGATTGCCAAAAATGGCACTGAAATCGCCACGATCCAAGCCATGGACGGACTGGTCAGGAAAATCATGAGGATAGACGACAACATCATGATAGGCGTGATAGCTCCCATCTTGAGTGTTTGCTCCGCAAACTGCATAAGGACAAAGGCATCACTGGTAATCCGCGTCACTAGCGAAGAAACGCCAATCTGCTCGTACTCATGATGGGAATACTCCTGCAGCTTGTCATAGAGATCATTCCGCATATCCCGCACCGTGCTGGTCGTTAGTTTCCCAGCGGCATAGGAAAGGACGATCCGCCCCAAAATCCCAAGGATAATAACCAGCAGCATGATAAAGCCCCAGAAATACAGGCGTTCCTGATCGCCCTGGTTAATTCCTTCGTCAATCATGCGCGCCAAAACCGTTGGCAGCCCTAGATTGACCACTACAAAAAAGATGGCCGACACAAAATCTAGCACCAACCACTTGGGGTAGCGTTTCAAATAAGACCAAATGTAAAGCATAATCCCTCCATTTTCTATAACAATAAAAAAGCACTGAAGAGTACTTTTAGACAGAAAAGAGCGCGCAAATGCACGCCTTATTAAAAATATTATAGCAGAAATATGAAAGAGCGTAAAGACTTGTCAGGATATCTTTTCTTCGATTTTGTATTATATTTTAAGAATACATTATTTAATACAAATTGTTACAACTTGAATAATTACAAAAAAACCAAGTCGAAAGACTCGGTTTTTTTAAAATTGGATACTATATTACTTAAGAGTAACATAGGCGTTACCCTGATAATCATCGGTTTAAAGCGTTTTTCAGTTTAGTTAGTTGGTTGTGGGGGTGTCTGACGGGGTGTCAGCATTTATACCTTCATTTTGAAGTAAATCGGTAATTTCTGTTCCTATTGTACTCTGATGAGCATAATAATGCGAATAGGTGTTCAGAGTGGTTGCCTTATCAACTCGTCCTGAGCGTTGAGATACTAGCAGAACATCCTTTTTCAGAACGTTAATCATGAATGAATCATGACTATGTCGCAAGCCTTTGCCAGTGATAACTGGCACTCCCGCTTTTTCTGCATGTCGCTTTAACATTCTAGTCAGGGTACTCTTAACCATTGGCTCTCCAAATCGTGACAAAATATAGTCACTATCAGAGTTAGCTATTTGAACCTTTCTCCACCTATCAAGAACTTTTACAGTCTCATCATCAAGCTCAACATATCGCATACCTGCCATTGTCTTGGTCTGCTCTTTTCGATGGTAAACTCCACCTTTCAAAGCTTCTAAAGTAGCATGAACAAATATACGTTTATTCTCACTGTCATAATCAGACCACAACAAGGCGAACCCCTCACTAACTCGGACACCAGTCATATAATAGAGCCAGACCGTAGTAAAACGAAGTAAGTCTTCATAGTCGGTCAAATCAAAGGTTGTAAGAACTTTCTTGAACTCATTAAAAGTCCAAAATTTCGTATTAGTTCTAGCACCTCTAGGGTTATCAAGGCTCTTGCAAGGAAAAGCCTTGATATACTCCATCCTTTCAGCATAGCCCATACATTGCTTGAAACGAATCCAAACACCTCTAGCATAGTTCGGAGAATACTTGTCTATCAGTTTAATCCGAAATCTCTCACAATCTCTTGGACTAATATCTTTTAACTTTTGATTCCCAAACTCCTTAATAAAGGTAGCAAAGTGCGTTAGGGCTGTACGATAAGTGACATCTTGAACAGTCTGCTTATAGTATGGCAGAAAAACATCTTCCATATACTGAGCAAAGGTTAGATTATAGTCAGTGTAGGAAAATCTTTCATAGAACTCTACTCTTGCTCTACAAAGTTCATCATAGGCTTGTTTCTCAGTCTCAAATGGTTTACCCCACTTATCACGATAGCTTTTAAAGCGTTGTCGTTTACCATCAGCTGAAGCCTTAAATTCAGTTTGGCAGTAGATACGCCCCTTCTTGTCTCTAAAGACACCTTTGTATTTTTTGTTTTTAGTCATTTCAGTTGTCCTCTCTATTAGGTCAACCGAAAGCCTAATAGCTCTTCTACTATTTCAGTCGGAGCTAAATCTAATCGTCGATTATCAAAAGGCGATTTACTCAATTTTAGCACATTATCCGAAGAATTACTAGCTTCATTGAATCGCCTAATGGCAATAGCTTTCGCTTCTCTGATGATTTGTTTTGCACTGGCTTTTGAAAAGCCTAATTCTATTAACCTTTTATGATTTACTGTTTTCATTTTACACCTCCTTCGTGTATAATAGAGGTACGCAAGTTACCCCTTGCTACAACTATTTGGACTCATTGGAAGACTTTAGCGAGGATTTCAATGAGTTTTTTCCTTTATTTCCTATTGGGTTCATAGTTGAGTGGAATGCATCTTTCTCAAAATCATAAAGCAACACATCAGGATTAGAGCGATCAAACTGATAAGCGAAGCGTTCAATTTGTTCTTTGGAGTGGCTATTATAGTCAGCTACCGAGAATATCAGTTGCTTGTATAAGATTTTCGCTTCTTCATTAGTGACCTTAAAATGATAAATAACCTTATTGATACGCCTCATCATTTGGTCAACTGAATCAGCAGTTCTTTTTTCCTCAGGTACCATGATATTGTACACTTGTTTCGGTGAGAATATACTAGTGATATGGATTTCTTCCCACAAGGCAAAAACATTGCTATATCGCGCGTGCATCTGATGAGGGTATCTATCGGTAACTTTCAAAAACTCTGCATAATTCATCTCACCTTTATACTCTTCCATAAAGAGAATACCCTCACCCTGATAGCCATCAAGACCACCATTTTGGTAATCACTCCAAACATAAACGGACTCTCTTCCAAATTCTTGCTTAAGTCTGACTTGGGTGTAACTTTTACCTGAACCTGAATCTCCAGTATGCCAATATACCTTCAATTCTTTGTGGTCTGGTGTATCTCTGAGACGGAGTTGATAATAATGTTCCCTTATCATTTTGGAATAGGCACGATACTCTAAATGGTCAAGCATAATTTCCTCAGGTGTTGCACCTTCTTCTAACTGCTGCTGGATATAATCGAGGTCAGAACGTTGTCCTTGACGATTGGCTCTTAACTCTCCATATAACTTCATCGGAACTACAATAGTATGAGCTTTTTCTTCATGTTTACCTTTTTTCTCAAAGTATGCAAGGACTTCCTCTTTAGTTCCTCGTGTGATTTCAGCATGGATAGTTGGAAATAAAGTTTGCAAAGTTGAAAATCGAAAACTTTGCTTATCTTCCAAAACCATATGACAATGGTGAGTGCCTTTGTCTCCAATTTCATAATTGACTGCACAGACGGAATTTTCATTTCGCCCAATCCACAACTCCATAAGATAATCCACAATCTCCTCAGGAGTATACGTGTCTTGATTAAGATTATTTCTAAAAGCACTAATCCGCTTTTTCGTCTTATCTTTGAACCTATCATCAAAATAGTATGACGACTTATCAAAAAGCTTATCTACATTGTTCAGCACACAACAGAAACTACTTGCTCTGAAAGTGCTACTTATTTCTTTAGTTGTCATTACTAATACCTCAAGTCATTTTCATTAGTGACAGAATCAAGAGGTCAAACACCTTAATTACAGGCTTTCAAGACCGCCTTGTCACTGTCATTAAAGTCAACAGGTAATACTATACTGTTGACTTTTGTTCTTGCTCCGCAGGGCAGGGGCTTCGCCCCTTGCAACCCCACCCCTCAAACTGACAGATGAAGCGCCACTACACCACAATAGACTTCACTCTAACCGAGTAAAGGAACAGGGATAAAACTTTCCTGTTTAAGCGCTAACCTTTGGTCGCTGACAGAAAACTTTTATCCCTTGCCCTACGGGCTCCTTGACTCAATTATCCATGGGGTGGTTATTGGAGTTCACCCGATACACTGACAAAACAAACAAGATGCTTACTGTATCGGATTCGGCTATTTTACCACCCCAGGACGTTCTACCTTATCTAGCGTTTCAGCATATCCTTTATTCTCAAAAAGACCAACTCACGGCGTTTCTCATACGGAAAAATGATTGGCATGATATGACCACCATACTCCTGAGCATACCCTTTGCCTACTGGAGAGCTTTTAACTTCCGTTAAATCATCATCTTGGCGGTCAAAAATCATGCGCTTACCCTCAGTGCTGATTCCACCTACACAGATTCGTAATCCAAAATTTGAACGGTTCTGAGTTCCTCCTAGTAGAGAACTATCAGGCTGTTGCATAGTCACGATAATACGCCATCCACCTTCTCCATCACCAATATTTCGAGATAGTCGCAACATCTCTCCGAATCGTTGGAAGAACTTAACCTTTTCAGTTTTTCCAGTATAAGCTTCAGCAAGCGAAGCCATTTCTTCGATAATCAACCAGTGGATGTCATCACCGATAGGCTCGATACCTTCTAACTGCTTACGAAAAAGCCAATAAGCCTGTTCAAAGCCCTCTTTGGCACCTTCAACTGAATAGTAACCGGCAACATCTCGTAACTCTTTCCAGTCCTTTGAGCCTTTATAATCTAGTACGGTCATTTTATCCCCTAAAGGAGACAGCTTAGCAATACAATGTGCAATATGCAACATAGCAACGGACTTCCCCGAACCAGTAGATCCTGATAAGAGCAAATGCCCTTTTAGATTTAGCCAAATAGGGTATCCCGTCTTTCTATTATGAAATAATGGGAATTTTCTCATTAGTTCAACTCACTTTCAACTGAGTCAACTTCTGAGGTTTTTGACTGCTCATAGCGTTCCGTATCATACCTTGCATTTTGAACCTGCTCGATCGAAGCAAGTTGAACCATAGAATAATAGAAACCATCTTCATTCAAAATTGGTTCAGATACTCCTACAATTTGGAATCCTGTACTCAATAACCGAACTTGATTCAAGTCAAGCAATTGACCTTTTAGATCCTCAAATTCAACTAAAGTCGGCTTTCGCTTAAAGGATACCCAACTATTATTCAAATCAAACTTAAAATCTCTGATAATACCCTCAGTATCTAACAAAGTCATTAAGTGATATCTGATTTTTGAACTAGCTTTAACATAGTTGATACGCTGATTTCGTACATTCCACTCTTCCTTAGCTTTAGGAATAATATAATTCCAAATTTTACGCCAAGCCGTTATATAGGCACTAAGCAAGTCTCCGATTTCTCGGAGACACAGCACTAGAGGAAATAAGAGGATTGCAATAATTAGAGTTCTGAAAATCTCAATCATATTACACCTCCAATTCAAGCTTTTCCGCTTTGAACCATGAACCATTGTGGCCAATAGGACCTCCTGTTACTCCATAGAAAGCAACAACATCTCCCATCTCAACTTCAAGAAGTTCAGGAACTTTGATTTCAAGCTCAAGGTTTTTAGGCTTCAATACAACTGAGTATTTCCATCCTCCATTAACCACCTCCACAACCCCAGTAGAAAGAGCTACTAGTCGCTCAATCACTTCAGCTTGGTATTCCTTACCTGTCTTTGAACTCGTTAGAGTCTTCGTTTCAGATGGGAAACCTGTTACTTCCTCAATAGTTCTTACGAACGATGCCTTAGCCATTAGACTTTACCTATATTTTCTAGGGATAGTATCCGCCTTTTTGTTATCCCAGCCCATTATAGGACGGCCTATTAGAAATACCCAATTTGTATTTCTAATTTTATTTTCTCATAGCGACTTATCCAATAACTCTCACTTAAAAAATAAAATTAAAAATGGTACAATCTATATTTCTGATTTTATTTTCTCATAGCAATTTATCCAATAACTCTCACTTAAAAAATAAAATTAAAAAAGGCA
This sequence comes from Streptococcus cristatus, assembly GCF_001588905.1. Taxonomy (GTDB): domain Bacteria; phylum Bacillota; class Bacilli; order Lactobacillales; family Streptococcaceae; genus Streptococcus; species Streptococcus cristatus_N. The sequence goes on along the minus strand of NZ_LAWH01000019.1, from coordinate 83,272 downwards.
GATTTTTCTGCCTTAATTTAATAATTTAGCTTCCTGTAGTGCTTCTCGATAAAATTTTTCTTTAAATTTCTTCTTAGGAATCTTTTGACCAGAATTATAGTATGCTAAATTAATTATTGAATTAATAAGATGATCTTGTAATTTCTTGTTATCATAACCTAACTTAGATTTGATAGAATCAATTAAAATCTTTAAGAAATTTTGATTCGTGACTGTATCATAGACAAATTCAGTATTAACCTTATCCAAAGTCATCAACTTCTCTATAAAGCTACCAGAATACGTTTTCCCATTTTTCTTCCTAGGGAAACCTATTGAGTCTTTATCAAAATCTGATAATGTTTTATATATATTCTCATCTTTCAATTTTCTCTTTTTCCTAGACATACTTTTATCTTGTTCATAGTGCAAACAATTAGATGGTTCAAAATCACTTATATAAAGTAATACTCTTCTAATTTTATGTAGGTCAGATAAGTATTGAAGCTCTGATTTGCTAACAATATTTTCTACCACATACCTTCTATTATCAAACTCAAAAATTATCCCTGTCATTTTGAGATACGAAGAAGGTAATTTATTTTTTGACGAATATAAATTTCTGTATTTTTTCATATAAAGATCCTCCTGATAATATAATATCAGGACATCGTCTTGAATAAGTCACACTTTTTCAGAAAAAATTCCTCTACTGTAACATATGTGATGGGAGGTTAATTATCTCAACATCTCTTCATACATCTAAAAGAACTTAGCCATAGTTTCACTTTTGGTAAACCAAGTCTTTTTACCATCAACTTCTTTGGTCATTCCATAAGCTTCCTATAAATTGCCTTATCATTTGCTTGGTGAGATGTACGGAGTTCTACTGACATTGCTAACTCAACGTAAATGTAGGCTAAAGAGCTAGAATGGTATTAGGAAAGTACCATCTGACTGTTTAATAGCTTTTGTCAGGTCTTTATCTTTCCAACAAGCAACAAACTCTTTTGCTCATTTCTTTTGTTCTTTTACAGTGTAAGACTTCTTAGTCAACTTCTCCCCATTTCTAGTTTCCACTTTTCAAAATAGTAGCAAAGAGAATGCACACTTTCTATTTTTTCAATTACTTAATTATATCATTTATTGATAAGACAATAAATCTTTAGTAGTTTACACAAACCCCCCCCACAGCAATTTGTGGGGGGGTCTGTAGGGGTGTTTCAAATGAAACTTCCTATTTTTTAATCGCCTTAACTCAACGAAAAGGCTTTAATACTAGGCTTTCGGTCCTAAGCAATCGATAAACGATTATTTAAGAGTAACTGAAGCGTCGTTGCTTTAGTTGTTCTCACACAGCTATTTTTTACTTGGTTTCTTTACTTGGCGGGATTGTGGCGGGACTTGCAGTTAGTCCGAGCTCTCCTAACACCTCTGTTATTTCAGCACCGCCAGTAACAATCTGTCTATCATAGAAATGAGAATAGGTGTTTAGTGTTGTAGCTTTGTCCGTTCTTCCTGAACGAGCCGAGACATACAAAACATCTTTTTTTAGAACGTTTATCATAAATGAATCATGACTATGACGTAGACCTTTCCCAGTAATAACCGGAACCTTAGCCACTAGTGCATGCCTTTTTAACATTCTACTTAAGGTAGATTTGTTCATGGGAGTGTTAAACCGTGCTAATACAAAATTATCTTCTCTATTATACACTTGTACAGTTCTCCAATTTTGCAACACTTTAACAGTTTCTTCATCTATTTCTAAGAAACGCATTCCTGCCCTTGTTTTTGTCTGCTCTTTTCGAACGTATTTCCCATTCCCTTGATATTCGAGGGTAGACTGAATATGAATAACCTTATTTTTAAGATCTATGTCTGACCACTTTAAACTAAGACCCTCAGAGACTCGCATCCCCGTCATAAAATAAAGCCAGATAGCCGTATAAAACTGCCTCTCTTCATAAACTGTCTGATCAAAAGTTTTTAATACCTTATCAAGTTCCTCTACAGTCCAAAATTCAGTTTTCGGTTTTTCTCCTTTAGGATTGTCTAACTTTCGACAAGGATTATTATCGATGTATTCCAAGCGTTCTGCATAATTTAAGCACTTCTTCAGTTTACCCCAAAGTCCTTTTGCGTAGTTTGGAGAGTAGTCTTCCATTAAAGATAATCTAAAATCTTCGCATTCCCGAACATTGATTTCAGACAATTTCTTGTCAGCAAAAACTTCAATAAAAGTCTTATATTGAGGATAAGCTGTTTGATAGGTTACGGACTGAACAGTTTTCTTATAATATGGCAAATAGACATCTTCCATAAATTTTGAAAATGGAATATCTAATTGTGGTCTATTTGCACTGGCACTAGCTAATTTAGCATTGTATTCAGTTCTTATCCTACAGACTTCGTCAAAGGCTTGCTTTTCTGTTTTAAAATCAATTCCAAATTGATCTTTATAAGATTTAACCCTAAACCTCTTTCGGTCACCCGTAGACGGATCTACACCGAATTCAACCTCATAGTAAATTTTTCCTTTCTTATTTCGACTTACGCATTTATATTTTTTACTCATTTTGTTCCTTTCTTTCAGAAAGCAACTTAAAGCCGAGTAATTCTTCTACAATATACGTAGGAGCTAAATTAAGACGAGAATTATCAAATGGTGATTTACTTAATTCTACCACATTATTTGATAAAACTCTAGATTCTTCAAATTGACGAACAGCAATTAACTTTGCTTGTCTTATAATATCCCGTGCCGTATGTTCAGGGAAACCCAATTTCATTAATTCTGTATGATTTATTGTTTGCATCATCTTTTCCTTCTAATTCTTAATTACAGAGATTTCCATCTTTTGATAAGGCTTAGAATAGTTCAACAAATTAGATCATTAACCAAAAGCCTTAAACTATTTTTCCTTAAAATAATTGTACATTGCATAATAGTCGAATTCCATCTTAACACCGGTTCTTCCATTACGATTTTTTAAAACTACTAACTCAATTTCTCTAGGATTTCTTGATTTCGCTTCATTAACGTCAAAGCTATCTCGACCAGTACCCTTAAGTTGAAGTCCAATCAAAACATCGCTAGAATATTCGATTGCTCCGCTCTCCTTGAACGACTGCATATTTACAATAGATTTGTAGTTTTCTCTATTAAAAGAAGAAATAGCAATTACTGGTGTTTTAAAGTCTCGGCTGATCCTTTTCAATTCTATTACCGATCTATCTGTGTTTTGTTTTTCAGTTAATCGTTCATTCACCGAGTATAGAATCTGTAAGTAATCAATAATAACGACAGGTACTTTTCCAGTATATTTGAGATGATTTTTAACATTTCTCCGAATTAGTTCCACACCAATAGGTCCTGTACCTTCGACAATGTAAATATTTTTGCAGTATTGAGAGTAATTTTCTCTAGCTTTTTTAATCAAATCAATCTCTGGGGTGCTGTAACCTGAATATCTACTCCCCTCAGTAATTCCTCGTGCTGTTTTTGCATTTCTGATATCACTATTAGAGGCAATAGATTCGATAACAGTGTGACGACTAATACTTTTACTAATTATTTCCCACCTAGACATTTCAAGACTAAAAATCAAAACATCTGTTCCCTGTGCTGCAATTTGATCAGCAATCTGAGTTACAAATGTTGTCTTTCCAAGGGAGGAAATTGCACCAACACAATACAAGCCTTCGTAAAGACCACCTTCTAACAGATAATCTAAACCTTCAAAATTTGTTTTAATACATGAAGTATTTGAACCATTCGTAATATCATTAAAAAACTTCGGAAGATGATTAGCTGTTGAATATTCAAGATACCGCTCTTTTTCACTTTTTGTTTGATTGATTGCATTTTCTACCATTTTGTTAAATACTCCTTTATTCTTCACTAACATTTCGTTAGGATCTTTTACATCATCAATAGTTAATTTATAAGTAATAAATTTAATTTTCTTACTTATAAATTGCTCTGCTAATTTTAGTTCAGCCTCTCTCCCCTTTTCGTCTTGGTCCAATGAGAGAATGAATGTACGATCAATTTTTAGATCAGAAACAAGATTAATTAGTTTATTTATATTTCCAATGCTCCCGAGTCCTACTGCCTTTCCACCAACTTCAACGATGCTCATGGCATCTATTTCGCCTTCTACAATAAAAATTGGATCCGTAGATTTTTTGAAGAGTTCACTTTTATTAAAAAGATCGCTTTCTCCCACTTTCTGTTTCATATAGTTTAATTGATATTCTGGTACAATTTCTCTTGTATCACGAGCAAAATAACAACTCTCGCTTAAAGGAATAATTAACCTGGGAGTTTCAGGGACATTTGGATTAGTCACATGGGGATGCTTCCATTTTTTTACATAACCAACTTTAAACCGTTGGACTGTTGAAAAACTCAACCCTCGTTTAAGAAAATAGTCAGTTTCACAGAGATGCTTTGTAGCCTCATTATAAAAGCTTAAATAATTATCTTTTTTCTCTTCTCCCTTTAAAGGAAAAACAGCATTGTAATTTAAATATTCACTTCTCTGGTTCTTGAATCCATCACATTCAGTTGATAGATTAAACAACTCTCTGACACGCTTCAATTGATCCTTAAATTTATCAAGTCCTTCTATATAGCCGATAAGATCAAAGATATCTCCACCTCTATCACAAGAGAAACACTTCCATTGAGTTTCAGCGTAAATATGAAAAGCTCCAGTTCTATTTCGACCTTCACCACTGTGGCAGAGAGGGCAAATATATGCTCCCTTACCACCTTTACGACTTTGTTCAGAGATTTGGTCAATGTAGGCTTTCAAATAGGATTTTTCTTCTTCAAACATATTTGTACTCCTTTTTTCATTTCCTGTAAAAAAATAAAATCCGGATTTTTTCTTTACAGGAAAAATTATAGCATTGCCTTCAATACGAAAATTGAAGGCATATGATGCTTATTAATATTATTAGTATTGAAAATCAGAGATGCTAAAATATCAGTTATACCAAGGGTGAAAAATTTTTTTACAAAATCAACATACCCCAAATTCTAATTCAACATACTCCAAATTCTAATTCAACACACCCCATAAATACTGATTTAATCGAAGTAAATCGATAAATCAGTAAATTTAAATCCCTAAAACTTTAAAACGAATCCTAAATTTTTGAAATTCAAAAAATGATTTCATTTCTAACTGTTTATCCGATAAAGGATTGTTATTAGAATCACAGTATTCCCAACTTATCAGGATTTTATCATCGACTAGTTTAGTAAGTGAATTATCAAGGCTATCCTCAATTCTTGAATGCCAACCGCCTTTTTTCAATCGAACTTCTTCTATTGAAGGAATTTTAGGACATACATTCAATAGAACTTCAACAGATATGACTTCATGAATCTTTTTCTTTCTATTATTATGGATACTTTGATGATAGATTAGTTTTTTTGCGATAGAATAAACATTTTTACTACGTTCATCAATTTTAAAAAGTCTGATGGGGAAATTAGTAACATAAGAAGTAATTAAATATCTAACGAATTTTTCAGTCAATTGAACTGTATAAATTCCATTTTTACAGTTGAATTCCTCAATCAGTTTCATATCTTTGAATTCTTTGATTTCCGATTTTCTCTTTTCTGCAGTACTAATAGAAAGATCGTTTAGCAAGCTTAATGCCTCTTCAATGATACGACGTACATTCTTTTTCGTTGAGATACTTGCTGGTTTAGATTTCCCCATAAGTTCTGCATACTGTTTAATTGAAAATTCAACCAAGCAATTAACAGCCTCTTCTTCACTTAGTCTATATTGGTTCTTCTTCCCGACAAGAAGAATCAATAAATCCAACATCTTCAATACTCGGAGCTTGAAATAATCTTTGTTAGCGTCAAAGTTTTCAATATGAATCGTACCAGTCTCTAAATGAATCGAAGTTTGATTAGTGATCGGATCCCTTACTTTGTCAACTGTTTTCAAATTAACAGAAGTTAGCAAATTCAAAGTTGGTGCATTTAAAATCTTCTCGATTTTCTCATTTTTATCTACAGGCATTATATAACCTCTTTTTTATTTATTTGAAAAGATTTTTGAGAGCAAAAAAAAAGAGTTGTAGCTTGATAGCTACAACTCTCTTACACTCAATAAATTTTCTTTTCATACTTATAGTCTGCCATTTTTTGATAAAAGTAAAAAAAAGAAAAATCAAAAAAAGTCGCTTTTTCTACCAAAAATTGCTCCATTTTCTACTAAAATTTAAAAAGGACACTTTACAAAGTGCCCTTTAAAATAGCGGAAATAGCGATATTTTAAGGATTTTAATACACATTATAAGATCTTCCATATAGGATAAAAAATTTTTTTGACCAAATTAAAAAAATTTTTATTAATTTTTTCTAATAACCTTAGACAGGTTATAACCCTAAACGGTCAGAATCCCAATTTCCATAATCATCGTATCCAAAACCATCGGGATCCATTGCATCAATTCCAGCCTGCTCAAGTGAATTACTGCAGAAATTACAATAATAGAAACCAGTTTCTGGATCGCTAAATTCCCAATCAAGATCATCTTCATCAAAGTCGTTTCCACATTCAGTACAAACATATTGTCCTACAAATCGATGCATCTCTCTAAATTGCTGCTTTTGTTCATCCGTTCCTCCTCGAACGAAGATTTTACCATTTTTACTATGGCAAAAATGACAGTCTGGAGATTTTCTGTTTTGAGGATAATTTTTATTATTTTTAATTTGTGGTTCCTTCAACACAACCTGCTCATCATTTATAGTACTTATATAGCTTGACTCATTTATATTAGATTCAAAACTTTCATTATAATCATACTCATTCTCATATATTTCTTTCCTATTCCTATCTTCATTTAAAACTTCAACAACACTTTTTAAGATAGTAATAGCTGCATATTCTATAATTTCTACACGATTATCTTTAACCCACTTAAAACTTTTTTGACTCACATCAACCGTTTTGTCTACTATCTCTTGTGATAAATCCTTCATCCCATTTATAAATTTCATCTTTCTCCAAACCCTTATAAATATAAAATTTTAACGAAATAGTATATTCCTAAAGACTTTTCATTTTATCATGCTTTTGTCTCTTAATAATTGTTGGATTTTCAATTTGCTTTTTCCACATCGCAATTCCCTTTCAGTTCGATATATAAATTATAACTCACTTTTACATATTAAGTAATCACTTTTGGGATATTTAGGTCCCGAAAATAGAACTGACATATAATAACTAATCTACATCAAATATAAAATAACACAATTTTAGATTTAACTAAAGTATATTAAAATAAAAATGACATTCAAGAAAGTCATCTTGAATGTCTATATAAGTTAGTATTAGCTTATTTATTAACGTTTTAAGAAATCTGATTCTTTACAAACTTCCTTAAGGCTTATTTTGTCAAAGTTTTATTTTAGGTTGTTTCGAGATCACTTGCTTCCAACATCACACAGATTTTTCTTTTTTGACTTCAAAGTAATTTTATGAATTTAATTAAGATAGAGAGTTTTCATTTTGTTTCTAACACTATCAAGAAACTTAATACTACTATAATTTTTGGATTATTTAACTATTACTAAATTCTAACCCCTTGTTTATATAAACACAAAATAAATTATTAAACTTTTGTTATAGCTGTTTCTACTATTGTTCCATCATCAATTATCAACAATTCTACAAAAGAGATCGCTAAATAATTCATATCTAAATCATATCTTTTTTCAATTTTATTAGTATAATCTATATTCTCCTTAAAAATAATATTTTTTTCTTTATCATATATATAAACACTAATTATAGCGCTATTAGAATATCCATTTAATAAGCAATTAATGGTTAATGTCGATTTATTTAAATTTTGACTATTTCCTAATACAGCATTAAAATCATATACATGTAGTTTAGGAGTACTATAAATAATACTCTCCGGAATTTTGTCTAAGATTGAATCTAACGTTGAATCTAGCATCACATTATTGTTTTGTTTTTCTTCTTCAATAGAGCATACCTTAATTATAAGTTCATTTTCCTCCAAACGTAGTAGATTTGTAATTTCAAACTCTATAGTCTGTTCAAGTCCCTTTGAAAATCCAACAAAGCACCCATTCATCCAAATATACACGGGCAGATTTAAGCTTTGCATTTTCAAGATAATATTTTTAGTAATTAATTTATCTTCACCTTTAAAATGATTAAACAAAGTTACCAATGTAGATTCGTCATCACCATTTTTTTCATTGAAATCTGATTTCATGTAAGTCCAATTATTGTTTAAGTGTATCTTATCTATTTGAAAATAGTCTAGTTGATTTATACCTACATATTTATCAAAATAATAATGCTCAGAATGTTCAGGTAATTGATTTACTCCTGTTATAGCAGAATTTTTCAACCAGCTATATTCCACTTTAATATTTTTCATCTCTAATACCTCTTTGTAAAGCAATTTATCTTCATATTCCTCCGTCTACTTAATGCGATATATTAGAAAAAACAGAGTCTGCTTTACCAGACTCTGCATATGTTATTTCGTTGCTGGTTGTTGCTGTGTAATACAGTGAATATTACCACCACCATATGCAATCTCTGTAGTTTCAACTCCAACAACTTTACGATCAGGGAACATCGCTTGCACTTGTTCAACTGCTAATGCATCGTTCTCATCACCATATTGAGGGAGAATAATTCCTCCATTCACTATTAAGAAATTCAAATATGATGCGATTGCAACTTCTCCTTCCTCTCTTGGAATAGCCCCTTCTGAAAAATCAATCGTATCTGCATCTTTTAGATAGCATGGCTTCTTAGTAACGCACATTTTATGTACTTTTAATTTTCTGCCTTTTGCATCTGTTTGTTCACTTAGGAATTCAAACGCAGCTTTTGCTTCCTTGTAGAAAGGATGGCTTTCATCTTCAGTGTAAATACATGCAACTTCTCCAGGTTTTACAAAACATGCTACATCATCAATATGACCATTCGTTTCATATGGGTCAATACCATCTTTCACCCAAATTACTTTTTCACAATTCAAATAATCCTTTAATTTTTGTTCAATTTCTTCTTTTGACAAATGTGGATTTCGACTTGGATGAAGAAGACACATTTCAGTAACCATCACTGTACCTTCACCATCAACGTGAATTGATCCACCTTCTAAAACAAAATCATCTGTTTTATAAGAATCAGTATTTGTTAATTCACAAACTTTTCTTGCAACAAGCGCATCTTGATCCCAAGGGAAATAGAGTCCATCTACTAAACCACCCCATGCATTGAATTCCCAATCTACTGCACGACGTTCACCTTTATCATTTATAAGAAATGTAGGACCACAGTCGCGAATCCACGAATCATCATTTGTCATCTCGATTACTCTTATATTTTCACAATTAAGAGCAGATACACGAGCTATAGCATTTTCAAATTGAAGAGGTGGTACACAAAGTGAAACTGATTCAAATTCACTAATGGCTTTGGCAACATCTAAAAATGCTTTTTGAGCAGGTTTGGCTCCTAAACGCCAATTATCATTTCGCCATGGCCATAACATCCAAATTTGTTCTTGTTCTTCGAATTCTCCTGGCATTCGAAATCCATCTAGTTTAGGGGTTGTCCCCACAATACGTTTAGACATCTCAAGTCCTCCTTTTATTGTATTGGTATTTAGTTACTATCATTTTTTGATTTTTTTCACACGAATAATAACTTCACCTAAGATAAGACAAACTAATGAACCGATAGTTACAGGTAATTTATCAGCTAATGTTACTTCATCAAAAGATAATGGGAACGCTGTAAATAAAAGCGAAATCAAAATCATAACAATTGGAATTACAACCATAATTTTTAAAATAAAATCACTTCCTCCTACTTTAAAAGGTCGAGGAGTTTCTGGATCTATTTTTCTTAACTTATAAAATGCTGGAAAAACTGGTATATAAGAAAGCAGGAACATAACAAGGTTTAATGAGAAGAAGGCCCAAAACAAATCCTGATTTGGTAATATTGGTGCAATGACTACTACAAATGTCGCAACAAAACCATTTGCTAAAGCTGATCCAATTGGCATGTTATTCTTTTTACTACGTTTTGCAAAAAACTTTGGCATATCTCCGTTTTCTGCAGCATAACATGCCGTGTTATTCACTCCTAATGACCATGAAATCATATTTCCAAAAAGAGTTAGTAAGAATAGAAATGCCATTAAAATTATAAACCATCCATTTTCTGATCCGGTCAAAAGTTTAAAGCTGTCCATCATACCACTACTAGTAGAAATTTTATCAACAGGAATCGCTACACCAATTCCAAATGCAGAAAATATATAAATAGCCGCAATAACTAAACCTGCAACAATTATAGATTGTGGTATTTGTTTTTTAGGATTCTCCATATCATCTGCACACGTACAAATAACCTCAAAGCCAAGTAGATTAAAAATAATAACAGAAATAAATGATAGACTGTTTAAATCAAATGATGGTAAAAGTGAATCCAACGTAATTTTATTAGCCATTCCTTTTGTAAAGGCAATATATAATCCCAAGACTCCCACTAATAGAGCTAATATCATTTTTATAATTGCCGCACCATTGAGGATCCATACGCTATCACTTGCAGGATAAAAGCTTATCCATATAATTAACCAAATAAATACAAGTTCAATTAATAATGTCCAGAACGTTGAAAACTCAACTCCAGTTATCGTTGTCAACAACCCAGGAGTCATAACAGCTAGTGATGCTAACCACAATGGAAAATTAATCCAATAATACCAGGAGGTCCTTGAGCCCCATCGATGTCCAAACGCCTTCGTCACCCAATCATAGATTCCACCATCACCTATATAAGTAGTACCTAATTCAGCTGAAATCAATCCGTATGGTAACAAAAAAGCAATTAATAAAAATAACCACCAAAAGAATTGAGAATTCCCAATCGCTGCAACTGGAGCTGCAGCTTCTGCAACAAATACTACACATATTACAGTTAATACTGTAGTAAACAAACTAAATTTTTTCTTTTCTTCCATTTTTTTCTCCTTCCTTTAAGAGGAGAGTTATAACATCGTCAATTTAAAGCAAATTGAACCTTTTTATTTTAAAAATGATTCCAGTTCTGCTTTAGCTATAGATTGTTTTTCTAGGTCATATGGATGTCGTTTTTCAAAATCACGAAGTAGATAAACTAAGATACCTCGCATTGAAGTTAAACGATTTTCCGCCTCATCAAAACAAACTGAATTTGGGCCATCCATCACTTCATCAGACACTTCTTCGCCACGTGTAGCAGGTAAACAGTGCATGAATTTACAATTTTCTCCTGCTTTTGCCATCATCTCTGGATCAACATGATATTTAGGATAGAAAATCTTCATACGTTCTTCTTCTGATAATTCCGCTTCATATAGGCCATACCATACATCAGTGTATAAGAAATCTGCACCAGTAATTGAATCTATATCATCAGTTACCAAATATTTACCACCTGATAGTTTACAAATTTCATCATATTTTGACTTATGCATATCATTTAATTGGAATCCCTTCGGACCGAAGTGAACAAATTCCATACCCATTTTCAATGTTATTAATCCTAAAGAAAAGCATACTTGAGTTGCATCCCCTACAAATACTACTTTACAATCTTCTAATTTTTTTCCTTTCGGCAAGTTTTCAATAATCGTAATCAGATCTCCCAATTCTTGTGTAGGATGATTATAATCACTCATACCATTAATTACTGGTACTTGAGAAAATTTTGCTAAATCAACTACACTCTTATGACGCTCAACACGTGCCATTATAATATCTGTTAAGCGAGAAACCACGGTTGCTGTATCTTCTAGTGTTTCGTGTCCTCCTAGTTGAATTTGACCGGGTGCCAAATATTGTGCGTGCCCTCCAAGTTGAGTCATAGCGGTTTCAAAAGAAATCCGTGTTCTTGTAGATGATTGTTGAAAAATCATACCTAGAGTTTTATTTTTCAACAAAGGTGGGTAATACCCATTTTTAATACAAGCTTTAATCTTAAGAGATAGCTCAGCTATTTCTAAAAGTTGCTCTTTAGAGAACTCTTCTGTTGTAATATAATCAATTTTATTGCTCATAATTGAGACCTCCTGTGTTGTTATGCTTTAATGATATTGCAAAATTTTATAGTTTGCGATAAACTTAAAGGTGTAAACCCTCTTTTTTAAAAGTTTAAGTACTAAACCCAGTATTTATGCTTTTAAAAATGTAATGCTATTTTAAATATAAACTCCCTATTTTATTGCTTTTAAATAAAGTTTAGAGTTTTAATTAGTTTCACAGAATAAATGGAGGCTAAATATGATTGAAATAGTTTATATATACAATGTATTTTTAATTATACTGTATACTTTGACCCTTGGTATTGTATTGACCTATTCTTTAAACTCAGAAAAGGATAAAAAATACTTATTTTTTGTAGTCGGTTTATATCTTGTTTTTTTTATTTTTGATAATCTGATCCTATCAATGACAGAAATAATTAAAGATTTCGGAAACACATATAACCAACACTTTCTGGGAGTTCCATTTGTTAAAACTGTCATATATCTTGTTAATAATATTTGTCAGTTTTGGATAGTTGCTAGACTGAGGAAAGAAACACCTTTATTAACGCACTATTGCTTTATTTCTATTACTTTCATATGGATGGCTTTCCCAATTCTAAACAATTCTCCATTAAGAGTTTTTATGTACTATTTACCCAATCAGCTTCTTTTGATTTATACTGGTATATATGCGAGACGAAATCTAAAATCTTTGAATATTAGTAGTCGAAATAAAAATTACTTAAAAACTATTTCAAATATCGGAGTGCTATTTGGCATTCTAATTATCTTAGAAGATTTATTTGTAATTTTTAATATAGATTCGTATGACTTGTTGAATCTGCGAATTCAAAATAGAAATATGTGTGAAGACATGTTTACTATTGCTGTTTGTTATTTAATAATCAAATATATTCTTTCTGATTGGAAAGCTATTTCGAATGTAGAAGAACAATTAAGTTCATTTGATAAATCCCAAAAAATTGACAACCCCAGTACACTAGATCTATTCTCTGAAAAACTTCATTTAACTGAACGTGAAAAAGAAATTCTTCCTTTACTTCTTGAACACAAAAACAATCAGGAAATTGCGGATCAATTGTTTCTTTCAGTTGGAACCGTGAAGACACATGTACACAATATTTTTTTAAAACTTGAGATCACTAAACGAAATCAACTTTTCGAAGTATATAATTCCTTTAAAAACGAACATCCTGAGCAATAATTGTGTCATAGCCACTACTTTAAAAGACAGAATAAAAGACATCTGATTTAATCACTCTCAGATGTCTTTTTGATTATTCCAATTAAAAAATACATATTAGATAATCATTAGATAATATAAAAAATCATCTCGTATATAACGAAATGCTAATGATTTGAGTTAACATAAATGAATATTATCATTTAGATAACTGGCTAACTTTACAAACTTATTCAAGACTGATTTGACAAGGTTCTATTTCAGTATATCATAGAATAACATGATACCAACATTCAATAATTACTTTCCGAAAAAGACCTATTTCCCTGAAACTTTTTTATTTGCTTATAATAGACATTTCTAGATATTTCCATTATATAGTGGTTGCAATCCAATCAAGCATCGCTTCGCTTGTTTTCTTTGGGCAACTGTGTATAGCATATCTCTATGCGACTAAAGCCGCTAGAGCTATCCTAATTGCGCACCGCCAGTTCTCATAGAAAAAACACCTTGCAAGTTGCAAAGTATTTTCGTTTGTATTGTGCTTCCCAGCAACGAATTAACGTTTTGAGAATTGTGAAGCTTTACGAGCTTTCTTAAGACCTGGTTGGAAACATTTCTATTTGAATTCGTTTCAAGATGGACTTAAAATCAATGTTTTCCCACGTTTTCAGAAAGAACGATTTTATCTAATTTGAATAACTTTCATTTGAATGGTGTGAATTTTACCCTAAAAATACACGAATTGAGCTAGATTTTACCTAAAAGTTCACACCATTTAAATTGTTATTGTTCTCCTATATTGTTTATAGGAATGGAAACTTTTATTATATTTTAACCATTCTACCCGAAATGATTATCTACTAATTCCTGAATCCTACCTTCTTTAGCAGCAGGAATAGTATCTTCTAGAACAAAGTTCTTTCTACTGATATCTTGAGAGAGATTTCTAAAAATAAAATTAGTCGAGATGTTATAGATAATCTCTGAAGGCGCAAATCCATAAACTTGATTTTCTAGGATATGTTTTAATCGTTCTTCAGAATTCGGAAATACATCTTTCAAGCCTTCGCTATTATATAGTCGCTTAACAACCTCTGCAATATAGAGACTTGACTTCATGTCATGTACAAATCAATGAATGTCTTAGATGGATCATCAAAGATTCCTGGTTTTTCTTTTTCAAGGACATCCGCCTTCAAGTTGATGAGCAGCAACAGCACCACCCCATAAAAATCCATCTTTAAAAGTAGTCATCTTTTTTCCTCCTGACTTTGATACTCTTATTATAAACCTCAAACCAAAAGATGAAAACGCATTCTTTTTCCTTATTGTTAAGGAAAGAAGTAATTTTAAATGGAAATAGAACAATATCTTCTTGTATTCTCGTAATGATATCTTTACGATTTTCAATACTTTCAAACTACAAAAACTCTCACAATAATTCTAATGATATACATACTGCTAAGTTCCTCTACTATCTTTCTTCATATTGATAGAAAATAAAGTAATGATCATTGTATATATAAATTTACTCTTGTTTGGTTTAAAGTAGTTTTTCAAACTTTGAAACGTACTTATCCTCTTCAATAAACAAAAAAATCCCTATACCAAGCTTGTAGCTAGTGCAATACAAGCCAATAAGCATAGAGATGTAAAACTATTACACATTAAAGAATCGAAATTGTTTACGAAATGTCTCAATTAGTTTTCACTAGTAAATATCATTTCTAACAAACGCCCTCTCAATTCCTCGTCCTGACGATGCAAGATATTCATTAACTCAGGAGAATTTTTCGCATTGATGAATTGATTTAACAATCTATCTTTTAATTCATATGGCAGAGAAGCCGTCTTTAGTAGTCTAAAAACTTCATCATTTAGAGATGGAATTTTATTATCTTTCCATTCGAATTTAGCTGTATCATTCTTATTTGGCAATTCAATTATAGACACATTCGTTCCTTTAAAATGAATTCTATGCCTTCTATTACTTGGAACGATACTAGAATCTCCTTGTAATACTAACTCTACCATTCCCATTTCCCAATCGATTGATAATCTTGTTTTGTATCTTTGACCATTTTGATCTTCAATCATTTCAAAAGAATGTTGTTTGCCCGGGAATACATACCAATCTACAACTTCAGGTAAATCAACACCCATATCTATCTCAGAACCAACCAAGGGAATGATTGCACCACTTTTTGCGAACACAGGTATCGTCGAAATATCTCTATAAACACTCAACTTTACACCACCTGTATATTTTTTCTCTGAAAAGAAGTCATACCATTCACCTTCAGGGAACCATACATCTACTTTTGCAGATTGGAATACCAAATCCATCTTTTCTACAATGGGAGCCACCATCAGTTCTGTTCCAAAAAAGTATTGATTAGGAACATTATAGCTCTCATCATTCTCTGGGTAGAAATAATACATTGGGCTGATTAATGGGGCACCTTCCTCATGTGTCTTTACATTCATGGTATATAGATATGGAAGCATCTGATGTCTCAAACAAAGGTATTTCTTCATAATCTTAGATGTTGTTTCTGAAAAAAACCAAGGTTCTTTACTATTAAAGGGACTTATAGAACTATGTAATCGAGTAATCGGGCTAAAAACACCAAACTGTAGCCATCTAGTTTGTAATTCTTCGTCATAATCTCCAAGCATGTGCCCACCAATATCATGACTCCACCAACTATAACCAATATTAGATGCTGTCGCTGTAAAATAAGGTTGAAATCTTAACGAATTCCAACTAATAATAGTATCTCCTGAAAAACCAACAGGGTAGCGATGACTGCCAGGACCTGCATATCTTGATAAAATCAAACCACCTTCTGCATTTTTACAACTATCCTGATAGTGATAATGGTTTAAAAGCCACAGTGGATCCAACATACCTTGAGTCCCTTGTTGCCAGTCAATCCACCAAAAATCTACTCCCTGCTTTTCTAGCTCATAATGAACATCTTTAAAGTAGGATTCTCTAAAAGATGGATTAAAAAAATCAAAAATAGCAGGTTCCTCTAATTCTACATTTAACCCTAATCGTTTTGCGACCCGAGGATAAGCTTCTTCATAAGCCCGTATACCATCAGCAGGATGGACATTTAAAGAGAGTTTTAACTTTCTATCATGAAGTTGTTGCAATAACTGTTCTGGATTTGGTATTAAGTTTCTATTCCAACTATATCCTGTCCACCCACTTCCAAAACGGGCTGGAATTTCAGTTATATGCCAATCCATATCTAAAACACCGATAGATAATGGAATTTTCTCTGTTTCAAATCTGTCTATTAAATCCAAGTATTCATCCGACGTATAAGGCCAATATCTACTCCACCAATTGCCTAAAGCATATCTTGGCAACAAGGGTGTTGAACCAGTCAAATGGTAAAAGTCTCTGATTGCTCCTCTATAATCATGCCCATAGGCAAAGAAATACAGGTCAATTTGATTTTCTCTCTCAATATAACCAGACTGTTCATCCCAAATAAATCCTTGAGAATCATCCAGTAAGGCAATACCATTTCGGCTAATAATTCCATCTTCTAACGAGATTGCTCCATCTGCCTCATCCAGAGTCCGAGCTGTTCCTTTTAACGTTTCAATAGATTCACCAAAATACCAGCGACTACCATATACGGCAAAATTTCCTTTTAATTCTATAAATAAATTTTCGGCGTTAAATTCTCCTTTATTAAAGTGCAGATGAAAATAGTCCGTCATAATATCTAGTACGTTTGATGTCTCGATATAATCTAACGAAACTTGACCAAAATCTCTATTATAGATAAGTTGTGTAGTTCTATCCTCAAAACTTCCAGTTTGAGAGTATTCTAACCTTACTAACTTGTCTGTTAATACAGAGATTCGATAAAACTCTCCCTTAAAAATTTTCAATTTGTTTTCCTCCGCTTATTAAATCTCTTTACCTTATCAAACATTTTATTTGTTATCGTTACATTCATCAATTTCAGTTGAATGGTGTGAATTTTACCCTAAAAATACACAAATTGAGCTAGATTTTACCAAAAAGTTCACACCATTGGTTCAATTATTTTTTGTTACGTACGTTTTTCTTAGATGATAGACTTCCTAATGTATTTCTTATAGCATTTGAGCAAACCTCCGTTAAAGGTTCTCCTATTGCCTCCTTGTAATTAAATCCTAATAGTTGCATAGTCTTTAAAGTATCCTTATTAAGCAGAGCAACCAATTGTTTCATTGAATCTTCTTTCCCATCTTCAACATTAGTAAATGAAGATAGAAGAGAAATAACCCGTTCTAAAGTGTTGTGCAAATACTCAATATCTTTATCATCAATATGTACTTTTTCATATTCTTCTTTATATGCCTGAGCAATTCTGATTGCCTGTTCTCGTTCCGAAAGGAACTCATTTACAATCTCATCATAAGTATTTCGTAATTTATCGGCGCTACGTTCTTCCTTTAATGATTGAATTTTACTATTCACTAGTGTTGTTGTTCCCTTAAATGTTAGAGTTCCCAACTCAATCCCTGCTTTTACTAAAGCTTCTGTAATATATGGCTCCATGCTATACCTCTGTTATTTCTTTTTATAATAAAACTATTTTATCATAAATCTACATTAAACATAATATAGATTTAGTCACTATCCCTTTAGGTACAAATACCGATTTTATGGTATAATAAGGTAACGTTATATAAGGAGGTGTGCCATGACTCTTGATGTAAATAAAGAAGAATTAACAATTTTAGGGATTCCCTTTGATAATTTTTCAGATTTCGATACCGTCTGGTATGCTATTGGATCATCAATGATTGAAAATTATGAACCTACTGTTCAAGATGTGATTGATTTAAAAACTTATGTTGTCAATAGACGAAAGGAATTGAATATTGGTTAAAAATCAATACGAAGGCTATAAGTACATTGACCCTAATCACCAATATACCTATCCAAATTCCACAGTCTTAATCAACAAACAAAATGTTACAAATATTGAAGAAGCCTACCGAAATGAACACTTATTCGTTACTAAAAGACTTGCAGACTTGCGCTTGAAAGCCATTGAAGTCTATTCCATGAGTAATATTTTAGCCATTCATAACTATTTGTTTCAAGACGTTTATGCCTGGTCAGGACAATATCGCAAGGTGAATATCTCTAAAAGTGGTAATCCTTTTATGTCGATACAGTCGTTTAATGCTGCAGAAACTTATATAAATCATCTCATTCATTCCTATCATCAAACTGCCAACTCAAAAGATGAAATCATTAAACATTTAGCAAAAATTCTTGATAATCTTAATTATTTCCATCCCTTTCGAGAAGGAAATGGACGAACTCAACGAGAAGTTATTCGTTCCTTAGCACTATTAAAAGGGTATTCTGCACAAATACGAGTAGAACAAGATGATGAAGTTTACAACCTTTATATGGACGGAACTGTCTATGGAGACTTAGGGAAGTTAGAAGAATTATTTGGTAAAATATTAAAAGAAATATAGGTTGTAATACTTGGTAATTTATAGAAGTGAAGTAAGCATTCAATACGAATCAATACATAAGAAAAACGCTGATTTCAAGCGTTTTTTCTTTTTTCAATTTCAATACATTTCACTATATTTCAGTCCAAACTCTACCTTTTTCTCTACCTTTTTTAGATAAATATATCATCTGGATATTGAAGTTAAGCCCTGCTATCATTTCGATGGCAGGGCTTTTTAATGTTTGGTACACTACCTTCTTATCTATATTTTGATGGAGCTGAAGTTGACATCTACAAAGTTTAATGTTAAAATACATTCAAAAATATATTTGAATGAGGTGTTTTATGATTCAAAATATTGTTACTTCAATAATCCTGTATTCTGGGACAGCCGTAGACTTACTTATTATCCTAATGTTATTTTTTGCCAAAAGAAAAAGCAGAAAGGACATCATTAACATCTATTTAGGACAATTTCTAGGCTCTGTTAGTCTAATATTCCTAAGTTTGCTTTTTGCATTTGTCTTAAATTATATTCCTAGTAAAGAGATTTTAGGTTTGCTCGGTTTGATTCCAATTTTCCTAGGACTCAAAGTTTTGCTTTTAGGAGATTCTGATGGAGAAGCTATTGCAAAAGATGGTTTGCGCAAAGATGATAAAAACCTGATTTTTCTAGTCGCTATGATTACTTTTGCAAGTTGTGGTGCTGACAATATTGGTGTTTTTGTCCCATATTTTATTACCTTAAATTTAGCGAATTTGATAGTGGCTTTACTTACTTTTCTAGTCATGATTTATCTCTTGGTTTTTTCTGCCCAAAAATTGGCACAAGTCCCTTCTGTTGGAGAAACTTTGGAAAAATATAGCAGATGGTTTATTGCCGTTGTTTATTTAGGATTGGGGATGTATATCCTGATTGAAAACAACAGCTTTGACATGCTAAGGACTGTGTTCGGCTAGGAGAAAAAATTATGAAAAAAGATAGTATCTGCCAAGTGAATATTATAAATCAACAAAATGTTACAACCGCAACGAACTACCTTGAAAAGGAAAAAGTCCAAAAATCACTTCGTATTTTATCAAAGTTTACCGATAATAAACAGATCAATATCATCTTTTATCTCCTTGCTGTTGAAGAACTCTGTGTCTGTGATATAGCCTGTTTACTAAATCTCAGTATGGCATCTGCCTCCCACCATCTTCGTAAACTAGCCAATCAAAACATCTTGGATACTAGAAGAGAGGGGAAAATTATATATTATTTTATAAAAGATGAGGAAATCAGAGATTTTTTTAATCAACTAGGATAACAACTATTTTTACTACTCTACCATTCACTCTACCTTTTATTATGTAGCACTCTAAAAACATTGATGTACCAACGTTTCTAACAGCTAAAATAGAAATTATTTAATCTTTACAGAGGTGAAATAGGGGTTCACTACACGTCAATAGATGTTAGAAACCTTGATTTTAAGCGATTCTTGAAATTCTAAATTTCACTACATTGCAATATAAATCAACCGAATCACTACCTTTTTCACTACCTTTTTTGAAATAAGAATAATGATTCGGATATATAAAAGAAGAGGAACTTTATTGTGAAGCTCCTCTTTTTGTTATGTGTTCTTTTTCTCACAGATCGTATGACCTGGTTTGACACAGTTGGATTTCAGGTACTTTCAGTTTAGCTTTATATCAACCATCATCAAAATCCAACTATTTTCTTATTTTAAAAAATATGAATAAGTTTGATTGAATGAAGGAATTTCTTTAAATTTTTTCTTAGCACCTATAAGTTAATAATACTATTCTTTAAATTATAGTTTATAATTATCTGATGTTTCAATGACCACAAAACAAAGTACAGCGAATCACTTCCTTTAGTCAAACATATAACTGAACAACATTGTTTATCTTCCTGCACTTTCATATTTTTTCAATCCTTTTCTAAAAATTGTACGACTGATAATAATCAAAAAAACTGTAAAAACTATTTGATAGAAAAATAGGTTCAATGTATCTTTCCCTAAAAATATTAATACTGCAGGATTGGCAATTAATAAATTGGGAACAAATAACATAGTGATCAATCTGTTAATACCTGTAAAAATATTATATGGATACTTAGAAATTCCAATATAATTCAAAAATACATCTACTTTTGAAAATTTAGTTGGGAACCAAAATGAACTAATCGTTATTAGAAACCAAATTGAATAATATATAATACAACCACACATTAAAGAAAGGATATAAAATAATATTTTTAATGAATTTAAATGTACATTTAAATTTCCATAACTTATAAAAATGATCGCAAGACCAAAAAAAGTATTCACGAATTGAACTAAATTAAATGATCTAAAAATATAGAACAACTGAGTATCAAACGGCCTCAATAAAATTTGATCCAAGTTACCACTCAAAATATCTGATTCTAAAATTCCCATACTTCTAATTAACAATCCCATCATAACTCCATCTACAATAGTGTAGGAACCTACCAAAAATAAAATTTGATAATAGTCCCAACCATTAAAAGAGTCTATGTTTAAGAAAATCAATCTAAAAAATACAATAGGTAAACCAATCCACAGTATCGACGAAAATAGACCACAAAAGAAGTCAAAATGAAAATTCATATCAGATTTAAAACCAAAATGAAGTAGCCTAAAAATTACTTTTATTCTAAACATTTTATCCTCCCACATTTGAGAAGTGCTCCACTCCTTTTCTCAATATGAATCTTGATATAATATAAAAAATGATGCACCAAATCAATTGAATACAAATAATTCTCAAATAGTCTATTAATTTATATGTATCATTACTAAACATCTGAAGCGGTTCATATACTAAGTATTTAAAAGGTAATACATCTAAAAACAGACGAAAATTATTTGAAAAAAAACTTAAAGGCAATAATATTCCTGATAAAAACTGAATTACTATTTCTTTAACAGTAAGGACAAAAAATATATTTTCTAACCAAAAAGAAAGCATACCTACACAACATGATATTAAAAACCATAGAACCATAGATAGAATAATTGCAATACTTCCTAAAATAAGAATTTCAATGGTTAATAACTCATTCTTGTAATAAACACTGGAGAATAAAATGACAGGAATGATGATAAATAATAAATGAGCAAGCCTATCTCCAAGCATTTTACAAAAATAATACTTATAAAAAGTAACAGGTTTTATTAATATGCTAAAAAAATTTCCTGAATGAACATCGTCATTGATTTCCCAATCAACTGGATAAAAAACAAAATATGAAAAAATTATAGTCCCCAAATAGTATTGAACCATTGAGGTAAAATCATATCCTGCTATATTTATCTGGTTACTCTGATATATATACGTCCATAAAAATACTGATATCATAATTTGTATACTTGCCTGTAACATTAACAATAGTACACTTGATTTATAGTTCAAAATAGATCGAAATGATATCAGAATAATAGACATTTCTTTTTTCAATTGTGCTCCTTTTTTGTAAAATAGTTTTGTAAAATAATTTCTTCTAAAGAAAGATTTGATATTTCAAAATCTTCTATATCTACAAGCTTATTGATTGATTCTAATGTCTCAAAGACAAAATCTCTAGGTATTTTTAGTATACATTCCGATTTTGTTTGAGAAATGACTACTACTCCTTTAACAGAGCATAACTCTGGTACCAAATCTAATGTCATTTTTATCTTTAAATATTTAAAATCAGAAAATTTAGATAAAATAACATCCATTGACTCCTGCAAAATAATTTTTCCTTTGTCAATGACGATTAATTCGTCACAAACAGACGAAATATCATCCATATCATGACTCGTTAAAATAATAGTAGTATGACATTCTTCATTCATTTTCTTTAAAAATGTTCTGATATCTTTTTTAGACTGTATATCTAACCCTATAGTAGGCTCGTCTAAAAATAATATTTCCGGACTTGTTAAAGATGCCGCGATAAACTCCATTTTCATTTTTTGTCCAAGAGAGAGGGTCCGGACCTGCTGGTAAAGCTGATCTTTTACATTCAACAAATTGCTTAATTCCTGAATTCGTTCTTGTAAAATCGCCGGTTCTACCTCATATAAAGTACCAATCAATTGAAAATAATCCATAGCCGAAACATCTTGAAATAACTGTAATTTATTTCCTACTACTATTGAAATTTTTTTTCTAAAATTTATACTTCTTTTAAATGGAATTTCTCCATTCACTTCTAATTTTCCGGAACTAGGATAAAGAGTCCCAGTCAACATTTTAATCGTTGTGGATTTACCAGCTCCATTACTCCCAATAAAGCCAACTATACTCCCTCTCTTAATCGTAAAACTAATATCTTGAACAGCTCGAATCGTTATTTGATTACGTTTCAAAAATCTCTTGATAAATGGGAGTCTTGAATCAAAATTATAAAAATTTTTAGATAAATTCTGAGCATTAATAACTATTTCACTCATATATCTCTCCTTTCGATAAAATATATTTACTTGTACTTTTTCCATACTTTACCAAAATGCTAAAGATTGAGCTAAAATCTTCGGGATGGGTAAAATAATATTTGTCTTTAAAAAGTTTCTCAAAACCTTCAAGGCGATTATTGAAATCATTAAATTTTGTATTATCTAGCTGGTTGAATGACTCTTTAATATCCATAAACTTTCTCCGTGATTCTTTATTTCACTTTATAAATAGAAGAGTGTCTATATATTTATAGATCCTCAAGAACTTGCATTTTATCAAGTATAAGTAGAATAGTATGTAAGGGTTTACATATTCATATTATATGATTATTTAAGGAATCCGTCAATTTTCCACATTATTATATGACAAAATGTATTTTTTAAAAATGCAAAAATCTATGAGCAAGATGTTTGACTTCCTTTTTTAAAGTATATATATTTATATTAACCTTAGAAAAGAAAAAATGTTTGAACAGATATTCAATAATAATTACTTTTTTTAAAATTAAAATTCGAACTTTAAATTTTTATCTTTTTTATATTATTGAGTAACCTAAATTGCCCAATTTGTAAAATTTAGCTAGACAAAAAAAGACATCCAAGAGAAATTTCTTAAATGTCTGTAAACGTTGATATAAGCGTGTTGATTAACGTTTTGATAATTGTGATGCTTTACGAGCTTTCTTAAGACCTGGTTGGAAACACTTTTATTTGAATAAGTTTCAATATCCGCTTAAAATCAATATTTTCCAACATTTACAGAAAACAGAATTTCATCTAATTTGAATAAATTTCAGTTGAATGGTGTGAATTTTACCCTAAAAATACACGAATTGAGCTAGATTTTACAAAAAAGTTCACACCATTTTTGTTATTGTTTTGTACATTTTTATAGAAATAGAAACCTATGCCAAATTTCAACTATCCTATATCGATTATAAGCACATCAAAAATAAAATAATACAATAAAAGTCGATAGGAGATTTTAGAAATATATTAGTTAATTATAGAAATATTCGGATTTCCTGTTTTAGAAGCTCCAATTATCTTCAACTTTAAAGCTTCATCCAAACTAATTCTATTTTCTAGAATATACGATAATTCTTGTCCATTCATAAATAAAATTTTTGCATCTCTATTAGAAAAATCTTGAATCACTTCATCTCTAAAACCATTTATTGAAATAAATAGTCCACGAGTAGAAGTTAGTTTTGTATCAACTTTTTGCTTTAAAGAAGAAATGTTTAATGAATTTATTGGATCTTTAGTCCATTTTATCTCGACTAAGTAATCAAACCCCTCAAACCTAAAATAGCCATCTATTTGTTGAGTATTTGAGCTATTTCTGTACGGATCATGATAATCAATATCGTTAATTTTGAATAAGTTAGCAATAATTTGTTCTAAATGATATCCTCTTTCTTGAGGATTCTCACTTGAAAATAGCGAATAATACTCCATTTTTAGCTCTTCGATTTTTTGAAGCTGATGTTGCTTGGTTTGAATTTTTTTTTCTTGTTTTAAACGATGGTAGGAATTATTCGATGTTTCATTAGTCTTATCCTGTTGGATATTACCTAACAATCGCTTTAATTTTCTTAACGCATCTAATCCCCTATTTCTATCTTGTACTTCATCAGGAATATTTTTCATTTTATAAAATTCAGTTGCTATTTGCCTAATTATAAATCTTCCGTTTTCTGTTTTATTAAGTTCATTTATAACATTTTTTGCCCAAACAAACTTCGGTTCATATTTCCATCTTACTATCAAATCATTAGGAACTCCCGAAGCCTGCATAAATGCAGCAACAGTATCTTTATAATGAAAACATAATCCAAAACATTGAATAATTTGTTGTTGGATTTCAAAAGATATCCTAGTCATTTTTCTCCTTTCTTTTCACTATTTTAAATTTCATTAATTAACTGTATGTAGTAACTTGGAAAATCACTCAATTTATCTTCTATTCCAGCTGATTTTCGCTTGATTTCATTCTTAATCTGATCCTTACTTTGAGAATTAATCTCTTGACCAATAACTTGGGCTACAATTCTATCTGAAAACCCTAACTCATAAATATTGATCTCTTTTTCCAGAGGTAGCCCATATTTAAGTTTCTTTATTAACATAGTCAATACTTCCAATCCATCCCCAACTATTTTTTCAAGATTGTTGTTAATCGCATTTAAAACCATTGATGTTTCATACCCTAAACCATTATCACAAATAGAGATTATATCAGACATATCAATTGGTTTTAACTTACCTCTTTTCTCAATTCTAATTGATTTTTCAGTACAACTTTCCAATATTTGAAAATAAGAATTACCCTTAATCCAAAATTGAGATATAAAATTTAGATTTTCTATACTTAATTTTTTCATCTGCTTGTTATTTGAAAAATCCATTATTATCTCAGTTAAAACACTTAATAAATCCTCTTCCTTCTCGCAAGAAAGGATAGAAGTTATATTTTCCTGAACCCATTCTTTTAACAACTTAGATTGATACAATCCAATTGAGTTTTTTGCAATTATTTCAGTTTCCACTAAACTGGTATCTATTTTAGATTTTATCAAGACAAATAACTCTTTTATTTTTTCTTGCTCTTCTTCATTACCTAGAAAATATCCAAAAGTATTTTCAGCTAAACTATCAGTATCCAGTTCAGTAGCATACATAGAAGCAATATAATTTTCAATTGCTGTTAGAGTGTTCTCAATTTGGGTTATTTTAGAATTAAAATCCTTTAAATAAGGACTCTTCTGTTTTGTTAATTTTGATAAAATTGTATCTATTTTTTTTCTGTATTCTAGAGTTCTATCAACCCTATCTTTAATCATACTCCAAAAGTCAAAGCTTTTGGGTTCTATTCGGTAATCGGTTGGATTTACTGAGTTAAACTGTATAATATTGAGAATATTGCTTTGACAACCCTCTGTATTAATAGGATTTAATAATGCTTCATAGTTTTGTTTTTTCCACTTATTTTTTGGTGATTTATAAATATTTGGCTCTGTTAAAATGATTGTTCCTTCTGTATATTTTCCGGCCCTACCTGCTCTACCTATCAAATTCTGAAAATCACGAACTTTTATTGCATCTCCTGCTTGATACACACTTGAGATAATCAAGTATTTAATAGGTAAGTTTACACCTTGTGCTAAGGTTGAAGTACATACTACATTATTTATTTTACTTTTTGAAAAAGCATACTCTATAGCAATGCGTATGCCCATAGGTATTCCTGAATGATGCGAAAAAACTCCTAGCTGACTACATGTATATTCAACACTATCATATCCTAAATTTTGACCAATTAAGTTTCCTATTTTTTCAACTTCAGACCTATCCGAGTTTTTTAAGAAATTAGTTAGATCATAATTCCTATTATTTAAGTCTATAAATCTTCGCAAAACAACATTGACCGTATCTTTTCTTCCACAAAAAATTCCTACTCCACCATTATTAATTAGCTTAGTCCCATAATAAATACTTAAATCATTTGCATTTGTCAGTTCTGGAAATACTTTTTGTTTTCGTTCTTTTCCAACCTGCTCTAATTCAGTTACACTAACAGTTCGTGGAACAAAAAATTCTTCTTCAAATGTAATAGGATCTATGAAATATAATTGCTCATTACTACCTTTTAAATCACTAAACGCAACTCTTTTCTCTGTTGTTTTTATCGAATTATTAGAAACGATTACTCCATCCTCGTTAAACCACTGATTTATAGCTTCACTATCTGGTATAACAGCAGAAATTAAAATCTTCTGTATTTCTTTCGGGAAAATTTGTTTAACCGTTGACAACAGTAATTCAAAATTGGTTCCACGACTTGGATCATCAAAAAGATGTGCCTCATCAAATATACAAAGTCCTATTTCATTAATAAAACTTTGATGATTTCTCAATAAAAACAACAATTTCTCTGGAGTAAGTATAAAAACTCTTTTTTTACCATCATTAAAAATTGAAAAATCCTGTGGTATCTCAGGCAGATCAAAAATTTCACTTATAAATACCTCTTCGTCATTAACAAAGTGCCTATTAATATCTCGACATATTTCCCTGCACAAGGCCCTAAAGGGAGCAATAATCAATGCATTATCAATTCTATTTGAGTAAAATGCTGATCTTAGTATTAGGTTTACAGATGCTGTCTTCCCTGAACTTGTGGGCATCTGAATGATTCCAGATTTACCTGAAAAAATCCCCCGTACTCCTAATTCAATTTGAGAAGGCCAAAGTTCCTTAATGCTTCCCTCTGATTGTATATAATTCTGCCATAAAGAAAATTCTAATCCTGAAAATTCGGGAAGTAATTTTGTTGATGAACAGTTTATTTTTTTACAAACTATTGCTAAGAGACAATTTACAATAATTATAGAAAAATCACTCCCAATGCTATATACGTTATCTTGTAAATTTTTAAAAACCTCTATAGAAATCTCACGTCCCTCTAAAATATAATTTCTATACTGTTCAACTAAAATATTTGACTCATCTGAATATATACCTACGATTGACTCATAGTTCACAAAAACTCGATCTGTTAAAATATCTATTAATACCTTAACCAGATTAAAGCTATCCTCTGGAAATCGTGGAGCATCTGATATATAGCTAAGCATGACACTCGAACTACCATTATAATCTCCTAGATAATAAGCTGTTGCTCCTAAAATTGCAATATAATCTCGATATTCATTAGCATTTCCTAACCCAGACAAAATCAGTGCATCAAAAAACTCTGCAGCGTTATGTAACTGATTTTTTAAATGAGGATCAAAATTATTATGATTTATATAATCTTCAAAATACTTTCTGGCAGAATTCGCAACAATTGCTAGTGCTACAAGAAAAGATTTGTGAGAGTCCTCCGAAATCGAAATATGATTTTCTAAAGGTATATCAAATTCAATCATTTTTGCTTTTGAACGAACAAGTTTTGAATAATATAATGACCGTTCCCCAAATTCTATCATACATCACTCGCTTTCAAGTAAAGTTTATTTATAAAATCCATTAGTTTCTCAGAATGTATCACTATCATCTGGATTTTTTCAGAATCTCTATGTTTCTCCGTAATAACTTGTTTTATTGTCTCCAAATCATACGAGTTATTCGAGTGAACAGCAATAGCACCATATGTAACTTTAAATGGGTTATCTGAATAATTTAGAAACCGAGTTAATATTTCAGCTTCATCTGAATTTAAACTATACATTTTTTCATAACTAGCAACAATTGAAGTTGAAAACCTAATAAAATCTTTTTGGGAATTGTCTATAGCTTCTTGAAGCTTTTTTTTGGCTTTCTCATCGCTTCTTTCTGAAGCAGATGATTTCACTTCTATAACTATAACTTCATCTTTATCTGGATTATGAGGATCAAAGCAATATCCCAAAGCATCACTTCCTGGAGTTGGCACATCTTTGTTTATTCTACTATTAAAGCGAGTTCTAGGAACAAAATAATTTTTAAAATATTGCAGATAGTCAGATACTAAAATTTCACCAAAATCACCTGATTTTGTTGAAGGTTTGCTTGGTATTTTATTATCACTCAGATATTCCGAAGCACTAAGACCCGTAACTAATGTCATATGTAACAACATATCATCTGAGCAATAATTACGTCTAAATTGTTTTGCCCATTCTTCAAAGATTTCTGGATCATCCTGAATATCTAAATGAAAAACTTCTATCTTTTTACCTTCATCAGTAAATATTGGATTTTCTGAAATTAGATAATTCATATATCTATGTGTTGCTTCCATACCTATCCACCCAACTCTCTCAACCGTTCCTGTCCCAACTTCAACATCTCTTCCTCAATCTTACTCCATTTTCCGAAGAGGCATTCTTGTAAAACTTCTGCTGCTGAGGTTTCGTCTACTTGCGAATCATAAACACACGATTGATCTCTTTGATAAATTTGAATTTGATTAAAAATCTTATCATTTTCTAACTCTCGTAAGTTATCAACTAAATGTTCTACAATTCCATCATGGTGCTCTTTGGGAGTTGCTCTTGCTTGACTAGGATCTATAGTATAGAGCTCTTCATAACGTATCAAAGTACTGAGATAGGACAATTCTGGCTTGGTCGCTATTAGTGCAAGTGAGACTTGATATCCTTTAGTTATCAATAATTGTGCCGTTTTTCTAGGAACTTCTGTTGTTCTCAAGGTGCCCTCAATTAACAAATGATAACCTTGTTTACTCAATTCATCTACGAGATATTCAACCATTTTTCCCGCAAATACTTTGGTATAATCCACACTATCTTTGCCATACTTTTCCTGTAGGCCAAGGTAGTTCGGATGAAAAGAGCGATAACTATCTCCATCAATAATAATGATATTTCCTTGAAATTCCCTTTGTTTCACACGATGAATCGTTGTTTTCCCAGCACCACTCTGTCCACCTAGCAAGATAGCCTTGGGCTGAGACGAAGTTGTTTTACCACGAGTTAAAGAACGAACGAGTCGTCTGGATGCTCGTTCAAAATCATCTTGACTAAATTCTTCTAGTTTCATTAAGCCACCACCAGATGACTGGCTTGTTCTAGCATCCGTTCAATGCCATCCAAATAGCCATTATATCGCTCTACTTCATCAAAAGTCCCCACAAGATAAATCTTCGTGTTCAGCAAATCAGACAAATCATCGCTCATTAGAACCCAAGGATTAGAAGTATCATCAAATGCAATTCCTTGTTCATCTTGAAAACGATAAAGTTGCGCTAAGATATTCGCCCCTCGTTCTTTAATTACTTCAATTTTTAGAGTGAGCTGGTAATCTTCTACTGGCGTGAGCATCTTTTCCTCTCCTACAATATCGATATAGGAAACATTAAATTTCTGACAAATACGATCTATTAATTCTGTCGAAACTGAACTTATCCCGTTTTCATAACGACTCAGGCTATTTCGAGAGATGCCAACAATCTTTGCGAACTCAGGCTGGGTTAGGTCATGTGTTTTACGTAACGCTTTAATATTTTCTCCGATCATGAGAGCCCTCCTTTTATTTATTTCTATTATAGCATTAATAATCTAAAAACGCACCATTATTGGTGCGTTTTTAAATCTGGTAGATGAATCTTTCTTCAATCTAACCTACTGATCTCAGTATGTTAAAACTAATCCAAATATATAATTTTATCAAAAATAGATCTTATATTTTCATCTAGATGATGGCTTACAAAAATAACAGTTTTTCTGTCATTGAGAATAGATACTTAAATTATATTACTGTTTTTCAAAAGTTCCGTCTGCTACACGAAAATCACTGTTAACAGTTTCAATTGAATTAAATTGAATCTTTAAATATTTTACTTCTTTTTCATCTTTTCCAGGTAATTCAGCTTTAGCACTCGCTGCACTAGAAACCTTTATTTTGACGTATTTCCCAGCGATTTTCCAAGTTCCATCTCTAGATTCGTCTTTATTATTTGTTACTTCTAGTGTTTTATCGCTATTGAAAACGATAGTTGAATCGTGTTTACTATCATACCAAGTACCAATAATTTGCTTCTCTGGTCCTGAATTTTGATTCAAGAAAAAGAATACCCCACCGGCAACCGCAAGTACTAAAACAACTAAAGCAATAATTTTTTTCATTATTTTTCCTCCTATAAATATCTAAAGATATTTATTATTTTTTTCATATACCTAGTTTCACTAAAATCATTAGTAAAAAATCAAATTTTAAATGATAAACTTTTATTCACTACTACAATAAGAAATACTTAACCAGCTTTTATTAATCACGATGTTTCCTTGATACTGAAATACCAAAACTACAAAGAACAATTCCCATTGCAAACACTAACCAATTCTCAATTGAACTTGTATTAGGCAAGGCTCTATTTGCAGCATATTTAGCTTGATTTCCAGCATAGCTATATACTCGTTCGTTAGAAGTACTTTCTGGTATACTCTTTTCTAACACAGGATTCAGAGAAATCATCTTGTGATCTACTTTATCGTTAAAGACTTCGCTTTGTCTTGTACGAGTATTTAAATAGACTTCTCTAACAGCTTCATATTGTGCAGTTGCATCCAATTGATCTTGTAGAAGTGATTTAAGTTTAGCTTCCTCTCTTGCTACATTCTCAAGCGCTAAACGATGCTCTTCAACTGCATTATCATATGCTTCTTTTGCTTTTTTCAAATATACATCTGCATTTTCAAGACGATCTAAAAGTGTTTCTAAAGCAACTAAGTGAGTCTTTAATTTAGAAATCTCATCCTTAATTTGACTTTCTTTAGCTTTTAACTCTTCAACTATATTCTGACGGTTTCTGAGTTCTGCTTCGTCCTTAGCTTTTTCAGCTTTAAGATCTGAAAGAACTTTAAGTTCTTTATCCAATTCTGCACGCGCATCTGCTAAAACTTTTTGTTTTGTTTGAATATCTGCATTTAGATTTTCAACCGCTGTTTGGGCTTTTGCATAACGAGTCTTGGCAGCAATCAATTGTTGAGAAGCCTCATCTAAATTCTTTTGTGCAAGAGGTGTCTTATCTGAGATTGAGTTTAATCTTGCAATCGTTTGACGTGTAGTAGTTAAGGCTGCCAAATGTTTTTCATGAATTTTTGTGACTTCATCTAAATTGTTTCTTGCAGTCTTATCTGCTATTTTTGCTTTTTCAAGCTCCTCTTTTGCAGTTTCTAATGCTTTTTGCTTAACTTGAAGGTCTGCATTTAAGTTATCCAAAGCTGTTTGAGCTTTGATATATCTTGTTTCAGCTTCTTCTTTTAGTTGTTTCGCATTGTCGTATTTCTTTTGTGAACTTGGAGTTTGATCAGGAACTGACATTAATTCTGCTACAAGTTTTTGAGTTTGTTTCAGATTTTGATTCGCGTTTTGATTTTCTACTTTTGCTTTTTCAAGATCAGATTTAGCTTTTACTTCTGATGTTGTAGCCTGGTCTAAATTATCTTTTGCATTTGCCAAAGCTTGACGCTTGCTTTGAATATCAGCATTTAATTGATCGAGTGCATCTTGAGCCTTATTAAATTGGGTTTGTGCCTCATTATAATTTTGTGTAGCATTATCCAATTTAGTAGTAGCTGCAGGTGTTTGGTCAGAAGTAGCTTTCAAAGCATCTAATTTTGCTGTCGTTGTTTTGAGAGCTTTTGTACTTGAATCGTTTTCTAATTTAGCTTTTTCCAAACGTTTCTGTGCAGAATCATTTGCCGTATTTGCCACAGTCTGTTTAGCTTTAGCAGCTGTTAATTCATCTTCCATTTTTGAAGTATCAAATGGAGTAGCTAGAGGTTTTGCAATACCTTTATCATAATAGTCGTCAACAGTTACAAAATGATATTCTCCAGTTTGTTCATCCTTAATATATTCAAGATGAGTGTCCTGACCCTTAAATTCAATAAAGTGCATGCGTCCAACACCACTTGGAGTGAAACTATTTGCAGCTCCAATTGCACGAATATTTGTAGGAGCTTTCTGCCCAATCATGAGTTTCATGTGTCCAAAATAGGCATGAACATCATTTGTCATAAAACTAATTACAGCATCATATACCTCACGATACAATTGAGACATTGTTGCTTTACGGGTTTCTTTAGCTTCTGAATAATACGCACCATAACCCAGTAAAGTATTATCAAAACTCATGTTTTCTCCAGTCCATACGATGGAATCTAATCCATCTTTCGCTAAAGCAGTATCGCTGTGACTTGTGCTATATGGTTTATTTTCTTCAGCATAGGCTTTTGCAATGTTTTTGACACCCTGAACAGATTCTTCAGTGACAATATAATGATGACTACCCCAAACTTGATCTTGCAGATTGTTGGCAAGAAGTGCATAATATTGGCTCAAAGCTTCAATTTGCTTGTCAGTTAAATTGTCTAAATCTACGACTGAATCATCGATCGGCAAAACAATATCCTTGTTTGACCATCCCTTTATGAATATATTTTGGTGTTCAGGGGAATATTCTGTTAATGCAGTTCCAAAATCATACTTACTATCTTTGAACCATTTTTGAATAAGATCGTTTAATGCATTTTTATTAGCATCTGTGTCATCAACTAGATAAGCCTTGTAGGCATCAATGACATCCTGAGGCAATTGAGGAATCGTAAGATTTTTAATTGCTGCAATTTGTTTATTGAGGGTTTCAACCGCTTGATCAGCCTTCTCTTTATTCTCTTTTGCTTCCTGAGCTGCTGATGTAGCACTCGCTAGCTCATTTGAAGTTTTATTTACTTTTGCCTCTTCTTGAGTTTTCTTAGTAGTTAAAGCTGAAATTTCTGAAGCTTTCTTAGCATCATTTTCTTTAGCTGTTTTGAGCTCTTCTTCTGCACTAATCTTACTATTTTGTTTATTCGCTAAATCATTTGCTTTGTTATCACGATTTGCGATTGTTTGGGCAAGTTGTGATTCAGAAGCATCAAGATTACTTTGTGCTGAAACCTTATTTTCTTTAGCTTTCTTTAGATTCTCTTGTGCTTGTTTTTGTTTTTCTTCAGCAGATGACAAGTTTGCTGCTGTTTCTTGGCTTTTCTTTATTTGATCCGCTTCAACAAACTTTGCATTTTTTAGTGCAGTAGCTTTTTTATCATCCGCTTCTTTGGCGCGATCAAGTTCCTGTTTCGCTGTATTTTCAGTCGCTGTTTTAGCATCTAAATTTTCCTTAGCAGCATCACGTTCTGCTACAATTTCTTCAACGCCAGTACCATCTAATACTTTCTGGGCAGTTTCTTTCTCTTTTTGAGCCTTCACTAATGCATTTGCTGCTTTCTCTGCAACATTTTTAGCATCTGCTAATTGTTTAGCAGAAACTTGACCAGCACTAAGGTGCGTTTTTTCATCAGCAGAAGCTTTACTGAGTTCTTCAGCTTTATTTTTGTCTTCATTAATAGCATTTTCCAAAGCCTTTTTCGCTGCTTCTTCTGCTGATTCTTTTTCAGCTACATCACTTTTTGCTTTGTCTCTTTCAGCAATGATTTCCGATGCTCCAGTACCATCAAGATTTTTTTGGGCAGTTGCTACTGCTTCCTCAGCTGTCGAAACTTTCTTTTCTTGAGCTGATTATGTTCTTTCTCAGCTTCTAGAACTTTATCAGATGCATCTTTTTCTGATGTTTCCTTTTTCTCAATATCAGCTTTTACTTCTGATATTTCAATCTTCGTTTTTTCAATTTTTTCAGGCGTAGCTAATTCTTTATTTGCCTCAGCATTCTTTAAGTCAACATTTGCCTCTGTAACTTTTGTTGCAGCAGTTGCTTCCGAAGCCTTAGCGTTTTCTAATGCACTTTCTTGATTTGAAACAGATTGATCCGCTTCTTCCTTGATCGTTCTTGCTTCTTCTACAACTTCCGCAGTTGGCGTTTTCGTTACAGTTGCAACTCCATTATGGACAAATACTCCGTCTACTTGTTTTATATTTGTAGACGAAGGAGTCGTAGATTCAACACTTAATGTTGACTCATTTGGCTGAGTTGCAGTTACTTCATCCGCTTGTACAATAGAAATTCCCGCAAAAGCTGTAGCTATTGATACTGCAGATACAGTTGCTTTGATCGTTTTCTTTTTCATAATTCCCACCTTTATGATAGAGTATTGAGCAAATTATCAATATATAATTATAAACACCCGAATTATACTATATTTTAGCAACTTTGTAAAGTTGTAACCAACCTTTCAAGAACTAGAATATAACCTTCTAAGACTGTAAAATAGTCTTAAGAGGTGAGCAATATCAGAATTACAAAAGTATATAAGTAAAAGAATACGGATTCTGCGGACACAGTCAGGAATGACCCAGGAGCAATTAGAAGAAAAAGCAGATCTTGGTACCAATTACGCATATAAGTTAGAAAATTTAGAGCCCAACATAAAAATTAGTACGCTTGAGAAAATTATAGAAGCGTTAAATGTTGATCTACAAACTTTTTTTGATTTAACACTTAAAGAAGAAAGTACTGACTTAGCACAGCTTATCGACACTATCAAATCTTTACCAGAGTACAAACAAAATAAACTCATTTCAGCTATTAACACAATTATTAACGAGACAAAATAAAAAGAGTGGAAAAGGATAAGTATAAAAACGATTCCTTTCCCACTTTTTTTGTGCCTAAACAAAGTATAAATTTCTAATTATCTTTTTATATTTTCTTAAATGCTCGTAAAGCCTTATTCTATGTGCTTTCGAGTATTTTTACTGTAGGAAGATACTTCACGTTTCTTTGCATATTTCCTCATGTCTTAGCTGTCAGAAGTGGTAAATAAGTAGTAAATTCATTTGTACTACTAAGCAACAAGACGCTCCTGTTGCTTCTCTTTATTCAAGCGTTTCATTTCTGCCATTGCAGAATCGAATGTTGCATGTGCGTAATAGTTCAGCGTCATGGCTATATTAGCATGTCCCATAATGTACTGTAATGCCTTTGGATTCATTCCTGCATTTGCATAGTTGGTACAGAATGTATGTCGCAAACTATGTGGAGTGATGTGTGGCAATTTATCCTCGTTATACTTATTGTATTTCTTAACAAGACCTTTCATCATGCCGTTGTAATCACTTGCCACTTTTGGATAGTTCTTTCTATTAAGAAAGAGGAAATCACTATATCCATCAATCTCAACACGCTTATCATTCTTTCGATTCGCTAACACTCGCTTAAATGCTTGATAGGCTTCTTCAACCATAGGAACTTGACGTTCGCCACTTTTGGTCTTTGGTGTTTCAATGTAGTACCCAATTTCAGTATCTCTCAATAGCTGATGGTCTATATTGACAAGACGATTCTCAAAATCTAAATCTGGAAGTGTCAAACCACCAAACTCTGAAATACGAAGACCTGTTTTTAAGAGTATCAGAATTTCATCATAATTTTTGCTGTAGGTTTTATCAGCTTTTGCAAAGGCTAACAGTTTTTCTTCCTGTTCTTCTGTTAGTACGGTCTTAGGGACAGTATCATCATCAAGAACTGCTTTCAGTTGAAAGTCAAATGGATTCTTCCGAACACAATCATCTTGTATAGCAATATAGAATGAAGCCTTTAAAGAACGTTTGTAGTTATTGATGGTTTGATAAGCATAACCATTTTCACTCATTCTAATAGCCCATTCTTTAGCGTCTGATGGCTTAATACTGTCAATACTTCTTACACCTAACTTGTCTTTCTTCAAAATATCCATAAGATATTTGCGTCCAGTTTCAGTGTTTTTTCTAACCTTTGGTCTTTGAGCGTTCTGTTTTGCGTAAAGCTGGCAGAGTGTCATTTTCTTTCCTACAACATCAATACCATCATGAATGTCTTTCTGTAACTCTGCGATTTTCTCTCTAAGTGAGATACAATCACGCTTTCCTGCTGGTACTCGGTCTGTAGCCACAAGTTTCCACGAGTAAACAAATTGCGGTTCTCCAAATGAATCTATATATTTGTATAAGTATCTTCCGTCTTTTCGTTGGCTCTCTCCAGTCTTTAAGATTCGACCTTTATTGTCACGTCTTTTTTCTGACATGGCATTTGCTCCTTTCCTTTATGGAAAGAGCCTTGATACGACTTAATACTATTTTATCATATACAAGACCCTTTGGCGACGCTAGATTGCGTCCAATGTATCTATAATTTTTTCAAATTGTTTTCGTTTAATCTGAATACGATTGCCATTCATAATCAGCCAATTTGCATTTTTATTTTCCTCTGCCAAGCGTCGTAGCTTGTTTTCGCCAATACGAAAATATTTTGACGCTTCTTCAATGGTTAGGGTATAACGTTCCCAAATAGGAATGTCAGTCTGCTTCATAAAATCCTCCTTTCCAAATCACTTATTTGGATTTCATAAAAGTTGTTTTACCAGCAATCGAACAGCTTTAGCAAAGCTCACGGGAGTTCCACCCCTGCATGGTTCTCATGTAGCCATACTCATTGCCTGCGACGGTTTTATCACGCTCGGACTATTGACTGTATGGGAGTATCATTATCACGATAAGAATGTCGTTGCAGGCAATCCTGCTAAAGATTGCTTCTCGGATCACTAACATGAATCGCTCGCTATCTTTATAAGATAGGTCATGGCGGTTAGTTCCGTTGGCTCTTTTCTTATCGAAACGTATTCGATTACTTTTATTCAGTTTTCAAAGAACAATGGCTCGTTAGCCTATCAAAACACATTGAAAGCTCAATATGCTTTGGTGGAATAACAAACCTCCCTGTTCGGGAAGCGTGGAATGGTTTAGCACGCTTCCACGAAAGGAGAGAGGATATTACTTAATTTCAAATGACAAAATCTTTGTAATCAGTCTGGTTTCCATTCTTCCACGTAAGACTTCATCAACGACCATACTTTGATTGCCATATTCATCTTTCATAAGTCGTAGGGAACGCTTCGTTATGTACCCTCTGTAATGATGTAGAATCTGGTTAATCGCTTCGGTATCGCCATCTGTTGCCTTTACAATGAGAGGAAAGGGAATCATAGGATATTGTGTTTTCATTCTTCAAATTCCTCCATAAACTTTTTAATTAAGGCTAGTCCACTGGTTCTATGCCGATAGACAGTAGAACGGTTCAATTTCAACAGGTCTGCAATTTCTGAATCGCTCATGTCCATAAAGTAAAACAGCAGTAGAATTTCACGTTTCTTGTCTGGCAACTCACGTAATGCTTCACTCAACAAATCATTTTCAACGCCTACTGATAACCCATTGAGTGTAAAAATCTGAAAGTCAGTTGAATAGTTATCTGTTGTCGCAAACTGGCTAACAAGATAATCGCCAACATCCGAAAAGGACACCTCACGCTTTGCAATCCTTGAAAGATAAAGCATATAATTCTTTCGCTCGTCTTCCATAGCACGTTTACAGATATAGTCAAACTGATTTTCTATTGTGGTCTGAAAAGAAGATGGTTTCATGTTTCTCACCCCCTTTCTGTCTAGGAAAGGAAGTGAGCCTTGCTCGTTTATCTCCTTTCACTCTTAGTCCCAATGTGAAAGGGGGATTTGTTGCATTACTGATAAATAAACTTTGTAAAAAAGTTCTGAATAGCCAAAAAAGCATATAAACAGATTTATTTCTCTGTTTACATGCTTCTGTTATTCTATCTATATGATTTATAAAACCACATTGGTGGACGTACTTATCTATTGCAGATAGACGACTTTTTTTGACAAGAACCCAATGTAAGGAAATTTATTGTATATGATGTACTTCATGGCGACGTTGACCTCCAACAAACCGCCATTTGGAAGTAATATACAATATTTTAACAGCGTAAATAGCACTACCATATAACGGTTTTTTTTATTGGCGTTTAGTAGTGCTTTTTATTAAATATAAACCTATAAACCATATAACACGTTTTTCTATACCTGTTTTTAATTCAGTAGGAACAATAAAATGTATAGA
The DNA here is from genome assembly GCF_001588905.1 of Streptococcus cristatus. Classification (GTDB taxonomy): domain Bacteria; phylum Bacillota; class Bacilli; order Lactobacillales; family Streptococcaceae; genus Streptococcus; species Streptococcus cristatus_N. Next base: position 44,597 of record NZ_LAWH01000019.1, on the reverse strand, counting down.
GGTGGTCTACTATGCGTAAAAAAGAAGATAAATATGATTTTAGAGCCTTTGGTTTAGCCATTAAAGAAGCTCGATTGAAACGAGGTTTAACTCGTGAACAAGTGGGAGCATTGATTGAAATTGACCCACGGTACTTAACCAATATTGAAAATAAAGGGCAACACCCCAGCATACAAGTTCTTTATGACCTTGTATCGTTACTTCATGTTTCCGTTGATGAATTTTTCTTACCTGCTAATAACTTGGTAAAAAGCACCCGACGATTACAGATAGAGAAATACATGGATAGCTTTACAGACAAAGAACTATCCTTAATGGAATCTTTAGCCAGCGGTATCAACGAAGCAAGAAACATCGAAGACTAATTAAAAGAATCCATACATAACGGAAAGAGCCGATAAAATGAGATTGTATTAATCTCATTTTATCGGCTCTGCGTCTTTGCGTCTGGCTCTGTAATCACAGTTACTTTGAACTGCTTTATTTCAATTAAATTTTCTTGTCTGCATTTCGGACAATAGAGGGGGAATTTTTTTAATTCAGTATCTTCCCTTATCTTTAATCGTGTTTTATTTCCACATACAGGACACAATATCCACTTGTAGTTTATAATAACTATCTCCTCCTTTACACTTTAATTCAAATCTTTATTAAAAAATATTTCATCTTATTTAACAAGAAACCATATTTATATAACAACATAAAATACACTAAGTTATTTTATTGAACATATATCGTACTTTATCTATCCGACTATTTGGACGACGGGGCTGGCAAACAGGTTCACCGGTAGTAACATGGTACCCTTTTAACTCTGTTAAACAAACACTACGTCCATTTGTAAAGAAAGTTAAATCACTACGATATTCTTGAATACACCGAGCAGGGATTTCTCCACTAAGAATGACCTCATTATTTTTCAATTGAGTGTCTACGATGTTCGCACAATATTTAGGAGCATCGTTGTATGCTCGTGAAAGATATTCCTGTGGCGCATAAATTTTAAAACTAAGATATGGCTCTAACAATTCTGTTCCAGCTTTTTTTAAGACTTGTTCCAATACAATAGGAGCAAGCATCCGAAAATCTGCTGGGGTACTAACAGGGCTATAGTATAAGCCATACTTAAAACAGATTTTACAGTCCGTCACATTCCAACCATATAATCCTTGTTCGCAACCATAGCGTATCCCTTCCATAACTGCATTTTGAAATGATTGATTTAAGTATCCAAGAGAAACCGAGCTCTCATACTGCATTCCACTTCCCAACGGAAGCGGTGATACAGATAAACCAATGGAAGCCCAGAAAGGATTTGGCGGCACTTCGATGTGAATGGTATATTCTGCATTTTTTAACGGTCTCTCCATATAAATGACTGTAGGCTCTTTTAGTTCTATCTCCACATGATACTTTTCTTGCAACAGTGCACTAATCACTTCCATTTGTACTTTCCCTAAGAAAGAAAGTATAATTTCATGTGTCGTAGAATCCACGTAATATCGTAGAAGCGGATCACTATCTGAGATTTCCAAAAGGGCATCAAGCAACATTTCTCTCTGTTCAGGTTTACTCGGTTCAACAGTTGTTTGTAGTAGAGGGTGCGGATTTTCAATCTTTTTTCTCTGTGGCAATAGTTTTGTATCTCCAAGAACACTATTTAACTTCAAAAACTCATTTTGCAAAATAACAATTTCCCCGGAATAAGCCTTATCGATTTTACATAATTCACCATTTATTGAAGTATACATTTCTGTAATTTTTATTTTTTCCTTTTCCGATATTCTAACCGAATCTCGCAAATGCAGTACGCCACTATAAAGACGTATATATGCAAGACGCTGTCTTTTTTCCGAATACTCAATTTTGAAAACTTTTCCGCAAAGTTCAGACTGACCTCGATGTGTTGATGAATAAAATTTATTCGTAATCACTTCTATAAGGTTATCAATCCCTATATTGTTTTTTGCACTTCCGTGATAAACAGGGAACAGGGAACAATTATGAAATCTTATGCTTTCCTCTTGTTCGAGTTCTAATGCTTCCAATAATTTCCCAGACGTATATTTCTCCAAAAGGTAATCATTTCCTTCTATTACCATATCCCATTGTTCAGATTCGGTAAAGTTCATTACACGCATATTAGGATGCAGTTCTACCTTCTGTTTGATTACAATTTCCGCAGAAAGTTTCTCTTTAATATCCTGATAAACCGTTGATAAATCAATTCCATTTTGGTCAATCTTATTGATAAAAAAGATTGTGGGAATACCTATTTTCCTAAGTGCATGAAACAATATACGAGTTTGTGCTTGTACGCCATCTTTTGCAGAAATCAGTAGAATTGCCCCATCTAATACTGATAATGAACGATATACTTCTGCTAAAAAATCCATATGTCCTGGCGTGTCTATGATGTTTATCTTAGTATTTTTCCACTGAAAAGAGGTTATCGCCGTCTGAATTGTAATTCCTCTCTGACGTTCTAAAAGCGTATTATCCGTTTTCGTTGTACCTCTGTCCACGCTTCCTAATTCTGTAATCGCTCCACTGTTATATAATAAGCTTTCTGTTAAGGTAGTTTTTCCCGCATCAACATGAGCTAAAACTCCAATATTAATAATTTTCATGTGATTTTCCTCCATTCAAAAGCCCAAAAGGGCATAAAAATCCCAGTGATAAATACTCTTATCACTGGGATTTTTATGCATAACCATAGGCATACAAAGCATACAGATATTCTCCGGATACTTTAGAATCACATGATAAAGGTATTCTTAAACTGGGTACAAAAAACTAAGCCCTCCTAAAAAAGGACATCCAATTATTTGTTCCCACTATCAAATTGACAGTTTATTTAAGAATACCTTGCCGCATATTTATTAACTCCTTTTAAATAGATACTTAAATAATAGCACGTAAGAGCATATTTGTAAAGGAATCTCCAATTTTTTATCAAAGAGAGTACGTGATTACAAAATAGCTGTAATAATGTACCAATATTTGTTATTCTATAATCTTCCAATTACTCCCGTTCTTTTCAAGTACCAAATCAAATTGAGATACCTGCGTTGCTTTGGTCTGCTGGTCGATATACTCCACTGTCAGCGATACCGTGACTTGATTATCCTTACGATTGTGAATAGGATTTACCAGTTCTTGAAAGATGTACTCTTTTCCGATTGGTTTTAATATCCCGTCATTCACATAGTAGGAAAGTTCACTGGCTGTCGCTGTAGGATAGAGCTTGAAGAACGTCGTTAAAAACTCATTGATTTCATTGGTTGTAATGGAATCAACCGTCCCCTCACTTTCAATGGCTTTTGGTTTATAACTTGATTTCTTAGGTATGTTGGTAATGGTCGGATTCTTAACCAGTACCATATTTCCAGAACCATCTACATAGACACTCACTATATAAGCAGAGTGGACGGTCTTTGTATTTTCTCCCTCTGTAATGAGCTGGTCTACACTGTAGGTTACATTAAACTCATTGTCGCCAGTTGGCTCTACCGTCCATATCTGAAATCCTCTTACAGAAGACGATACAGGAATATCTTTGCGTACTGTATCAACATTGAGAGCTTGAAGTTCATCTGTCAGATAGCCTTTTAGACTTTCCATTCGATTATCAATGGACTTATCGGATTGCTCCCATGAATAGTAGACTTTCGCAAAGTTCTCTACAAAATTTTCTACATGATGAGTATCAACGTATTCCTTTTCTATGATAGTTGTTTCGTGAATAGTATGAGTATCTATAGCTGTAAAGTGCTTGAATATCGCAAAGCTGAAACTAAGCCCTAAAAGTACCCACAAGGCAATCACAACCTTTTTATGAGGATTGACCTTATAGTAGACACGAGGTTTCTTTTCCTTTGGTATCTGTTTTTCTTTATTCTGATTTTTTCTAAATTTCATCATTAAATCTTCCTTTCTCATTGTTTGATTCGTCCTGCTCCCACTAAATGCTGTTGCCAGTAGGGGCTTGTTAAGTCGGCATAACCGATTGGGTCGCCTGCATGAAACATACGGTTATTGCCAAGGTATATCCCAACATGAGTAATATAAGAGCCAGCGTTATAGGTAGAATGAAAGAAAACCAAATCGCCAGCTTGTGCTTCCGATAGTGGGATATGCTGGGTCACATCATATTGCTGTTGTGCGGTTCGTGGTAAGTTAATTCCAGCTTTTCCATACGTCCATTGTGTCAGTCCGCTACAATCAAAAGAAGTAGTCGGGGAAGCTCCACCGTAAACGTATCGCCAGCCCTCATATTTCAGTGCTTCGTCCATGATGGCTTGTACCGTATCATCATCAAACTCTGTTGTGACAAGATACTGCGTTACCAGTTGCACATAAAACATATTGCCATAGTTGTATCGCCAGCCCCCATTGATAGGTATGGCTATGGGATTGGGGTAAGACACTTTTTCGCCACCTGAATACTCTTTTGAGAAACTTTGAGCCAGTTCAAAGGTATATTTATTTCCACGATTAGCCACATACCCTAAGAAACCACCACCATAATTGTAGGACTGGATAACCGATTCTAAATCTACACTGAGCCTTTCGCTACTGGCTAATAATTCACTGAAATACTTCACACCTTGCTTAATGGATTCTTCTGTACTCAATGAATTAGGTGGAAGACCGAGGGATTCCGAGGACTGCATAACATCTTCCGCAGTACCGCCCGATTCCACCTGTATAATCGCAAGAAGTATGTTGACATATTCTTCAACGCCATATTCTTTGGCATATTTTTCTACCATAGGCTTATGAGCCAGCACTTCTGCGGAAACATTCACACCTCCATAATGAATATTGGAAATTCCGCTGTCCTGTTCATCTGAAAATAAAATGGCAACAAACAGAAGCAGTGAGAAGACCATCAAGAATAATCCAGAACCACCAATCACTAAAGTTTTCAACTTCATGGTTTCTTACCGACTTTCTTAATGGTGGCGGTTTTGATTGGTGGTCTACTTCTTGTATTTTGTAGTGGTACTCTTTGAACAGTAGACGGACGTTCTTTTGTGATTGGACGTTGTGAAGTTCTATCTGCTGTAGTGGTTGAAGTTGCTGGCTTTTGAACGGTTTTTTCTTGAACGGTATTGCCTTGGCGTTCCACTTTTGGACTTGAAAAATCGGACTTAACTGCTGGACGCTCTTGTTTGGCTTGTTGAGATTCCTTATATGAAGTCTGAATATTAGACTGTTTTGAGGTCTGTTCATCATGATATTGTTCTTGTCTTGTAGTCGGTCTTTCATGAACAGAAGAAGCAGGCTGTTTTTTCTGTTTGACCTGTTCCATTTCAGAGCGACGCTTCGCAATGGTTTTTCGCCTTTGTTCCTGCTGTTCCTTGCGTCCACTGGCTCTGTCCGCTTTGGTTTGAGAAATACTACTGGTTAAATCACGGACATTCTCTTTTACTTTGGATTTTCCTTGATATACTGCATATCTTGCATTGGTCGGCAAATCTTTAACCTGTTCTTTCAAACCACTAGCAGTGTCTACCATTCTGTCTTTGGTATCAGCTACTGTACCGATGGTTTGACCGATACGTTTTCCAAGTGTTGATTTTTCCTTTCCGTCTGGTCGGGAGTGATCTGCTTGTGTCCTTGCAGAACTCCCCGAACCCGACTGTCCTTTTTTACCTGTAACAATGGCAGACCCAGCCCCTAGAGTAGTCATGGAACGTCCAAGTTTCCGCTGTAGACGGTGCATGTGAGCGTGCATAAGCATACGAGGTTTTCTCATCACACGACTTCCCACACTTTGAGAATCGTTACTCTGTAGAGAAAACATACTCATTAAATCGCCCAGCTTGAAGTAGATTCCTGCAAAGGTCACAATCTGTAGAAAAGCAATCAAAAAGAACGGATAACCAGCCGATAAGGTATAGAGCATGGTTGAAATACTAAATGCTGTCGTAATAATCAATGTGATTCCAGCTCGTGTCAAAATGGTATTAAAGAGCTTTGTTATGGCTCGTTTTGACATACCATCAAATGATGGAATCATGCTTAAAATAAAGCTCACAGGCAGAAACATAGCATAGATGATAAAAAGTACCTGCGAGAAAATCATGATTCCTGTTAATAGGAATACAAATATGGAAATCCCAATATTGAAGACAAATAGGAAGAAGACTGTACCTAAACGGTTAATGGTCTTTGTAATGGTTAGATTGGTATTGCTTCTGTCTTCAATTTCTTCCGCAACAATTTTTTCTCTGTCTTCGCCATTGTTGGAATCTGGGCTGGTGGAGAGCAGGCTTTCCACACGGTCAATACCGATACTTTCAATGTCTGAACTGTTGTATTGAAGCAGTAGCCACGGTTGCTGAACCTGTATGGAAAACAGGCTATCTCTGATTAAGTCCACGCTGTCCTTGCCTTGACTATCGGAATGGGGCATGACAATCTTCGTGCCAAGTGATAAACTGGCATTACTGATGTCTGATGAAAAGTCATTGATTTTTTTAATGTAGTCGGGAGCGTAGGCAATAAAGGAAGCCGATAGGATAAACACCAGCACAAAATTCATAATGGCATGAATTGCCTTTGTGGTTTCTCTCTTTATCAGTCCCGTATAGGCAACATAAACCCCAAGAACCAAAATCAAGAGTAAGAGGAATCCAACATAGAAACCCTCTGTTGAAAATCCGTTTGCACTCACACCAGCTAAGGTCTGCATATTCTTACCAATGGAATCTGCTGTAGCGGAAATGAAGTCTAAGGAATAGGCTTCCTGTACTAAGTAACCTGTCGCATTGGAAACATACAAACTGATTGTCCAAATAAAATTGGTAATGGCATATAGTCCATACATGACCTGTTTTCCAATCCCGTCCGACCAGTTCCACGGAAGCCAGCCCCAGCTATTATCCACATAAAAATCCAGTTGATAGTTTTCAAGTGGGTATCGGCTGTATTCATTTGCCACATTGACCGTATCATCTACCAAGCCCGCAGCTTGAACCACCGTTCCCAGCATGGCTAAAAGAAAAATGGCAATCACAAGTGTGAAAGCCACTGTCATTGCCACTTTACCTAGACGTTTCAGCGTCCAGTTTGATTTTATTCTGTTTACTATTGATGGTTTCACATTTACACCTCTTTTCGCACAGGTGGTCTGGTATCAAAGGCATGGAGCAGTTCTTCAAATACAGGGTGGAACTGTATCACACCGACACGACCATATAAATCACTGATAAGGCATTGCCCGTTTTCCAAATCACGCAATCGCTTCTGATTGTTTTCGTCCTCTGGGTCTACACCAAAAAAGGCTAAGGTCTTTTTAATCTCGTTAAGGTCAGTGGAACGAAATGCAAATTTTAAGCCGAGGTTATTTTTCAGTTTTTCATCTAAGAGGTCGTCTGTATTTTGGGTCACGAAATATACCCCAGCGTTCATAGCACGACCAGCCCGAACCAGCTTCATAGATAGTGTTTTTCCTTGTGCTACCTGTAAAAAGCTCCATGCTTCGTCTAAATCTACAATCTTGAAAATGCTTCGGTCTGTATGGATAAAGTCTAAAGCAAAGGTACTAATGACAATCAGCATAGCAACGGATAAAAGCTCCATAGTGGTATATTCCTCAAAGGAAGTTTCCTTGTCGGGAAGTACCAAGTCCGCAACCTGTATAATGTTCAGTTGTTTTTCTAAGCTGATAGACTGCTCCACATAACCATTACTGAATAATAAATGTGCAAAGTCATAGTCTGTAAAACTTTCGATATGGTCGGCTATACTGGTACTTAGTGGCGTATTCTCAACCCGTAATTCCTCAATCACTTTCATCAACCCTCGTACTTCACTATTGGTTACTGCACGAATGGCTTTTCTAAGGATTGGGAAGCGTTCCCCATCACGAGAGGAAATCCCCGTAAGGAATGTCAGAATATCAATAGCCAGTGATTCAGAATCTTTGGGATTTTTCATAATCACATAAGGGTCAAGTAAGCCTTTGTTTTTCTCATCAGAAGTCAGAGTGACGATATTGATTTCATGGGAAATCTCTGGCAAGGTTTCTTTCCATCTGCCACGTTCTGCTTTTGGGTCTACAATCACTGCTTGTGCCCCATAAAGCACCGCATAATAGACGATAAGGTTATTCGCAAAGGATTTACCACCACCCAGCGAACCAACAAAAGCCGACGCTAACGCATTGGTTACTGAACCCTTAACCCCTTGACTGGCAAGAGCAGGTTTCAGATAGACATTGCGTCCAGTATCTAAGCTGTAGCCAACATAAATCCCCTCATTTTCCCCCAGCATTTGAGTAGCACCAAAACCTAAACCAGCGAGGAAATCAGAGGTCACGTATTGAATATAATCATTCATATAACGCTTGCTGGCAGGTAAAAATTCTTCATGTAAGCCGAGCATATCCCCAAATGGTCGTACCAGTTTTACGCTTAAATCGTCATAAAAATCTTTCACTTCATTACAACGACGTTTGAGTTCGTCAAGATCATTTGCTGATACCCTTACCACATAAGACAGCTTGTACATAGATTCCTTGCTTTGGTCTAAATTGGTTTCCAGCTCATTCACACTTTCCAGAGCTTCCGCCACATTGGAGCTGGTTTCATTATCACTTTGCCAAGCGTGGTTATCCAAGTCTTTCAGTTCTTTCTTTTTATTGCGGACAGTAGATAGGGCTTTACGATTCGCTACAATTTCCACATTCATTGACGTATCAATCGGGAATGTAAATTGCTGTTGCTGGTAGTAGAAGATTTCAGAGGACGGGAAGTCCAGTTCTCCGACAATGCTGTTAATGGTAAAGTAAGCTACATAGACGGTTTCATCTTCCTGCTGGATTTTCAAATATCGCTGTTTTTCTTCCACCAAACAGCGAGTAGGCTTAATCAAGTCATAGTATTTAATCAGCGTTTCATTATCCAGCTTTTTCTTTGATAGATGGTACTCATACTCTTCATAGGCAGTGCCTGTCTGTCCGTAAAGGTGTTCAATCAGATAGCCGAAGTCGTCCTTATCTAACCTGCGGATTTTGAAACGACGAGAGATTTTATTTTCTAAGAGCTTTTCCATCTTCTGAAAACGCAGGATTTCATCATTACTCATACTAACAAAATCGCCCATCAGCTTATGGTTCACATCATAGACAAAATCAGACAAAGCATTTTTTGCTTCAACGGTAAGACTTTTCATAGAAAACTCCTGATCGTTGAGAAGCAACTTAAAGCCGATAAAGAAACGGTAGTTCACTTGATTTTCGCCAATCATGGATATTAAAGCGTCTGTCTGTTGGTCGATTTTGTCATAGGCAACCGCTTTGAGCTTGCCAGTGACTTCATTTTTGGAACGCTCTTGTGCAGAACGTATGCTGGATTCTGTACTGATTTGTAAAGCATGAATTTTGCCATCACGATTTTGTGCGATAAGCTGTCTGAAAGAATCATGCACTTGTATTTTCTGTTCTGGACTTAGAAATGAGTAATTGTAAGGAACAAGCTCATAGTAAGCATAACATTCCCCGTCTTTATTCCAGACGAGATTGTTTTCAATGTATTTAATTGGATATGCCATAAAATTCACTCCTAACTGCTGTAATGGCTTCTTGTGGCTGGTTTCTGCCAAGCGTTACTTTTTTTCCTGCATAGGTCAGCTTTGGTCGCAGTGCATAAGCAATGACAGACTTCAAAAATCCATAAGGCTTTTTACCATCAAAAGTTTTTGTAGACATAAACCATGTGAAAGCCACAGGAATCCCAAAGTATTTGAGAAATGCTCCCTCTATCATGGAAAGAGGGGGCAAGTTGCCAAGTATCATCACTGCAAAGAGTGACACGACAAACCATGTCATTTGCGTAAAGGTTATGGGAAACGGAAGTCTAAAATCATTGATAGAATACAGTACCTTTTCCACAGACCAGATACTGGTATAGCTTCGTATTTTCTTCATGTAATCAATCCTTTCATAAAAAATAGGGGTAGCTGATTGAGCCACCCCGTAAAATAGAAAATCTGCCAGTAGTAATGTACCGACAGATTTAATAGACGATTTCAAAAATCCCATGATTGGTTGAGATAAACGTTCCTGAAAGGTCTAAATCCCGACCATAGGCTTGATAATCAATATAGTTTTGAAGACTAGCTGGTACTTCGCCTAAAGCACCCGTTTCTTCAATGTAGTAGCGTGCCACGTCATACATATCATCACAATCGGAATGAATGATAATATCCTCTTGATGTTCGCTTAGTTCTTCAATGCTTGAAAAATGAGTGAGCAGAGCAGATAGCTCCGATTGTAATTCTTCGGGTAATTCCGATACCATTTCCCATAGTCGATTGAGTTCGCCAATGGAAGTGTATTCGTCAACCGTAAAGGGTAACTCGTAGTCATGAATGGCGTATTCCTCATATTCATCATTCAAGCCGATTTTCTCTTTGACTTCCTCAAAGTCAATGGGAAAGGTAAACCACGCACCGACCAATTCGCCCTCATTGTATTTGCCTAAATTCGCAATATAGACTTGCATATCGTCCATATATTCACGTCCTTTCTTTGTAGAGATTCAAAAATCCCTACCGCACTTCGTTTGGTGTACCATTCCTTTGCGGAACATAAGAAAACCACTTATATTCCACAAAAGAACGGTTTTATTTAAGCACCAATAATGCGATTGAATAGCTCTAGTAAAATGTCTTTTACTCCAGCAGCGTTGAAGACTAAGCCAACCGCAATAATCGCAATAATTAAAAAGCCAATCAGTTTGCTAAACTCACGCTTGAAGCCAAGATACAAGCCAATCACAACGATTGCTAAAAGCACCAGTGATTGAGCGTTTGATAGAAACCAGTTATAAAGGTTTTGTCCAAAATTCATAAAAATGTTCTCCTCTCTATATTCAATGAATTTGTATTTGAGTTATTTTTTTGTTGTTATCACGTCCTGTTCTTTTACTGACTGTTGCTTCAAAATCTGCTTGTGTCGGTCTGTCAGTTTCGCATGGTCGAGAATGTCTTTTACAACCTGCGTCTGGTTGATTTCATCAAGTTTAATCGCAACCTTTAAGGTCGGGGCAACTTGATGAGATAGCCAGTTCAGCGTCCTTTGGAAGGAGTAAGGCTCTGGTTTTGTGGTTAGTTTTAATCGTTCACGATTGTTCCCAATAAACCAAGCCCATTCTTCATTCAGTTTCCAATCAGAACGAGGTTTGGAATCGTCTTTATCTACAAAACGGATATACCGATTGATAATTTTAAAGGCGGTATGCTCTGGATTGTCATAGACGAGTAAATCACGGACTGCATAATAGGCACGCTCATTTTTCAATCGAATCTCAAAACGGTTTTTTACTTCTGCGTCTTCAATGGGAATATCATTTTTCTTGTACTGCTCGTAGTCCTTTTCATAGATACAGAAATAAACTTCACTTTGTAATGAACCGATATAGAGGGTGTTTCCCATACATTCCTTTTCCTCTTTGCGTACCAGTTCGCCACTGCGATAGCTTTTAAAACTGCGGAAGACGGAGATACATTCTTCCTGTTGGCACTTTTCAGTGAGTACAGGGATATTCAAAATCCCTGTCTTATCGTTAATGGCAAGGTCAAGGCGTTTCATCACACCGCCAGCCACCAAAACGTCCATAAAGAACTCATACCAGCTTCTTTGTTGTGCCAGAAGATAGCTTTCAAATTGTCTGCACCCACGACCTTTCAATTCCACCAGAACTCCTTTGTCCAGTTCATGGGAGCAAAGGACGAATATGTCGCCTAAAGCATAATGCTCTGAATAAGAATAGAAACCATAGTCCTCATGAAGAAAATAGGACAGTTTCAGTTGTAAGATGTTTTCGACCACCTGCTGTACGTCTGTTGTCGGAAAGCGAATCCTTACATAATCAAACAGCATTTCAAGGGGAGCGTCGGGATTGAAGCGTTCCAGAGCTTCCCAAAGGGACTGCTGTAAATCCTCTGATGGCTTGACTTTTCCTGTTTCAATATCGCTTAGATACTGCCTTGTAATACCAGTCGCAACAGCTAAACGGTTTTGAGATAGTCCATAAGCCAAGCGTTTTTCTTTTAAATGCTGTAACCAAGTTTGTTCATTCAGTAAAAATCCCTCCAATCAAAAAGGCGTATGTCAACTTTTAAAGCCCATTTGACATACGCTGAAATTTTGTAAATCCCTTGTAACCAAAGGATTTTCTAATGTTTTTTTGACTGTTTCCTGTCGATTTGTACCCCCCTGTTAGATACGGGGGGTTAAGTGCTGGCGTGGCTATTGCCACACCAGCCAGCAAGATCAGTCCACACCTGCGACTTCCGCTTCGCACGTCGCCTGCGTGGACTGTCTGCTGTTGGATAACTTTTTAATTTCCTCCAAGAAATCATATCCTTTTGGTACAAGGGGAGTATAAAACTCTGATATGACACTTGTTCCTACATCAACATAGCCACGACCTTTGATTCGCTTTAAGAAGAAATCCTTTTGTACGTCACTGCCAAACATCATGCCATAGCCCATTTCAGACATACGACCTAAAGCCACTCTGAAATTAAACTGATCACGGATTCCGTCGCCTAAATATTTTGCGTCTGGACGTTGACAAGCCAGTATTAGAAAGAAGCCAGCTTGACGACCTAACATGACAATCTGTTTCAGCTTATTCATAACTGCGGTGTTTTCTTTTGTTCCCAGCATTTCCATGAAAGCGACGTATTCATCAAAGATTAAGAAGTGTGCCGGGAGACCTAAGTAAGCATAATTTTTGCCAGTCTTATAGTTCTTCATCTGCTTCATTTCCTCACTACGTTTCATCATTTCTTCATAGAATGTTTCAATGCAAGAAAGCAAGTCTTCTTTTCTATAGTAGACATTTGCCATCACAGAACCTAAGTCCGCAAGGTCAGCATTTTTCGGGTCAAGAATATACAGTTTTGAATCTGTATGAAGCAAGGCTTCAATCAGTGTCAGTATAAAGTAAGTTTTACCGCCACCTGTACCACCAGCAATCAACATATGAGGGAGCTTATCATATTCCCACCATACGTTTTTCATTAAGCGAAGTTTACCATCTTTAGCTTCTACTTCATCAATAGAAATACGACTGGCTATGGTGTCATAGAGCAAAGTATATTCCACATAGGAATCCTTTAACTCTTTATCCGTCAGCTCACAGTACAAGCCACTCTCTAATTTCTTTTCCAAGTGTAAGAGTTGGTCTTGATATTTTCCCAGCGTGATTTCCACCCGTATCTGTATCAAGCCATTTTTAAGTCGATAATACATTTTAGGGAAGTAGGTTATCTTTTCCTTTGTACGACCAGCACTATCTTTAAAGAAACCCTCTGTTTTGACCTGTTCAGATTCATACCACTTGTTTTCAAGTATCATCTTTGCCAGTTTTTGACGGTGGTAAAGTTGTTTAACCGTATCATAGCGAACCCGTTTGAATACAAACGCTACCAGCAAGCAGATAAGAATTGCGACACTGAAACTGATAATTAAATAGGGAATGTCAATCTTATCTGCTTGTGATAGGTTAAAATCCTGCCAGTTGATCTGCTGGATTGTCTTCACATGAAACAGTCCGACAACCAGCAGGAAAACAGGCAGGAGTGACGCTATCGTAAAATGAAAGACTAAATCTTTACCAGATGGGCGAATCCTTTTACCACGCTGTTTCATGCGAAAAAGTCTCCTTTCTACCTAGCGACTATTTGTCTTGTGTCGGTTCTTTCTTTGCTTGTGGTTGAGCTTTGAATGAACTAGAATCCTTTGTCAGCACAATATCGTCTGCCTTGATATACCAGTCAACATCTGCTCCTTGATAGGTGGCAGTAGCAACGGTGTCCGCAATGGGATTGATAAGTTCCACCCGTGCGTTATAATCAAACTCTTTCAAAGGCACGCTGGCAGGAATACTTACTTGAATCATGCGTCCTTGTCCTTTGGATTTTAAGTCATAGGTACGTTCCTTGATTTCATCTGAAACCGACCCGTCTTCATTTTGGATTCTCACTTCACGACGTAGAGCAGAGAATTTCAATTCTCCAAAAGTCGTGTCTTTATCTAATACAATGCCATTTGCTAATCTCATCATTTTTCCTCTCTTTCTTTATTCTTTTATCATGTCGTCAGCATGTAAAAGGTAATTTGTAAAACCACGAGTGCCGATTTTGTAGCCCTCTGCGGTAATACGTGGATTGACTAACTTCACACGTTCCTCAAAGCCGAAATGTTTTTCGCCAGCTTCAGCAGGAAGCACCACCACAATATCATCTGCTCTTTGAACATCAGAATAGAGATTATAGCTTCTTGATAAGACAGTTAGCCGTCCGTTGATTCTTCGCTGAACGACTTTATCCTCGCCAGCAAATTCTAAATTGCCGAATGTTTTTTCCATGTTGGGAATCACAAATTTAAGTTCCATATTTTTACCTATCCTTTCTTTTTTATTGGCTGAATGAATGTTTGATGGTCTTAAAGAGTGGGGAACGACCTTTTGATTCTTGATTTTTTGTTTTCATAAGTTCACTTCCTTTCAAAATCGGGTAAAAAAATAGACACCTCATTTTTTGAAGTGTCTACCTATTAAATATTCAAATTTTATTGGAAGTATCTTTATATCTTCACTTTTCAAGGATAAATCGTCGTATCAAAGCTCATTCATAAGTAGTAAATTAGTAGTAAATTGAGTGGTTTTGACCTTGATAAAGTGTGATAAGTCCAGTTTTTATGCGGATAACTAGATTTTTATGCTATTTTTGTGCCTAAAAATATGGCTATTAGCTATTAGAACATGCGATTCTTGGGTAACCAAACGCCATATCGAGGTTATCTACCTCGTAATTCTTGATCAATTCCCAGAAATTTGCTACTGATAACTCTGCAACTGATTCATGCCAATTGAATCTAAAAAACAAATCTAAGAGAAATTTCATTACTTGATGAACTTTGGCTGTCTGTTCTACAGTATCAAATGTAATCAAAATTTTCTTACACAACGGATCAATTAATTCAATTTCAATACTATCATTTACAAAATTGAATGAAACTTCTTGATCCTGGTCATTCAAGATTGAGATATACTGATCCTCTTCAAATGTTGAATAAAACATTCTAATATTAACTTCTTCATTGTGATTAATTAACTCTGTAAGATATTGTTGAGTTAAAGAAATCACATGGTTTTTATACGTTTTCATTTTGTTTTCCTCTAATTAATTTTTTTAAATATGATTTTTCATTCGTGAATTTTCACGGTGGCCTCACTCTCTCTAATATTATTATTAAATGATTGTTCTTGAGCATCTGCTACCTCCTTTTTTGAGGAACAAAAAAGACAGTTCAGCACTGCCTTTTTTTATCTATACTATTATTATGCCATTTTTCTGTAAAAATAAAAAAATGATTTTTCAAAAAAGTACTATAAAAGCTGTTGACTCCAAAGGATGAATTTATTTGTCTAGCTTTGGGGTGTAGTTCAAAACGAGTGTTTTTTTCTTTTTTTTATTTTTATCAAAATATGGCATACTATTATTATAAATTAAATTGAATAAGTAGAGCCATTAGTCATATGGTGAGAAAGTTTGTTACCGGGCACGGTTAACGTACTTATTTCTCATATGCTAGTCATTGCAAAGGAAAAAACTAAGAAAAAAAGAAAGAAAATCTAAATGGTTATTCTCTACTGAATAACATGAAGTAAAGAATAACCATTTAGTAGATAAAAAGTAAAGAAAAACGTGTTTAAGGTAAAATAAAAAAGGTAAAAATAAAAGTAAAAACTAAAAAAAATAACTAGTTTACCAAAGTAAAAAATAATGTAATAAAAAAAGTAAAATAGAAAAGTTTTATAAGCTCGAACAAGCAATGACATCTTTATGATCCTTCCAAACATAGATTACGGTGAGTACTGAAAATCTATCGCAAACATTAAACTTCAAGAGTTAGCCTCGATGGGAAGTATCAAAAGCATACCCAGCTTATTAAAAAAGGGTGGGAGGCAGTTTAACAATAATATGTATTCATTTTAGAAAGGAATGTATAATGCCAAGAAAAAGAAACTCCCTCAAGCACGATTTATTTATTGCAGCTTCAAAAAATATCACAAACAATCGAACGAGGACAAGCTACAAAAGAGCAATTACTCGCTTTACAAAGTGGGCTAAAGAACACAATATTAAGAAAATTTCAGATATTACTGAAGAAGTGATTCAATTATACCAACTAAATCTAAACGATGATCCAAAACAATACTCTGTTGCAACCATTCATACTTATTTAGCACCTGTTTGTAAATCAGTTGATATCAACATGAATCGCATTAGAAAAGACAAGCGTTCCAGTGACAAAATTATCCGAGGTCGTGTAAAATCAAAAAACTCTCAAGGTAAACATCAAGAAACAGACTCTCGCTTCTCTCGGCTGGTTAATTTTCAGAGGGCAGTTGGGATTCGTAGATCCGAATTAAAAAAATTAAAAGGAAAAGATATTCGAAAAGATAATAATGGAAATTACTATGTTTTAGTTCAACGTGGAAAGGGAGGAAAATTTCAACCTCAACTAATTCTTCCTCAAGATATCCCAGTAGTCCTAGATACCTTTAAAAATAAACAAGACGATGATTATATCTTTACAGATGTAGAAATGAATAATCTTATCAATCTACATGGGATGCGAGCTCAACATGCAAGAGAGTGTTATTACTTCTACTTGAAGAAACTCCAAGATAATCCTAATTTCAAGGTGAATTTAAAAAATTTTTTAATAGAACGTTGGGAGGTTGGCCACCAAAATTTAAGGGATAAATCATTAAAAAAATTTGAGAAACAAAAGAAAAACTTCATTAATGATCTAAGAGATGAACCTTATAAAATTCGTGGTTCAAACTATAAAAAAGCCTTAAATTCATCCCTGCCTACAAAATATAATCGTTTAGCCTTGATGGCGGTCTCGGTCTTCCATCTTTCCCATTGGCGTCTATCTGTTACAGTGACGAACTATATTCTTTAAAGTTTCTCATTTTCGACTAAAAAATGAAGAAAAAAAACGGAAAAATACATTTTTTGGGCGTTTATATGGCATACTAAAAATATGGGCTATTGTATAGCTAACAGTTTTAACACATTTTTCAGACATAATATAAATTTAAAGGAGTTAAAGAATGTCAATTAAAAATCATTTACAAAGAGAATTCAAAGGCTCAAATTTTGAAATTCGTGAAAAACTAATAACAGATACCTACTTCACTAGCTTTTTAGATTACGTGAGTTTACCTGAATCAATCTCGAAATTAATTGAAGAAGGCTATGCTGATAAAAGAATTCAGTTAGAGGAATACATTGATTTTGCACTTCATCATAATTTAATTACGATGCAAAATGATATTATTCAAGCTACTGATCTTGGTTTAGCTTGGGTGTGGTGGGCTTATGCACCAGTTGAAGGTGATGATTGGATTTAGGTTAAAATAGCACTATATTTTCTGCATAAGGTAAAACTAACAAATGAATTATATAGTCTATTTTGTTGTAGAAAAAAATCCCCGCCAAGATCTAACTTGGCGGGGATTTGGTGGGGAATAACTCCCCTATTTAAGATTTAAATCACCTTAAACAATTCTTAACCTTAATATACTAGGCTTTCGCATTCAATTTGCGTTACTCTATTATTTAAGAGTAATGGTTACACAATGCTTATAAACATTATAAAATCAACGTTTATTACTTAAGTTTTTTAGTTTAGTGGGGTTTTGGTGGGGTTTGACGATACTCCAAACTTACAAAGTGCTTGAGTTATCTCTCTTCCTCCGCTAACTTTTTGACTATCATACAAATGCGAATAAGTATTCAATGTTGTTGCTTTATCTACTCGCCCAGAGCGTTGCGATACATAAAGAACATCTTTACCTAGTATATTTATTAAAAAGCTATCATGAGAGTGTCTCAAGCCTTTACCAGTTATTACTTCAACACCTGCTTTTTTAGCTTGCCTTTTGAGAATACGGCTTAAAGTACTTTTACTTAACGGTTTTCCGAATCGTGCAAGAACATAACTATCATCACTGTTTTCTACTTGTACAGTTCGCCATTTCTGCAATACTTCCATAGTCTCATCATCAAGCTCAATCCATCTGATACCTGCTTCAGTTTTTGTTTGATTTTTACGAATGAAAACTCC
Source organism: Streptococcus cristatus (assembly GCF_001588905.1). Classification (GTDB taxonomy): domain Bacteria; phylum Bacillota; class Bacilli; order Lactobacillales; family Streptococcaceae; genus Streptococcus; species Streptococcus cristatus_N. Next base: position 26,425 of record NZ_LAWH01000019.1, on the reverse strand, counting down.
ATTACCTTCATATTCTAAAGTACTCTGAACATGGAGTAATTTTCTTTCAAAATCAATATCCGACCAAATCAAACTCAGTCCTTCAGATACTCTAAGACCCGTAAAGAAATACAACCAAATCGTTGTGAATCTGTGTCGTTCTTCGTAATCTGACAAATCAAATGTTCCGATAACTTTTCTAAAATCATCTAACGTCCAAAATTTTGTATCTGGTCGTGCTCCTTTAGGATTATCAAGTAATTTACAAGGAAATTCATCAATAATTTGCAGACGTTCAGCATAGCCTAAACACTGCTTAAAGCGGATCCATACCCCTTTAGCATAATTAGGAGAATACTTATCAATCAAATGAAGTCTAAACTGCTCACATTCCCTAACAGTTATTGACGATAATCTCTTTTGTCCAAAAACTTCTACAAACATCTTATGGTGGGTAAGAGCCGTTCTATAAGTAACAGATTGAACCGTTTGCTTATAATAGGGAAGATATACTTCTGCCATGTAATCAGCAAAGGTCATGAAATCTCCGTTCCTATTTTGAGACATTTGAAATTCTGCCCTAATTCGACACAATTCATCATAAGCTTGCTTTTCACTCTTAAACAGATTCCCAAACTGGTCTTTGTAACTTTTCTTGCGTTGACGTTTTCCAGTTACATCATTTGCTTTAAACTCTGTTTGATAATAAATTTTTCCTTGTTTATCTCTCGATACACCACGATATTTTTTAACTGCCATTCTTTAAGTTCCTTCCTTTTTCAAAAGGTAACTCAAAGCCAAGTAATTCTTCAACAATATAGGTAGGTGCAAGGTCTAATCTTGAATTATCAAAAGGTGATTTACTTAATTCTAGCATATTATCTAAGGAATTACTAGTTTCTTTAAATTTTTGAATAGCTATTTTTTTCGCTTGCCTAATTATGTCTCGTGCTGTATGTTTTGGGAAACCTAACTCTACCAAATATTGATGACTCACAGTTTTTCTCATATTACTTTACCTCACTCATATCTTTATATGATATAATGGAAATATCAAAAGATATTCCAAAATATCTTTTGTTAACTCAGCTTGTCAGTTGCTCCGCTAAAAGTACCTGACAGGCTTTTTATATTGTCATAAAACTCCGTTATGTATTCTTTTACACCATATGGTGTTTCATGCTTTGTTGTACGTGAAAAATTTGGCGGACTGTTAATCTTATAATATTTTATTATTTCTCCTTTAGTTGTTGTCACTTCTAAAGGTTTTTCTATTCCTCTACTTGTCCGATAAATGCGGATACCTTTAGGATACATGTATAATCTTGCTCCCTTAACGATTGCTTTCTTATCAGAATTCTCATCACTTATCTGCAAATTCGATAGATAAGCAATTAAGTAATTTCCAACCTTATCCACTCTCTTCAATCGCTTAGTTTTAGTAAAACCTTTTTGCCATAAATCAGCAAGAATTTCATTAGGTATTGTCAAGATTGTAGAGTTTTTCATCAACACATGTAAGTGCCATCTACCACTTGCTTGGGGCTCGATTACCGATATATATTCCACATGACCATATTTTGCACGTAATCGGCGAATAAAGGCTTTAAAATCTTTATAGACTAATTCCGCATCTGTTATATGTTCACGGTACGTTAGAGTAATCCATAGCTGGTTATCACCGCCTGTAAAATTATGAGCAATCAAGCGACGTAATTTCTTCATTGTTTGCTTCGTTGATTTCAAATTATCAAGACGGTTGCTATTAGAAGTATCCATGTCATAAATTTCTCCCGTCTCCAAATTTACATAACGCTTCCCTGATATCACCTTAATAGTCTGTTTGTGCTGTCCGTTAGCAGTAGTCATTTCAACCGTGTTACCATAACGATAGGTCTTTACTACTCTGTCGCTTCCAATTTCTGGCATATAAGCTCCTTGTGCTTTTGTTTGACGCTTATCAAGTTAAAGGCAAGCAGAAGCAAGCTTCTGCTTGCACACATCTTTTCAAGCGAAGAAAGACGGTCGTTCCACTTGCTCAGCCTCTCCGATCTGAGCACCGCTATTCATCGCTTTCAAAGATGTTCCCATCATAATATTCTTCTAGTTCTTCAATAAAATCAAAATCATCATCGAAAAACGGAGTCTCAAAATAAGTTGGCTCAATAATTTGACCTGCAATAATAATGTAACCACTACCAACGACATTAGAGTCGTAATAATTAAAGTCCGCAGTATCAAAAATCATTCGATAGCCATCTTTTGACATTTTTCCAAGTGCAACACGACACCCTAATTGATCACGAATAGCCCCATCTAAAACTTCAGTCCCTGGTCTTTGCATACTTATCTCTACAAAACAGCCAGCTTGACGTCCCTTCATAATAATAGAATATAGGTATTCTTTTGCTTCTGAAACTAACTTTTTATCAGCTGTTTTCATAAATGCTGTTACTTCATCAAAAAATATTACAACAGGAGGTAAATCAAAATCAACAAAAGTTTTACCAAATGCCGATTTATCTGAAAAATATTGCTCATACCTTCCCTCCATTTCATCATTCACTAAGCGTAATATTTTACATATTTGATCAGGTGAAACACCGATATGAGATTTCGGTAAGCCCTCAACATATTTCAGTAAGCTCAAATCTGCATTCTTAGGGTCACAGATAAATATATCAGCTTTCATTTTTGCATAAGCCAATATTTTTGAGTTGATAAACATTGTTTTTCCGGAACCTGTCGAACCGACAGTCAAACCATGACTTACTTTTGACACATCATACTGAATCTTTTCTGTTAGTTGAATAACTGTATTATTTATATATTTTTTATTCTGAGATTTTGAAAATATGAGTCGTTTATCAGAGACTACTTCAAAAACATAATCTGTCTGAAAAGCTTCATCTTTTATTCTAATCAATTTTAACTTTAAAAACGCTTGAAGACCTTCGCCTATTTCTTTTACTAGATCATCTAATATTTCCCCATTCTTATATGCCCGAACTACTACACAATCATTCTTATCAATCCAATCAAGCTCAATAGAAGCAGTGATGACTTCGTTTCCATTGTAAATTTTAGCCGTCTCATACAAATGATTATTTAAAATGAATTTCTTTAATTTATTTCTATTCAGATAAGTACTTCGTTTATATAAACCGAAAGCATAAAGAAAGTTTAACAAAGCTACAAAACTATAAAAATACAGATTATAAGTAGTTCCAAACCAATTTACACACACGGGGTTCAGATATCTATACACTAAAAACAGAATTATATTCGAGCATATCATACATGATATGCTCGCCCAGAACGGGTAATTCCAACTTGCACTGACTCTTCTCATTTCTTATCCTCTGGTTGATTTGCTTCTATTACATCAGCGTGAATAGATAGCTGATTTTGATAGTCACCGTAAATTGTTGCTTTTTTAACATTTACAATTTTACATTCAGTTTGTAATGGTTTGAAACCAATAAAATCGTCAACTGTTTTATTTTGAACAGTAACTTGAAGTTGCTCACCCAAGTTATTGCTTTCATTTTGATAAACTGTTTTATCTTCAAGAATAAGCAAGCTCACTTTTACACCATTTTCATTTTTGACGGTTTTTACACCGATAAAGTATAGTCTCTTTTTTTCTAAAAACTCTTGATGTTTAAAATCTTTGAATTGACTTAAATTTTTCATAGTTTATGTTCCTTTCTTTAAAACGATTAAAAATCATCACTTCTCATAGTACGCATAGTGTTTACTGTATCTCTGTGCACATATTGAGTGTACTCCTTTTAAATTTTTGTCTTCTAGTACTATCTGACTATATTTAGTTTAATACATTTTTATAATGTACACAAACTGTATTTTTTGGTATAATATTCTAAAAAAGTACATCAAATAGAGGTTGGAATGACATCACTAACTACAGATTTTATATTTAATGTAGCTTCCCTTCGGTGTAAAATACGAAAAGAGCATTTTCACTTATCTAATGAAGACATCTCTTACTATATTGATGATGAGGGTAATGAAAAATTTTTAAATGTATCTTATATTTCTAGAATACTAAACAATCAATATATGCCTTATACAAACAGGCGTTCTCCCAATCCTTTTTTAATCCCTAAATCATATATCGAACCTCTACAGAAGAATCTGAATTTTAACTGCACTAAACATATATTCTTCGGTGAGAACTGGGAGATAGAAATGCTTTCACCATTAATTTTTCAAGCAATGATTCTTGATCTTATGAATAATAAAAAAACAACAGAATTTATTGAAACTCTGTTGCTTGATAGTGTCTCGTATGCACAATATGTATCATTTTTTGAATTATTTGAATCAGAACTAAATAAAAAAGGTTATAGTATACAGATGCTAAAAAATATGTGGAAAGACAAATACATGTTAGAACCTGACAAATTTGAAATTAAATACAATCGATTTATGCAAGAAATAAATTACATACTAGCGATTTGGAAAAAAGCTGATATTGATTTCCAAAAGTATTTTATTTTTGAACCTAGTCACTTCCATATTTTTGATTTTTCACCCTCTACTTCATCTAAAAGAAATATCAGTAGACAAGCAGATGACCAAATTCTTATAATAAAAAGAATGCAATTTATATTGCAATGCAGAATCAATGAACTCTATAATGAAATGTCCGAGTCATTTATAGCCAATATTAAAAAATTTTTCCATCCTCTTAAGTCTTTTAAAGACCTTCCTAAGAAAATAGAAAATTTTCTAAACGAAATTATCATCCCTGAACTCAATCAATATATAAATAAAGAAGGGGGCAAAGAAAGATTTATACTACAATCACTGGGACATAGAACAAGACAAATCATAAAAAATGATATTATTCCCATACAAAAAGAAAAATACCTTCATGAATTGAGTAAATTAGACCTATATGTCGATGAACGTAAGTTAAGTTCTTCTGAACTAAGACAGAAACAAACACTATTAGATATATCATTAGCTTATATTGAACAACTAGAAAAATATCAAATAGGCGTAAAACAAGTCAACAAGAGACCACCAACCTTAAAAAAATGGAATAGCAAGTATTTGGATAAATTGAGAAATAAATAAGATTAGACGAAAACCCTGTCATTAAGACAAGGTTTTTTGTTTATTTCTTCATAAGCCCATAACGCTCCACGATTTCTTCATCTGAAATACTAGCTTCATTTGGATAATTCTTAAAATATAAGCTATTATCAACAAAGTAGTTTCCAAAGTTTGACATAGCGGAACGTCCTAGCTTGTTTTGGTCGTTATTGGGATATATAAGGATTGATTCAAGATAATCGCTCAGAATATACATTGAATCATATTCTTCGTTTTTCAAAGAAGTAACAGCATCTTTGTTATAGGTGTAATCATAATATGGCATTAAAATTTGGAATGTTACACTTTCGCCTGATTTGATTGTAACTTTTGGTCGAAAGCCAATTAGAAGTTCTGATGGCTTGACACCTGCTTATTCTTTGAAGTAACCTTTGATACGAATTGAAGTTTGATGCTCGATGTCACTATCTTTATTGTCGTTATAACCCAGTACATCCTCGCCGTAGTTGTTTGTAACCGTTACTGCGAGACGTTTGGTATCATTGTTATATTCACCGATTTCAACTTTCAGTTTTCTAAGGTGTTTATCTACGTCATTAGGAGTTAAGAAAACCTGTTCCCCTTTCTTTTCTGCTTCACCTTCAGTTTTTCTATAATCTTGAGCCATACCTCCAAGATAAAAACCTGCTCTGGTTAATTTTATTAGTTCATGATGATTTTTGATATAGTCTTGTAAATCATTTGTTTTTGTTGAGATTTGCTCGGTTGTAGATGAACCACTTGTCGAAGTTGTTTTGTTATTAGAACAAGCCACCATAAACGTTGAAGTGGCTAGTAGTACTAGACCTGTTAAAATAAATTTAGTTTTCATAACCATCTCCATAATCTATTTTGATAAAAATTTTTTGATGAGCCATACAATTCCTATGATGACTAATACAGTAAGAGCTAGTGAAAATAACGATTGAAATAGGGCTGGAAGCGTGTAAAGTAGTGCTCCGATGAGTAATGTAATTGTCACACATCCACAACCTGCTGCTTTTTCCTCAATAAATTCTTTAATAACAAAAACTCTACCTGTTTCTTTAAATGCCATAACTTCTCGCTTTCGTTTTTATTTAATTAAACTCAATTTATTAAGTGTAGGCAATACCTTAAGCATGATACGGTAATTATATAATATGAAAATTATACAGAGGTAGAATATGATTTCGTACAAGCTATTTTATGAAACATTAAACAAGCGAGATAAATCAGAGTATTATCTGATAAAAATAGAAGGTATTTCAGCAAATACTTTATATCGCATTAAAAAAGGAGAACCAATAACAACTAAAACGATAGATAGATTATGTGAGATATTAGAATGTAATGTAGAAGATGTTATCAGGTATGAACTTAACGAAGAATAGCAAAAAACCCCACCAAAATTTTATTTTGGTGGGGTTTTAGTGGGGAATGAAATCATTCCTTTAATTTTAAATCACCTTAGAAAACCCTAAGACCTTGATTTACTAGGCTTCCGCAATCAAATTGCGATACTCTATTATTTAAGAGTAACTGAAGCTCCAGCTTCTTCCAATTTAGCTTTGATTTCTTCAGCTTCTGCAGTTGGAACGCCTTCTTTGATGACACCTGGTGCACCATCAACAAGTTCTTTAGCTTCTTTAAGGCCAAGACCAGTGATTTCACGTACAACTTTGATAACGCCAACTTTTTTGTCACCAGCAGCTGTCAATTCAACGTCAAATGAATCTTTAGCAGCACCAGCGTCAGCAGTACCAGCTGCAGCAACAGCTACAGGAGCAGCTGCAGTTACACCAAATTCTTCTTCGATAGCTTTTACAAGGTCGTTCAATTCAAGGATTGAAGCTTCTTTAATTTCAGCAATAATGTTTTCAATGTTCAATGCCATTGTTATTTCCTCCAAATAAGTTTTTATTTTTATAATAATGTTTTGTAGCTAGGCTACGCTGCGTAGCTTAAGATTAAGCTGCGTCTTCTTTGTTGTCTGCAACTGCTTTGACAGCAAGTGCAACGTTGCGAACTGGCGCTTGAAGTACAGAAAGGAGCATAGAAAGAAGTCCTTCGCGGTTTGGAAGAGTTGCAAGTGCAAGAATCTCTTCTTTTGATGCGACAGCGCCTTCGATAGCACCACCTTTGATTTCAAGTGCTTCTGCATTCTTAGCAAAATCGTTCAAGATTTTCGCTGGTGCGATAACATCTTCATTAGAAAATGCTACTGCAGATGGTCCAACAAATACTGATGCAAGATCTTCAAGACCAGCTTTTTCAGCTGCACGACGTAAGATTGAGTTTTTAATCACTTTGTACTCAACTTCGCTTCCACGAAGCTCACGACGAAGAACAGTATCTTGCTCAACTGTCAAACCACGAGCGTCCACAACAACGATTGATGCAGCAGCTTTCATTTTCTCAGCTACTACGTCAACTAATTCTGCTTTTTTAGCAATAATTGCTTCACTCATTTAGTGTTTCACCTCCGTAATTATTTTGCTTGGGGAATCTTTCTAAAAGAAAAACGCGCCCAAACCTAGACACGAAAGTACAATACGCTTCTTTTACATGATACGTTTTGTCCTCGGTAGGATTTTTATGAGTCGAGCTCCCCTACTGTCTTAGGCAGTTTTTTCAAACCATTTATAATTATAGCAAAAGAAAAAAAAGATTGCAAGCTTTTTGTGCAATCTTTTTAATTTTTTATGCATTTTTAGGAAAAGTCTTGTCAAGCAAGGCTTTACTAGCATCGTCAGCAGGCACCCAGCCATCTGTGAAAACTCGGTCTTTTATCCAAAGACGATTATAGAAAAAGGCCCAAAACAAGTTGTAGGCAGTTCCTACAGGTCTCAAGAAATCATCTGGGATAAGAAGCGTTGCAATCACAGCAAATACAAAAAGTGATCCAAGCATGATCCCAAAGTATTTCCAGTCTTTACGAAAGAGAGGAACGAAAAAGTTAAATAGCAAGGTTGTAATAGAGTACATAGGTGACAAAGTCTTAACATTGCTGCCATCTGGTGCTTGAATAGTAAGTTTATTCATCAAGATCTCCTTAAATATAAGAATATTAATAAAGTTTAACAAAATTTTATATGTTTGTCAATTTAGGCAGATCTAAACGGAAATCAGAGCATCACTTCTTCAAAAAAATGTAGCCCTAAGGCTACATTTTAATCTACATAATGTTCTTCTTTTTTATTGAACCAAGCATATGGCAGACCGATTAGGAGACCACCACCAATCAGGTTTCCTACGAAGGTCACAGCCCAGTGACGCAGGATATTTCCAATACCAAAATTTGCCACCTGTGATGCAGCCGAGCTAAATTTGACGATAGCAAAAGAAGCAAAGTTAGCTGCCAAGTGTTCGTTTGTTAAGAATACAAACATATAAATGGCTGAAATAACCAAGAAAAGCTTAGCTGTACTATCTTTCACCAAGACGAAGGAAAGAATCGCAATATTAACGAATACATTGGCTAGTATTCCCTCAAGTAAAATAAGTTCATTGGAACGGGCAAGCTTCATCTGCACAACACCAGCAATGAAACTTTCTTTACTAAGTCCCGCATAAGCCGCCGAATTAGCAAAGAGCCACCCAGCAAGCAGAGCCCCAATCAAATTAAAGAAAGTACAATAGAACAAAATAATCAGCGCTTTTTTCCAGTCAATCTTCTTTAGGAAAGTGCCAGCTGTCAAAAACATCATGTTAGAAGTCACCAGCTCAGCATTCAGAAAGACGATGTAGGCCAATCCCCAAGCAAAGATAAAAGGAAAGAGAAAGCGACCCGTTCCTGGAACAATCTTATTTGTCAGGTCTGCTGCAATAGCTCCTGCTCCTGTACTGAAAGTCAGAAAGGCCCCCGCAAAGATAGAGCGGACAGCATACTTCCCTTTACTTGTGTCGAACAAGCCTTCTTTCTTACGGCAAGCTGCTTCTATTTTTGGAATAAATGTCGATTCGACCATAATAATTCTCCTCTAAGTTAAACTATGTACAGTATATCACAAACTTTTATTTTTCGAAAGCGTTTTCTGTAAGTTTTTTTCTAAATTTGAACTTGGAATGCTATATTCAAGTTCTTAATTCGCCTGCTAGCTGCCTTATATCTTCTGGCCGAGTTCGACAGCAACCGCCAAAAAGCTGAACGCCCTGTTTCTTCCAAAGATGGCTGTAATCAGTTAAACAGAGCTGCTGCTCAGGATTGTCCTGCCAAGTATTCGTCACCCCATTATAGACCTCTCCAGAATTTGGATAGGCTAGTAAGGGATTATCGCACACCTGTTTTAACTTTTCTAATAAAGGAGCAATCAAATGCGGAGCTGTACAGTTAAAACCGACAGCCAATACTTGTGGACTCGACTGAGCCAAGCGCCCAACTTCTTCTATCAGTGTTCCATCCGAAATCGCTGATACCGTTTGAGCGGTAAAAGATAAATAGGCTTCCACCTGAGGAAATTCTTCTGATAGTAAATGAACAAGCGCCTCGGTTTCTGCTCCGTTAGGAATCGTTTCAAGTGCCAATAAATCACAACCCGCATCCAGCAAGGCTTGTATCCGCGGACGATGAAAGTCTTTAAATTCCTCCTCACTCAAGTGATAGGCTCCTGTATACTCCGAACCATCAGCCAGATAAGCAGCATATGGTCCGACCGATCCAGCTATCAAAGGATATGAACGCTGCTGCTCATCTAGCGATAATCCCTGCCAGACATTTTTAACAGCTGCCTGTGCCAAAAAGACCGTTTCTTTGAAGATTTCATAAGCCTTATCTAAACTCAATCCTTCTTCGACCAAAGCTGGAATGCTGGCTTGATAACTGGAAGTGGTGATGATGTCACTACCCGCCCGAACATAATCTTCATGCAGGTCTTGGATAATCTGAGGATTCTCAAGCAAGTACTTGGCTGACCAAAGCCGACCAGAAACATCATAGCCCTGCCTCTCCAGCTCTGTCCCCAAAGCACCATCTAGAATTATTATGTCTTGCTTTTCAAGTAAGTCTTTAAACGCTCCCATCTTGCTCCTTAAGCCTTTTCTAAAATATCAACTTAGTCAGTTTTGCTAAAGATAAATAAATCTGCTTATTTGAAATGATCGTCTATTTCATTAGTAAAACGCAAAAAAGAGATTATTACAATCTCTTTTTTCTTATCTAGTTATGTGATGCCCATGCTTGGTCTGTTTCCAGAACATCTTGAGTCGTGTATTGTCCACGGTAAGGATTGTAAACCATATTAGATGCTCCTGTCTGATAGCTAGGTGAATCAAACTGAGTCAGATTGTATGCTTCAATCAGATAGTTCAATTTCGCATAGTAGTTACTATCCGTCGCATACACACCTGTCAAGGCAGCTGTCGCATCTTGATAGGTCGGGGCATTGCTCTTCCAAGCTCCCGCAAAATGACTTTGTCTCAAGACATAGACATAATCCTGAAGTGACTCAGCATAACTTGAGTAAGAGCGGAATTGATCATTGATTGCGTAAGTATTGCCTTGACCATCTTCTTCCAAGGTCTCCATCGTCGCTGACTGACCAGCATAAGCTCCTTTAATCCCGAACAGATTATAGTGAGGATATCCTGACAGACCAGACTGGCCAGAACCACTCTCTAAAATAGCTTGTGCAATCATCACAGAAGCATATAGATCATTATCCTGGGCCAACTGGCGAGCTGGCTCACTAATTTGTGAAATGAAATATTCTGTTTGGTTCAATGGTTGCTGAACAGCATCATTTGCACTTGCTGGCTTGATTTGCTTTGATAAAGCAAGACCAAAGACAACGGTTGAAGCCATCACTGCCAAACCTGTCAAAAGTTTTTTTCTTTCTTTTGAAATTCTCTTCTTCACAGTCTTTCTCCTAAATACAATATTTGTTCTACTATTGTAACATACTAAAAGCAAAATAACATTAGCAATAAATTACAAGTATATGACATTTTTTAGATCTTCCACGAATATAAGTTTTACAAGCCACGATTGTTCCATTCAAAACTTCCTCGTTCGACTTGCATAATGAGCCTTATCATAAAGATATGCAGGCTGAGCTGAAGATGAAAATAACCTGACTCCAACCCATACGGAATCAGGCTATGATCTTAAACTCTGAAATTTCAACTATCATTCCGATACAATCTAACATCTAGATCTTGCCTAAAATCGCATCCCAGGCTTGATCAAGACCAGTTTTATCAACTGAAGAAAAGATAATAAAATCATCAGTTTTATCAAAGTCCAGCTTTTTCTTAATGGCGCTCTCATGCTTGTTCCACTTACCACGTGGAATTTTATCAGCCTTGGTAGCCACAACAATAACTGGAATTTCATAGTATTTGAGGAATTCATACATCTGCACATCATCCGCACTAGGATCATGGCGTAAGTCTACTAGACTCACGACCGCTCGCAGATTGTCCCGACTGGTCAGGTATTCCTCAATCATTTTACCCCATTTAGCGCGCTCCGTTTTCGAAACCTTGGCATAGCCGTAACCAGGAACATCCACAAAACGGAGCTTGTCATCGATATTGAAAAAGTTCAACAACTGCGTTTTACCAGGCTTACCCGAAGTCCGTGCTAGATTTTTACGATTGAGCAGAGTATTGATAAAACTAGATTTACCGACATTGGAACGACCCGCCAAGGCGATTTCTGGGATATCATCCTGCGGGTAATGCGATTTATTGGCTGCGCTCAGTAAAATCTCAGCATTATGTGTATTGATTTCCATAAGCTTCCCCTAGGCAGTTTCTAAGATTGGCTTGTCTGTGCCGTCCACTGCTTCCTTCGTGATACGAACCAGCTTAACATTTTCCTGACTTGGCACTTCAAACATGACATCCATCATGGTTTCTTCAATAATTGAACGAAGTCCACGCGCACCTGTCTTGCGTTCGATAGCTTTTCTAGCTATGGCTTGCAAAGCTTCCTCGTCAAATTCAAGTTCAACATCATCATAAGAAAGCAAGGTTTGGTATTGCTTCACTAGCGCATTTCTCGGTTCACTTAAAATGCGAACCAAATCATCAACAGTCAGCTGCTCTAGTGCTGCAAAAACTGGCAAACGACCAATCAACTCAGGAATAATTCCAAATTTTTGAATATCGTCCGCAACAATAGCTTGCATATAAGACGCACCCTCGTCAATTGCCTTATTATTTTGACCGAAACCGATAATCTTCTCACCAAGACGTTGCTTGACAATCTCTTCAATACCGTCAAAAGCACCACCAACGATAAAGAGAATGTTCTTGGTATCAACCTGAATCATTTCTTGCTGTGGATGCTTACGACCACCTTGAGGAGGCACGCTGGCAACTGTTCCTTCAATAATCTTCAGTAAGGCTTGCTGAACACCCTCACCTGAAACATCACGAGTGATAGAAACATTTTCGCTCTTCTTAGCAATCTTATCGATTTCATCCACATAAATGATGCCGCGTTCTGCCCGTTCAATATTGAAATCAGCTGCCTGTAAAAGCTTGAGCAGGATATTCTCTACATCTTCACCAACATAGCCAGCCTCAGTCAAGGCTGTCGCATCCGCGATAGCAAAAGGAACATTGAGACTGCGCGCCAAGGTCTGAGCCAGGAATGTTTTCCCAGATCCAGTTGGACCAATCATGAGAATGTTGGATTTTTGTAGCTCCACATCATCCTCTTCGCGACTGTCATGAAAATTAATTCGCTTATAGTGATTGTAAACAGCAACTGCCAAAGCCCGCTTGGCCCGATCTTGACCAATCACATAGTGGTTCAAAATATTGAGCAATTCTTGCGGTTTTGGTACCTCAGAAAGATCAGCTAAAACTTCCTCAGCTAATTCTTCTCGAATAATTTCCTGCGCCAATTCGACACATTCATTACAGATAAAGGCATTGTTGCCCGCAATAATTTTTTGGACTTCGTCCTGATTCTTTCCACAGAAAGAACAATATACCATCATCTCATTATTACGATTTGTAGGCATTTTTTACTCCCATTCTAAATTTCTAATTCAATTTTTATTTACATTTTAAAAGAGGGTCATATAAAAAGCATGGATGGAATTAACAAGATTTGTAAAAGCATTTAACAAAAATAAAATAGCCAATCCATAACGTTTTTTACGAAAAGTCTGAAGCGAACAGATCAGACAAATTGCACATAAAAAGGCCGTAAAAAAACCAAAAACACTTCTTTCCATTCCTATGAACCCTTTCTTTTGAGGATTTTTACGGTGAAATCATACTCATTTTTTTCATCTTTGGGTTGAAAGCGACTGCTCACTTCCTCGAACTGTGTCAGATCAAAGTCTGTTGGAAAATAAGTATCGCCTTCCAAGCTAGCATGGATTTCCGTCTTAATCACCTCATCCAAGTCATGCTCAAATAAAGAAAAGATTTGGCCGCCACCGATAATATAGAGATTCTTCTCTTGCTCTTGGTACCATTTCAACACCGCTGAAAGATCATGAAATACCAAAACACGCTCATCTTCAATCTGATAATCCCTATCGCGTGTCAGAATCAGAGTTTTTCTATTTGGCAGCACGCGCCGATGCATGCCATCAAAAGTCACCCGACCCATTAAAATCACATGTCCAGTCGTGATTTCTTTGAAATGCTTCAACTCTGCTGGTAAATGCCATGGCAAGCTTTGGTCTTTGCCAATCAGACCATTTTGATCCTGTGCCCAAATCGCCGCAATCTTTTTCGTCATTTCTCCATCCTTCACATTGATATTTCTATTCTATCAAAATTTATTAAAAAAGACTTGTTTGGACTATCACTTCTATCTATTATTTTTGCCAGCTGATTCAGAAAAAAATCGATAACCCAAAAGATTATCGACTATTCATTTGCTAGGTAAATCACCCTTTCTTCATCTTTTTGACAAAGACAAATCCTACAACAGCAGCCACAAGGCCAAACAAGGAAACGTTCAAGAGCGTTGAGTCTGACTTCTTAGGCTCAGCAGTGGCGGCCTCTTTTTTATCCGCTAAGGGATCAATATCGCACCCCTCTCTTTTGACTGACTTACCTTCAGTTGAAGCATCAGCATTGCTTTGCTCGGTCCCTTTGTTTTTAGGGCCCTTTCCATGACAAAGCAAATCAATCGTATAGGATTTCTTTCCCTGATTTGCCCCATCCGAACCTTGGTCTACAAGCTGCAGAAAGTCATCTTCTTCCACTGAAGAATCTGCTATTTGCTCAAGTTGGGACTCTGCCTGTTGGACTTCATCCGCACCCACAACAGCCATCGGTGTCACAGAAACCGATAAGCCAAGCAAAAATGAATAAATGCCCAGACTAAAAAGTTTTCCCCTGCTTCTATGTGTTAAAAAATTTGCTTCCATATCAATACCTCCGAGATAGGCACTAGCGAAACACATATATCTATTGTCATTATAGCACTTACAAAATATATTTCAATCATTTGCTCTTGAAAATTAAAAAACCTACTGACTATCATTCAGTAGGAAAAATATAATCAAATCGCTAAATCGAATTTGAGCTGAGGTTTGACTGGATCGTAGTCTAAGAGCTCAAAATCCTCTGCCTTGATATCAAAGAAATTGGTTCCATCCGGCACATTTAAAATGAGTCGTGGTTGACAATCGCTAGGCTCTCGGCGTAAGAGTTCCTCCGCCTGCTCGAACTGATTGTCATAGATGTGCAAGTTATTGATAAAGTAAAAGAACTTGCCGACCTTCCAGCCGAAATGCTTGGCAATCATCATCTGCAGAGCCACATACTGCATAGCGTTGATATGGTGAGCCACTAGCATATCATTTGAGCGCTGGGTCAGAGTCGCATCCAGATAAATGTCTCCATCTACACGACGAACATCAAACATGGTTTGAAAAGCGCATGGCAGCAGGCCGTCTGTTTCTTCAAAAGCTTCATAATCCCAGAGAGAGATGATATTGCGACGGTTCCAAGGATTGGCTTCCAGCTGTTGAAGAATTTTATGGATAATATTGTGCTTCTTGACAACAGCACCATAGCGCTGGCCAATAGTACCCGTGTCGCCAACTTCCCAGTCATTCCAGTAGTGAACATTGTACTTGTCGTTGAGCAGTTCCAAGCTATTAGACTGGTCTTGATAGATCCAAAGGACTTCCTTGATGGCAGACCTGATGGCAATAGGGCGCAGCGTTGTGATTGGAAACTCGCCCTTGCTCAAATCGTATTCTGCGAAAGAACCAGTGATATATTTAGAGTTGGCCACATTTCCATCCTTGTAGCGCGGACGGGCATTCTCAGAAAAAACACCTTGCTCCATAATCTTTTTTATATTTTCTTTGAAAATCGTATCTGCTAACGTCATGATTTCTCCTTCGTTCGGTGAGCTCTTTCTAGTATAGCAAATTTTCCATAAAAATTCTCCTGACAAGTTTAGCAGGAGAAAACCTTATTTGACCCATTCATCTGGATGATTGAGCTTATTCGCATTCTTTTCTGATAATCTCAAGGTAATATCTGACACAGCAGGAATATTTGAAAGAGTTACATAGGGGTAGTTTTTGTAGGTCGTGAATTTAACGCCACTTTCTCCCTTTCTCCCACTAATATCGTAGATGTAATTAACCTCTGCATCATCAGGTAAATCAACCCAGGCATCTTCATTATCTTCCTCAGATTCGACCTTATCCAGAATGTCTGCAAATTCATCCAAAGTTTTGGTATTATTCGTCTGATAAACTTGCTGATTCTGACTATCCAATATGGTCAGAAAACCTTCTGTCTTTGATTTGCAAGCGGATAGGATCAAAAGAAAAATGGGAAATAATATTAGAAAATATGCAACTTTTCTCTTCATTTTTAGCCCTCCTTATAGCTATGCTAAGAGAGGAAGTAATTAGAACTATTGAAGTACCAGCGAAGCTGCTCCAATTACGCCAGCATCATTTCCAAGTGTAGCCAGCGCCAATTTAGTTGATGTACGCACTTGTGGGAAGGTATTTTCATCATAAACTTTTTGGACACCTTGTAGAAGGAATTCTCCCGCTGCTGACACTCCGCCACCGATAACAATGGTTGAAGGGTTTAGGATAGAGCCGATATTGGCACAAGCAATCCCCAAGTAACGTGAGAAGTTACGATAAACGATCAAGGCAAGATCGTCGCCTTCTTTTGCCAAATCAAATACAGTTTTAGCGGTTACTTCTTCTCCGTTATCAATCAAGCGTTTCAAAGTTGCGTCACCCTCATATTCATCAGCGTAACGACGAGTCAAATTGACAATCCCTGTTGCAGAAGCTACTGTTTCAAGACAGCCTTTTTTACCACAAGTACATGCGATTGGTTGGTCGAAATCAACAGTGATGTGGCCCAGCTCACCCGCCGCACCTGCCACACCGTGGAGCAGCTTACCTTCCGCAACGATACCGCCACCAACACCTGTACCAAGCGTCATAAAGACAACGTCTGGTTGGTTTTCACCAGCACCCATCCAACGCTCACCAAGCGCAGCTACGTTGGCATCATTATCGATGAAGAATGGAATGCTTGTCGCTTTTTCGATTTTCTCTTTTACCGGTTGAAGGGTCTTCCAGTTTAGGTTATAGGCACCGATAACAGTCCCTTTCTCACGATCAACCACACCCGGTGATCCCATGCCAATTCCGACAAAGTCCTCAGCTGATAGATTTAGGAGCTCCAAACGATGCTGGATAGACTCAATCATATCGTCTACAATATGGCTTCCTTCATCCAAAATATTAGTTTTAATAGACCATTTTTCTTGGATTTCACCCTCTTGCGTTAAAATTGCAAATTTGATAGATGTACCACCAAGGTCAATCCCAATAATTTTTTTTGACATGATATTCTCCTCTGTATTCGTTCTCCCTCTTATTATAGCAGATTTTTTTAACGGTGAAAAGGTTTGCACGGGATTTTTTACGTTTAGTTTGTGCTTATTTCACTCAAAATAAAAATCGGCATCTCTTGAGATACCGACAAGTCTATTGAAGCACACAAATCATCCTAGCTGCTAACTTCAAATGGATCATATTATTTAAATCATATTTATCTAATGCTCACTCTGCCAGTGCGGTAATCAAGGACAATTCCTGACTGGACATTTGGGACAAAAACATTGAATTCCAAACTTCCATCGCTGGACTTAGCTTCTAAATGCGAACCAGAGGGCACCAGATCATTTTCCGAAGCATAGATCAACGTGACACGATAGCGAACTCGCTTATTCTGATCCAAGGCACGACGAATCAGAGTTTCGTAGTAGTTCTGCCCCGTCGAGTTGTCTTTATTGGCCTGATTGGCCCAAGCTGTCTGGACTGCGATATTGACTGGATTGCTAGTGGAAGCATCAAAGCCCTTTAAGCCACCGATTAGAGAGTAAGCCAAAAGATGCCCGCGATCCACTGCATGGTTGTATTCACCTGATAGATGTTTGACTTGGTGCCAACCAGCAGGAACCCAAGAAGTGGAACTATTTCCTGTTTCTTCCCGCGATTTATATTGGCGGGTCGATTTGGCAAGCAAGGCATTGGCAACTGTAGGAACCGTCTGCCCCTGAACAATCTTCGTTTTATTATCTGCATAAGGCGCACTAGACACTTTGGCATTTAAGTTCGTTTTATTCCCATCGATGATGAAAGCTCCAGTCCCATTCCACTCGATTTTTCCACCAAGTTGTGAACGCACTGAGTCTGTGAGAACACTCTCAGCCAGTGCTTGATCAGGTGTACTGGTATCCCTATTTTGACTAATGGCTGACGATGTATTTACCGCTGGTGACTGATTGCCATTTCCAAAAAAGTAGGCTCCCAGTGATAAAGTCAGAGCAACCAGAAGCCCAGCTATAGTCTGAGTAGATTTAGTGCTCTTTTTTTGTAATTTCTTTCTTTTGGACATCTTTCCTTTTCCATTTAAAAGGACTGCGCAAAATTCTGCACAGTCGGTAAATTTTCGGACATCTTAGCAGATCAATGACCAGTGAACTTAGAAACAAGTTCATGCCAAGTATCTAGCGATAAGATAGACCAAGGATTGTCTGCATTTCCAATCACGCCATATCCGATAACCAGACCAAGACAAAAAATGATAAAAGCGACTACCAGCACCAAGGCAATGATGCCTAGTTGTCTAGCCAAATATTTCCAATTTTCACTCATCATCTTCTTCCTTTACGCGTTTGACCTTGGCACCAAGAGCCGCCAATTTTTCGTGAAATTTATAATAGCCACGATCCAAATGGACTAACTTGCTAACTTTTGTTTCGCCTTCAGCAATCAAGCCCATCAAAATCAAGGTCGCACTAGCCCGGAGATCTGTCGACATGACTTCTGCTCCTTGCAAGCTGCTACCACCCCAAATCCGAGCGGTATCCCGCATAATATCGGAGTGAAGACCCATCCGTCGCATCTCTTCTAAGTGCTGGAAGCGGTTTTCAAAGACCGTCTCAACCATGACAGACTCTCCTTGAGCTATCGCCATCAAGGCAGTAAACTGAGCCTGCATATCGGTTGGGAAACCTGGATAAGGCAAGGTTTTGACAGACACAGCTTTTAACTTTGAAACATCTGAACGGACGCGAATTCCTTCGTCTTCTTCCGTCACTTCTACACCCATTTCTTGCATCTTTGACAGAAGCGGACGATTGTGCTCCCAAATCGCATCCTCAATCAGCAAATCACCACCCGTCATAGCAGCAGCAACCATAAATGTACCAGCTTCGATGCGGTCTTGCACGACATTGTGCTCAGCTCCATGAAGTTTTTCAACACCGATGATTGTTATATTCTCCGTTCCTGCCCCTCTGACTTTAGCGCCCATTTTATTTAACAATAAAGCCAAGTCGACAATTTCAGGTTCTCGAGCAGCATTTTCAATAACAGTGGTACCTTGAGCCAAAGTCGCTGCCATCATAATATTCTGTGTCGCGCCAACACTTGGGAAGTCCATGTAGATATGGGCTCCCATCAAGCGGTCTGCCTTGGCTTCGATGTATCCTGCAGTCTGCGTAATCTGAGCACCCATTGCTTCCAAGCCCTTCAAATGAAGGTCGATAGGTCGGCTACCAATCGTACAACCGCCCGGCATGGACACTTTAGCATGCCCATTACGAGCAAGAATGGGACCCAATACAACAATCGAAGCCCGCATCTTGCTGACATACTTATAAGGAGCCTCTTCTGTCAATGGTTTAGTCGCATCTACAACTACAGTATTTTCATCTTGATCAAAGTCTACCTGCGTATTCAAGCCACGAACAACATTGTTCATGGTAAAAACATCCGAAAGGACTGGCACATTTTTAAGAGTTGTTTTTCCCTCACTGGCTAAAACAGTTGCTGCCAACAACGGCAGCACCGCATTTTTAGCTCCTTCAATCCGAACTCTGCCAACCAGACGGTTATTTCCACCCTGAATAATAATTTTTTCCATACTAACTAGTTACTCCAAATCTTAAAAATTCATCCTTACTATCATACCATAAAATCAAGATTCTGACCTTATAAAGTTCCATTAAAGATTGCCCGACTCATATCATAAATACCGATAAAAAATAGGCTAGCCATGTAGCCCAAGGCAATACTTAGCAATAAAATCAAAAAACGAATTTTGATGGCATTATCAGCATTTACTTTTAAAAATTTTTCCCAACTGACCACTGTCGCCAAAAGGTGAAAAAACACAAAAATAAAGAGAAGGTGACTGCATAATCGAAACATTAATTCTATCATAGATTTTATTATACCATAAGAAAAGCTGTTTCTAGCGGAAAGGAGTATGGGACAATAAAAAAAGAATGGAAACTCCATTCTTTTTTCATTACATTCTTGTTCCAACGTTAATACGGTTGATGGCACGCTGGAGGGCGATTTTAGCGCGTCGCTCTTGGTCAATCAAATGCTTGTCTTGGGCTTCTTCGATCTCTTTCTCAGCACGCAGCTTAGCTCGCTCGGCACGGCTGATATCAATATCACGCTCACGTTCAGCTGAGTCCGCGATAATAGTAATCACATTATCAGCGATTTCTATGATGCCACCGTTGACCGCAATCCAGTCAATATGCTTGTCATCATCAATTCTGCGTACCTTGACTTGATCCACTTCCAAAACAGCAATTGTATTGATATGGCGAGGCAAAATCCCCATTTCTCCGTCAATCGTTTTTACGGAAACAAATGCAGCATGGTGGTCATAGATCAGACCATCCGGTGTAACGATTTGTACTGTCATTTGAGCCATCATTCACCTCTTAGAATCCCATTTTTTCCGCTTTAGCAATGACATCCTCAATCGAACCGACACCACGGAAGGCATCTTCTGGTAACTTATCATACTTGCCTTCGAGGATCTCTTTAAAGCCACGAACTGTCTCAGCTACAGGCACATAAGATCCCGGCTGGCCAGTAAATTGCTCCGCAACGTTGAAGTTTTGAGACAGGAAGAATTGAATCCGACGCGCACGCGCAACCAAAGTCTTTTCTTCATCTGACAACTCATCCATACCTAGAATAGCAATGATATCCTGCAATTCATGATAACGTTGCAATACGCGTTTCACCTCGGCAGCCACTGCATAGTGCTCTTCACCAACAATCTCAGGAGAAAGAGCTCGAGAGCTTGAAGCGAGCGGATCCACGGCTGGATAAATCCCCAATTGAACCAATTTACGTTCCAAGTTGGTTGTAGAGTCCAAGTGGGCGAAAGCCGTTGCTGGAGCTGGGTCAGTATAGTCATCGGCTGGTACGTAGATGGCCTGAATAGAAGTTACAGAACCTTTCTTAGTCGATGTAATACGCTCTTGGAGTTGTCCCATTTCAGTCGCAAGTGTTGGTTGGTAACCAACGGCTGATGGCATCCGACCCAAAAGGGCAGAGACTTCAGAACCTGCCTGCGTGAAACGGAAGATGTTGTCAATGAAGAGCAAGACATCTTGACCTTCTACATCACGGAAGTACTCTGCAATCGTCAAACCAGTCAAAGCAACCCGCATACGCGCTCCTGGTGGCTCATTCATCTGACCGAAGACCATGGCTGTTTTCTCGATAACGCCAGACTCCTTCATTTCCCAGTAAAGGTCATTCCCTTCACGGGTACGTTCCCCAACACCGGTAAACACGGAAATACCACCATGCTCTTGGGCAATGTTGTGGATCAATTCCTGAATCAGGACGGTCTTACCAACTCCGGCACCACCGAAGAGTCCGACTTTACCACCTTTCAGATAAGGTGCTAACAGGTCGATAACCTTGATACCTGTCTCTAAGATCTCTGATGAAGTAGACAACTCATCAAAGGTTGGAGCTTTCTTATGGATTGGCTGGCGCTCTGCATCATCCGCAAAAGGAGCATCCAAGTCAATGGTATCTCCCAAAACGTTAAAGACGCGACCAAGTGTTTCTTTGCCGACTGGCACAGAAATTGGACGACCAGTATCTAGCACTTCCATGCCACGAGTCAACCCATCCGTTGATTCCATAGCGATGGTCCGAACCACTCCATCACCAAGCTCAAGAGCTACTTCAAGGACGATTTTTGATTTATTTTCGTCATTTTTATAGACTACAAGTGCATTATTGATCTCAGGTAGCTTGTCGCCAGCTTCAAACGCTACGTCTACAACCGGTCCGATAACCTGAGTAATTTTGCCTGAGCTCATTCTTTTCTCCTCTTTATACTATTTATTTTCTGTGACACTATTCCAGTGCACTTGCACCCGCCACAATTTCAGTAATTTCCTGCGTGATAGCTGCTTGTCTAGCACGGTTATACTGAATGGTCAAATCATTGATAACTTTTTTAGCGTTATCTGTTGCTGTTTGCATGGCTGTCATACCAGCAGCATTTTCAGCAGTTTTTGCGTCAATAATCGCTCCATAAATCATACTTTCAGCAAACTGAGGCAAGAGCTGATCTAAAATCGCGTTTCGGCTGGATTCTAATTCTAGATTGAGGATGTAGTTCTCATCAGCTTCACTAGGATCCAAGTCGACGATTGGCAACATCTGCTCTACCCGCATCTGACTGGTCAAACTGTTGACATGGTGGTTATAACACACATAAAGTTCATCAAAAAGCTCATTCTGATACATTTCAATGGTCTTGGAAATGATTTTCCGAACTTCATCAAAACTCGGATGATTGGCTAAGCCGCGCAATTCATAAATTGGCTGAATGCCCCGTGCTCGGAAGAAATCCGCTCCCATTCCACCGATCGAAATAATGACATAGTCATCCTTTTCGTGGTATTCCGAAATCAATTCCATCATGGATTTGAGAATGGTTGCATTGTAGCCACCGACCAAACCACGATCAGACGTAATAACAATATAAGCCGTTTTCTGAACTGGTCTGCTCTTTAAAAGTGGATGATGGCTAACATTTTCTTCCTCATGACCATGCAAAAGGTCGGTCAAGAGTTTTCGAACCTTAGAAGCATAAACCTGAAAGTTCTTTGCTGCTTCTTCGGACTTTCCCAACTTAGATGCAGAAACCATCTGCATCGCATTGGTGATTTGACTGGTGTTTTTTGTGGATGCAATTTTATTTTTGATATCATTTAATGAAACTGCCATCTGACACCTCTATTCTTATTTGAAGTTAGACTGATTGATAAATTCAGTAATAGCGGCATCCAGCACTTCTTCGCTCGGCAAATCTTTTGTCTGACGAATGGTTTCATAAATGTCTTCATGATGAGCATCAAAGTAAGCAAAAATCTCTGCTTCAAACCGAAGAATCTCATCTACTGGTACTGCATCAAGGAAGCCGTGAGTCAGCGCATAGAGGATCACAACTTGCTTTTCAACTGGCAGTGGCTCATGGACTGGCTGTTTCAATACTTCTACTGTACGGCGTCCACGGTTCAACTTAGCCTGGGTTGCTGCATCGAGGTCACTACCAAATTTGGTAAAGGCTTCCAGCTCACGATATGAAGCAAGGTCAATACGCAGAGTTCCTGCAACCTTCTTCATGGCCTTGATTTGTGCAGATCCACCTACCCGAGATACAGAAGAACCAGCGTCAATAGCTGGACGAATCCCTGCATTAAAGAGACCATCTCCAAGGAAGATTTGTCCATCTGTAATTGAAATTACGTTGGTTGCAATATAGGCTGAAATATCTCCTGCCTGCGTTTCGATGAATGGCAATGCAGTAATTGATCCACCACCCAGCTCATCAGAAACTTTAGCTGAACGTTCAAGCAGACGGCTGTGAAGGTAGAAGACATCCCCTGGGAAGGCTTCACGACCTGGCGGACGGCGAAGCAAGAGAGAAAGTTCACGATAAGCTACCGCTTGTTTTGACAAATCATCATAAACGATGAGGACGTGCTTGCCATTGTACATAAATTCTTCAGCCATTGCTACACCAGCATAAGGCGCCAAGAAAAGCAAAGGTGAAGGTTGAGAAGCTGACGCTGTTACCACAATAGTATAATCCAAAGCTCCATACTGGCGAAGAGTTTCCACCTGTGTACGGACAGTAGATTCCTTTTGACCAATGGCAACATAGATACAGATCATATCCTGCCCTTTTTGGTTGAGGATCGCATCGATGGCAATACTAGTTTTACCAGTCTGACGGTCACCAATAATCAACTCACGTTGACCACGACCAATCGGTACAAGGGCATCAATAGCTTTCAAACCTGTTTGCAATGGTTCTGATACAGACTTCCGTTGCATAACTCCTGGAGCTGGTGCTTCTACAGGGCGTGTTTTAGTTGTAGCAAGCTCACCCAAGCCGTCAACAGGACGACCGAGCGGATCTACGACACGACCAATCAAAGCATCTCCGACAGGAACTTCCATGATTTTACCCGTGCGACGAATCGTATCGCCCTCACGAATATCTGTAAAATCACCCAAGATAATGATTCCGACATCGGTTGACTCCAAGTTTTGGGCCATACCATAAGAACCATTTTCAAAAATCAAGAGCTCGCCACTCATGGCATTATCAAGACCGTGGGCACGAGCGATTCCATCACCAATATAAGTGACGACCCCAGTTTCTGTGACGTCAAAATTTGGCTGGAAATTTTCAATTTGTTGCTTAATTAAAGCGCTGATTTCTTGTGCGTTAATCGCCAAAATTCACACCACTTTCTATTTCAAATTTTCTTTTACGAGTTGTAATTGACGTTTAATACTTGCATCAATTGTCTTATTATTGGCTGAAATGACGAAGCCACCGATCAGACCAGCATCTAATTCCTGCTTGAGCGAGCGAACCTTGAGGCCCATTTTTTGCTCGATCATTGGTTTCAATCTTTCTTTTTGACTGTCTGTCAATGCTTGAACAGATTTAACCGTCACTTCAAATTCATTGCTTTGTTTCTCAATCTGATGCTGAATTTCTACCAACATATCGTAGAACAAATCTGCTCGATGATTGAGAATAACGACTTCGATAAAGTTATCAATCAGCTGTGAATCTGAGTTTTGGAAAAGTCGAAGAGCCTTCTCCTTTTCTCCCTCATCAACGCCAATATGTGATAAAAAGTCAGCAAGATTTGTTTCCTCAAACACAGCCTTAATTTGGCTAAGTTTTTCAAAAACATCTTGTTGCTGACCTTTTTCAAATACTAATTGAACAAAAGGCAAGGTATATTTTTCAATTACCGCATAGTGCTTTTTGTCCATTAAGCATCTCCTAATTTATCAATATAACGATCAATAAGCTCACTGTGTGCTTTTGTATCAAGCTGCTGGCTCAAGATCTTACTTGCAAGACTTACTGTTAGGTCAGCCACATCGTCTTTAATGCTATTCAAGGCTTCTGCCTTGCTTTGAGCAATTTCCTGATTGGCTTTTGCTTTCAAACGTCCAGCTTCTTCAGCTGCATCCGCTAAAATTCCAGCCTTATTTTTTTCAGCTGTTTCCTTAGCATGTTCGATAATCGTCGTTGCTTCCTGACGACTTCCTGCTAATTCATTCTCACGTTTTTGCGCAAGTTCCTCAGCCTTTTTGCGGGCTGACTCAGCCCCGTCAATATCATCCGTAATCTTTTTAGAACGTTCTTCTAAGATACTGGTAATATTGCCCCAGGCAAACTTCTTTACTAAAAAAATTAATAAAAGGAAGGAACCAGCGATGAGAATAAAGTCACCAATAATGGCACCGATAGTTACGTGCATTCCTTTTCTTCCTTTCTACTTACTATTCTTCACCGTTTATTTTCTTACCGATATACATCGAAGACAGCATGGTAAAGACATAGGCCTGGATACATGAAATAAATATCGAGAAGGCTGTCCATAACATACTACCTAGGAAAGCAGCTGGATACCAATAAAATGCTTGATGTGACAAGGTAAGCAACAAGCCAGCCAAGACTTCCCCTGCAAAGATATTTCCGAAAATCCGCAGAGCTAAGGAGGCAAAATTGGTAAATTCTTCCAAGATATTCATTGGAGTCATAAATCCAGGTGTTGCAAAAGCTTTTAAGTAATCTTTAAAACCACGACGACGGATTCCTTCCACATGACTAATCAATGTAATGATAAAGGACAAGGCTAGGTCATAGCCCAAATTTGCCGTCGGTGAGGTCCAGAGATTGTAGCCATTGGTGGTTTGAATTTTAGCCATCAAACCGATATTATTGGCAACTGCAATAAAAAGAAACAAGGCAAACATAAACAAAGAATAATCTTTGATGTAGTGTTCCCCAATATTTTCTTTAGTAAATCCAATGACAAAATCATAGACGTACTCAAGTAAATTTTGCTTTCCTTTTGGTCGGATGGACATTTTTCTACTTCCCCAGTAGATAAAGCCAAAGACCATCAAAACGGTCACAAGTGACATAGCAAGTAGGGTCAAATCAAAGGAAATTGGGCCTAGCTGAATAGTCGGATTAAGACTCTCTTCCAAGGTTTGACACCCCCTTTTCTAAAATAGAAAAAACTATTTGATAATGAAAGACATAACCAAAGTAACGAAGAAAGTACCTTCAACAAAAGCGACACCCATGATGAGCAAGCTTCTTAATTGATCAACCATTTCTGGCTGACGTGAAGCTGCTTTAAACAGATTGCTCATAATCAAACCTTCAGCTAATGAGACGCCAAAACAGGCAATACAAAGTCCTAAAAATGTTAAATTCATGATGAATTCTCCTTTTATATTTTTTAAATGTACCCCATTAGTTTACTCCTAATAAAGTTAATAGTCAATTATTTTGTGATATTGTAAGCGTTTTTCGCACTTTTCTTTTAAATTTAAAATAAAACTTGAATAAAGGTGCTTTTCAAACATTTATCCTATAAAAATCCAAGCAAAAATGAGATTGGGACAGAAATCGATAATTCGTTAGAATTCGATTTCGTCGTCCCACCTCCGCACAGTTGAGTAGGGCTGTAAAAGCTGAT
>NZ_LAWH01000018.1:0-51505 GCF_001588905.1 Streptococcus cristatus | reverse complement strand
ATTACCGATTTCTGTCCCACTCTCTTTCTGAGCGACTGATGATTAGATATTTACCAAAGGCGTTGCAGTATCAGGAGAAGTATCGAAGACCTGGAAATCATGCCCCACTGGCAAGTCAGCTTGAGCTAGTTGATTGACCATGGTCATATGAGCCAGCTCCTTAATATTATTTTCCTTGCTCAAATGCCCCAGATAGATGCGCTTAGTGCGATTGCCAAGTGTGCGAATCATGGTTTCCGCACCATCTTCATTGGATAAGTGTCCCAAGTCAGACAGGATGCGCTGTTTCAGGCTCCACGGGTAGGCACCGCTCCGAAGAATCTCGATATCATGGTTGCTCTCGATCAAATAAGCATCCGCATTCTCAATCACTCCAGCCATGCGATCGCTGACATAGCCCGTATCCGTCAGCATGACAAAGCTCTTTCCATCCTTCATAAAGCGATAAAACTGGGGAGCAGCCGCATCGTGGCTAACTCCAAAACTTTCGACATCTAAATCGCCAAAAGTCTTCATCTTACCCATTTCAAAGATATGCTTCTGACTGGCATCCAACTTGCCCAAGTCCTTTTCCATCGCTCGCCAGGTTGCTTCGTTGGCATAAATGTCTAGATTGTACTTACGCGCCAAAACCCCTACACCATGGATGTGATCCTTGTGCTCATGGGTGACTAAAATAGCATCTAAATCCTCTGGTTTGCGATCTATTTCACTTAAAAGGCTCGTAATTTTTTTCCCTGATAGACCAGCATCGACAAGCAGGCGTTTTTGGTCTGTTTCCAGATAAAAGCAATTGCCGCTCGAGCCTGATGCCAGAATACTATATTGAAATCCCTTAGTCATGTTCACTTTCTACATTCTCTTCATTTTCCCAGTCATCTACACGGACAGCATCGTTATCATATGGAAGAACAATGGTAAAGGTAGAACCCTTTCCGTACTCGCTCTTGGCCCAGATAAAGCCATGATGCTGCTTGATAATTTCTTTAGCAATAGCCAGACCCAAGCCCGTTCCTCCCTGGGCTCGACTGCGGGCCTTATCCACCCGATAGAAACGATCAAAAATCTTTGGCAGATCCTGCTTGGGAATGCCCAAACCTTCATCCGAAATTGAAAGAATCAACTGAACATCTGTTGTTCTCACAGAAACTGTAATCGTCCCACCATCAGGCGAATACTTGATGGCATTGTTCATGATATTATCAATCACCTGGGTCATCTTATCCGTATCAATCTCTACCCAAATCGGCGTAATTGAATAATCTCTGATAATCTCATATTTTTTGGTCTCATCCTGATTTTTAATCTTATCAAAACGGTTGAGGATATAGGTGATAAAGGCTGTAAAATTGGTCAGCTCAACGTCCAGATGGCTGGTATTATTATCAATCCGCGATAAGCTAAGCAAGTCCGTCACCATCCGCATCATTCGGTTTGTCTCGGTTAGTGAAACCTTGACAAATTCCGGTGCAACAGGCTCTGACAGAGCACCATCATCCAAGGCTTCCAGATAGGATTTTACACTGGTTAGAGGCGTCCGCAATTCATGGCTAACATTGGAAACGAAAAGCCGACGCTCCCGTTCTTCCTTGTCCTGCTCCGTTGTATCATGTAGCACTGCTACCAGCCCTGATATAAAGCCTGACTCCCGTCTGATCAAGGCAAATCGAACCCGCAGGCTTACATATTCACCATTTTCATCTTGAGAATCAATGGTCAATTCTGGAACCTTGGTGATCAATTCGCGTAGATCGTACTCATCAGCAATATCCAGCAAATCTAAAATACTGGTATTAAGGACATCATCACGTTTGACACCCAATTGCTTGGTTGCCATGTCATTGATGGTAATAATCTGCCCTCGACGATTGGTCGCAAGCACCCCATCCGTCATATAAGACAAAATACTGGATAGACGCTTGGTTTCTTGCTCCAAATTTTCATGCGTCAGGCGGATGACTTCAGAGAGATCATTGATGGAATTGGTCATGTCCGTGATTTCAGGACTGCCCTGCATATCTAAAACTTCTGAATAATCTCCTGCAATCAATCCCTTGATCTTTTGGTTTAACTGCACCAGCTTTTGAGTATCTCGTCGATTTTCCAGTAGCAAAAGAGCCACGACGATGATAAAGCCGACAACAATCAGTGAAAAGACAAAGTCAGGAGAAAGCACGAATTCTTTTAGTGTTTCAATCATTATTTCTTATGTAATAACCGACACCGCGGCGAGTCAGGATATACTCCGGACGGCTTGGAGTATCTTCGATTTTTTCGCGCAGACGGCGAATGGTCACATCGACTGTCCGCACATCTCCAAAGTAATCATAGCCCCAGACGGTTTCCAGCAAGTGCTCACGCGTCATAACCTGACCAACATGGGTCGCCAAATGGTGCAAGAGTTCAAATTCACGATGGGTTAATTCCAATTCTTTCCCATGTTTTTTCACCACAAAAGCATCTGGAAGAATCTGCAAATCCCCAATAAACAGTTCCTTTGGACTGCTCTCATCTACATGACTATCTGGAATTAATTCAGAACGGCGCAACAAGGCCTTGACCCGAGCCAGCAATTCACGATTTGAAAAGGGCTTGGTCACATAGTCGTCTGCTCCGATTTCCAGACCAATTACCTTATCAAATTCACTATCTTTGGCCGAAAGTACAATAATCGGTACATTGCTGGTCTTGCGAATGGTCCGAGCAACATCCAGTCCGTCCACTTCTGGCAACATCAAATCCAGAATCAAGATATCCGGCTGCTCTGCTTCAAACATTTCTAGAGCTTCCTTACCATCAAAGGCTGTCAGTACTTCATAGCCTTCCTTAGCCATGTTAAACTTTATAATGTCCGAGATTGGTTTCTCGTCATCTACAACTAATATTTTTTTCATTTTTTACCTTCATATCTATACAATTTTTAAGCTTAGACATCTATTGTTTTTGTATCTGTCCTACTGCTTCATAAGCACTATTATATCAAATTTTCCTTAAAAAATACTATTTTCGCACACTATATTCCAACATTCTTATAGAAATTTCAACTCAACTCTCTTTCTCCCAAAAATCTCAGTCAAGGATGAGGAATCCTCACTAAAATCCTTGATTTTTTTCACTTTTTCTGCAAAAATAGAGGCATAGAAAGAAGGTTGAACTATGACAAAAATCAATCAAATCATCACTTATCTTGAAAATGAAAAGCAGGATGTGGCTGTAATCTCCGATCCTGTAACCATTCATTACCTGACAGGCTTTTACAGCGATCCACATGAACGCCAAATGTTCCTATTCGTCTACACTGACCATGAGCCACTCCTTTTCGTACCAGCACTGGAGGTTGAGCGTGCTTCTTCTACCGTAGACTTTCAGGTTGTAGGCTATGTCGATTCTGAAAACCCTTGGGAAAAGATCAAGGCTTCCCTACCATCTCAAACCTTCAAGCAAGTAGCGGTCGAGTTTGATAATCTGATTTTGACTAAGTATCACGGCCTGCGTACTGTTTTTAATGGGGCTGAATTTGTCAATCTGACCCCTTACATTAACCGCCTGCGCTTGATCAAGTCGGCTGATGAAATCCAGAAAATGCTAGTAGCCGGCCAATATGCTGACAAGGCTGTCAATATCGGTTTTGACAATATTTTACTAGAAAATACTGAAACAGACATCATCGCTCAAATCGACTTTGCCATCAAGCGAGAAGGCTACGAAATGAGCTTTGAAACTATGGTTCTGACAGGCAACAACGCAGCCAATCCGCACGGCATTCCCGGAGCCAATAAAATCGAAAACAATGCCCTTCTTCTCTTTGACCTTGGCTGCATGGTCAATGGCTACGCCAGCGATATGACACGGACCGTCGCTGTCGGCCAGCCAGATCAGTTCAAAAAAGATATCTACTATCTGACTCTGGAAGCCCAACAAGCTGCACTTGATTTTATCAAACCAGGCGTCACAGCTCATGAAGTAGACCGCGCTGCTCGTGAGGTCATCGAAAAAGCTGGCTATGGCGAATATTTCAACCACCGCCTCGGCCACGGTATCGGTATGGATGTCCACGAATTTCCATCTATCATGGAGGGCAACGATATGGTCATCGAAGAAGGCATGTGCTTCTCTGTCGAGCCTGGCATTTACATCCCTGGCAAGGTCGGCGTCCGCATCGAGGACTGCGGCTATGTTACCAAGAATGGCTTTGAACTTTTCACTGAGACCAGCAAGGACTTGCTGTATTTTGATTAGAATAACAGAAAAGCACCGAACGGTGCTTTTTTAGTCTATCAATAGTTTAAAATAGCCATCCTCTTGTTTTCTCCCCCGCCTCTAGTTTCAACAGGAAGGCTTTTTTATCAAGGCCACCGGCATAACCGGTCAGTTTGCCGTCGCTTCCGACAATCCGGTGACAGGGAATCAGAAGGGAAATGGGATTATGGCCAATGGCACCACCGACTGCTCTTGCAGAGCCAATTTTCCCATACTCAGCCTGCAATTCCCGCAAAATATCTGAATAGGTAGCCGTTTGTCCATAGGGAATCTTCTGCAGTACTGTCAGAACCTTGCTTCTGAACTCCGTCACTTGAGGTGCCAATGGAATTTCATTTATTGCGGGATTTTCTCCCTTAAAATAAGCATCCAGCCAAGCAGAGACGCGTCGGCTGACTTCTGTCTCTTCCTCCTGTGCTTGCTCCAAATCGTAGCCTGCTCCAAAATATTTCTGGCCCTCAAACCAAAGTCCCAACAAGGCATTTGCGTCTGTCAAGATAAGAATCCGGCCAATCGGTGATGCATAATAAGTCTTGTACATATTTTTTCTTTCTTTTAGCTTATTGATATGCCTTATTATACCACTCTTGTCTTAACTTTTGCCACAATCCCATCTGGGTCTGTGACTTCTAGCTCTTGGGAGCTAATCCATCGGGCTGGTGCCTGCAAGTCCAGAGCATTTTCATAAATAGCTACTAAGTCTTCTTTTCCTTCTACTTGCGCTTCAAAATAGGCTAGTCCCATTTGCTTCGGTTGGCGATGATTCAAGTGAGAACCTCCCCATTCATTGACCGCTAAATGATGATGGTAGTTTCCGGATGCCAGCCAGCTAGCAGAAGGTACAGAAAATTTATCCTCTAAGCCTAGAAGCTTTTGGTAAAAATGACTGGCTGCTCTGCTATTTTTCACAGACAGGTGGACATGGCCCATACGAGTGCCTTCAGCAATACTAAACGGCTTGACTTCCTGACCCAGTTCATAGATTTCTTGAGCCGCTAGCGCTTCCGTCACTCCGATAATGCGGCCATCTTCACGAATATCCCAATCAGCCTGAGGCTTGTCCCGATAAAGCTCAATGCCATTGCCTTCTGGGTCCTCCAGATAAATGGCTTCACTATAACCGTGATCCGCTCCTCCAACCATAGGAACTTTATTTTCTGATAAATGCTTAAGGATATCTGCCAAAGCTTGACGACTTGGAAGCAAAAGCGCCAAATGATAAAGACCGTAAGCCGACTTGACGGGCTGTCGGTCACTGGTTGCTAAAAGCCTCACCAGCACTTGTCCGCCCCTGCCCAAAGCCACTTGTCCGTCCTGCTCTTCCAAAAGTTCCAAGCCTAAAACACGCTGATAAAAATCCCTTTGTCTTGCTAGGTCAGCCACATAAAGCGCCACCTCTCCTAGATAAATCTTGCTTTGATATTCAAAAGTCATGTACTTTCTCCTCTCTTAAATTTAAAATTTCAGCAGTGCTCCTGCTCAATCTTTTTTATTTTCCCAACACAGAGAGAGGTTCCTTGATTCGGTTTTCCACATCTCTATTTGCCCCGAAAGCTTATTTTATATTGTAATTATTTATATTACATCTATTACTATAGCACATCCTAATGTAATGTAAATAATTACATCTTGAAAAATTCTTAACAAAAAAAACAATCCGCTCACTAGGAAACAGATTGTTCTTTAATTTCTTTCTCGGTCGCTGCGACAACTTCATCGAGGCTGGTTTGAGCCAACTCAGCTTCCATGGCTGCCTGAATAGCTTCCAAGCGGTCATCCAAAACATTGTGAATGTTCTTGCCGATAGGACAGTCTGGATTGGGCTTGTCATGAAAACTAAAGAGCTGACCGCTCTTGCCCAGACATTCAACGGCACTATAGACGTCCAAAAGGCTAATGTCTTTCAAATCTTTGGCAATCCCTGCTCCTCCAGTCCCACGAGCAACGGTAATCATCCCGGCATTCTTGAGCTGGGACAGGGTCTTGCGGATAATGACCGGGTTGACGCCCACACTGCCAGCAAGGATATCACTTGTCAGTTTTCGTTTTTCCCCCTCCAAAGCCAGGACAATCAGCATATGAGTGGCAATGGTAAAACGGCTAGAAATCTGCATTTTTTCTCCTCCCTCATCATCTTCTCTCACTATTATATATCAAAAATGGTGTAACTTCAAGAGTTACGACTAGATTTTAAGAAAGCTGCAATCTCATCTGCATAGCCTTCCCGCTCACTGATTTCTCGCAGCAGGTCGTGATTGTGGGTATGGTGGATACCATTGACCAAACTTTCTCGATAAATCTCATAGTAAGGCAAGTGGAGCTCCCGAGCCAATCTCAGCTCCTGCTCCACATCATAAGCCACGCGCCGAAGGTCGACATCAGCCAGACCCGTCTCATCTATCTCTAAAATGGCATACTGGGCTCGCAAGTCCTGACGCAAAGCTGAATCAAGAAAGAATGGCTGACCAATAGATCCTGGATTGATAATCAGCTGGCCCTTAGTCCCATAACGGAGAAACTGTTGGTGAATATGACCATAAACAGCGACAGCGCAGTCATTTCCTTCAAAAAGTCGGTCGAAATCGCTCTGCTCGCCAATATGAATCAGCTCCCGTCCCCAATTCTTATCTGGCAGATGGTGGCTGACCGCAATCTTCAATCCCTCTACTTCTGTCAAGATTTGCAGAGGAAGTTCTTGCATGCGGTCAATCTCTTCAGGACGGATTTCCTCTAGGACAAAATGACAGAGCCGGGTCAGGTAGAGATGGCTAGGACGATCCAAATCCAGCTTTTGATGCAGGGCATGCCAGAGACTGTCTTCCCAATTCCCTCTAACCTGAAGGCTGATGGGCAGCTGCTCCATCCTATCTAGGATATTTCTGCGACCGGTTCCTGGCAGGAGCAAGTCCCCCAAAAACCAATAATCTGTCACCTGCTGGCTTTCCGCATCCGCCAGTACTGCTTCCAAGGCTGTGCTATTTCCATGCACATCGGATAATAAGGCAATTTTTCGTGTCATCGTATATCTTTCTCTTTCTTTACAAGGAATATTATATCAAAGTTCAAAAAAACTTCCACCCATCAAGTGAGTGAAAGTTTTGAAATGTTTTTATAAATTAATCAACAGATTTGAGTGCTTCCAGCATATCCACCCGTCTGAGGCGGTAGTTGACAAAGAAGCCAAGCAAGGTCAGGATAAGAGTCACTGCTGTTAGAGGAAACAGATAGACTGAGGGACTTACTTGAGGGGTTAAGCTGATAATGCTAGGCGCAACATTCTCAATCAAAAAACGATGCAGGAAGAAACCACCTAAAAGCCCAACTGCCATCCCAATCACTGAAAGAATAATGGTCTCTCGATAGATATAGAGGGTTACTTCTTTATTATGGAAGCCCAAAACCTTGATAGTGGACAGCTCGCGAATCCGCTCGGCCACATTGATATTTGTCAAATTATAGAGAATGACGACTGCTAAAAGAATGGAAATCAGGACTAAAATCATCATCGTATTATTAAGAGAATTAGCTAAAACATTGAACTGCTCCACCATGCTAGCATTTTGGGAGACACTCTTGACAACCTTGAGGCTCATGAATTCATTGGCCTTGTCCACAATATTTTTGCTGGAAGAGTCCTTGAGCCGCACTAGATAAGCATTTTTCTCTGGCTTTTTCCCGTAAATCTTCTGGTAGTCAGTTGCCTTCATAAAGGCAAAATGGCCAAAATGATTCTCATTGACTGCTGTGAGCTTGACAGACTTGCCACCCAGCTCTATACTGCCACTGGGGCTAGCTCCAGCTATACGGGCCAATTTATCCGAAACAACTACACCGTCCTTGAGACTCAGCTTTTGCTGGTTGTCAGGACTTTCCAGAGAAATAAAATGTTCAAAATTTTCCTTGTCCGTAACCATTAAAGTGACTGACTCTGTCTCTTTTTTCCCTTTGTATTCCTCTGTCAAGGTTTCACTATAGATCTCCTGATAATCAGCAATCGAGTCATCTGCCAACATCTTTTTCAGCTTGTCTTGCTCAGCTTGATTCTCCCCAGGATTGACAGCAACAATCAAGTCGTATCGCAGAATCTCCTCAAACTGACGTTTGGGAATACCACCAATAGAAGATTGGAGTCCTAGACCGGCAAAGAGCAGGGCAACAGACCCCGCCACACCAAAGATGGTCATGAACATCCGCTGCTTATAGCGAAAGATATTGCGTGCTGTGACCTTCTGAGTAAAGCTAAGACGTCGCCAGATAAAGGGCAGTTTTTCCAAGAAAATCTTGGAGCCCTTGACCGGTGGCTTGGGCAAAAGCAAGTGGGCTGCTTCTTCTGTTAGCTCCCGTCTTGCTACCAAATAGGCAGGGAGAACGCTAGAAAGAAGGGAAAGCCCAAGAGCCAGCAAACTATAGGAAACGTAAAAATAAGCATGATTGCTGGAAATCACCATCCCTCTGGTAATGATAGAAGAAATCACTCCAGACAAGAAATAATGTCCCAGCAGAATCCCTATGAGGGTACCTAGACTCCCCGCCACCAAACCGTAAAGGGCAAACTTGCGAATGATATCTCGGCTATGATAGCCTAGAGCCTTGAAGACGCCTGCATTTGTTCGCTCCTCATCGACAAAGCGAGTCATGGTGGTAAAGGTCACCATAGCTGCCACCAAATAGAGCACCACTGGGAAGATATTACCAATCGACGCAATACTATTCATGGAGTTTTTATACATATGATAGCCATTCCCACCTGGCAGGGACTTGCGGTCATAACTATGATAGGCCGGCTCTTTCAAACGACTCAGGTTTGCCTTAGCGTCAGCTAGCTTGTCCTTGCTAGCTGATAAGTCTTTCTCTGCCTTTGCTAGCTCTGCTTTTTTCTGATTGAGCTGGGACTCAGCTTCCTGGATCTGCTGCTGGCTCTGGCTGAGCTGGGCAGGAGGGAGGATAGAAGCGGCTTGGGCTGCTTCTAGCTAGTTTTTTTGCTGGTCCAGCTGACTCTGAGCTTGCTCTAATTGTTTTTTACCTTGGGTCAGCTCACTCTCAGCCTGGCCAATCTTATCTTGGCCCTCCTGAATGGTGCTTTTGGCATCTGCCTCTAAGCGCTTAAACCGGGCTGCTCCATTATCCGCTAAGCTCTTGTCCAAAGCAGTTTGGTGCTGCTCCAAACGCTCCTGATAGCTTGCAGAGAAAGGATCCAGCTTTTCTAAATCATGATAGCGCAAGCGGGCAATACTGTACACATCTGTTTTAAAGGCTTTGGGGCTGACTACAGCATAGGCTGATAAAGCCCCGCTGCCACTAGTCGCATTGCCCAGATTTCTATCAGACCAGAGCTCTGCTGAGTTGACAAATCCCACGACCTTATAGGTCTTGTTTTTCAGAACTGACCGACTGCCTGCTTTTTCGGTCAGATGGATCTCCTGACCAAGCTTATATTTCTTAGACCAAAAGCTAGCCAAGGCAATTTCTTGCTCTTTCTTGGGAAGACGACCAGAGGTCACTTGAAAGTTTGAAATATCTTTGGTATCTGAGAATACTCGGAGAGCCTCTTCGTCTACGGTGACATCTGTCAGATAGCCAAATTCGATATCCGCTCCTTTGATATCTGCCAGCTCTTTCTGATCCTCCGCATCCAATCCATAATCCGCCATAACGGCCAAGTCCATGGTTCGCTGCTCTTTCAAGTAATCTGTTGCTGTTCTGCGCATATTGGGAGGAGCGACCTTGAGCCCCACAAGGGCTAAAGAGCCCAGCATCATGAGGATTAAAATAGATAGGAAACGTCCTTTAGAGCTAGTGAAGGAGCGCAGAATATCTTTCCAATAAATCTTTCTCTTCATATCAATACTCCAATGTACTTATATCCTGTGGCTCTTCATTGACTGTAATACTTTTGACTCTCGCGTCGTGCATACGGATGACCCGGTCAGAAATGGGAGCCAAGGCAGCATTGTGGGTCACGATAATCACTGTCGCTCCTTGATTGCGAGACATGTCCTGTAAGATTTGCAGCACTTGCTTGACAGTATTGTAGTCCAGAGCCCCTGTCGGCTCATCGCAGAGCAAAATTTTGGGATTTTTTGCCACCGCCCTAGCGATAGACACCCGCTGCTGCTCCCCGCCTGATAACTGCGCAGGAAAGTTATTGAGGCGATTTTCCATACCAACCGCAGTTAGAACGGTCACTGGATCTTGAGCATCCTTGACAATTTCAGAAGCTAATTCCACATTTTCCTTGGCCGTCAGATTGGGCACCAAATTGTAAAATTGAAAGACAAAGCCCACATCATTACGACGATAGTCCGTCAGCTGGTGGGAATTGTAGTCAGCAATATTCTGACCGTCTATCAGAATGTCTCCCTCATCATTGGTATCCATACCTCCGAGGATATTGAGCACCGTAGATTTGCCTGCACCAGAAGCACCTAGGATAATGACCAGTTCCCCCTTTTCAATCTCAAAAGAAATATCATGATTAGCGACAATTTCTGCCTCACCTACCTGATAACGTTTAAAGCTATGTTTCATTTCAATGTAAGCCATATCGTTTCTTTCCTTTTCAAAGCTCTTTCCCTTAAATCAACAATGTGTTGATTCTAAATCACAGATATTATATAATGAGCTTAGACAAAAAGCAATAATCAAAAATCAACAAAGTGTTGATTTAAGTGAAAAGGAAGAAAAAATGGTCCAGAAACGAAAAACTAGTACCAAGGAAGACATCAAAGAAGCCTTGATTCAGCTACTATCTGAGGAAAGGTTTGATACTATCTCCATCAGCAAACTCTGCAAGCGGGCTGGGATTAACCGCGGCACCTTCTACCTCCACTACCAAGATAAATATCAGATGGTTGATAGTCTCAAAAAAGAAATTATTTCCCAACTTTCTAGTTATAGCATGTTTGAAGCGGAGAACGAATATCCCAAAAAATTAATGATAGCCAAATTTCATATACTGCGTGCTAATGAACGTCTGATCAATGCCCTGACCAGAAGCCATTATATTGACTTTCGCGGGGCTATTCGGGAATTCATAACCACTATCATTCTGAGCGACAAGCAAAAAGCTGCTACCCAGCGTTTTTTAGAGGAGAACTTCCACATTCCTCAGAAATACGCCTTGGAAATCTTCCTATCCAGTGTCGAGGGGATTATTTCT
This sequence comes from Streptococcus cristatus, assembly GCF_001588905.1. Taxonomy (GTDB): domain Bacteria; phylum Bacillota; class Bacilli; order Lactobacillales; family Streptococcaceae; genus Streptococcus; species Streptococcus cristatus_N. Next base: position 40,086 of record NZ_LAWH01000018.1, on the reverse strand, counting down.
CTTTGGATAGCCGGCGGAGCTCAGGAAGAACCCGAAGAAATTACGCAAATGATCCTAGCTACCTACAATTATGATTATTGGAAGTCATAACCAGCACTCCACTTTTATAGATGAAAACTCAAAAAGGCGCAGAGTAATCTGTGCCTTTTCTTAAAACATTTCTGGTGAGCAAATGGCTTTTTAAGGATGCCCACTTAGATAGAGGCAGCAAAATCCTGTCCTATTTCACCATGTCTGGATCGTAATCATAAAATCCTGAATCGAGGAAGCGATTCTTCGGATGCAATTTGTGAAGTAGCTCATCTAGCAAGAAAGCTTGGTCATGGCTAAATTCACCTTTTTCAATCAGATCTCTTGCCTGAACAAAGAGCTTAGCAATCTCAACAAAATTCTGGCCAGGAGTATAGAGACCTTCCAACTTCCAATGAGTAAAGCCGTGGTCAACCAATTCTGTCAACTTGGTCATCAAGTCCAAGTCATTATTAGCAAAAATGTGAGTCCCATGCTTGTCCTCAAAGATCGAATAATGGCTCTGAGGATCGCTCGGTTCCGCAAGAAAGAGATCCCTCTCTCTTGATTTTTCATCATCGATGTGTGTAAAGTTATAATAATTTTGCAAAAGCGGACGTTTAGAGTGGTGGATAACGCTCGCACCATAAACTAGGACTTCTGCTGGAATTTCAAGAATTTCTGGCATTTTAAAGAGTTCTGCCGATGGAATTTCCCGCGCTAAAACAGCTTCCGACACCCCAGCATTCTTGCCCCAAAAATTAATCTGGCGGCTGCTGGTAACCATGGTCGAAGCATCATAAATCGTTTTTAGCTTATAGCCATCCCGCTGCAAGACGTAGAATACACCTGCATCCCCAACGGTGATATAGTCTACCTCAATCTCCTGTAGAAAATCCAAATAAGGCTTGATCTGGTCCATCATGTCCTGATGCATCAAAGCATTGACGGCAACGGTCATTTCTTTTCCTGCCTGATGAACCATTTGAGAAATACGATTTAATTCGTCATAAGTGAAGTTATGCGGTAAACGAAGACCGTATTTTTCCTCACCGACATAAATACGATCTACTCCTGCTTCCAATAAGGCTTGAACTTGTTCTATACTTTCAGCTGTTGCTGTAATAATTATCTTTTTCATATCATTATTATACCAAAAAATTAGGAATTATGATTTCTTAATTCGATTTTATTCGTTTTGTAACTATCTTGTAATATATCTAATCATAGAAACATGATAGAATGATAAGGTACTACTAGGAGAGAGACAATGGCTGTAAGAGATTTTAAACAGTTTGAATCAGCGCCCCTGCATGATTCGACAGAACAAACTAAGGAAATATCCTATCAAGAATACCTGCCCCAAGCAGAATCGGCATCACAATTACGTGAGCTATTTTTCTTTATAAATATTGCTTTATTCTGTATTTTGACAGTCTTTTTTAGCTTTATTTTTTTGTCTGCAAAATTGAGCACCTTTCTATCTTTCTCACTTGCTATTGTCCTAAGTCTTATGATTATTCAAGGATATCGCACTGTTCGAAGAAAGAAACATTGATTGTCTACGAATTAAATCAAACGAGATCGAAAGATCTCGTTTTTCTTTTCTTTACCAAGCGTAATTTGGTTCCTGACAAGCACACATAGCTGCCAACAATTCTTCTGGAGTTACCTTTTTTAGCCCTCCATAGACTGGATCCTGAACGGTGTAGGACGGATCAATGTAATAAACTGCAAGGACATCACTGCCGTCTGCTGATAATTCATAGCCTGTCCCCACAACATTGTGTTCACCCTTGTGACCTGGGTAGATGGAGGCATTATCAATCGTATAGTAGAGCGGATAGCCATCATCAATATTCTTGCGCAGGCGCTCCTTAAAAAGACGCATATCCTCAGAATTCGGGGCGCTACTAGTCACTGTAGCAAGATGATAGCCTGCTTGGCCTGCTGGCACTTCCGCATAACCAAATAAATATTGATTTAAGACACGGATAGCATTGACATTATGGGTGCCGAAAGTCTCATCGGTCCCCATCGCTCGTGCCAATTCTTCCTGACTAGCCTGAACGCCCCTGTATGCTAAAATCATACTGACAGAGGTCGGTGCGCAAGTATTCCAAGCTCGCTGGATCTGCATAGGAACTTCCAGGCGCTTTCTGATTGGAGAAGACGTTTCTTTGCTAGAAGGCTGCGTCTCCTCCTCTCTGACCTTTTCACTGGTCTGACTGGAACTTTCCGACTCCGCAGAAGCAGAACTCTGACTCGGGCTAGATTGATTAGCACTAGCTTGACTACTGCTAGCTGTTTTCGAGCGGGCTTGACTCGTGCTCGAAGCTTTAGAAGAGTCAGTGCTTCCAGACTGAGGGGACTCTGAAGCTTTCTGCCGAGAACAGGCTAGTAAGCAGCAGCATAAACCAAGCAAGGCAAGTACTTTTAGATTTTTCATACCAACCCCCCCTTTTATTTATATGATAACGCTTTCTTTGCCAAAAATCAAGTTGGCCGAGGAGAAACTAAATAGTAGTAATTTTTGCTTCCTATACCACTGCAGCAAAGCTCCAATTCGAACAAAAAATGAGGCTTGGACTCTTTTGTCCCAGCCTCATCTTGTATATCTAGTTTGAATTTACTTATCTTCTAAATCAATGATGATTTCTTCTGAAGGGGCTTTTTCTCCTTCTTCCACCACGATATCTGAAATTTCTTCTTCAAGAATTTCCTCTTCTTTTTCAAACTTTTCTTTGATTTCTTGGAATTTATCCTGCGAATAGTCTACTACTGACTTGGTCGTATCCTTAACAGACTCCAATACTGTTTCAGCAGTAATTTCGCCATTTTCAACCTTTTCCTTGGTTTGGTTGATGGCCTTGACAGCCTGATCTGAAAAGTCCTTTACTGATTGGACAACGGCTTCGTGAGTCTTATCTGGATCTTCACGATAGTCAACAACAAAATCTTGAACTTTTTCAGTAATTTCTTTGCCTTTTTTGCTGGTTAGAAAGTACGCTGCAGCTGCACCAGACACAGCACCTAATAAAAGTGATGAAATTTTTCCCATAGTAAACCTACTTTCTTATTTTTTGAATAATTTTGTAAACAAACGAAGGGCCGTTAGACCTGCTGTTGTTTTGGCTGTCGTGCTTCCTGCTGCGACTGCTTTTTTTCCTAAAACACGCGCCTGATCGTTTAAATCAGATACTGATTCGGATAGGTCTGCCACCGCATTGAAAAGCGGATCAATCGTTGCTACTTTGTGGTTGATATCATCTGTCAACACATTGACTTTGGCAATCAAATCATTGGTTTGATGTAGGGTGACATTAACATCAGAAGTCAACACTTTGATCGTATTTTCTGTCTCATCCAGCATTTTTGCAGCCTTATCACCGAGAGTTTTGACGGTGAGGGTCATGTAGATTAGAAAGACAATCAAAGCGACAGCAACTAAAGTATAAGCAATTTCAAGCATAATATTCTCCTCTCATTCTTGATAATAGGGGGCTTGTTTTTTTCTTTGGTAAACCATAATGCCGATGCCGAGTAAAATCAGAGCTGCAGACAGCCACTGAGATACACGCACACCCAAGAACATGAGACTGTCGGTCCGCATACCCTCGATAATCATCCGGCCAAAACCGTACCAAATCAGGTAAAAGGCTGCCAATTCTCCCTGACGGAAGAATTTAGGGCGGCGGCGTAAAATCAGCAGTAGGGCAAAGCCAAGTAAATTCCAAAGGGATTCGTATAAGAAAGTTGGCTGGCGATAAGCACCATCTATGTACATATTATTGCGGATGAAGGACGGCAGATAATTAAGATTTTTGACCACCGCTCCATAGGCTTCTTGGTTAAAGAAATTACCCCAACGGCCGATGCTCTGAGCGATCAAGACGCTAGGTGCTGCAATATCCAAGAAATCAACAGGATTGATTAGCCTTCTCTGAGAAAAGAAATAAAGGACAAGGGCTCCAGTAATCAAACCACCGTAAATGGCTAAACCACCATTCCATATCTGAAAAATCTCAATCAGAGAATGCTTGCCATAATAAGACCATTCAAAAATCACATAGTAGAGTCGCGCTCCAAGGATGGCCAAGGGAAAGGCAATCAGAATGAAATCAAGAATATCATCTGGAATCATCTTTTTGCGTGGCGCTTCCTTCATAGCCAAGTAAACGGCTAAAATCAAGCCAGTGACAATGCAGATCGCATACCAACGAATACTAAAGGGACCGACTGAAAAAGCTACTGGATCAAGCATCTTTCACCTCATTCTGGCTAATCAGATTAGTCAGTCGTTCTTCAAAAATCTTGGTGGCATCAAAGCCCATTTCCTTAGCACGATAGTTCATAGCTGCAGCTTCGATCACCACAGAGATGTTGCGTCCTGTCTTAACTGGGATACGAATCCGAGGAATTCTGACACCGGAAACTTCCAGTTCTTCTGCATTATTGCCCAGACGGTCAAAGGTCTTATTGGTATCATAATTTTCCAGATAGACGGCAATCTGTACCTGTGAAGAATCCTTAACCGCACTAGCTCCGTAAAGGCTCATCACATCGATAATGCCGACACCGCGAATTTCCAATAGATGACGAAGAATCTCAGCAGGCTCTCCCCAGAGAGTCATTTCATCCTTGGCAAAGATATCAACCCGGTCATCCGCCACTAACCGATGGCCACGCTTGACTAACTCAAGACCAGTTTCACTTTTACCAATACCACTGTCTCCTTGAATCAGCACGCCCATTCCGTAGATATCCATCAATACGCCATGGACACTGGTTCTGACCGCCAAACGCGAGTCAAGGAAACTAGAAATTTCCCCTGATAAACGGCTGGTTGATGTGCGGCTGGTAAGAATCGCGATTTGCTTTTCTTCAGCTGCTCGCCGCATTTCTTCAGGAATCTCTAGTTCACGCGCCACAATGACAACTGGCGTTTCTGGTTGAAACATTTTCAGAAGGACTTGATGACGGTTGTGAGACGTCATCTTCATCAGATAAGACCACTCCTTCATCCCAATCAGCTGAATCCGTTCTGGCGTGTAGTAGTCAAAATAGCCGGTCATTTCAAGGCCCGGCCGCGAAATATCCGATGTCGAAATCTCCTTTTCTAAGAGGTCATCGCTGCCGTAAACGATGCGTAAACGGACTTTTTCAATCAAATCTTTGACCTTTACAGACATTCCCTGCTCCCTTCAAATTTATCTTTCTCTATTATAGCAAATTTTTACCCTAAAAGAGTTTTTAAGATTGGAAATTAAGCAGGATTTTTCCCTAGATGCTTGTGAAAACATCTCCCAACCAGCAAAAAGGCCAGTCAAAACAACTAGCCTATCCATCTTTGGAGAATTCTTTTTTGATTTTGAAAGCAAGGATGGCTCTCGATAAAGACTGGTATTTCACTTAGAGGTAGCCAGAGATGGGCATCGGTTTCGCCTACCTGATAGCGGACTTGACTCTTGTCCCCAGACACTACCGCTTCATAGAAGTCAAAGTGGCACTGGTCTTCAACAGAGCACACCTGCTCCAACAGTCTCATACTGTCGGGAACCAAGCCTGTTTCTTCTTCTAATTCACGTAGTGCAGCTGTCTGGCTATCTTCTCCAGCCAATACACTGCCTCCTGCTCCAAACTCGTAGTAGCCAGGATAGAGACTTTTATTTGCTGACCGCCGCATAATGAGAATTTCGCCATCCTGATGGCGAACCAAGACATTGACACAGAGATGAAACTGCCCTTCAGGAATCTTTTCTCCTCGAACCAGGAGATGGGGGAGCTGATTTCGATTCGAGTCATAGGCATTCCAAACTTCTGTCATATTTCCTCCTTGGATAGGTCATTCGTATTTCGGCATCAGCTTCCAGATTCCGTCAGCTGTGCTTCCCTAGATTCTCTCTTTTCGTTTCTTCTACATCTAGCAAAAATTCGGGAACACTCCCCGAATTTCTCTATTTTATAATTACCAAAACCAGCCGTCATTGTCATTGATTGGCTCGGCATCTTTCATTTTGCGAGGGCCCGTTCCATACATTTCCGCTTCCACATCTTCCTTGTAAGGCATCACGACAGCCAACAAAATATAAATCAAAATGCCCAAACCAAAATTAAAAACTGTAAAGATGATGAATAAAAAGCGTAACAGGCCAAGATCAAAGTTAAATTTATCAGCCAATCCCGACAAAACTCCTGAAATCACTCGGTTTCTTCTTAATTTATAAAACTTAGTTTTCATGATGATGACCTCAACTCTCATTCTTTCTTCCATTTTATCATAGCGAGAGAACAAAAAAATCAGCCCGAAGGCTGATTCTGCATCTATTCGTTTTTAGTTCGCTGAGCCTCTGTTCGTTTTCTCTTGTAGGAAGGATAGTTTTCCTCTACAACGACCGCAACGATATTTTTGAAGATTGACCCTGCGTCTGCGACGAATAAGTGCTCCACAGCTCAAGCATTCATAAATGAGAAAGGATTGCGAGTCGGACAAGGATGGAGCATAGCGCAGACCGTCAACTTGCTTAAGGAGGTCTTTAAAATCTCTATCTCCATGGCGGTAACCTTTGCCCTGATAATAGAGATGATAGTGGACCAACTCATGGCGGACAATTTTTCGAAAAGTTTCAAGTCCAAAAGTTTCATAAATTTTCGGATTGAAATCTAGATGACCATCTTTTGGAAAGAAGCGTCCTCCAGTCGTCCGGAGACGCTTGTTCCAATAAGCCTGGTGGTGAAATTCCCAGCCAAAATCTTCCAGCGAAACCTGCTTGACGTAGTTAGTTAGATTCATCTGGTGCTATCAGAGAGAGGTTGACCTTCTCCCGCTCCACATCTAGCTTATCCACCCAAACAGTAACTAAATCGCCAACAGACAGGACTTGACTTGGATGCTTGATAAAGTTTTTACTGATTTTAGAAATATGGATAAGTCCGTCTTCGTGGATACCGATATCCACAAAGGCTCCGAAATCGACGACATTTCGGACGACACCTTCCAGCTTTTGACCGATGCGCAGGTCCTTGATATCCAAGACATCCTGCCGCAGAACTGGCGCGTCAAAGGAATCACGCAAATCCCGGCCAGGCTTGAGCAGATCCGCAATAATGTCTTTGAGGGTTTCTTCTCCCAAGCCTAGCTCTGTAGCCAAACTAGCAGTCTGAACAGCCTTTAATTTAGCTTGAGCTGCTTCATCCAAACTACTGATTTCCAGACGCTTAAAGAGCTCCTCCACCGCCTTATAGGACTCTGGGTGAACGCCAGTATTATCTAGCAAGTTATCACTTTCAGGAATTCGCAGGAAGCCAGCTGCCTGTTCAAAGGCTTTTGCACCCAGACGCGGCACTTTCTTGATGGCCTCGCGAGACCGAATCAAACCTTCGGTTTCCCGGTATTTGACTATATTTTCCGAAATCGTTTTATTGAGACCAGCTACATGGGCCAGCAGGGCAGGACTGGCGGTGTTGATATTGACTCCGACTTGGTTAACCACGGTATCCACGACAAAGTCCAGACTTTCAGACAGTTTTTTCTGGCTGACATCATGCTGGTACTGACCAACTCCGATAGACTTAGGATCTATCTTGACCAGCTCTGCCAATGGATCTTGCAGACGGCGGGCGATGGAAATAGCTGAGCGCTTTTCAACAGTTAAATCTGGAAATTCATGACGAGCCAGTTCACTAGCAGAGTAGACAGATGCTCCGCTCTCATTGACGATGACATAGCTGACATTTGGATGAGATTTCAAAACTTCTGCTACAAAGGCTTCGCTTTCTCGGCTAGCCGTTCCGTTTCCGATGGCAATGATTTCCACACCGAACCGCTCAATCAGCTCTGACAGTTCCTTCTTGGAAGCTTCAATCTGAGCTGGCTTTGCTGGCGCTACTGGATAGATGACATGAGTCGTCAGCATTTTTCCTGTCGCATCGACAACAGCTAGCTTGGCTCCTGTCCGAAAGGCTGGGTCAAAGCCCAGTACTACGCGACCTTTGAGAGGAGCAATCAGGAGGAGATGACGGAGATTATCTGAGAAGAGCTGAATCGCTCCATCCTCAGCAACCTCTGTCAGCTCGGTCCGAATACGGCGCTCCATGGCTGGAATGATTTTCTTTTTGACCGCTTGCTGGATAGCTTCAAGAATATAGGTATTTTTCACCTTGAAACGTACTTCAAAGAAGCGCAGGATTTTCTCAAGATTATGTTCAAAACCAACCTTGAGAATACCTAGCTTCTCACCACGGTTAAGAGCCAGAGTACGGTAGCCTTGCATAGTCGCTACTTTTTCGGAAAAATCATAATAAATCTGGAAGACCTGCCTTTCATCCAAATCACCGTCTTTGAGACTGGATACGATAGAAGAATTGGTCTGCATCTCATGGTAGGTCCAAGCCCGCAGCTTGGTATCTTCGGAAATCGCCTCAGTCAGAATATCCACTGCTCCAGCCAGAGCAGCTTCTGCTGTCGGAAAGGCTTCACTAGTCAGTTTCTCAGCTTCTTCCTGCAAATTAGCCGCATCCTGTAAGATGAGGCGGGCCAAAGGAAAGAGACCTGCTTCACGGGCAATAGTAGCCTTGGTGCGGCGCTTCTCCTTATAAGGCAGATAAAGTTCTTCCACATCGGCCAGCTTTTCAGCAGCCTCAATCTCAGAGCGAAGCGCATCCGTTAGTTTACCCTGCTCCTCAATCTTGGCTAAGACCGTCGATTTACGCTCTGCCAAGGCAGTCATGCTTTTATCCAGGTCAATGATTTCCTTAATTTCGACCTCATCTAGATTTCCTGTCATTTCCTTACGGTAACGAGCAATAAAAGGAATGGTATTTCCCTCAGCGGTCAGTTCTAAGACCTGTGATACTTGTTTTTCTTTAAGGCCCAATTTCTGGGCAATTTTTTCAATATTTATATTTTCCATAACGCTTCTATTATATCATAATATGAAGCTGAAAAATCTATAAAGACTAGTTTAATCCATCTTTTTCTTGCTAGGATGAGTCTGCTGTCTCTGGTCAATCATGGCTGAAAATATCATTTTTTTTCTTTTGGTAGTATAATAGAATTATTATTTTAGAAATGAGGTGCTTTTATGGCTGTTAAATTTACCAAAACAGACGATTTAGACAAGATGTTCGAGGAGTTTGCCACTCTGCCCAAGCTTGAAAAAGTAGAATTTCCAGATGACAAAAAGAAAAAAGAAGCGCAAGAAAAGGCTAAAAAAGCATGAGCTTCTTTTCTAACCTTCCTTCCAGCGTCTTACAGGCTGGAGCCATCTTTCTCTCCATTATCATTGAGGCCCTGCCTTTTGTCCTGATCGGAAGTATTATTTCCGGCTTTATCGAGGTGTATCTCACGCCAGACAGGGTTTATCACTTCCTGCCCAAGAACAAATGGGCTCGGATTTTCTTTGGAAGCTTGATCGGCGTCGTCTTTCCCTCCTGTGAGTGCGGAATTGTTCCTATTATTAACCGCTTCTTGGAAAAGAAAGTTCCCAGTTACACAGCTGTGCCTTTTCTGGTCACAGCTCCAGTCATCAACCCTATCGTGCTCTTTGCGACCTACTCAGCCTTTGGTAATTCCTTCCGAATGGCTCTGCTGCGTGCTTTAGGTTCTATGATAGTAGCCATTATTTTAGGGATTTTTCTGGGCTTCTTTGCAGAAAGTAATATTCAAAAAGAAAATCGCAAGGCTGTTCATGAGCATGACTTTTCACATCTCAGCAAAGGACAAAAGGTTTTTCAGGTCTTTGTGCAGGCCATTGACGAATTTTTCGATACAGGCCGCTATCTGGTCTTTGGCTGTCTCTTTGCTAGCCTAGTCCAAGTCCATGTGCCAACTAGAATCCTGACTTCTATCAGCTCGACACCGGCTGTTGCCATTCTCCTGCTCATGCTGCTGTCCTTCCTGCTCTCGCTTTGCAGCGAAGCTGATGCTTTCATCGGCAGCTCCTTGATTGCAAGCTTCGGCTTAGCACCAGTCTTAGCTTTCTTGGTCATTGGGCCTATGCTAGATGTCAAGAATCTGCTGATGATGAAAAACTACTTTAAGACACGCTTTATCTGGCAATTTATCAGCCTGGTTACCGTCGTCGTCTTTCTTTACTCTTGGCTTGTGGGGGTGGTGCTATGATTCGATTTTTAATCTTAGTCGGCTACTTTGAGATCACCATGTATCTGCAGCTGACGGGCAAGCTCAACCAATACATCAATCTCCACTATTCCTATCTGGCCTATCTATCTATGATTCTATCCTTTATCTTGGCAGTCGTGCAGCTCATTATTTGGATGAAGAAGATGGAGGTCCACAGTCATTTAAGTACTCGCTGGGCTAAGTTAGGCAGCGTGCTGCTCCTTGTCATTCCGCTCTTTGTGGGAATTTTCTTTCCAACCGTTACCTTGGATTCGACAACAGTTTCTGCTAAAGGTTTTCATTTCCCGCTGGCTGAGGGAAATTCAACTGCTATTCAGCAGGACGAAGGCACAACCAGCCAATACCTGAAGCCAGACACCAGCACCTACTTTACCAAAGGGGCTTACGAAAAAGAAATGCGGGCAGCCGCCAAGAAATATGTCAAGCAAGATACCATTCAGGTCACAACCGAAAATTACATGGAGGTCATGGAGGTCATCTATGACTATCCCGACGAGTTTGTGGGCAAGACGCTGGAGTTCACTGGCTTTGTCTACAACGACCCCAGCGACCAGAAGAGTCAATTTCTCTTTCGCTTCGGTATCATCCATTGTATCGCCGACTCAGGTGTCTATGGCCTCTTGACGACTGGAAATACCCAGCGTTTCGAGAATAATACCTGGATTCATGCCAAGGGGAAACTTGCCATGCACTACCATAAAAGTCTGGGGCAAAGCCTACCAACTTTAGAAGTTGAAAGCTTTGATAAGGTGGAAAAACCGGACAATCCTTACGTTTATCGAGTCTTTTAGAGCCAAGCACCTATGAAAATCCATTTTCATGGGTGTTTCTTTTATCTGCCATTCTCTACCCTTTACTCAGTTGCTCTGACCGACTTTTCTAAATTAGAAGAGACTTGATGAAGCTCGCTCTCTAATTTTTTCTCTCTTATCTTGGAAAATCATGCTACAATAATACTATCTCATTTGAAAAGGAGTTCTTTTTATGAATCAAGAAAAAGTAAGGAAACGAGATTTGCTTTCTATTCTAGCTGTAGCCTTAATCACCTTTGCTGGAATTCTTTCAGAGACTAGTATGAATGTGACCTTTCCCCACCTGAGTCAGGTCTTTGGCCTGAGCCTAGGGGTACTACAATGGATTACCACTGGCTATCTACTGGCTGCCGCTATTACCATAACTTTAGGCGCAACTCTGTCCCACAACTGGACGGAACGCCGTATCCTCTTTACCTCGCTTTCCATCTTTACCCTTGGAAATCTGCTTTCTATGATTGCCCCAGACTTTACTTTCCTTATGCTGGGGCGGATCCTTCAGGGCGGAGCGACTGGGATTGCCATTCCACTTATGTTTAATCTCATCGTGGAGCGGGTCCCTCGGCAGAAAATCGGGTTTTATATGGGGCTGAGCGGCCTAGTCATCAGCATAGCACCAGCCATCGGACCGACCTACGGAGGATTCATGATCGGCTCCTTCGACTGGCATATGATTTACAGCTTTATCATGCCCGTTCCCATTCTCTCTTTTTTACTGGCTTATGTTAACTTGGAAAATTCGGCAGGAAAAAGCAAGCGCCCTTTTGATGTGCTGGGCTTTCTCTCGCTCGCAACAGCTCTTTCCTTTTCTCTAATGACCATCTCCAGTTTAGAAGGTGGTGATAGTGTCAATTGGCTTTATCTAGTCATTTTCTTCCTTTCCTTTGCCTTTTTCATTTGGCGGAGTCTGACTGTTCAAGATCCGTTTCTGGACATCCGTATCTTGAAAGAACCAACAATTTTCTTTGGAATTCTACCCTTTTTAATCTTCCAATTCTCCAATCTATCCAGCAACTTTCTCATTCCCAACTTTCTCGTACTGGTCAAAAAAGTCTCTACTGCCCAAGCTGGTTTTTCCCTCCTTCCTGGGACCATGATCGGGGCTTTCATGTCTCCTTTTCTGGGAAAATTGTACGATAGCAAAGGCCCTAAGCTATCTCTGCTGGGCGGCAATTCCCTAGTCTTTCTGGTCATGATTGTCTTTAGCTTCTTTACAAGCTGGCTCAATCTGCCTTTAATCTTAGGATTTTATATCCTCTTTACTCTGGGCCGCAACATGGCCTTCAACAATACTATGGCTTTATCAGCTTCTCAAGTCAGCAGAGAAAAGACAGCGGATGTAACTGCCCTCTTTCAACTAGCACAAACCTTTGCTGGTGCCTTGGGAACGGCAATTGCAGCTGTCCTGCTTAATCAAGCACCTGACACGACAAGCGGCGTCCACAATGTATTCAGCCTCCTGCTCCTTCTCGCAATAGGAAACTTTATTTTCTACTATTTTCTGTTTCGAGCGATTCATCAGAAGAAAGAAGCCTAATTTTCTATCCCGACTTCCCCTCGGGATATTTTCTTTGGTCAAATCCAGATTTTTCAAATACAATTTTTCTGAAAATTGTGATAAAATAGAGACAATCACATTTAGATAGGTAATAAATATCATGTCTTCAAAAGTTATTATTACAATTTTCGGTGCCAGCGGAGACTTGGCTCAAAGAAAACTTTATCCTTCCCTCTTTCGACTTTATAAATCTGGCAATCTTTCGCAACATTTTGCCGTTATCGGAACTGCCCGCAGACCTTGGAGCAAGGAATATTTCGAGTCGGTCGTTGTCGAGTCCATCTCAGACCTAGCCGACAGTGCCGAGCAGGCTCAAGAGTTCGCCAGCCACTTTTATTATCAAAGCCATGATGTGCAAGATACCGAGCATTATATCGAATTGCGCAAGCTGCAAAACAAGCTCAACGAGCAATACCAGGCAGAAAATAATAAACTCTTCTTCCTTTCTATGGCGCCACAATTTTTCGGAACCATTGCTAAGCATCTCAAGTCTGAGCAAATCGTTGATGGAAAAGGATTTGAACGCCTAATTGTCGAAAAACCCTTTGGGACAGATTTGGCAACTGCCAGTAAACTTAACGAAGATCTACTGGCAACCTTTGACGAGGAACAGATTTTCCGTATCGACCACTATCTGGGCAAGGAAATGATTCAAAAGATTTTTGCCATCCGCTTTGCCAATCTGCTGTTTGAAAATGTCTGGAACCGCCAATACATTGATAATGTACAGATTACCTTTGCTGAAAAGTTGGGAGTTGAAGAACGCGGTGGCTACTATGATCAATCCGGTGCCCTCCGTGATATGGTGCAAAACCATACCTTACAACTCCTCTCCTTATTAGCCATGGATAAGCCAAAAAGCTTTACCAAAGACGATATCCGAGCAGAAAAGGCTAAGGTATTTGAGCGCCTCGTTCAGCCAAGCGAAGAAGATTTGAAACGTTTCTTCATTCGCGGCCAGTACAAGTCTGGCAAAATCAACGGTCGAAAATATATTTCTTACCGTAGTGAGCCCAATGTCAATCCTGAGTCTACTACTGAAACCTTTGCTTCTGGGGCTTTCTTCATTGATAGCGACCGCTTCCGTGACGTTCCTTTCTTCTTCCGAACAGGGAAGCGCCTCACCAAAAAAGGCACCCATGTCAATATCGTCTTCAAGCAAATGGACTCTATCTTTGGTGAGCCTCTCAAACCAAATGTTCTAACCATCTATATCCAGCCAACCGAGGGGATTTCACTCAGCCTCAATGGCAAGGAAGTTGGAGAACTCTTTAATCTAGCTCCTATCTCATTGGATTATCGGACAGATGCCACAGCGTCAGGAGCCTCTCCAGACCCTTATGAAAAATTAATTTTTGATGTCCTTAATAACGACTCAACTAATTTCAGTCATTGGGACGAAGTAAAAGCCAGCTGGGAGCTCATCGATCGCATCGAAGAACTCTGGAGTCAAAATCAAGTACCACTCCATGAATATCCTGTCGGATCTATGGGACCAGAAGCCTCCTTCGAGTTACTTGCCCAATTTGGAGCAAACTGGCAATGGCAACCTGATAAAGAATAATACATACAAAAAAGATTGGAAAATTTTCCAATCTTTTTTATTATTCTTAAACATCTGCTAGCCCTTCTATTACAGCCATTCCTTGTAACGCTTGATATAAAGGCCTTTCACAAGGGTTACACTAACCATATAAAGCACGATAATCAAGAAAAGGCAAAGGAAATAGGTGCCATTCAGCGGAGCTGTCTTCAGAACTGACGCAAAGAGGCTGTATGGCAAGGAAGTGACAAAGAGCGCTGCCACCATGGTCGTCACAATGACGGAAAGAGCAGGACGGCTTTGCACAAAAGGCAATTTAGGTGAGCGTAGCATGTAGATAACCATGGTCTGAGTCCACATAGACTCAATAAACCATCCTGTTTGGAAAAGAGTGATAAAGGTCACTGCCTGTTCAGTACCAGCTTGATAGCTGCCTCCTGTGATCATAGGCACGATGATAAAGTAAAGCACCAGATAGGTCAAAACATCAAAAACAGATGAGATTGGCCCAATCCAAGCCATAAAACGGGTAATGGAGCTAGCTGACCAAATATGAGGCTTCTTGAGAAATTCACTATCTACATTATCAAAGGGCAGAGCGATACAAGACAAATCATAAACCAGATTGAGGACAATCAGATGAACTGGTGCCATAGGCAGAAAAGGCAGAAAAATGCTGGCAAAAAGAAGAGAAAAGATATTTCCAAAGTTGGAACTGACCGTCATCTTGATATACTTGGTCATGTTGGCATAGACCTTGCGACCTTCTACCAGCCCTTTCTCCAGAACCATGAGGTCCTTGTCCAGCAAAATGACATCTGCTGTTTCCTTGGCTATATCGACTGCCGTATCAACAGAAATACCAACATCTGCTACTTTCATAGAAGGTGCATCATTGATACCATCACCCATGTAGCCAACCTTGTGGCCATTGGCCTTGAGTTGGAGAATGATCCGAGCTTTTTGGTCAGGTGAGAGCTTGGCAAAGACCGTTGTATTCTCTACCGCCTGACTCAATTCCTCATTAGATAAAGCATCTACCTCTACGCCTAGCAAGATATTGTCTACATCTAACCCAACCTTTTCACAGACTGCCTGGGTTACCTTATCATTATCGCCCGTCAAAATCTTAGTGGCAACACCATATTCGGCCAGAGTTTCAATAGCTGGAGCCGCAGATGACTTAGGTGGATCTAGAAAGGCTAGATAGCCCGTCAAGATCATATCGGACTCATCCTTTACTTCATACTCATAATCTTCTTCTAAGTCTGACTTGTAGCTAACACCAAGTACGCGCAGCCCTTGCTCATTAAGTTGAGCCACTTCCGCAAGGATTTCCTGACGAATCTCTTCAGTTAGTTCTGTAATGCGATTTTTATACTCTACATAGCTAGAGATGGCCAGCATTTCCTCCAAGGCCCCCTTGGTTACCATGCTGATGACATCCTCATCATCCTTGACAATGACGCTCATACGACGACGCTCAAAGTCAAAGGGCAGTTCATCAATTTTCTTAAAGGTTTGGTCCAAGTCACGAACAATCTCATGCTTTTCGGCTTCTTTCTCTGTTCGGTTGATAATGGCCCGATCCATGAGGTTTTTGAGTCCAGTTTGATAGTAGGAATTGAGAAAGGCCCGACGGAGTACTGCCAAGTCCAAATCACCATGAATATCCAGCGGGTATTCCAATACAATCTCATCTTGGGTCAGTGTGCCTGTCTTATCCGTACAAAGGATATCAATAGCTCCTAAGTCTTGGATGGCATTCAGCTTCTTAATCACGACCTTTTCCTGAGCCATGATAATAGAACCTTTAGCCAGACTCGCTGTGATAATCATTGGCAGCATTTCTGGAGTCAGGCCGACTCCAACGCTGAGGGCAAAGACACCTGCTTCCAGCCAGTCGCCGTCTGTCAAACCGTTGATGAAGAACACAACCGGCACCATGACCAGCATCAGACGAATCAAGAGCCAGGAAATACTATTCATCTCGCGCTCAAAAGAGGTCGGCTCATCGTATGTATTCAGTGTCTGCTCAATGGCTCCCATCATGGTCTCATCGCCAACCACCAGCACCAGAGCTGTAGCTCTTCCGGAAATAACGTTGGTTCCCATGAAGGCCAATGATTCTGTCTCTAAAAGGCTATCGAGATTTTGCCCATCCGCCTTGGTCAAACAGATCTTTTCTACTGCATCACTTTCCCCTGTCAGGCCGGACTGCTGAACAAAGAAATCACGCGAATCCAGCAACAGCACATCTGCAGGAATCATGTCTCCAGCACTAAGCTTGATAATGTCTCCTACAACAAGCTCATCAATTGGAAATTCCTGCTCTGTTCCTTCTCGAATGACCGTAGCTGTATTGACAATCAGCCGAGACAGATTGCTAGCAGCGCGGTCGCTCCGCAGTTCCTGAATAAAACGAATGCCTCCAGAAATCAGCACCAGAACGACAATAATAATGGAAGTCGTCGGATCTTCCTCACCAGGCTTGGCCAGCCAGACATTGGTCACTAAGGACACTAGGGCAATCACCAATAAGATGACTGTAAAGGGGTTAATGATAGACTCGTAAATCTTCTTAAAAATAGAGTCTTCCTGACCCTTTGTGATGATATTTTCACCATAGAGGTCACGATTTTCTTCGACCTGCTCTTCTGTCAGGCCGTGAAAGGAACTCTTGTAAAATGCCAGAGTTTCTTGCACAGGAAGCTGCAGAGCAGCAACTAATCTTTCTTTTACTGTTTTCATTGGTTTCTCCTTTATGTATGATTGATAAATTTCATACACAGGGACCAATCACTTTATGAGGACAGAACGACACAAATCAGCGATTGGCTGTGTATGTGCGGTTCCGGATGATCGTCAATTTGCATCGTACTTCTCCTTTCTTAGTTTATAAATGTAGTTAATAATCCCAAGATGCCTGCAAGACATCAAAAGTGGCATTCATCTTCTGGGTCCATTCTTGCAAGTCTGGAAAATTTTCTTTCAAAGAAAATCCAATGACTTCTTCACGTAAATTCCACCAATCTACAAGAGCAACTACTTGGATTGTTGCAATATTTAAAGAAAGTCCCTGCTCAGTAGCCAGTTTCTCTAATAAGGCCAAACTCCGGACATTTCTCTCTTCAATTTGCTGATGTCTGTCTTTCCACCAATGCTCTTTTTCATGAAAAATTTTTTCCGCAACCATCGGCATTGTGTTTTCCAAAATTCCTTCAGCAACGGACAGTATGTTTAAAACGTGCCACTTCTCCATTCCATTAGGAAAAAGCGGAGTTTCCTGACCTAGCTCGTCTAAATATTGGGAAATTAAATCACTACCATACAACCATTCTCCATTGGAAGCTTGAAAAGCAGGAATTCTACCCAAAGGATTATCTTGATTATGTGGTGAATTTTTGTCGAAAGCCACCTGAACCTTCTGAATATCCACTCGCTCCTCTAAATGATGATGTAAAATTGTAGCATAGACTTTACGCGCAAAAGGACTGGTACTGGAATACCAAAATTTCATCACTATTCCTCCTCCTTCTTTTTTCTTAAGAGGCAGGCAATCAACTATTTGTACTCTTGAAATATTTTCAGCAAAAAAGAAGACCCTGCCAATTCTAGGCAGGGTTGTTTGCATGTCAGGTTATTCGCTTCATTGTTTTAAACACAGATAAAACAAGCATTCACCGTTCAAGCTTTAACTCCATAAGGCGATGAAATGAGCTTAGTCTTGACCTTTGCGATCAGGACTGTTGACCAACGAGTAGTGTCTCCACTGCTTTGCGGTAGTCATCCGTATCCTTATGGTAGCCTCACCTACCGATTGACACTATTACTATACTCCTCTTTAGAAAGATTGTCAATAAAGAGAGCTATTTTTATTTTATTTTGCCAAAACTTCCGCAATCCGTCGACAAATCTCTTTGATCATAGTCTTCGGCGCAGCTGTATTGAGACGAGCATGTCCTTTGCCTTCTTGACCAAAATCACTTCCTCTATTCAGGACAACCTTAGCCTCTTCTCGAAGCAAGTGGAAGAGCTGATCATCTGTCAGTCCATAATCTGAAAAGTCCAGCCAAACCAGATAAGTCCCTTGAGGCTTCATGACCCGCAGACGTGGCGCTTCCTTAGCAAAATAATCGACTACAAAATCAATATTTTCTTCTAAGACAGCCTTGAGCTCCGTCAACCAAGCTTTACCATAACGATAGGCAGCTTCTGTCGCTAGAAAACCAAGACCCGAAATTTCATGCTGGTTATTGGCCAGTTGGCGCTTTTGAAACTTTTGTCGCAAACTAGGATTCTCAATCACTGCATAGGAATTTTTTGTCCCAGCGATATTAAATGTCTTGGTCGCACTGGCTAGAATCAGGCTAAAGTCCTTAAAGTCAGGTGAAACAGTATTGAAAGACTGGTGTTTATGTCCAAACAGCGTCAAATCTTGGTGAATCTCATCTGAAACTACGAGAACGCCGTACTTTTGGCAGAGACGACCAATTTTCTCTAACACTTCCCGTTCCCAAACTCGACCTCCGGGATTATGCGGATTGCACAGCACGTAAATCTTGACTTCATTGTCTACGATGTCCCGCTCCAGCTGATTAAAGTCAACCTGAAAGAGACCGTCCTGTTCTATCAAGGAATTAGTAATCAACCGACGATTATTTAGCTTGACACTGCGAGCAAAAGGCGGGTAAACAGGAGTATTGATCAGAACGGCATCGCCTTCATCGGTAAAGGCTTGGATAGCCGTCGAAATCGCAGGAACAACTCCCTCGATAAAGACCAAGGCTTCCTTGTCAAATGTGTAGCCATGCTCATCCTGCTCCCAAGATAGAACAGCATTGATCAACTCCTCACTAGCATAGGTATAGCCATAGACTAACTGATCAGCGTAATCATGCACTGTTTGCTTGATTTCAGGCAAGACTTCAAAATCCATGTCCGCAATCCAGGCTGGCAGGACTTGACTGTCTTTCTCCGCCTCTTTCCATTTATAAGTATGCTTGCCAATCCGATTGGGTGCTGTTTCAAAGTTATAACTTCCCATATTAGTCCTCCAAGGCTGCTTGTAAATCGTCTACCAAATCTCGACTATCTTCGATCCCAATTGACAGGCGCAGCAAATCATCAGTCAAGCCATAAGAATGGCGCACTGCAACAGGAATATCTGCATGAGTCTGGGTCGTTGGATAGGTAATCAAACTCTCTACTCCACCCAAACTTTCTGCAAAGGTAAAGACTTTCAGGCTATTTAAGAGATGAGGAATCTTGCTTTCATCAACAACTTTAAAGGAAATCATGCCTCCCTTACCTGGATAGAGAACTTCTTTTACTGCAGGAGATGACTTCAGAAATGCAACGACTTCTTGCGCATTCTGAGTAGAGCGCTCCATGCGGAGAGCCAAGGTCTTGAGACCACGCAAAAGCAGATAGCTGTCAAATGGAGACAGGACTGCTCCAGTTGTATTGAGATTATAGAACAGCTTGTCATAAATGGCAGTATCATTGGTCATGATAGCTCCAGCCAAGACATCATTGTGTCCGCCCAGATACTTAGTCGCAGAGTGCAAGACAAGGTCAGCTCCATCCTCCAGCGGTCTTTGGTAAATAGGACTGTAGAAGGTATTGTCCACAATGACAGTTACTCCTCGCTCATGAGCCGCTTGGGAAATGCGGGCAATGTCAAACTCTACCATAAGAGGATTGGTCGGTGTCTCGATATAGACAATATCTATATCCTCTGTTAGCTTGTTCAGGAGTTCTTCTTCCGTATTAGCATAGGTAAAGCTAAAGCGTCCTTCCGCTTCGACCTGAGCAAACCAGCGGAAAGAGCCACCATAGAGATCTCGAACAGCCAAAACCTTACTGCCAACTGGAAAGGCGCTAAAGGCTAGCACAATAGCCGACATACCAGAGCTAGTTGCTAGGGCATAATCTGCACTTTCGATAGCAGCTAGAGTCTCTTCCAAGCTAGCCCGTGTAGGGTTCTTGGTTCGAGTATAGTCATAACCTGTGGACTGGCCAAACTCAGGGTGCTGGTAGGTCGTTGAAAAATGCAGGGGTGTTGTTAAGGCACCCGTTGTTGTGTCTGTTTTTACTCCCGCTTGAGCCAACAAGGTATTTAATTTCCGCTCTCTCTCCATTTAACCGTTCCTCTTTTTTAAAAATATTCTACCTTTCTATTGTAACATCTTAAGAAAGTCTTGAGCTTTTTTCTTTTCAAGAGCTAGCTATAGTCTGAAACTATAGAGTAACAATCCATAAAAAAAGAGTCGCTGAACGACTCTTCGTTTCTTATTTCATTCTTAATCGTTGGCGTAAACTATCTGCCTTTTGTCCGATAAAACGGTCTATGAGCCGAACCTTGAGAGACAGTACGATATAGACAAGCATTCCGACTCCTCCAACGGCAGCGACATAGATAAAGCTGTACATCCGATCAGTTGGTTGGAAGATGAAGCTTAGTAGATACTCGACAAGCAGAACCAAGATCACCATGGCAATTGTGAGAATCATACTCAACAGCAGACGCTTCAAGAGGTTCTTAGGATTCAAACCAACAACCTTGCGAATTTCTCTAAACATGAAGAAGATTGGCAGTAAAAGACCGACGGTCGTTGAAATCAAGGGACCATAAGCATGGAAGAGATTGATCATCGGCACCTGCAGACTGAGCTTGACAAGAACCCCATAAAAGAAGTAGAGAATGGCTTTCTTGTTTTGGAACAAAGCTTGAATCATCGGAGCGAGAACTGTATAGGCACTGAGAATGATCGTCTGCAGCATAGCGCAGATGAAGAGCCCTAGTGCTAGACTATCTGGCTTACCATAGAAAACGGTATAGAGCGGGCTAGCCACCAGAACTGCTCCCACTGTTGACGGAAAGATAAAGAAGAGCAACATACTAAGATTATCTTGCACTAGGCGGGCAGCCGAGCGAAAGTCACCCTTGACATAATTCTCGGTCAAGAGAGGAATACCGACACCACCGATAGAAGTTGCCACCGCAATTAAAATCATGGTGATTTTATTCGGATTAGCTGAAAAATAGGCGAATTGTACTAGGAGCTCTGATTTCGTATAATCGCTAATCTGGGTCATAATGTTGATAAAGGTCGCCTGGTCAATAATCTGGAAAAGCTGAATAGCAGAGCCTGTAATGATAAAGGGAATGGCTTCTCGTATCGTATCCCAGAGAAGGGAGCGACCACTAATTCCCGCAGACTTTTTAGGCTTTCTCAGGATAGAGCGCAGCATACCCGTTTTTGCTAGATAGAAAAGCAAAACAAGCATACTTGCTAGCATCCCGACAAAGGCGGCAAAGGTAGACTGGGTCACGGCTTCAACATAGTCACCTGAACCGATTTTCATAATGAAATAAGCCGTCAGTAGCATCCAGATAACCCGAATCACCTGCTCCGAAATCTGGCTAATCGCATACGGTTTCAGATTATTAAATCCTTGGAAAAAGCCCCGAATGACACTCATAGACGGAAAAATGAGCACAGCCCAAGACAAACTCTGCATGACTGGAATCAGGTCAGCCCCGCCACCAGACATTGAGGCAAAAACCGGTGCCATCAAGTACATGATGATTGCAAAGATCAGTCCCAATCCCAGCATGAACTTGAGGAACTCTCGAATGAGAGCAAAGCTGTATTCCTCCTTGTCAATCGTATTATACTTAGCAACTTGCTTGGCAACAGCTACCGGTACTCCTGCTGTGGAAACCAAAAGGAACCAAGCATATATATTATAGCCCATAGTAAAGAGACCATTGGCCTCTGCTCCGTGCTGGCCCATCCAGATGTACCAAGGAATGATATAGACAGCCCCGAGAAGGCGGCTGATAAAATTACTAGCAGTCAGCCAGGCAGTCCCTCTTAGCATTTTCTGCTGCTGGCTCGTTGTTTCTTGGCTCATAGAAAACCTCTTCTATTTGTTCTTCTTTTATTATAAACTTTTCCTTGCCTCTTGTAAAACATAGCCTTTCGGTTTACAATAGAGATATGATAAAAATTGAAACAATACTAGATATTTTAAAAAAAGACCAAAATTTTCGTGAAATCATCGCTGATGGAGACTACTACTTCAACTATCAGGGCTTGACCTTTGACAAGATTAGCTATGATAGTCGCAAGGCAGATAGCAAAACTCTCTTTTTTGTCAAGGGCGAGCATTTCAAGCGGGAATTTTTAGAGAAGGCTGTAGCAGCTGGACTAGAGTTTTACCTGAGTGAGACTGACCTCGAAGTCGGAATTCCAGTGCTTCTGGTCAATGATATTAAACAAGCCATGAGTCTCATTTCTATGGAATTTTACGGTCACCCAGAGCAAAAACTCAAACTTTTGGCCTTCACTGGTACCAAGGGCAAGACCACATCGGCTTATTTCGCTTATAATATTTTAAAACAAAGCCATAAACCAGCCCTGCTTTCTACTATGAATACCACTCTGGACGGCGAAACTTTCTTTAAATCAACCCTGACCACTCCTGAAAGTTTAGACCTCTTTGAGATGATGGCCCAGGCTGTAGCCAATGGTCGTACCCATCTCATCATGGAAGTATCCAGTCAAGCCTATCTTAAAAAGCGGGTCTATGGCCTGACCTTTGATGTGGGCGTCTTTCTCAATATCAGCCCTGACCATATCGGCCCTATTGAGCATCCGACTTTTGAAGACTACTTCTACCACAAGCGACTCTTGATGGACAATAGCCGAGCTGTTGTCGTCAATAGTGGCATGGATCATTTTCAAGTTGTGGCTGAGCAAGTGGCCAACTATGACCACGACTTCTATGGACCAGACTCCGCCAATAGCATCCAGCAATCGCAAGCCTTCTCCTTTGAAGCGCAAGGGAAGTTGGCTGGTTCCTACGATATCCAGCTGATTGGTCGCTTTAATCAAGAAAATGCCATTGCTGCTGGTCTAGCCTGCCTACGACTCGGAGCTTCTATGGAAGATATTCAAGCTGGTATTGCCCAGACACGAGTGCCGGGACGCATGGAGGTCTTGACCCAGTCAAACGGTGCCAAGGTCTTCGTGGACTATGCCCACAATGGCGACAGTTTGGCTAAATTGCTGTCCGTCGTACAAGAACATCAAAAAGGGCAGACCGTTCTTGTCCTAGGAGCTACTGGCAATAAGGGAGAAAGTCGACGCAAGGACTTTGGCCTCCTACTCAACCAACACCCTGAAATCAAAGTCATTTTAACCGCAGATGATCCAAATCGTGAAGATCCGATTGCTATCGCAAAAGAAATTGCTAGCTACATCTCCTTTGAGGTGGAGATGATCGCTGATCGCGAAGAAGCTATCAAAAAAGCCCTCAGCCTGACTAGTGCTGAAGGTGATGCAGTCATTCTAGCTGGCAAGGGAGCAGATGCCTACCAAATCATCAATGACCAAAAGGTTCCCTATCCTGGTGATTATGCACTGGCAGAAAAATACATATAAAAAGGACTTGAAAGTCCTTTTTTATTATCCATTCCACATCACTAAGACGTAGAGCAAGCTGCTGCCTACCATATCAGCAAAGGCGTGTGCCAAAAAGAAAGGCAGCAAGTTTTTAACCTTGTATTTGTAAAAGAAATAATAGAACAGACCGAAGACCACGCCAATCAGAAAAGCAGAGACTAGCCCCTGATAGGTATGGACAGAAAAGCGAACCAGCGTTGAAAAGCCTAAAACCCACCATTTGCTCTCTTCTTTCACCGATGTGAGCAAGCCTAAGAAAAAGAATTCCTCATAAACACCATTGAAGAGAGAATAAAGAATAACGACAGGTCCCAGCGCAGCTAGTTTTCGAAAAACTTCGACAAAGGTCCAGTCGATATGCTGCAAGATTTCTAAGTCAAAATAATTATAGGAACCGACTAAAGCTGCTATCACATCAGAAGTCAGGCCGACAACCGCAAAAATCAAGGGCGCCCAAAGAATAGACCAAGACAAGCGTAGTTTCAGCTGTTTAAAATCATAATGGCGGATGCCTAGATAGATCAGTGCCAACACCAGCAGAAAAACTTGCAATTTCAAATTGCTCAGCAAGGCAAAATTTTCATCCTCTGGTCTGGGCACGATTGCTTGTCCTACAGAGCTGGACATCGTAAGCCAATTTATTGTTGAGGAATAAATAAATTGGCCAAACATAATAATTGCTAAAATCAGCATATCAAACCATCTGAGGTTCTCCAGTGGCTGCTCGGGATAGATTTTTTTCAACATTGTCATTCTAATTCCTTTCCCAAATTCTATATACTACTATAGCACAGAATATAGCAAAATGACAGGTGGGTCTGTCTAATTTTTCCCTCATTCTAAAAACTATCAGTCCAATTGGAACATTAGGCGTTCCTTGTCAAAGCTAGCCTGCAACTCATACTTACCAGCTTCATTCTGACGAATGTAACCTAGAATCACCAGACTATCGACAAAAATGTCTCGACGCTTCTGCAGGAGCTCATCCTTACGGGCATACTTGAGGAGGAAAGTCGTCATATACTTGAGGGCATACTCTAGATTCACATCTCCCAAAATAGCGTAAAGGGGCTTCTGCTCCTCAGACAGCGGATACTGTCGCTGCATTTTATAAAAATAATTGGACAAGGTCAGTTTATCTCTCTGAAAATCGGTATTTTCCAGCAGAATAGCCGCATTAGTCTGATTAGCAAGCTGAGTCTCAAAGCTCAAATTCAACAATTCCTGATAGATCGGACTATCATCTCGAATAAAGATTTCCTGATCCAAAGATAGATTTTCTAGTTTCTCCAAAAGCGGGACTTGCTGATAATAGCGCTTATTCTCCCGCCGAATATAGCCCGCCTTGATACATTCCTCCATGAAGCGATCTAGATTGGGAAAGCCCGCAAATTCACGTTTGATTTCTCTTAAAATCACATCATCCTGCTGATCCAGATAATTGATTAGTTTTTCAAATAAGGGCTGTCGTGTCAGCCGAGTCGGATTGAGAATTTTAATCATGGAGCTCTCCTTTATAGATAAGCTTGGCTGATTGAGCCAACTGACTGGGATTGGTTCCAGGCTGTCCTATAGGCACTGCTAAGCCCAAGTCCTCATAGTAAACTTGCCAAAAATTAGAAATCAGGTTTTCCTCATCTCCAAACTGCATGGGAATGGTCTCAAAAATTGGCAAAATCTGAGCAATATATTCCGAACAGTAAAATCCCTCGCTCTCAGCACAAAAACTAGCATTATAGGACTTGCCCAGATGGGATTTGGCTTCTTTAAAGACGCTGGTCGCATCTATCTCAGGATAAGCAAAGACATGATAGATGTCCCCTTCCTCCAAAAGCTGGCTCAAGGGCTGATGGGCCACTCCCTTTTCCAGCGTTGCATGGTAAATCTCACCATCAAAAAAGATACCCACATGGCTATAGGAGCCCGTTGCTGTCCGAATCGCTGCTGCCATCTCGGATTGACCGACTGTGAACAGCAGGTCACCATTTTGTAAATCTTGAATCTTCATTTCTCTCGTCTATCAAAAAAGGAGCCGAAACTCCTTTACATGTGCGGAAAACCAGTGTTTCCTATTTTGAGCTGCCACTCAGGAAATTAAGCGTTAAAGCTTTCAGTCAACTGAGGCACCACTTGTTTCTTACGCGAAACAGCACCAGCCAAGAAGGCATGGTTATTTTCAAGCTTGAAGTTGAAAGCTGCTTCTACCTTGTCCATGTTTGCGCCAATTGCAAGGATTTCTGAGTTTGAGTTTACGATATCTGTAATCATCAAAACAAAGTCAGAATAACCATTTGCTGCAATAGCCGCTTGCATTGCTGCCTCGATTTCTGCTTGGCGTTCCAAGACTTCAGCAATATCAACAGTGTTGACTTGCGCTACACGGACATTGTTTCCGTTCAATTCAAAAGTCTTAGCATCAATGTCAATCAATTCTTCTGCAGACTTGCTTGCCAAATTTGTACCAGCCTTCAGCATAGCGAGACCGTATTCTTCCAAGTTCACACCTGCTAACTCAGCCAACTCAGGAGCAATATCCTTATCACTTGGGTGTGTCGTTGGAGATTTCAAGAGAAGTGTATCTGAAATCAAACCAGATAACATCAAACCAGCAAGCTCTTTAGGGACTGCCACACCGTGTTCTTTAAACATACGATAAACGATAGAAGACGCTGACCCAACAGGTTCCAAACGCATGTAAAGTGGGCTTGCAGTTTCAAAGTTAGCTACACGGTGATGATCCACAACGCCATAAACTTCCACTTCAGCAATATCTGAAACAGATTGTTGGAATTCATTATGGTCAGTCAAGATGACTTGCTCTGCACCTTCTGCTTTAGCTGATGTGATGACGCGTGGTGCTTCTACACCAAAATAGTTCAATACAAAGGCTGTTTCTTCATTTGGAGTCCCAAGAGCTACTGCTTCTGTATCCAAACCGTAAGCTGTCTTTGCAAGATAAGCAAAGGCTACAGATGACCCGATGGCATCTGAGTCTGGATTTTGGTGACCAAATACTAGAATCTTAGACATGATAATACCTCTTTGTTTTTAATAATATTTATTCCACTTATTTTACCACAATTATAGGTATTTCACAAAAGGAGAAGGATATTTTCTTGAGAAAAATTGTAGCTTTGCAATAGAGGTCTGAGCTGAACCTTCAAAATAATCATCCAACTTTAACCGTCGATACAAGTATCATCTCTGATGAAAGTCCCCCAGAAGAAACGCTTGCTTTATCATTTTTATTTCCTGTGAAAGGATTGTTTCCTAAAAAACAGCCCTATCATAAGATAGGACTGAAAAATTTATCAATTTAGCGATAGAGGCGTTTGTCACTACTATTTAAGTGACTGTCTCTTCTCCCGTTTAGCCAAGAGAGGTAAGATGACGCCTAAACTAATCAAGACAATCGGTGTCAAGATATTTGTCATCAGAGAGAAGCGCCAACCAGCTGGATCAACTGCATAATCTACTTTGGGAACCATACCTAAAATACAAGCAAAAGCTGTGAAAAGGAAGCACCAAGCTCCGATGATAAAGCCAAATTTTGGATTTTTAGTAAGTTTGTATTCCGCATCCTTGTATTTCTTCCAAGCTTTATTGAGCAACATATAAGCTACGAATACCCAAAGATAACGCATCGGCATAACGATTGAGTTAAGATTAGTCATCCATTTAACCAGACCATCAATTTCCTTGATTCCAAAGATTGGTAGGACAATCAGGAAGCTTACCAAAATCCCTGTCAGAATATAACCGTTAATCAATACACCTTTTGATGTCCGCTTACGTAGCCAGCTTGGAACAAATTCTTCGTCTGCATTATTGAGCAAGATTTGTAGAGGCGCGTCAATAGAGAAAGCCAAGGCCGCAATCTGTCCAACCATATTGGTCAGGGCATAGATAACTACCAGTACATTACCTACACCCCAGTAGTTACCCAGCATTTGGAAGGCTTGATAAGCACCGTTACGCATCAAATCTTCAGGAATATTGCTACCGTCAAAGAGCATACCCATGGCCAGAGAACCTAAAATCGCAGAGGCTCCAACCATGATGGCCATGATGATCATCCCTTTTGGAAATTCCTTAGCTGGATTGCGAGTTTGGTTAACGTAAGGCGAAATTTTCTCAGCCCCACCGACCGCAAAGACCAAGAGCGAGATAGTCGTAAAATATGAAAAATCAAAATTAGGAATATAAGTACTGAGCTTGTCCATATTAGCCGTTGCGAACTGCATATCCGGCTTGATAAAAGGCGCACCGACCGCTAATAGAACAAAAAGGAAGGACATAATCAGCATCGCACTTCCAGCCAAGCCCCCAATCACTTTAAGTGTGGACAGCCCCTTGGTGGATAAGTAGAGAAAGGCACCGAAAATCAGCAAACTAAGAATAACAATCCAGTGAATATCAAGACTGCTCAAAAAATCGCCATTTCCTTGGATAGCCCATCCTAAAGGAATCAGAACTCCCTGTGGCTTTTGAGCCAAGTAGGGAATATGCACCACCCAGTAAGTCCAAGCCGCAAAATAAGCCAAGCGCTTGGTAGAAGTCTTCTCCACCCAGTCGCTGACACCACCTCCGCTTTCCTTGAAAGTCGAGCCTAGCTGCCCCACGATGAGGGCATAGGGAATAAAGTAAATGGCCAGGATAAGAATCCAAGAAACAACGACTGAAATCCCTTGTTGGGAGTAGTTGTTAACCACATTTCCCAGACCCCAAACCATATTAAAGGCAATCAGGGACACCATCAGCCAAGTCAGCTGGTTCTGATCTTTTTTCATCATTCATCTCCTTTGAATATAAAATAAATAGCTCCATAAAATTATACCATATTTTTATATTTTTGTAACCGTCTTCAGCATATTTTGTCCAAAAAAAGAGCTACCCATAGGTAGCTCAAATTCAATTCTTAAAGTGAGTTCACGTCAACCTTGATACCAACACCTTGAGTAGTTGTGATAGTCAAGTTTGTTACGTAAGTTCCTTTAGCTGTAGCTGGTTTTGCTTTTTGGATTGTTTCGTTGAACGCTTTGAAGTTTTCAACCAACTTGTCAGCTTCAAATGAAACTTTACCAATGATAGCTTGAACGTTACCTGCACGGTCAGCACGGTAAGTGATCTTACCACCTTTAGACTCTTCAACTGCTTTAGCAACATCCATTGTTACAGTACCAGTTTTAGGGTTTGGCATCAAGTTACGTGGTCCAAGGACACGTCCAAGACGTCCAACAAGAGCCATCATGTCAGGTGTAGCGATAACTACGTCAAAGTCCAACCAACCGTCGTTGATTTTCGCAACAAGGTCATCTTCACCAACGAAGTCTGCACCAGCAGCTTTTGCTTCTTCAGCTTTTGCACCACGCGCGAAAACAAGAACGCGTGAAGTTTTACCAGTACCGTTTGGCAATACCATTGCGCCACGGATTTGTTGGTCAGCTTTTTTAACGTCGATATTCAAGTTGTAAGCAACTTCTACAGTTGCGTCAAATTTTGCAAAGTTAGTTTCTTTTGCAAGTGCTACAGCTTCTTCTACACTGTATGCTTTTGTGCTGTCGATTTTCTCAAGAGCAGCACGAAGTTGTTTGCTTTTTTTAGCCATTTTCTATTCTCCTTGTAAGTGGTTCAATCGATTTTCATCTCCCACGTCACTCCTCGAAATGATGAAGTCTTGCGGGTTATATTGGGGGTGTTATTGATTAGTCAACAACAGTGAATCCCATAGAACGAGCAGTACCTTCGATCATACGCATTGCAGACTCAATGTTTGCTGCGTTCAAATCTGGCATCTTAGTTTCTGCAATTTCTTGTACTTGTGCACGAGTAACTGTAGCAACTTTCGTTTTGTTAGGTGTACCTGATCCTTTTTCAACACCTGCAGCTTTTTTCAAAAGAACAGCAGCTGGTGGTGTCTTTGTAACGAAAGTAAATGATTTGTCTTCGTATACTGAGATAACAACTGGAATGATCATACCAGCTTGGTCAGCTGTACGAGCGTTGAACTCTTTTGTGAATCCCATGATGTTGATACCGGCTTGACCAAGAGCAGGTCCAACTGGTGGAGCTGGAGTAGCTTTACCAGCAGGGATTTGCAATTTTACAAGTTTTTCGACTTTTTTAGCCATTTTTAAATCCTCCTTTGTGGTTTTGGCGGTAATTAGAGATTTTTACCTCCCACAAGTATGCTTTTTGCATACTTTTCTATTATACACTAATCTTTTCAAAATGCAAGAAAAATTCTTATATTTTCTCATTTTTATGGTAAAATAGTTACATGGTATTATTAAAAATTGCTTCTGTATTATTTATCTTTTTAACACTTATCTTATCGATTATCGCGGTGAAGGTCTTCAGGCTAAGAAAATTTGGCTTGAATTTTGCAGATTTGGCTTTCCCTTTTTTTGCTATAGAGTTGTATATCATTTCAGACAAGGCCTTCTATCACAGTCTTTTACCCCACCTATTATTAGTATTGTCTGGCCTAGCTATCGCCATCACAGCTTATTTTCTTAGGAAAAAACGGACTTTCTACTATCCCAAGTTCTTTAAATTCTTCTGGCGGGCTGGTTTTATCTTGACCTTCTTTATGTATCTAGCCATGGTCATCGCTCTCTTTTTATAAATGTAAAACACAACCCATCGGTCTGTACTGACCGATGGGCTTTTCATACGCGCATCTTATGAGTCATTCTTCTGTTGAGAAACAAAGCCCTCCGATTCTCCTAGTTTTATTCATGAATCTCTAGAGGCAGGCCATCCGGATCAAAGAAGAAAGCCATCTTACGGCCGTCAAAGTCGTCATAGCGCAGCTCGGTATGGGGAATCTCCAATCGGTCAAACTCCACTAGCGTTTCTTCGACATCAGTCACTCGGAAAGCCAGATGCCGCAGGCCTGTATGTTCTGGATCAGGCAAAGCAGGCCTTTTGGGTGCTTCTTCCTTGATAAAAATTTCCAAAGTTAGACTCCCCTTGCGGACATTAAAGAGAATGTCCTGCTTGTCGGGCCGATGGTGCTCATCCAGCATGTCAAAGCCCAGCTTATCCACATAAAAAGTCTTAGTTTTGGCATAATCATGGCCAATAATCGCAATATGGTGAATGCTATCCAGTTTCATAGCTTTTTTCCTTTCATTCTTCAGTAGAGAAAATCTGCCGGCTAACTGCTGGCAGATTTGTATTACAGGATATTATTCTTGTTAAGCAACTGCTCGGAAAAATGTTTAACTCGTCTGCAAAACCTTTCTCGGCTTGGTTCCTTCGGCTGGTCCGATAACGCCTGCCGCTTCCAGTTCTTCCATAAGACGGGTGGCGCGGTTAAAACCGACCGAGAGTCGCCGCTGAATCATCGAAGCGCTGGCTTTCTGGGTCTCGATAACCAAGGCCTTGGCTTCCTCAAAGAGAGGATCGCCTTCATCATCGCCCCCGCCAGTATCCAAATCACTTTCAGATACTTCGCCTGGATCAAAACTGTCGTCATAGTCAGCTTCAGCTTGATTCTTGACAAAAGCTACGATGCGCTCCACGTCCTCATCTGAGATGAAGGAGCCCTGCAAACGAACTGGATGATTTTCATCAATCGGCTTAAAGAGCATGTCTCCACGACCCAAGAGCTTTTCCGCCCCATTCTCATCCAGAATGGTCCGACTGTCTGTCCCGCTGGAGACTGCAAAAGCAATTCGAGACGGCACATTGGCCTTAATCAGCCCCGAGATAACATCTACAGATGGCCGCTGGGTAGCCAGAATCATGTGAATCCCAGCCGCACGCGCTTTTTGTCCCAGACGTATAATAGCGTCTTCCACTTCCTTGCTGGCCACCATCATGAGGTCAGCCAGCTCATCCACGATGACGACGATTAGAGGCAGGGGAACCCGCTTGTACTCCGATTGGGCATTGTACTCAGCAACCTTGGCATTGTAGCCAGCAATGTTACGAGCACCGACCTTGGAAAAGAGTTCATAGCGGTTTTCCATCTCGTCTACGACTTTCTGCAATGCACGGCTGGCCTTGCGAGGATTGGTCACGACAGGGATGAGCAAGTGGGGAATGTCGTTATAAACGGACAGCTCCACCATCTTAGGATCCACCATCATAAACTTGACTTCATCCGGTCTGGCCTTCATGAGAATGCTGGCGATAATGCCGTTGACGGCCACAGATTTACCAGAGCCAGTAGAGCCCGCCACCAAGAGGTGAGGCATCTTAGCCAAGTCAAAGGAGCGGACAGAGCCGTTGACAGCCTTCCCAAGTGGGATTTCTAAGAGCTTGCTAGCATCTGTCTTGGACTGCTCCCAGAGTTCTCGGAAAGTCACAGTCGCAATTTCAGAGTTAGGTACCTCAATCCCGACCAGGGATTTCCCAGGAATGGGTGCCTCGATCCGCACATCCTTAGCAGCTAAGGCTAAAGCCAGGTCATCAGCCAGATTGGAGATCCGATTGACCCGAACGCCGACAGCTGGCTTAACCTCGTACTTAGTGACAGAAGGCCCGATTTCAGCTCGCTCGACAGTAACCTTAATCCCAAAGCTAGCAAATGTTTCTTCCAAAATCTTGATATTTTCACGGACAATCCGCTTTTCTTTGGACTGATTTTTGGGCTTATCAGGCGCAAAGAGATTGATAGTCGGTAGTTTATAGTCTAGATTTTCTTTAGCTGTAAAATCCACTTCTACATCTGTATCTGCTTCTGCTTCTTCTATTTCCTCTTCGTGGTCAAAGTCCAGGGGCTCATGAGGATCATACTCTCCCGATTCAGCATAGTCCACCTCATCAAAGTCCATAGGCGAGTAAGACAAATCCTCACCATCTAAAATCTCCCCCGTTTCAGGATCCACTTCAGTCTCTGCCTGCTCTACCTCAATGGCTTGCATAGCTGCCTGTGCAGCTTTCTCCTCCTGCTCAAGGAAACGAAGCTGACGTTTTTCTTCCTCTTTTTCTCTCCAGTTTTGGAAAGCCACGCTAAATTTCTCAGCAAGATCATAAAGCGACCATGGACTCATGAGCAGAGCCCCTAGAAAAATCAGGAGCAGGCCGATAAAATAAGAGCCGATATTTGAAAAAAGAAAAGAAATCGGAGCATAAAGAGCCGCCCCAATCAGCCCGCCACCAGCAAATGAGGCCACTTTAAAGGCCATCAAATCTGTCAGGACTCGCGTAAGCGTTGTAGATAAAACCTGTCCTTTCAAATGCAAAACATGAACAAAATAGGCTTGAAAAATTAAGCTGAGTCCTAAGAAAAAGCTGATAAAGCCTGAAATTTTCCCCTCATGTTTGTGCAGCCACTTAAAGAAAAAGAGATAAAACAAGGCAGCTAGAATCGCCACATAAGCCAGGCTCCCTACCAGAACACGAATTAAATTATAAATGGTGACTCCAAAAGCCCCCAGCTTCAAAGCAGCAAACAACAAAGCGATAGCCAAAACAAAGGTGACTATCATTCGTCGAATCGCTTTTTGTCTTTCTAATTCCGCTTTTGTCGGCCGTCTCGTAGTCCGACCGTTTTTTGTATTTTTCTTATTTGCCATAACTTCCATTATACCATATTTTAAGATCTTCTAAACAGAAAACTAGCTGCCTTTTGCAACTAGTTTCTGCCTTATTCTTCTGGCAAAATCACCCAGAAAATGAGGTAGGGAAGAAGTCCGATCCCATAAGCAAAAAAGGAAACTCCCCAGAAAACACGGATGATGACTGGATCTATATTAAAATACCGAGCTAGCCCGGAGCAAACTCCCTTCAGATACATTACAAGTTTTTGTTAGATTAAACGAATGATTCTTATCCTATTCTACCATAATTTTCCCTAAAATAATTTTCAAAATTTCATCATCATCCTCAAAATCTTCGGCTTTTTTACTAGGGAAAGCTTTCTGGATACGCCCTAGTATAAAAGACGAGAATGAGCCAACCAGGAGAAAGTTAAAGGAAACAGCCATTACAAGATTTGTTCCCCGAGCTCCCAAATAACATTCCATTTACAAGGATGCGCCCTAATATTTTGTCAGCACTTATGATGAACTTTCAAAAAACGAATGGCCAGTTCTTTGGTCAATGGCTCTACTAAAAAAGCCGTTATATATAAAAGCAGATGAACAAGATAGCTTCCTTAAAATTTATAGGCATAAGCAATCCATTTCTGAAGTATAACATTCATTCTAACATGTATATTTTTTCTAACAAGCAGAAATCTCAAGAAAATGTTTCTATCACTCAGATTGGTAATCTTTAGCTATTTTTGCTAGACTATTTAGAAGAAAACAGCGGAAAGGAGAATCGTATGCGAGCAGGTGTGATTGTCTACAATCCTTTCTTGGACAAGATTTTGCTCATTCACCGCTGGAAGAATGGGCAAGAGTATTTGGTAATTCCCGGTGGAACTATCGAACTTGGAGAAGGGCCTTTAGAAGCTGCCTTACGGGAAATGAAAGAAGAAGTCAATCTTAGTTTTTCTGCTGACCAGCTACACACAGCTTTTTCCCTGAACAATCAGGGAAAAGAGGAGTATTATTTCTACACCATTCTAAGTACGGCTGAGACTCCCCTCATGCAAGGCGAAGAGCTCGAGCGCAGTAGTCTCCAAAACATTTACCAGCCCGAATGGATCAGCTTGCAAGAACTTTACAACCACAATCTGCGTCCAAAAAGCCTCAAATCCCTGCTCTTGGAATTTCTGACGCAGGAAAGTTTGAAAAACTAAAGCACTTATAGTAAAATAGCAATAGTTCATAAACTTATGCATAGAAAGGTTATTTATGAAAAAAATCATTCTTTTTAGTCTTTTATCTGCACTTGCTCTGACAGGCTGCTCCACTAAAGAAGATTCTACTACCAACTCCTCCAGCGCTCCTAAGCAGTCTTCTGCTACCGATACCAGCTCTGAGGCAGCTGAAGCTCAAAAACTCCGTGAACAATACAAGGATGCCATGACCAATGAAAATGCCAACTTCCCACAACTATCTACAGAAGTTGCCGAAGATGAGGCTGAAGTCAAGATTATCACAACACAAGGAGATATTCGCCTCAAGCTGTTTCCTAAATACGCTCCTTTAGCTGTCGAAAATTTTCTGACACATGCAAAGGAAGGCTATTATGACGGTGTGATTTTCCACCGCGTTATCAATGATTTCATGATTCAGACCGGCGATCCTAAAGGAGATGGCACGGGTGGCGAATCCATTTGGAAAGGCAAGAATGAGTCTATTGACTCAGGAAATGGCTTCAAGAATGAATATTCTCCTTACCTCTACAACTTGCGCGGTGCACTAGCCATGGCTAATGCTGGAAAAGACACCAACGGCAGTCAATTTTTCATCAACCAAAGCAAGAAAGACTTATCCAAACAATTACCGACCGACACCTTCCCAGCTAAAATCATTGAAGCTTACAAAAACGGCGGAAATCCAAGCCTTGACGGCGGCTATACTGTCTTTGGTCAAGTCATTGAAGGCATGGACGTAGTAGACAAAATTGCTGCCACAGAAACTGGCGATAAAGATAAACCCAAAACAGATATTAAAATCGAAAAGATTGAAATTATAAAAGAATAGGAAAAAGTCAACTCGAGTTCTCTCATCTTATGAGTTAGGTCTTAGTGTCAATAAAACAAAAAACCAGTCCCAAAAAAACGAGGACTGGTTTTACTATGCATTTTTCTAATCATCCAGCAGTTCAACTCCACTTTTAAAGTGAGATATGTAGCTTCTAACTTTTGAGAATAAGATAGATGCTGAGTCTACAATTAGATTTTACTGGACATAATTACCACCTGTAAAATGATAATACTCTTCCAGTGTGAGACCAGATTCGGAAATTTCCTTGGCCTCTTTTCCTACATAGCGTAGATGCCAACTTTCAGGCACATATCCAGTAGAAGCCTCCTTGCCAACAGGATAGCGTACTACAAAACCATATTTATAGGCATTGTCCAAGAGCCACTGACTAGCTCCCGCTTCTTCAACCAGATTGCCGCTACTATCAATCAAATCAAATGCTAAACCAGTTTGGTGCTCGCTGTAGCCTGGTCTTGCCGAATAACGATCAGCCGCAGCTTGTCCATCTCGATTCACATAACTTTGATAAAGGCCGACCTGAGTTTGATAGCTACGAAAACCGCTATATTGGTTGCTGATAGGATAACCTTTGGACTGCATATCTGCGATTAACTTAAGTAGTTCTGCTTTAGCCGTCGGATCCTCACCTGGATTGTAATCAGCTGATAATGGATAGTGTTTATTGGCGATGACTATTTCGTCATATTTCCCTTGAACGCTATAATAGCTTCCGTTGTAAGAAACATTTTTATCAACAGTTACGTCCTGTTTCTGCTCCTTCTTAGACTCCGTACCATCCGATTCACTCCTTGTATCTTGGCTAGATGCCTGGTCTTTTTCAGTCTCTTTCTTTTCAACAGATACCTTTGAGCTACTAGTCTGCTTGTTTGTACTACTTTCAGTCTTGTCTTTGGCTGCTGAACAAGCACTTAAAACCAAGACTGACATTGCTAGAAAAATAAGTTTATTATATTTCATTGTATTCCACTAACTTTCTGAAACTTCAATATTGTAGATTGCAAAGGAATTTCCAGTCGGCTTCAAATAGTAAGTTTTATTTTTTCGATTGACACTATTTGGAGTACTATCAATATAGTGAACTGTATAGTCTTCATAAGTCGTCACAATATAGGAGCCGTTCTCCTCTCTCACCTCACGGATATCCAAAGCTCCTGGATCGTAATAATCAATTTTCGCCTTCTTGACACCACCACCTGTAGTCCACTCAACCATCTCTTTGTATGCTGGACTAGAAGTGTCATAATATTGAGCATAATAATTGGAACGATTAGAGACCGATCTGAAAACAGCTGTGCGATATTCGCTAAGGAAATTGGTAATTTTTGTCTTGTTAGCTTCTACCTTTTTAGCTTCTTCGTCCTTTTCTTTGATCTTATCTGTCACTTCTTTAGGTAAAGATAAAGCAACATCAAGCGTGTCTCCTTTGACAACAATGCTCTCCTTGTTGGTTACAAAAGTGTTATCAGCAACAACAAACTTAGCATAAACTTCCAGTTCTTGATGTGGTACAACTTGAATATCTGTTTCCAAGCTACTACCAATTTCCTTGCCATTTACAACAATTTTAAGGTCTGTTGCATTTGAAGCTTCTGCTGGCATAGTAACCTTTAATCGTTTCTTTTCCGATTTAAGATCCAATTTAATTTCATTATTCTTAGCAGTTGCTAAATCAAGCTGGATCTTACTCTCAATCTCTCCAACTTCCGTCTTCCCTTTCAGGGTAAATTCCTGCTTGATAAAATGATATTTGCCAATATTCGTCTCAGCATTCTTACTCAAAGGAAGGCTTTTCTTATCTCCGGCTTTGATGCTCGCATTGTCTAAGTTCGTGTTAACCTTCACCTCTACTGGATAGGCCACTATTTGATATTCCTGAAAAATCCCAAATTTCTTGCTTTTTTCAGTTACACCTAAAAGTTTATTCTGATTGTCATCAATATAGGCTGATTTACCCTTTGACTTAGCAATGTTGTCCAACTCGGTCTCAATATTGATTTCTTGACTCTCTAAGTGCTCGACCAAAGCCCTCGCGTCTGCACGTGTCCACTTATCTGAGTTAGAAGAAAGTAGGTTTGCGATTCCATCATAATCCTTTTTAGTAACCGCTTTTGCAAAATCATCCGTAACAACTTTAACACCTGTCACTGAGCTTAAATAAAGAAAGGCTGCCACCAAAACAGAAAGTAGAATAAGAGGAAAAGCAATCATCACGACCTTCTTCTTCGACCTTCTTTTTTGTATTGGTTTTTGAGGCAATTCCGATTCCAGTAATTCAGAGCGAATAGGCAAATTAGCAAAACCTTGATTTCGTGCTTCTAAAAATTCCTCTTTAGTAGGCTTTCTACCAATATTCATCTCGAAAGCTTGCAGCCAACTCTCCCGTTGCTCTTGGTATTGATCCGTTTTTGAAAACTCTTGCTTTTCTTCTTTAAGAGGCTCCACAACAGATTCTTCTTTGAAAAACTCTAGGGATGGCTCCTCTTGCCCCCAATTTTTTTCCTGAGTCACCGAGCTTTGCTTCTCTTCAGCTGGCCCATCGTTACTTTGTCCTGCTGGAGCCGCAATAGAAATAATCTTTCTGGGATCAAAATCAGAACGTTTTCCTTCTAAAAACTCATCTGCGGTTGGCTTTCTACCAATCACTTGCTCAAAAAGCTCAACCCACTTTTCTTTCGTTGCCATAAATCACCTCCAAGAACTTTACATCATCATAAGACTCATCAGTAACGAGAAAGCGATGAAAGTAAAGATAAATGTAATCACACCATTGACAATAATTGCCAGTAAATATTTATAAAAAGGATCCATTGATGTGCTAGATTTTGAATAAATCAAAGCAAAGGTTACTCCGACCCCAATTAACACTAAGCCGATCCATGCTAGGAAGAGGGAGACAGACATAATCCCAAGAAAACTAAATAAGGCAGAAAAAGCTACAAAAGGTAAGGCAATCGCATAGAGTCGTCCATACCAGTCAAATGCCTTATTAAAGCTAAAGCTTCCATCCTTATAGACCATGCGTTTTACAGCAAAGCCTCCTAAAATAATGGAGAAAAGAACGAGGGCTGCCGCTATCAGTGAGACCAAGAAAAGTCTAAAATCAAAAGTCGGACCACTGTAAAAGCCAAAACTCACCGAATGAATAAGATTATAAAAATTATAATTCACCACAATAGCCGCAAAGAAAACAGTCAATCCTAGAGAAAGATAGCCATTTAATTTGCTACTTTCAACTTCTGAAGTTGGCGACTTCCAAGCAGAAACAAGCCAAGCCCAGAAACCTTTCATTGTTTTAGAAAATTCACTTGGTTGCGCCGGCTGTTGCTGACTGTAGTAGGCCTGTGGTCCTTGCTGGAAATTCTGCCCATTAAACTGGCCTTGCGGATTGATTTGATAAGCTTGCTGATTGAAGCCTTGCGGACCAGAAGATTGAGTCTGAGCAACAAACTGGTTAGGTTGCCCACCATTTGGTTGTTGATAAGGATATCCCTGTTGAGCAAATGATTGTGCTTGATTAGCAAACTGGTTTTGGTTAGGCTGTTGCTGAGGAAGCTCTTGATATTGTTGCCCAGTTGGCTGAGTGAACGGAGTTTGCCCATTCTGTTCCTGAAAACTATTTTGCTGCTGAGCATAATATTCACCGTTTGAAGCTCCTCCTTGTGCTGTGCTGGAACAGAGTCTGATATGATTGAGCCAGTTTCACTTCCAACTTGGTTCGTACTTGTCACCTCAGGTTCCACAAATTCACCAGCCAGCAAAGCTTGAGTAATTTCCGCATCCGTTGCTGAACGGCCATTCACAGCTTCAAAATACTCGAGCCAATCTTGCTTTAACATATAAAAATCTCCCATCGATAAATGATTATCCTCATATTAGTATACAAAAAATCAGATAAAAATTCAATCAAGGCAATAGGCACGCATAAATAGGAAAAAATATGAAGTAAGCCAAATACTTTAATCAAAAAGTAAAAAGACCACATCCTATATGGATACTATCTAATTTACGAAAACTTATAAATTATAGAGACATTATGGAAAAGCAAAAAACCAGAACCCATAAAATATAAAAAAAAACAGCATATAGCCGTTGTCTTTTATGAATTAGCATATCGGGAAGACAGGATTCGAACCTGCGACACCTTGGTCCCAAACCAAGTACTCTACCAAGCTGAGCTACTTCCCGATCATAAGTAAAAACGGAGTCATATGACCTCGTTTCCCTTCATGCACCCTAGAGGAGTCGAACCTCTAACCGCCTGATTCGTAGTCAGGTACTCTATCCAGTTGAGCTAAGGGTGCCCTGTCGCATATCCGCTATGCCGAGGACCGGAATCGAACCGGTACGATCGTTACCAATCGCAGGATTTTAAGTCCTGTGCGTCTGCCAGTTCCGCCACCCCGGCCTCAAAGCGAACGACGGGATTCGAACCCGCGACCCCCACCTTGGCAAGGTGGTGTTCTACCACTGAACTACGTTCGCATCTCTATCTAAAAAAAATGCCGGCTACATGACTTGAACACGCGACCCTCTGATTACAAATCAGATGCTCTACCAACTGAGCTAAGCCGGCTCATTTATATTTCTATGCGGGTTAAGGGACTTGAACCCCCACGCCCTAAAGCGCCAGATCCTAAATCTGGTGCGTCTGCCAATTCCGCCAAACCCGCGCTTATGACCCGTACTGGGCTCGAACCAGTGACCCTTTGATTAAAAGTCAAATGCTCTACCAACTGAGCTAACGAGTCTTTCTTCTTGAAACTGTCTAACAATTTCAACGGTCCCGACGGGAATCGAACCCGCGATCTTCGCCGTGACAGGGCGACGTGATAACCGCTACACTACGGGACCTATATGGGAGTTAACGGGATCGAACCGCTGACCCTCTGCTTGTAAGGCAGATGCTCTCCCAGCTGAGCTAAACTCCCAAAAAGGAAGTACTCCGACTTCCTATCCTGCTAAGCGACT
>NZ_LAWH01000017.1:0-7879 GCF_001588905.1 Streptococcus cristatus | reverse complement strand
TTAATTGAGGAAGTTTATAATTGTTACGGTGACATCCTTCCTGAAGAAGAGTTGCTGAGTCTAGACTTGATTGAAAGAATATTAGGCTTGATAAGAACAGGGACAGGTAGTTTCGCTGAAGATATTTTTGATGATTATTTTAAGCAAGTAACACTAAAGCAAGTTTACACATTCAATGATTTACTATTAATTGATTATTTTGCTATGCAATGTCAAGACTTGATTTATAGAAGAGAGCATTAGATGATTTTCGGATTAAGTTGTTGAAACAGCAATTAGTTAGTGATGAAATGTATAATGTAGAGCTACTATCAGTTCTTTGTGCCATAGCGGGTGTTTATGTTGTTCGTAATGACTATAAGCATATGATATCTCTAGTAAAAAAGATGAATGAAATTTTATCAGTAACAATGTTGCAAGTCTATAAACCTGGAATTTCAGTATTTGAAGCTAAGTGCTATCTTTATTTTGAAAATGATAAAAATAAAGCAAAGGAACTTTATCACTCAGCAACTATACTAGCTGAACAATTTGATGATAAAGTATTTGATAAAAAACATTTACTAACTTTCCGAAAAATTGGTCTTTTTCGGAAAGTTGTTGAATGAGCTAAAAAACAGCGAAAACCGTTGAGGCTGTAGGGATTTTTAGTGGTAGATTGTCCGTGATTTAATCTAAAAACAGCTCAGAATGGCTATCTCAACATCGTTTTTTAACTATTTATGCAAAAAAATAACTATTCAGCATCGAAAAATTTACCGAACAGTTAAAAAAATGAGCAGAATAGAATTTTTCAAAAAGCGTATTGAAATGTGTGTTATGATGGAATCATGAAAGATTTAATGTTAAAGATTGTATACGAGGCAATGCAGCTACGAGCAGATGATGATATAGATGTGTTAGACGATAAAATAAGACAATTAAAGCTATCTATCGAAATCTTAGAAGATAAATTGGACCGTTTTCATCATAACTAGGTTATTAAAACAGTAAAAAAAGGTGGATACCCACCTTTTTTATTTCTCTGTAAGTTTTTCAAAATGCCACCTCAATACGTTATTTTTTTGAAAACAACCGTTGCCACCAGCTTTTTTTAGTTTCTAGCAATAATGTTTCATTCTTCATAGTAAGAGCTCCGATTAGTTGCAGTTGGCTGTTGCTTGTTTCGATCAATTCAGTAATTTGCTTGTCTTTTTGATCGATTTGATCCACTAGTTGAGTACGTTCGCGTTCAAAATCCTCGCGCAGTTGCTCTATTTGGCTTTGTAGCATTTTTTCTACACGTGCGCTAGAATGTGTAGCATCGTCTATATTTGTATCGACATCTTCTATAAGGCATGTATCTAAAACGTACTGAGTAAGACTTTTGTTCTGTTTTTTAGATAGTTCTACAAGTCTTTCTTTCTGTTCTTTCGATACACGCATACTAATTTGCACACTCATTTTTTTCTAACCTCTTTTTAACAAATATATACGTTATACATAACGTTATGTATAACAATTATATCACGTTCTATACGTTTTCTTTACAGATATTTTGTTGAAATCGATTTTTAGCTCTCATTTCCTTGTTAAATCCTTTAGAAAACAAACTAAAGGGGTCTGCTAGGGTAAATATACCACCCCAACTTTTAAACTCTTAAAACATAATAAAAACAATTAGAAAATGCAGCTAAAAATCGAAGCCCTATTTTTTTACGATTTAATAATCTAACTAGGCTATTGACCTAGTTAAAAACGAAGCAATAAAAAAGACAGATAAACCGTCCTTTTTATTTTTTGTCTAAACGACCAAGCATTTCAGCTTTTTTCTTCTCTAATTCTACTTTCGTTTCTTCTGACGTCTCGTTAACATAAACAGGTTTGGACCACTTTGGTACGTTTGTTTCTTTTACTTTTGAACTGTACTTATTATCTTCCCACGCGTCACGGGCTTCTTTATCAAAATGAAATCTATACGATGTTACTTTCGGTCTGCCACGTTCTCCTCTTTTACGTTTCGCTTTTACTTCCTCTAATCTTAAATTCGGGTAGAATTCCTTCAATTCCTCAAGTGCTGGATTAATAATTTTTTCCCTAATTTTTGTAGCTCCGTAGCTATCTGGGATCGCTAAATAACGTTTGAAGTTTTCTACCGTCACTACCCAAAATCCTGTGTCAGCAAACTGACGCAAAAATTTGTAGATATCGATAGTATATTGTTTACTGAAGCTGTTTCCAATCTGCAGCGGAAATTTTGTATATTCGTTTGCAAAGTTTTTTATCAACGAAAAATAATCAGGGTTAACTCTTACTGTTATTTCTCCATTTTGTTTATCGACTTTTCTAGCCGTAAACAGCATAAATTCTTCATAGGAAGTTTCAGTTTCAATTTCTGTGATCGACAATGATAAAATCTTACGAAACGTCTGACGAATCAACCTAATACCATCTTCCAAAGATTTTGGCTTTGCTTGAGTCAAGTATATAAAACGTTCATAATCAATCGTAATATCGCTTCCATCTGTTTCCTTAATCAACCAAATCAAAGTCATCAAGATTTTCTTTTGAACAAGTGAGAAGTCTTTCAGGGGAACGGAATTAAAGTCGTTAGAATACTTTGCCACTTCTCTAATTTCATTTTTTTCTTCTTCCATAGCAATAAAATCCTTTTTCATTTTATATCAAATATTGTATCACAAAATCACATTCAATTCAATAATAAAATCCTTTTGCATTTTATTTCGGAGAAAGTCACTTTATTCTCGGAGAAAGTCACTTTATTCTCGGAGAAAGTCACTTTATTCTCGGAGAAAGGGATTTTATTCGTCAGCTTTCCTTAGAGCCTCAAGGGATAGCCAGACCCTACAATATTACTTTACAATATATATATACAATATATATTTACATAGCGCTTCGCGCTTATATCCATATCCATTTTATAATAATGAAAATTAAGTCGCTACGCTCTATTTGAGGCTATCGCCTCTGTTCGCTACGCTCACTGCCTACAAGGGAAAGCTGGATTACTTTAAGTCTCATTATGGCATTATAGTTTAGATGAAAATTGAAGTTTTACTAATAAAGCCAATAGAGTTGATTAACTCTTTAATGTCGTATAAACAAATAGATAATCTTTTTAAAAGTTAGTTTTATTTGCCTAAAGGTGATTAAAAGTATTGATATAGCTACATTACTAGACTAATTGAATACAAGTTTATAAATAAAATCCTTATGGATTTTATTTCGGAAAAAGGGATTTTATTACTAGGCTAATAATCAAGCTATCTACTAAAATCTAGATCATCTCTCTCAAATGCCCTATCTCTATCCCCATCTTCTAACTCAAGATCCTTTCTCTGAATGATCTTTTCAGCAATCTCATCACGTTCTTGATCTGTCAGATAATACTCTTGGTCCTGCAACTGAGACCTATATTTGTTTCGATCTTCAATCACATACTGCAAATCTTTCGTCAGACGATCATTTGTCCTCATCAGATCAGCCATTTCTTCTTTTAATTTTGAAATAGTGGCCCTCAGACGTTGTACGATTCCCAGACCAAGAATACGCTCTTTAAATTCGTTCAGCAATTTAATCAATGGGCCTCTATCAGCCCTACGGGCTAAATCATCAAAATCCTTTTCTGGGACCATGACATAGCGTTGTTTTTCCTTGCCAAAGCCTTTCTCTTCAATTCGATAGTTCCGTTTGTCGTCAATCGGTTTATTTGCAATCAGCTGCATCTTTAGCATCGCATCGACAGTTTCATCTTCGATTCGCTCCAAATCAAGCTTTTCAGCTTTGCTAGCGATCTCATCGTTAATCTGCTTGATCAATCTAGCTTGCTGCCTCTTGCTAGCTTTAAAAGCTTCATCTCTTTTTTGGATCCTCTCTTCTTGTTGTTTCAATCGCTCGTTTAGCTCTTCCATCTTCTCT
This sequence comes from Streptococcus cristatus, assembly GCF_001588905.1. Taxonomy (GTDB): domain Bacteria; phylum Bacillota; class Bacilli; order Lactobacillales; family Streptococcaceae; genus Streptococcus; species Streptococcus cristatus_N. The sequence continues at coordinate 3,961 of NZ_LAWH01000017.1, read as the reverse complement.
TCATGAGCTTGTTCCTCACGTTGCATTTTAACAATCTGATTTGTTCTTCGGTTTTCGATGTATTCCATCGCATCCTTGTATTCACGCATATCCTTGATATCGTTTGTTTGCCCAGCTTTTCTATCGATTCCAATTTCATGGACAAACTCATGCAGACGATGAATTTCTGCATTTCGAAACGCTTTAAACTGTTCACGTCCACTTAGCCCAAACCCTTCCTGCTCCAGCGCCTTTCTAAAGGACGGTTGCACTGCAAGCCCATTTTTATAGCCAGTTGCTGTTGGAACAACATTGAAATGGGCGTGAGGGGCCCCAGCTTCGTCCAAATGGACGATAGCATTGTAGATGGTCATATTATCGTGTCGTTCGTTAAAATCGCGTACGTAACGTTCTAGAGCCTCTCCGACCTCCAGCTTTTCTTCAAAGCTCAATTTTTCCCAATCAGCTTTGTTTCCGACGGTCACAATAAACTCCCTCTGCAGGTCCAAGTTTTTGGACTTCTGGACGTGTTTATAATAATCATCGATCTTGCGATCCTTGCGTTTTTGCTTTGCGTTATAAGCGCTCAGTGCATCATCAAACAGTTCGTGATAAACGTCTTTAATATCGCGTTTCACAATCTGGATATTATATTTCGATTTTTCGCGTTGAATATGCTTGTGAGCGTCGCTTTTAAACTCTTTTTCTGTTAGTTCGCGGTTATTGTGTCTAATATTAGTTTGACGTGGATTCGTTTTAAAAGATAACGTCATTGTTTTATTCATGATTTAAACCTACCTTTTTTATAAGTTACTCATAGTTAGTATGCCATTTTTTGTTAAAAATAAAGACAAGACAGAAGAAAAAAACGCAACACTCAATAAATATAACTAGGCTAATAATCTAGTTAATAAAAATATGGATAGATATAGAGAACCATGATTTATCAATATCGTGGTTCTCTATATAAGTCCATGAAAAATACAAATTATGGTCTATATAGTTGTCCATTATTTGAATATAAAATGGACTATATATAAGCCCATAAAAATATAGAATAATGGGATATATAGTAGACCATGAAATAATAAAATTATGGAACATATATAAGCCCATATTTAGGATCAAACGTGGACTAGTATATAAGACCATTAACCAACTTAAAAAATGCGCAAGGTAGCCCGAAAAGCGGGCTATGACGCAGCGCTATCGCTATTCTGCGTCGCTATTGTCGAATAAAAACAGGCGTAAAATCATAATCCAAAGTCGGGATTTAGCGGGGCGTTTCTGTTACTCTTTACCAAAGAGTAACGTTTTTGTAGTTTTGACATTGCTGCGCAACGTACAAAACTAAAACGCTCTGCCGAGGGCCATGGGTTGCACCCCTTTTTTGGCCCATCATGGTCCAAAAAATTCACTGCGTTTTTCGGCCCACAAAGTGGACTCGAAAAAAATCGGCGCGAACACCGCACCGAAAAAATTGCCCACTGCAATTTTTGCTTGCCCATCTTTTGCTAACAAAATAATTTTAGCGCAGCTGAAATTATCAGCAAAAATGGCCTTCGCCCTTCGCACGAACCAACGTTCCATAACTACATTTTTTGAGTCTTAAAACCTTGATTTAATAGGGTTTTAGGACTTTTGAAACTTGCAAAATAGACTCATTTTTCAAATTTTAGTAACTTTGTTGTTTTTAAACTATTAAGAAAGTAATTCCACTATATATTCCGAAGACCCAAATTTATCAAAACCAAATCCTCACTTCCAGAACTTCCACCATCTCTTAGTCTTCTGCTCCATCAGCAATTGATTATCTTTTTGAGTCGCTAAGATAATCGTATGCAGTTGATTAATCCGCTTCTTGTCATCATCTATCTGACCTTTGAGATCTAAAATATGCTCATCTTTTTCCTGTATTACATTTGTCATACTTTACAACTTCATTTATTTTTCGAACTGTATTTTCTCATATATCACTTTAATAAAGACATGGCGTTTTTTCCTTTCTTTTTCTAATATTAATGTCTCTAAAAAGATCGAGCAATCGATAACCATTCTTGGATACAAGTCAAAAGTAAAAAAAGAGAGTTTTACTCTCTTTTTTTATCTATTTGAAGTCCTTTCTTTATGCCAAAGTTTTATACTAAAGTTGAGCGATAACTTCCTCAGTTGTCAAAACTTGATTGGCAATGTAGCCGTAGTTTGTTAGTGCAGCTTGGTAGGCTTCTTCACCTGGAGCACCGACAGCATCGTTAACAACAATGACATTGTAGCCTAATTCTATGAGTTCACGCATGTGTGAATCCACGCAGAGATTAGCATTCATACCAGCCAAGATGACGGTGTCGATACCATTTTTGCGGAGTTGAAGGTTAAGGTCGTTGCTTTCTGGGCCAAAGATTTTATGCCCGTTGACAACAATAGTATCTTCATCCAAAAATGGTTTAATCTCTTCAATTATATCTGCTCCAGAGCCTTCTGGAATTGCTGAATACTGGCTATCACGCCAAAACATTTCGTTTTCAATCATCATCGTTTCACCAGCAGCTTTAAATTGCCACTTGTGATCGTGTGGATAGAAGTAATGCGGTGAGATAAAACGCTTGTAGCCACGCTCTTTAGCAAGAGCGAAAAGCTTTGTCAGATTTTCAATAGTATTAACTTTTTCAAGAACGTCTTTAGTTGCTCCGAATCCTTTACCAGTATGTTTTAGGAATTCAACTTGTGGGTCTGTGATAACAAATGCGACATTTTTCTGATTGAACATGAGGTTCCTCCTAATATGATTTGATTAACAGCCAATAGGAATTTAGACTGTTAGTTTTTAGTAACAATTTTGCCTATCGAAATAGGATGATTTTCCAAATGGTAGTTTTAGTTATATACTGACCGTTCGGTACAATTATAATAACATCTAGAATTGAATTTGTAAATCAATTTGCTCAGAACAAAAATTTTAATGATAAAACAGTGGCAAAAGGAGGTGGTTTCAATGGTTTGTTCTCAGACTCTGAATCTGCTATAATAGGAAAAAAGAGAGGTGAGCAGATGAGCGTTAAAGAGCGTATTTTACAAAGTGCTGAGGAATTGATTTATCAGAAGGGTTATGTGGCCACCTCCATCAGTGACATCATGGAGGCAGCTGATGTTGGCAAGGGGCAGCTTTATTATTATTTCAAATCTAAGAAGGAAATTGGTTTGACGGTCATTCAAGATATTTTAGCAAATTGGCGAAAAGAGCTTTTTGAAGATATTTTCGAAGCAGACAAGTCTGACAGTGACAAGTTTTCGGATATGATTGACTGGGTTTGTCAATTTCATGAAAGTCAGACGGTCTTTTATGGTTGCCCAATTGGTAATCTGATTGTGGAATTGTCCACAGAAGATGAGAACTTCCGCTGTCCTCTCAATGATTTTATGACCCAATGGACAGAGAAGTTAGCCAGCCTCTTGCAAGACCTGCATGCTGACTGGTCAGAAGAGCGGGCGCAGTTGCAGGCCCGTCAAGTCATCTCCAGTATTCAAGGCAGCATTGTCATTCTCAAAGTCAGCCAAGACATCCAAGTTTTAGAAAATAATATGACGGATTTGAAAAAGAATTATTGTTAATTTTTAGCCGAAGAATTAAAAGTATGTTAATTTATAGATTGTGGTTAAGAGGTAAGAATGACAACAGATATTAAAACTGAAATTGGTCATAGAGTAAGACAGGAACGTGAACGTCACAAATTGATGAGAGAAGAGGTCTGTGGATAGAAGCTGACTTAATAATCAAACAGCTGATGCGTACTGAGCTTGGGCAATCCTTGCCAACAATTACTAAGTTACAATATTTATCTAAGCGATTAGAAGTTCCGATAGATACTTTTCTTGAAAATAAAGAACTAGCTCTTCCTGAGGAATACTTTAAGATAAAGTACCGTATCATGAAGTCTCCAGTATAGTATATGGAGATTCCAAGCGTATTACGGAAAAACTAACT
>NZ_LAWH01000016.1:0-125463 GCF_001588905.1 Streptococcus cristatus | reverse complement strand
GTCTATTAAATATTCCTCTAACTCTCGCAGCAGTCTTTTACGCCCCTTAAACCGTTCGTCACCTAGTAAGCGGTGGTATAACTCTAGTTGTTCTTTGTCTAACTTGGAAGTGTAGGCTGCTAACGAACTTCGAAGGGCGACTAAATCATCTAAGGCTAGTTCGCGCTTGCTCAGTCTATGACTAATGGTTCCAACTTCTTCATAAGACTGACGATCGAAGCGGCGTTTTTGGCTCTCTTGCTTGCGAAGAATGTCATGAATATGATTCCGAAATTTTGTTTTGAAGTAACGATAGAGGCGACTTTCATCTTGACTGATATCTGGATGACTTTCTTCCAGCTGGTGATAAACCAGCATACCCTCTTGTTCCCAGTCACTACTCTCCCATAAATGTACATAATAATCCCGTGCACAGCGCCGAACAATCCACTGCACTTTCTCATAGCGTTCCTTGAAGTTCATGTTATCTCCTTTTTCTTTGATAATATGATTCTACAAGAAAATCTTCTCCTTCAGGGGACATTCCTCCATCCTGTCTATTTTATACCCTAACTAGTACCTAACAAAAAAATTTGAGACATCTCAGGGACTTTTTATGACATGTTAGGCTTTAAAGAATAAAAAAATAGCTTGATTACACAATTAGTAATCAAGCTATTTAATAAGAAAAGCATCTCTTAATTTTCTTCCATTTTAGATTTTATTTCATCATAGGAAAGGGCATGTGCTTCTCGTTCTAAGTCTTTTTCAGACTCTTCTGGCATATGACCTGTTTCATAGAGAGATTTAATTTGGTTGCTATCAAGCGTTTCGTATTTAAGCAATGCTTCTGCAATCAATTTATGGGTTTCACGATTTGCTTGAATAATCTCAGCTGCTTTGTTTCTTGCTTCATTTAGTAATGAACGAACTTCCTCATCAATCTCATAGGCTGTTTGCTCTGAAATTGATTTTTGAGGACTTTGTGCACCAAACATAGCATGGTTACCTTCGTATTGGACTGGGCCAAGTTTTTCACTCATACCGTATTCAGTGACCATTGCACGCGCCATCTGTGTAGCTTGTTCAAAGTCATTGGAAGCTCCTGTGGTTTGGACATTAAAGATAATCTCTTCAGCTACACGACCACCCATGAGACCAGCCAATTGCTCTTTCATGTCTTCTTTAGACAGAAGCATTTGGTCTTCTTTAGGCAGGGCAATCATATATCCACCAGCACGACCACGAGGCACAATGGTTACCTTGTGTACGACACGCGCATTGGACAAAACAAGTCCGACAATCGTATGCCCCGCTTCATGGTAAGCGACAATCTGACGATCACGCTCTGAAACGGTTTTATCTTTCTTAGACGGTCCTGCGATTACTCTGTCTTCAGCTTCATCAATATCATCGGCATCGATGACTTTTTTGTTACGACGCGCTGCAACCAAGGCAGCCTCATTTAAGACATTTTCCAAATCAGCACCAACAAAGCCAGGTGTCTGCTGAGCAACTAGTTTCAAATCAACATTTTTAGCAAGCGGTTTATTCTTAGCATGAACGCGAAGAATCGCTTCCCGACCTTTCACATCAGGACGACCAACTAAAACTTTTCTGTCAAAACGACCTGGACGTAGAAGAGCTGGATCAAGAACATCCGAACGGTTAGTAGCCGCAATGATAATGATACCTTCATTGCCCTCAAAACCATCCATTTCAATCAAGAGCTGATTAAGAGTTTGTTCACGTTCATCATTACCACCGCCAAGTCCAACACCACGCTGACGACCGACGGCATCAATTTCATCGATGAAGATAATAGCAGGAGCCGCTTTTTTCGCATCTTCAAATAGAGAACGAACACGGCTTGCTCCGACACCTACGAACATTTCAACAAAGTCAGAACCTGAGATGCTGAAGAAAGGAACACCTGCTTCACCAGCAACTGCCTTGGCAAGCAAGGTCTTACCAGTCCCCGGAGGACCTTCCAAAAGAACACCTGCCGGAATACGAGCACCCAGCTTAGTATAACGTTTTGGATCTTTCAGGAATTCAACAACTTCAACAAGTTCTTGTTTTTCCTCTTCTGCACCAGCAACATCTGAGAAGCGTACTTTGATATCTTCTTTATTGGCCGCACGAGCTTTATTGCGTCCAAAATTCATAGCGCCACGAGCACCGCCACCGCCTTGATTCATCATAGACATAAAGATGAAGGCGATGATGATAAATGGAACCAAGGAAATCAAAAGATTAATCCACATTCCACTGGAGCTTTCACGCTTAATAGTCACTTCTGTCTCATGCTCAGCAGCTAACTTTTGCAAATCAGAAACTGTTGTATCTGATGGCAAAACAACACTAGTAAATCTGCTAACTTTTGAGATTTCCGGACTGAAAAACAGGATTCCTGTCGTATCTTTTGATTCTTTAGGTTTTTTATAAGTACCCGATACCTCGATAATACTACCATTTGGCTGGTAGCTCATCTCCGTCACATTATTATTTTGGATTTCTTTCACTAATTGACTGTAGTTGATTTGCTGGCTACGACCTGTTGCATTTCCTGTAAAGAAATACTGAAAACCTGTAACAAGGACTACAATAATTAGAATATAGAGAAAAGGATTTTTTATAAAACCATTATTTTGTTTATTTTTCATTTATATCTAGTAAACCTTTATTTTGTATAAACTTCTTCTTTTAAGACACCTACATAAGGAAGATTGCGATAATACTCATCATAATCTAGTCCATAACCCACTACGAATTCATTTGGAATTGTAAAGCAAGTATAGTCTGCCTCAATGTCAACAATGCGTCCTTCTGGCTTATCCAACAACGTAGCAATTTTTACAGAAGCTGCATTTCTTTCTTTGAATAAATTACACAAATTCTTCAAAGTTTGGCCAGTATCGATAATATCTTCGACAAAAAGAATATCACGACCAGTAATATCTTGATCAATATCTTTGATAATATTAATCACGCCACTACTAGTTGTACCGCCATGGTAACTAGACACCAGCATAAAATCTAATTCAATATCTGTATCCACGTGTTTGATTAATTCGGCCATAAAAGGAACCGAACCCTTCAAAATTCCTACAAAAATAGGCTTTTTACCTTGATAGTCTACTGTCAGCTGTTGCCCCAATTTTTTTGCTGCTGCTACGATTTCCTCATGAGAAACCAATACTTTTTTAATATCTTGTTCTAGCATAATTTTACCTATCTAATTTTCTGAATATAAAGTACAGTACTCATTATATCACTTTTTAATTCCTTACTCAAATCACTGATAGCGATATTTACAATTGCCAATATCTGCTGATTTTGCTCCACAATAATCGCTTTTCCTCGTTCTTCAAATGGAATTTTTTGATCAATGAATAGCCGACGAAGTTTTTTGTGATGTCCCTTCAAACGAAGACAATCACCTGTTTTCCTGAGACGTAAAAGAAGTGGTGTTTCACGTGAAACTGCAATCGCTTGAACATTTTCACCCTCCAAAAGAGTGCCAAATGAGAATTGATAGTCCCCAAATTGAAGTTGATTACCACATTCTAACAGAATTGAGTCCACTTTCAAATCAGACTTACGACTGATTTTTCTGATTTCAAAGTGCTTATAATCCTTCACCAATTCATATCCATCCTTTAAAGGGTGGATGTAATTAGCCTTGGTTCGTAAGATTCCTAAGATTTCTTCAAATTGCTTTTTATTTATATTTAATGAAGGAAATTTCTTCAAATACTCCTGCAGAAGGAAATTTTGAACTTCTGGAATTTGCCGCTCAAACACTTCAAGTTTTGTAATGTCCAAACCTTGCGTCAGATGAGACAAAGCTGTCTGTAAGTTCCCAACTTCTTTCCCTAAAGAAATCAGAGAATCCTTAAAGCGTGGATTTTCCTTTTCAAGACTGGGAAGATAAAGATTACGAATCCGATTTCTGAGATAATCATTTTGAAGATTGCTCTTATCTTCAAAATGCAAAATATCAGGGAAATCTTGCTTATAAAAATAAAGCAGAGGTCGGATTAATTCTCCATTTGCAAAGGGTTGAAGCTCGGTCATTCCAGACAAGTGGCGCAGCCTTGCTCCTCTCAATAACCTCATAAACACCGTCTCAGCCTGATCATCAGCATGATGAGCCGTTACCAAGGCCGTGTAGCCTTCTGCCAACATGATTTCTTCAAAAAAACGATAGCGAAATCGCCGAGCTTTTTCCTCGGAAAAATCACCAGAAAAATTTGAGCTGAAAAATTTTACACCAAGTTGCTGGGCAAAATTTGACAGCTCTTTTTCTTCCATATTCGATTCTGGTCGTTGCTTGTGGTTGACATGCGCTATTCCCAGTTCAATCTCTAGCTCTTCCCTGTTCTGGTACAAAAGATGGAACAAAGTCATCGAATCCAAGCCACCAGAAACTGCTACCAGCACTTTTCGATGATTTTGAAAATACCGCTTTTCCTGCATTTGTTTGCGAAACTTCTGATCAATCATTTCAGAACTCCGTACACATCATCTGCGATTTTAGAAATTGTATCGTAATCCGAATTATTCGTAAGAATAGCAATGATAAATGGCGAATCCGCATACACAATAGCGACATCATGCTTGAAGTCGTAAGCATCACCAATTTTATGAGCAACTTTTACATTGATGTTTTTAGAAATTCGCTGATTGTCATAATTTGTCTGAGACAAGGCATCGATAATCATGCCATTTTGCTTATAAATGGCTTCCATAACATTGCCTGCCATTCGAGCTGAAGCTTGTCTGCTTTCCACATCCCACTTCTTGCCCGCAATTTTTTCAATAGTATTTTGAAATTGGCTATCAGATTGATTGCTTGTATAATAGGCGAGGATATTGTGGGCCACATTATCCGACTCTTTTGCTACACCATTGATTAAGTCCTGCACAGAATATTCCTTGTCATTTGCTGATTTGGAAATACTGCCGCTTCCCTCAGGGTCATAGGCACCTGCAAAATCATTGACAGCCGCTGTATATTTTAACTTTTTATCCAAGGAAAGGCTATGATTGTTTAGTTGCTCCTGCGCATAATAAAGATAAGGAATTTTCGTCACACTGGCTGAGTACATTTGTTGATCTGGATTAATGCCTGCTTCTTTGCCCGTGTCTAGCTGTTTTACATAAATAGAAAAGTCAGCTTTTTTGTACTTAGAGTTTAAAAGCTCCTGAACCTTTTCCATCCGATTATCTTCTTGGGAAAGAAAATCAACAGAAACCCAACCTTGACCTTCAATTTTAGCGTATTCGCCCTTAGCTGTTTGAGCAATTTGTACTACCTTTACTTTGCTATAAGCTGGTAGTTTAGCTGCAATCTTTTTAGAAGAATTGATCGGGATAGTATCATAGAGCACATAGTTAGGGACCAGCCATTTTTCCTGTTTAACATCTGTGATAGACTGAACCGTATCCTCATAAATGCTATTCTTATCTGCAATTACAAACTGGCCATTCTTTAATTTAAAGATAGGAATCCCAGCCTCATTCACGTGCAACTCTGTCAGCTCTAGTGGCTGATCTGGCAAAAGTTTCCCAGCTACCTTAGTCAAAGTAGCATCCGTAAAAGTAGGCGTTTCTTCATAAACATTAGGATTTGTAGGGATACTCGTATGATAACGGCCATAAGCTGTACCTGTAAGCTGATACTTTTCTTCTTCGTCTAAAACAAGTTCCTTTTCAGTACTGATTGCTGTTTGACTGCTCCATAAGGCTGGCAGTAAAAATATCAGCAAAAGTAACTTACGCATGACCTCCCCTTTCCTTTTTTGTTTCTTGAAGTTTTAAAGCTTGATTCTTTTCGGATAATTCTGCTAGTTTTTCATCCGAAAAAGATAAAAATTTCTCTATATTTTGAAGTAAATGTTCCATGACTATTGTGGTAATAAATCTGGTGTTGTGTAAATGTATTCTCCTTCTTTTGAAAAAGAATACTTGGCACGAGCATATTTGGCAGCATAGCTGTCATCTTTCAACTTAGTAGCAATGTCAGATTGATAGCTCTTTTCTTCGCCTAATTTTTCATATTTTTTCTGTAGTTGTGCATATTGAGCACGACGATTAAGTAAAGTTTCGTAACTTTGATATAAATTATAGGCTGGAAGAATAAAAAGTAGCATGACTAAAATTAGAACCCATCCCATAAAACGATTTCGCTTCCGACGTTCCTCATCGAGGTATCTGCGACGCTGATTTTCATCTTGGATAAAGCGATTATTTATTTGAACAATATTTCTAGACATTTTCTTCAATCCTTGTCTCACTGATAATTTCATACATTTTAGCAGCATCTTCTTTTTTGGTGCTGTCTTTCATTTCTAGCACCCGCACTGTTAGCAGCTTATTGCCAAAACGAACTTCAATTTGATCATTGACTTTCAAATCTGTCGAACTTTTTGCCAAGATTCCATTTACCTTGATACGACCTTTATCTGCTACCTCTTTAGCTACTGGGCGTCGCTTGATAATACGTGATACCTTTAAATATTTGTCTAATCTCATAGTCTTTTCCTCGATTTTCTCTTAATATTCTATCATTCTTTTGAAAGAAACAAAGCTAAAAAGCTGAAATTTTACCGAATTGTAATGTTTATTCAGCTTTTCGATTCTTGATTTCTACCAGTTTTTCACCAAAGTTCAGCAAGTTTTCCAAAATCTCGAAATCTTTTTTATTCCGAACATCAAAAACGACTTCAATCAAGCCTTTCTGCTCTCCAATTCGAGCCTTTAGATTTGTCGCTGACAAGGCTTCAAAATAATCTTGGGTCAGATAGATTTGCTGAGAAATTTTTTCAAAACGAATGATGACAGATTCTTGCTTCCGCTCAACAAGTGCCACAAAAGCCTGATCAAGATAGGACTTGACTAAGCCAATCTCTAGTAGATAAGCCACTACGTCCGGATATTCTCCAAAGCGGTCAATCAATTCATCTTGCAGATGTTCATAGTTTGCACGATTGTCAATTTCACGAATTCTCTTGTAAACTTCGATTTTCTGACGTTCATCAGAAATATAATTACTTGGAAGATAGGCATCAATTTGAAGATTGATTTCAGCGTTACTTTTTTGGCGTTTGGTTTCCTTACCTTGCTTCTTAGCAATGGCCTCTTCCAAAAGTTGAGAATACATTTCAAATCCTACAGAATCAATAAAACCTGACTGTGAACTTCCTAAAATATTTCCTGCTCCTCGGATAGACAAATCCCTCATAGCAATCTTGAATCCAGATCCTAGCTCGGTAAATCCTTTAATGGCTTCTAGTCTTTTTTCTGAAACTTCAGTCAGAGATTTATCTGGTCGGTACATAAGATAAGCATAAGCGATTCGATTGCTGCGGCCAACTCGACCACGAAGTTGATACAAGGTTGACAGCCCCATATGGTCAGCATTTTCGATAAAGAGAGTATTTGCATTTGGAATATCGACACCAGTTTCGATGATCGTTGTTGTAACTAAAATATCATATTCTCCATTAACAAAGTCTAAAAGGGTATTTTCTAAACGCACCTCTGTCATCTGTCCATGAACATAACCAATTGAAGCCTCTGGAATCAACTCTTTTAATTCTGAAACTTTTTGCTCAATGGTGTCAACTTTATTGTAAAGGTAGTAAACTTGTCCGCCTCGGTCTATTTCACGCAAAACCGCATCCCGAATAACCGTCCTATTATTCTCTAAAACATAGGTTTGGACTGGATATCGATTTGTCGGTGGTGTTTCAATGACCGATAAATCTCGAATCCCTAGCATCGACATATGGAGGGTTCGTGGAATAGGAGTGGCCGTCAAGGTCAGCACATCAACCTTCTTTTTAAGCTCCTTTAACTTTTCCTTATGCTTGACACCGAAACGCTGCTCTTCATCTATCACCAGTAGTCCCAAATCGGAGAATTTTACATCTGCTGATAGAAGGCGATGGGTACCGATAATAATATCAATCTGCCCTTTTTCCAATTTTTCTAGAGTCTCTTTTTGCTCCCCTTTACTTCTAAAACGACTGAGAACATCGACATTCACGGCAAAATCATTGAAACGTTCTTTAAAGTTTGTGTAGTGTTGCTGAGCTAAAACAGTGGTCGGAACTAAGATAGCCACCTGTTTATGATCGTTGACAGCCTTAAAAGCAGCCCTCATAGCCACCTCTGTCTTCCCAAAACCAACATCGCCAACCAAGAGTCGATCCATAGGACGGTCACTCTCCATATCCTTCTTGATTTCCTGAATGCTTCTGAGCTGATCATCTGTTTCCACATATGGAAAGGCATTATCAAACTCTACTTGATACTGGTCGTCACTAGAAAATTGAAAACCTTTTAATTGACTACGCTCTGCATATAATTTAATAAGGTCATCGGCAATGTCTTCAACCTGGTGTTGTACTTTTTGCTTCGTTTTTTGGAAACGCCCATCATTTAATTTATTAATTTTAGGTGCTTTTCCATCGCTAGCTACATATTTAGATAGAAGGTTGATTTGATCCACCGGAATGGAGATACGATCTGCATTTTGATACTGAATCGTCAAATAATCCCGATGAACTCCTGAAACCTCAATCGTTTCAATTCCTAAATAGCGACCAATACCGTGGATATTATGAACCACATAATCGCCTTTTTCCAGCTCATTATAGTCTTTCAGCCTTTCAGCATTAGAAATATTTTGACGACGAATCCTACGTTTGATTTTTTTCTGAATCATCTCATGTTCAGTAATCAAAATGATTTTTTCATCGACAAAATTAAATCCTTGAACGAGATTTCCTTCTATAAGCTGGACAGCTTTTTCATGGATGTCTTTTTCCTTGGTGTAATCTAAATGAATCTCATAATCCTGTAAAGTTTTATGTAAATTTTGTAAACTTGAGGCTGAATTTGCTTGTAAGACTACCGTATAGTCCGATTTCCTAAAGCGATTGATTTCTTCTTTTAAGAGAGGAAACTGACTAAAGAATTCCTGCATTGGATATTGATTAAATTGATAAAGTGCATCAAATTTTAGATTTCCTAAGCCTTTATGGAAATTAGAAAAAAATGTAGCAGGTTTATATTTACGATAGTCCTGATAATTATTTGCAAAGTATTGTTGATTTGACAGTGCTTTACTATTTTGTAAATCATCTGTCAAGATATCGGCAACTTCTAACTCAAACTGTGCATGCTTGTCCATTATCTTTTGAAAATCATCAAAAAATATAGGAGTGTGAGTTGGTAGATAGTCTAAAATAGTCCATTCTTTCTTATAAAAAAAGGAAAGAAATTTGCGAATATCTGCATGATGAGATTGCTCTCTAACAGAGCTTAATACTTCTTCTAAATAGGATTTTAAAGAAGGATCAACAACCGTAGAAAGGGACGCTTCTAGATTTTTCTGTCCTCTTGTATAATCTTCTTCTGTCAATAGAAGATCTGTGACAGGCTCTATCAAAATTTGTTCCACATTTTCAAGAGAAAGCTGGTTTTCAGGATTGAAAATCCTGATGCCATCAATCTCATCTCCAAAAAACTCTATCCGATAAGGATATTGAGCCGAGCGTTCAAAAATATCTAGAATATCCCCTCTCAGACTGTACTCTCCTTGACTGAGAACCTGAGAAACCTTTTTATAACCATTACTTGACAAAGACTTTACTAGGTTGTCAAGGTTATATTCTTCAGTAACAGAAAGAATAAGCTCAGATTTTTTAAAAATATCAGGCTTAGGCAAGAATAAACGACTGGCTGCGACGTTGATGATCAGAATCCCATTCTTCTCTTTGTCTGATAAAAAATTCATGGCTTCTAATCTGGCAAAGATTTTTTCTTGCGATGAAAAAACAAACTCAGCTAAAGGCGTATCATCTGCCAGGAAAGTATAAACCTTTTCTTCTCCTAACAAAGAAATCAAGTCACTAGCCAGACGCTCTGCTTCGTTTTGACTCGAAGTGATGACTAGGATTTTCTCCTGCTCTTCTAAGCTACTGGCAATCGCCAAAGCCTTTGTTGAAGCTGAAAGTCCCATCACTAACTGACGGGTCTTCTTTTGTAATTGTTTCTTCCAATCTACAATTTGTTGGTTTCGACCAAATAGATCAAGTAGTGTCATTGTCTTATCCATTGTATTGTTGCATGGTCTGCTCAAAATTATCAGTTTGTAAATAATGATTTACAGCACTGTCAACTTTTTCTAATGTGTTTAAAATACTGATATAATCGTCCTCATCAAATTTTCCTAAAACATGATGAATAACTGACATATTATTTTTAGGTCTTCCAATGCCGATTTTCACTCGCTTGAATTCCTGTGTTCCAATATGTTTAATGATGGACTTAATACCATTGTGCCCGCCAGCTGAACCTTTAGTACGAAGACGAATTTTCCCAACTTCCATATCCAGATCATCATAAATAACGAGTAAGTCATCTATATCCAAGCCGTAGTAAGTGAGCAGGGCATGGACTGCTTTCCCACTTTCATTCATAAAAGTAGTTGGTTTTACAAAATAGACTTTTTCCCCATTCAAGAAAGTTGAAGCAATGTCTGCTTGAAAAATCTTATCTGCTATAAACTTTAGATTTAATTCTTTACACATTTTGTCAACTAACATAAAACCTACATTATGTTTGGTCTCAAAATATTTATCACCTGGATTTCCCAATCCAACAATTAATTTTGTCATTTTACTCCTTTATAAAAGCCAAAAGGGCTGGAAATTTCTTTCCAACCTATGTATTTTAAATTTACACTTAATTTACACATTAAAGCGGAATTCCATAATATCGCCATCTTGAACGATATATTCTTTTCCTTCTTCACGCAAACGTCCAGCTTCTTTTACAGCCTTTTCAGATCCATATTTCACCAAATCATCATAAGACATCGTCACTGCACGGATGAAACCTTTCTCAAAGTCTGAGTGAATGATGCCAGCTGCTTGAGGGGCTTTCATACCACGCTTGAAAGTCCAAGCCCGAACTTCCTTTTCACCAGCTGTAAAATAGGTTCCAAGTCCCAAAAGATGATAGGCTGCTCGTGTCAATTTGTCTACACCTGACTCTGTCAAGCCAATAGCTTCCAGAAATTCTGCCTTGTCTTCATCGTCCAGTTCAGAAATTTCCTCCTCGGCACGCGCTGAGATGACAACAACTTCAGCATTTTCTGTAGCTGCAAATTCACGAATCTGCTTCACATAGTCAATATTGTCTGGATCTGCAACTTCATCTTCACCAACATTGGCCACATAAAGTACTGGCTTAGTCGTTAAAAGAAAGAGACCTTTGACGATTTTTTGCTCTTCTTCTGTAAACTCAACTGTCCGAGCCGACAGACCATCTTCCAGAACAGGCTTGATTTTCTGCAAAACATTAAATTCTGCAACTGAGTCCTTGTCCTTCTGAGTACGAGCCATCTTCTCAACACGCGCATAGCGTTTATTAATGCTTTCCAGATCGGCCAAAATGAGCTCCAGATTGATGGTCTCAATATCAGCCATAGGGTCGACAAAGTCAGACTCACGGCCCTGTTCCCGCATGACATTTTCATCATCAAAGGCACGGACTACATGGACGATAGCATCCACTTCACGGATATTGGCCAAGAATTTATTTCCCAGACCTTCTCCTTTTGAAGCTCCCTTTACAATACCAGCAATATCTGTAAATTCAAATGTAGTGGGAACCTTCTTTTGAGGTTTAATCAATTCTGTTAGTTTGTCCAAACGAGCATCTGGCACCTCTACCCGACCGACATTTGGATCAATGGTCGCAAAAGGGTAGTTAGCAGCTTCTGCCCCTGCTTTTGTAATTGCATTAAATAAAGTTGACTTGCCCACATTAGGCAGTCCAACAATCCCTGCTGTTAAAGCCATTCGTATCTTCTCCATTCATCTTTTCAATCCAAACCATTATACCATAAATCCTTATCCTAAACAGCGGATTTGAATGAAAAATTTCCTGCTTTCTGGAATAGAAATAGAAAATATTTCTGCAAAAAATGATATAATATAGTTAATATTTTGATAAAAGGAGTTAGCCATGAAAAAAATGACAATTAAAACCTTTGTTCTTTCTTTCTTGACGATGTTTACTTTACTTTTTTTAGCTGCCTGCAGTAGCAGTCCTAAAAAAGCCTATTTTCAGTTGATTGATCAAAAGACCAAGCAAGACAGCCGGATCACTCTTGAGTATAAGGGCGATGATTTGCTGAACAATGAAACCAGCAATGTTTTCTATTATGAGCCTATCGGATTGACAAAAGATACCGCCAAAGAACAAATTGGAGGCTACATGCAAACGCTGGAAAATATTAAAGGACTTACTAATAAAATCGAATATAAAGACGATCATTTGACGCAAAAGATGACGATGGATTTTAGCAAGGCAGATATTTCAGAACTGAAAAGCAAGCAGCTTATCCAAACAGATGGAGATCAAAAAGCTAATTATATCAGTTATAAAGAAACGGTAAAATCTCTTGAAGCTTCTGGCTATAAAGAAGTAAAAGACGGCAAATTTGAAGAACTTAAATAAAAGCAGAAAACGGATAAGACTTTCTTGGTCTTATCCGTTCTTTGTTGATGAAGTAGGTCATTCAAAATTGGATTAGTCAAAAATATGGACTATTCGATGACCTTCTTCATTTTTCTTTCAAAATCATATCTGCTCATCATAACAACGTGTTCGCAGTTGCTGCAGCGAATCTTAATATCTGCTCCCATGCGGACGACTTCCCAACGATTGGCCTTCTTGCCCGTTGACTTAATGGTACAGGCATGGGGCTTTTTCATTTCTACAAAAGTTCCAAGTTCGTACATCTTCTCTCCTTTTGACAATCTTTTTTTATTATCTTAAAAATACAGATTGACGCTTTTCTCCATCCTAGCTGTATTATACCACAAGTTTAGAGTCAGCTGGCTTGTAAATGATCAAAATAAGACAAGGCGGATCGATTCAACCTTGTCTTAAATCTTATCTTCTAATTAGTACGGACTGGCGTGATCAACTGGATAAAGTTTTCAGCATCTTCGCTTGGTACTAAAGTGAAAGGCCGAACAGCTGAAATAAAGCTAATGGTCACCTTCTCACTATCGACTGCCTTTAGCGCTTCGATCAGGTAGGTAGGATTGAAACTAATGGTCAAATCTTCTCCTGACACACTTTCTGTATCAATTTCTTCATTTACGCGCCCAACTTCTGGTGAATGGACGTGAGCGCTGACAATGCCCTTCACAATTTCCAGTTTCACTGTTCCGTTCTGGGTCGCATTGGACAGAAGACGAGACCGTTCCATGGCATGACGTAAATTATTGGTATTAAAGGTCACAACGCTTGAAAATTCTGTTGGAATCAGGCGGTCTGTGTCAGGATAGTTTCCTTCCAACAGGCGTGTATAGAAGCTGATATTTTCACTTCTAAAGAGAAGTTGATTATTGGCAAAGAAAACCTCTACTGTTTCAATTTCATCTGTGAAAACAGCTGTAAATTCACGCAGAGAACGGCTAGGGATCACCACATCAAAGTCATCACCCTTCTTGTCCAAAGTAATTTTCTTTTGGCTCATCCGGTGAGAGTCTGTCGCAACTGTTTTGAGGGATTGATTATCTGTCAAAACAAAATGAACACCCGTCAAAATAGGACGGCTTTCTTGCGTGCTAGCAGCAAAAGCTGTCTCATTGATGATATTTTTAAGGACTTTTGTTTCTAAAACCAAAGGATTGCTGGTAGAGACTTCCTGGATACGTGGGTATTGATCTGCATCTTTTCCTTTTAGCGTAATTTCTGACTTGCCGCTGGTGAGGACGATTTGTTTTTGATCAATTTCTTTAAAATCAAGCACGATATCTGGCAAGCTAGAAATGACATTGATAAAGAAATTTGCTTCGAGAAGGATCGAACCTGGCGAAGTAATCAAGAGTCCAGCATTTTCATTTTGAACTGAAATGAAGTTTTCAATGGAAATTTGACCATTGGAACCAATCAAGGTAATGCCTTCTTTCGTTACATCAATTTTAACCGTTGATAAAATTGGAATAGCGTTTTTGGTACTGATAGCTCTCTTAGTTGTATTCAAAGCTTGTAGGAATAAATTTTTATTAATAGAGAAGTGAATCATAGGGACTCCTTTTATTATTTATGATTATTAAGTTAATAGTAATAGTAGTTCTTGTGGAAGTTGTGGAAAAATGGAGCAAAGTATCTTAAATCAAGTTTTAAGACTTGTTCACAACCTGTGGAAAAAACTTTAGATTCGTTCAATCTTTTCCACACCCTTATTTTATCTTGTTTTTGATATTTTCGATTTCAAGTCGCAAGCTATCGTCAGTTTCGAGTCGGTTTTTGATTTTTCCATGCGCGTGAATGACTGTTGTATGGTCTTTGCCGCCAAATTCTCGCCCGATTTTTGGTAGGCTATTGTCTGTTAGTTCGCGGGCTAGATACATGGCTACCTGTCTAGCTAAAACGATATTTTGGACGCGACGACTTCCCTTCATTTCCTTGACACTGACGCCATAGAAATTGCCGACCTCAGACTGGATTTTTTCAATTGGAATGACTGTTACCTGACTAGAATCCTGCTTGCGAGCTCGAATAGCTTCAGCAGCAATATCAATCGTAATTTCCTTGAGATTGCGGACTCTTGCAATGAGCGTAATATCATTGAGAGCCCCTTCTAGGTCACGGACATTCGAGTCAAATTGTCCGGCGAGGTACTCCAAAGTATCATTAGGGAAAATATAGTCCAGATGTTCGATTTTGTTCCGGAGGATGGCAATCCGCGTTTCAAAATCAGGTGGTGTAATATTTTGAGTGAGCCCCCATTTGAAGCGCGTGACCAAGCGTTCTTCCAAATTATCAAGATGATCTGGACTGCGGTCGCTGGTCAGCACAATCTGCTTGTTATCGCCGTGCAGGGCGTTAAAAGTATTGAAAAATTCTTCCTGGGTAGAGACTTTTTTTCCGCCAAGAGACTGGATATCATCAATCAAGAGCAAATCCAAACTTCGATAGATTTTTTTGAAATTGTCCATGTCACCGAGCCTCAGATGCTCCAGAAAGTCATTGATAAAG
This sequence comes from Streptococcus cristatus, assembly GCF_001588905.1. Classification (GTDB taxonomy): domain Bacteria; phylum Bacillota; class Bacilli; order Lactobacillales; family Streptococcaceae; genus Streptococcus; species Streptococcus cristatus_N. Next base: position 110,403 of record NZ_LAWH01000016.1, on the reverse strand, counting down.
GTTTCCGCTGGAATATATTTTACACGCGCATCAGGAATATTTTCTAAAATTTGGTTGCCGATAGCATTCAGTAAGTGGGTTTTTCCTAGACCTGGTCCGCCATAGATAAATAGGGGATTATAGGTAGTTGCTAGATTTTCAGACACAGCCAAGGCTGCTGCTTTAGCCCAGATATTCCCGTCCCCTTGTACAAAATTATCAAATGTATATTTAGCTTTTAATCCAGTATCAATTGGCGGCAAACTTGGTCGAAATGGAGTTTTTTCAGCCTGTTCCTCCAGCTGATATTTAGAAATACTGTCATGTCCTGCTTCTTCAAAGACGTATTTGGCCGTGATTTGATCGTTGAAAATTTCAAAGCCAGCTGTGAGAATAACGCCGACTAAGTTTTGTTCCCAAAATAGCTGTTTGACGGGGCTATCCAAAAAGATAGTGGCCTGGTTATTTTCAATGGCTATCAATTTTGCTTCTGCAACAAAAAAATCATAGGTTGTCTGTTTTAGCTGAGCAGCGGAAAGTTCTAAAATTCTTCGCCAAAATTCTTGCTCTTTGGTCATTGCCTCCTCCTTTTCAAAAAATTATTCTCTATATCGATTCTCATTTTAACATAAAATGACGAAGTTTTCCACAAGTTGTGGAGAAAAATTAACAATGTTCATAAGACTTATCCACAGATTGTGAATTGTTAGTAAAATCCCTATTTTTCAACATTTTAAGCTACTTTTAAAGGTGGAAAAGTCTGTTAGTTTGAAAAAAGAAAATAACAGCCCTATTTCAGGCTGTTTATAATTCTTTGATACTCTTCCTCGTTCTCAAAAGGAATAACGATCTTTCCTTTTGAAGGATTTTTTAATTGAATGGAGACATTGAGTCCAAGGAGTTTTTTTAGTTTTTCTTCTTCTGAATGGGCAAAAATTTCTTTGTTCTTCTTAGTCTTTGACTTCTTGGTTTTTTGTAATGAAAGTTCAAGAGCACGAACGGATAAATTATCTTGAATGATTTTGTCCAGCCAAAAAACTTGCTCTTCCTTTTTGAGTGGAATGAGGAGACGAGCGTGCCCTTGCGAAATCATTTCCTCTTTGACAGCGTCCAGCATAAAAGCTGGTAGCTGTAACAAGCGGACAAGATTACTGATGTAAGGCCGAGATTTTCCCATTATTTTTGCAATTTCTTCATGGGTCAATCCTTTCTCAATCAGATGCTGATAGGATTCCGCTTCTTCGATCGGATTGAGGTCTTCTCTTTGCAAATTCTCGATGATGGCGTGCTTCATCATGTCATCGTCAGATAGGTCTTTAATGAGGGCAGGAATGTTTTCTAAGCCAGCAATCTTAGCAGCTCTGAATCGTCTTTCACCTGCTAAAATTTCGTAACCAAATAAGGAAGATTTTCTCAAAATAATGGGCTGAATAATTCCATTCTCTTTAATGGAAGCTGCCAATTCATTTATTTTCTCTTGAGAAAAGCTTTTTCTAGGCTGATAAGGATTGGTTCGAATGTCTTTTAGTGGTATGTATTGATAATTTTCCATTTGTATATAGCATAACACACCTTTACGATCGTGTAAAGGTGTGTTGACAATTATGTAAAGGCTTAGTTGTTACTTAAGTCCTGGGTTGATTTGGTCAATTTAATGGTTGTAGTAGCTTCTTTACCATCTCTGAAGTAAGTCACTTTTAACTCATCTCCTAGAGAGTGTCTGTAGAGAGCAGATTGTAAATCACTGGTTGACTCGACATCCTTATCATCAACTTTTGTGATGACATCATATTTCTGAAGTTTATTTTCAGCAGGCATTCCTTCTTGTACAGAGCGGACAAGGATACCTGATTTTACAGATGAAGGCAGACGTAATTTTGCTAAGTCAGAAGTGGCGATATTAGATAAATCGAGCATTTGGATACCCAGAGCAGGACGAGTCACTGTTCCATTTTTCTCTAATTGCTTGATGATATTGACAACATCGTTTGATGGAATTGCAAAGCCCATACCTTCTACAGCAGTTTGACCATTGTGAGAGATTTTGCTGGACGTAATACCAATAACTTGCCCTTGGATATTGATGAGTGGGCCGCCAGAGTTACCAGGGTTGATAGCAGCATCTGTTTGCAAGGCAGTCGTCGAAATATTTTGGCCGTCTTCAGATTGTAGAGTTACATTTCTACCCAAACTAGAGATGATTCCTTGTGTAACAGAGTTGGCGTATTCTGTTCCGAGAGGGCTTCCGATAGCAATAGCAGTTTCTCCTACTGTCAGGGAATTTGAATCTCCAAATTCAGCTACATCTTTCACCTTTTCAGAGCTAATTCTTACTACAGAAATATCAGAATAAACATCTGATCCCACCACTTCACCAGGAACCTTACTACCATCTGCTAGTAGAATATCGGGATTTTTTGCTCCATTTAGCACGTGAGTATTGGTAACAAGGTAGGCATATTTTCCTTCCTTCTTATAAATAACACCTGATCCCTCACTAGCTACTTGAGGGTCACTGGTTGATTCATTATTGATAACTCCTTCCTGATTAGAACCAGTATAAGTAATCACCGATACAACTGCGTTTTGCACTTTTTTTACAGCCTTTGTGGTGTCGGTTGTATTTTTATAAGACGTTGATACAGTAGTCTTTGAATTTGAAGAACCAAGATTAGCCATTTTATTATTAACAAATGCAGTGGCTAAATTTCCTAGGCTTCCGCCGATAAATCCTACAACTAAAACAATAAAAAGCAACAAAGATTTTTTAAAGAAATTTGAAGCGTTTTTCATATTTTCCTCCTTGATTACAATTGATGAAATTATAGAAATATATTCTTAATTATAACTTAAAATCCACAAGTTTTCCACAACTTGTGGAAAACTTATAAAAAATGTTGATAGAGGTTAGAAAATACATAGATTCAACAAGTTTTCCATAAAAAACTGATGTGAATAAAGTGTGAAATCCATGTGGATATGATAGAATGGAAATATGAAAATAAAGCTTGTAACTGTTGGAAAATTAAAAGAAAAGTATCTCAAGGATGGGATTGCTGAATATACTAAACGTCTGAGTCGATTTTGTAAGTTAGAAATTGTAGAATTAGCAGACGAAAAAACACCAGATAAGGCCAGTGAGCTAGAAAATCAGCAAAACCTCGAAAAAGAAGGAAGTCGTATTTTAGCAAAAGTCTCTGAACGAGAATTCGTGGTTGCTTTGGCTATTGAGGGGAAACAATTTGCTTCAGAAGAGTTTAGTTCGATCTTGAACGACATCACAGTTCGTGGCTTTTCTGATATTACATTTGTGATTGGTGGCAGCTTGGGTCTGTCTCCTGCTGTCAAAAAAAGAGCTAATCTACTGATGAGTTTTGGAAAATTGACCCTGCCTCATCAATTGATGCGCCTTGTTTTGGTAGAGCAGATTTACCGGGCTTTCATGATTCAACAAGGGAGTCCCTACCATAAGTAAATCTTGACGATACTAGATTTTTCTGATAGAATGAAAAGGTATCGGTCTCATAGCTCAGCTGGATAGAGCATTCGCCTTCTAAGCGAACGGTCGCAGGTTCGAATCCTGCTGGGATCATAATATACACTATTCAGACACGAAAAATTTCGTGTTTTTTTATTATATTTTTTGAGAAAACGACATTTCAGGAATAAAAAATGACATTTCAGGGAAAGATGACAGATTATTTGAAATTTTATTTATAATAGATCTTGTAAGGTAACACTTACGAAAAAATGTTTAGGAGAATCTAATATGAAAAATACTCAGAAAAACTTTAAAACAATCGCTCAATTCCCAGTCTTGAATGAAAAAGAACTTAAAGAAGTTCTTGGAGGAGATTTAAGAAATATCTTCTTAAAAATTAAATTTAAGAAAAAATAACATTGATAACTGAGGAAATGGAATTATGTTTGAATTATTTTTTTGGATATTGCAAGCCGCCATTGAAGTATATTTCACTATTGTTATATATGAAAAGATCAATAAAGTAAAATCTAGTTTTTACTTTACTTTTCTGTGTGCTATAGTCTTAATTTTATTACCATTACTCATATTAAATTTAGAATCTATATTTTCTTTGTCAAGGCATGTTCTGTATTTTATTTTACTACTGATTTATCCTCTTTTTTTCTACAGGTATTTTTATAAAAAAGAGAAGTTATCAACTCTTTTCTCTATATTTCTATCTCTTCTCCTTTATTTAACAGTCCAGGCTTCTACTACCTTTTTTTCCGTCATTATTTCCTCAATTACAGGGGATTCATTTGTAAAAGATAATTGGGCTGTCTTTTATATCATGATAAACAGTATCTCTGTTCTATTTATGCTTAAGTTTATCGACTACTTACCATTTTACGCATGTGATTTTAAAGAGGAGGTCTTTAAAAAGACAATTAAGAGAATTAATATTTTTTATGTTATAGATATTTTCATTTTAAATGTTTCTCATTGGTTAAGTGAAGACGATCATTTTAATAGTTTTAGTAGTATGCTAGCTACTATTTGTTTCTTGATCTTTATGACGACTCTTTTCTATTTGAAGGCAATTCGGGAAAAGTATGAAAAAGAAGAGGAGATTCGACAAAGAGAATTGGAACAGTTGCAGCTGCAGCAGTATACAGATGAAATTGTTTCTCTCTATAATGAAATTCGTGGTTTTCGTCATGATTATGCTGGCATGCTGACCAGCTTTCAGACGGCCATCAATACCCAAGATATCAAGGAAATTGAAAAAATATATCAAGAAGTTTTAGTTGATGCAAATTTAAAATTACGCTCGGATAAATACACTTATTTTGATTTGAACAATGTTGGTGACTCAGCTCTTCGAAGCGTTATGACAGAGACTTTGTTCAAGGCGCGTGAACACCAGATTGATTTGACATTTGAGGTTAAAGAGCCTGTTGAGACATTACCGATTAAGCTATTAGACGTGGTAAGGATGGCCAGTATTTTGCTAAACAATGCTGTTGAAGGCGCAATCGAAAGCTATGAAAAAATGATTCATGTGACTTTAGTTCAACTCGATACAGAAATCATTTTTGTTGTAAAAAATTCCCGCAAGCAAAGAAAATTAGATTTAGAAGAAATTTATGAACCAGAGTTCTCAACGAAAGGTTGTCGAAGAGGCCTAGGTTTAAATAATCTAAAAGAAATTTTAGAGAATTATGAATATATCATGCTAGATACAGAAATAAGTAAGTATGATTTCACCCAAGTATTAACAATTAAAAGAAGGAATAGTTTATGAGAATCTTAGCATTAGAAGATACCTTAGCCCACCAAGTCCGCATGGAAAAAACTTTAGCAGAGATTGCTGAAGAAATGGGGCTTGATATCCAGGTCAAAATCACAGGAAAAATTCAGGAATTTAAGGACTACGTCGAAAATGAAGATGTCAATCAGATTTATTTTCTGGATATAGATATTAAAGGGGAAGAGACCAAAGGATTGGAGGTCGCTCGTTTTATTCGTCATCATAATCCATATGCTATTATTGTCTTTGTGACTTCAAAATCAGAGTTTGCGACCATGACCTTCAAATATAAGGTATCTGCTCTTGACTTTATTGATAAAGATATTAACGATGATTCGTTTAAAAAACGTATAAAAGAGTGTATCATTTATACGAAAAATACCTTAATTACAAACACTAACATGGTTGATTATTTTGAATACAGCTATCGAGGCAATGATGTGCGCGTGCCATTTAATGATATTTTGTATATCGAAACCTCAAGCTCCTCCCATAAGTTACGGATGGTCGGAAAAAACTTTATAAAAGAATTTTATGGAACGATTGCCAGTGTTCAAGAACAGGATGAGAAAACCCAACGTTTCTTTGCTTCCCATAAATCTTTCTTAGTCAATATTGATAATATCTGCGATTATGATAAGAAAACAAAAGAAATTATATTTATGAAGGCCGCCGTTGCCCTGTTTCTAGGCTAAGAACAAAACATTTAAAAGAAATTTTAAAAAATAAATAAAAAACTGTTGACAAAGATTCAAAACCTGATATAATAGAATATGTTCTGAAAAGAACATAGATGGTCCGTTGGTCAAGGGGTTAAGACACCGCCTTTTCACGGCGGTAACACGGGTTCGAATCCCGTACGGACTATACTATCCGCCATAGCTCAGTTGGTAGTAGCGCATGACTGTTAATCATGATGTCGTAGGTTCGAGTCCTACTGGCGGAGTAAAAGAGTTTCAGGTATGCGAATTACTAATAATAAAAAGAGGACAATTGTCCTCTTTTTTTGTATGATATCAGGCAGAAATTTGATAAGTTTGATATAATAATTTTAGAAAATATGTTCAAGAGGTTTCTTATGAAATCATTAAAATTTCAATCTGTTTTTGACATTATCGGGCCTGTCATGATTGGTCCTTCCAGCAGTCATACTGCAGGGGCTGTGCGTATCGGTAAGATCGTATCCTCTATTTTTGATGATACACCAACCGAGGTTGAATTCCAGCTTTTTAATTCCTTTGCAAAGACTTATCGCGGGCATGGAACAGATTTGGCGCTGGTAGCAGGTATTTTAGGAATGGATACGGATGATCCTGAAATTCCTAACAGCCTTGAAATTGCCCATAAACGCGGTATCAAGATTGTCTGGACTATTCAGAAAGATAGCAATGCTCCTCATCCAAATACGACAAAAATCACGGTTAAAAACGCCCATAAAAGCATCAGTGTAACGGGTGTGTCTATCGGTGGTGGAAATATTCAGGTGACCGAGTTAAATGGCTTCTCAGTCTCTCTCAGCATGAATACGCCAACCATTATCATCGTCCACCAAGATGTTCCAGGTATGATTGCCCATGTAACGGAGGCTCTATCACGCTACAATATCAATATTGCTCAAATGACGGTGACTAGAGAAAAAGCGGGCGAGAAAGCGATTATGATCATTGAGGTGGATAGTCGTAGTTGCGAAGAGGCTATCGAAGAGATTCGGAAAATCCCCCATCTCCATAATGTCAATTTCTTTAAATAGGAGAAGAGATGTTTTATTCAATAAAAGAATTAGTTGAGCAGGCTGATTTGGATTTTAATGGCAATGTTGCTGAATTAATGATTGCGACCGAATATGAATTGACAGGTCGGAAAAGAGACGAAGTTTTACGTCTGATGAGCCGAAATCTTGAGGTCATGAAAGCTTCGGTTCTTCTTGGGCTTGATGATAGTAAGTCTCGCAGCGGATTGACCGGTGGAGACGCAGCCAAGCTGCACCACTATATCCAGTCAGGGAAGGCCTTGTCGGATTATACTGTGCTGACTGCTGCAAAAAATGCCATTGCTGTCAATGAACACAACGCTAAAATGGGCTTGGTTTGTGCTACACCAACAGCAGGTAGCGCTGGCTGTCTGCCAGCAGTCCTTACATCAGCGATTGAAAAATTAGATTTGACAGAGGAACAGCAATTAGACTTTTTGCTGGCTGCTGGTGCTTTTGGCTTGGTTATTGCCAATAACGCTTCTATTTCCGGTGCAGAAGGAGGCTGTCAAGCTGAGGTGGGCTCCGCTTCTGCTATGAGCGCAGCTGCCCTGGTTTTGTCTGCTGGTGGCTCTGCTTTTCAGGCGAGTCAAGCTATCTGTTTTGTCATTAAAAATATGTTGGGCTTGATTTGTGACCCAGTAGCTGGTCTGGTAGAAGTTCCTTGTGTCAAAAGAAATGCTATGGGAGCTAGCTACGCCTTTATCGCAGCGGATATGGCTCTGGCCGGAATCGAGTCCAAAATACCTGTTGACGAAGTCATTGATGCCATGTACCAAGTAGGCTCTAGCCTGCCTACTGCCTTCAGGGAAACGGCTGAAGGAGGGCTAGCTACAACTCCTACCGGCCGCAGACTTTCAAAAGAAATTTTTGGAGAATAAATAGTATCTTTGAGTAAGAAAAAATGACTAAATATGTTTAGTCATTTTTTTATTATTTTAGTAAGCCCAAGCAGATAGTCCTTGTGCACTGTAAGCACGGTAAGCTGCTTGAATTTGATCTTCAACAGTTGCAGTAGATCCCCAACCTGGCATTGTTTGGAAAAGACCACTTGCTCCTGATGGGTTGTAAGCATCAACTTGTCCGTTAGATTCGCGAGCAATAATATTTTCCCATGTAGATGCAGACACTCCTGTCATTTCAGCCATACGAGCAGCTGCGTAAGAACCTACAGCACCTGGAGTATTACCATTTGCGAGTACGACGTCTGATGAATAGGCAGAGTAGTCTGAAGTTGCAGTAACTGCAGGAGTTTCTGTCGTTACTGGAGTTTCCGTAGCTACTGGGGTAGCTGGAGTTACTGGAGCTGGGACTGCTGGTGTCGCTGGTGAGACAGCAGGTGCTGATGTTGTTTGTTTTGCAACATCTTTCAAATCACCCAATTCCAAAACTTGTCCAGTCATGATAAAATCTGGATTTGAAATTTTATTTAATTCTACCAAACGTTCAACAGTTGTTTTTTTACTTTCAGCGATTTCTGATAAGGTATCTCCAGCTTTTACTGTATAAGATTCAGCACTAGCAACAATAGTTGATGCAAATAGTGTTGCTGTAGCAATCGTTCCTGCTAGAGTCAATTTTTTCACTTTCATACTCATTTTAAAAGTTTTCTCCTTTAGTTATAATACTATCATACACATTAAATATTACTAAAAGATTACATTTTAAGCACGAATATTACAAAAATATTGAGATTTACACATAAAAATATTATTTTAAAAGGATTTTTAGTTTATTTCATTAGATAGCAGGAAAAAATATTGAGATAAAACTTATACTATTCTCTATTTTTTCAAGAAAAAGAGTAAAATGCCAATCAGGAAAATAGAGAGAAGAGCAAGATTATCAATCATTTTCCAAGAAAGTTGTCGATAGCGGCTTCTTCCTTCGCCTCCACTATAGCCACGCGCCTCCATTGCGATAGCTAAGGCGTCTGCCCGCTTGAAACTAGAAGCAAATAAGGGAATTAAGATTGGAATGATTGATTTAACCTTTTGAACAATCGTTCCTTCGCCAAAATCAACTCCTCGAGCCCTCTGAGCATTCATAATTCTCGTAGTGTCATCCATTAAAGTCGGTACGAAACGCAGGCTCATAGAGAGCATGAGACCAATTTCATGCGTAGGAACTTTAAAGACTTTGAGTGGTTTCAGTAGAGCCTCTACTGCATCTGAAAGGCTGAGTGGTGTTGTGGTTAAGGTCAGAAGGGTTGAAAAGAAGATAATCAAAACAAAACGGCTAAAGATAATCCCCGCTTGAGAAAGACCAAATTCCGTAATTTTAATGAAACCAAATTGGAAAAGTACCTTGTCTCCCCCCGTCAGAAATAGCTGGAAGAGGGTGGTAAAGGCAATAATGAACACCATTGATTGAATGCCCTTTAGAAAGAATGTCAAAGGAACTTTTGAGAGAAAAATCAGAGTGAAAACGAAAACAAATAGCAGTAAATTAGTGATGAGATTATTGGCCCAGAAAATCAATAAAATAAAGAAGAACATGGCCACCAATTTACTACGCGGATCCAATCGATGGATGACTGAATTTCCTGGGATATACCGTCCTAAAATCAATTTATCCATGTATCATCTCCTTAAATTCCTCAATCGTAATTGGATAATGAGAAAATGTCATTCCTTTTTTAGCTAATTCTTGGGCAAATTTCGTGATTTTAGGCACTCCTAGCTGAATCTTTTCCATAAAATCGACATCTTGAAAAACTTGAGCAGGCTGGCCGCTTTTGACGACACGCCCCTTCTCCAAAACATAGACTGTATCAGCAAAATCAGCAACATCATCCATTAAATGGGTTACAAGAACAATGGTCATTCCAGCTTGATGCAGTTTTTTAAAGAGGCTCATCAATTCCTTTCGTCCTGCTGGATCAAGTCCGGCCGTTGGTTCATCCAACACCAAGATGTCAGGTTCCATTGCTAGGATTCCGGCAATGGCGACCCTTCTCATCTGCCCGCCAGAAAGTTCAAAAGGACTGCGGCCAAACAATTCTTCAGAAATGCCGACAAGGCTTAATTTTTCACGTGCTAAAGCCTCGGCTTCTTCTTTAGAAACACCAAAATTTTGCGGACCAAAGGCCACGTCTTTCAAAACAGTCTCATCAAAAACCTGACTTTCAGCAAATTGAAACACCAAACCAACCTGTTTACGAACTTGTTTAATGTCCTTGTTGACAGAATTTGAAGTGATGGTGACATGATTGACTTGCACACTGCCTTCGCTAGGAGTCAGCAAGCCATTCAAAAGCTGTAAAATGGTTGATTTTCCGCTGCCAGTGTGTCCAATCAAAGCCGTATAGCTGCCATCTTTGATTTCCAAATCAACTTCAAAAAGCGCTGGACCCTCAAATGGAGTTCCAGCCTGATAGGTATAACTGACTTTATTTAGAGTAATTCCCATAATTGTTCCTGCAATTCTTTTTCAGTTAAATAGGTTTCTGGCAGAGTTAGCCCAGTTTGAATCATGGCAGCTTTGACCTGGTTGACAAAGGGTTGATCCAAGCCCAAGTCTTCCAAATCAGGTCTGGAAAAGAGTTCTCTTGGTGTAGCGGTTGACTCAACTTGACCATTTTTCATAACGAGGACACGGTCACTCAGCGAAATCTCGTCCAAATCGTGGGTAATGGAGATGACTGTTAACTGATTCTTATCTTTAATTTTCTTGACAGTCCGAATCAATTCCAGTCGTCCTTCTGGGTCTAACATACTGGTTGCTTCATCCAAGATGATAATATCTGGCTGGAGCGCGACTACGCCAGCAATAGCGACTCTTTGCTTCTGTCCGCCGGAAAGTCGAGCAGGTTCTCTCTCTTTAAAATTCTGCATGCCGACTAGTTCTAGAGCTTCATGGACGCGTTTCACCATCATCGGATAATCCATGCCTTGATTTTCCAGACCAAATGCAACGTCATCCTCAACAGTGGCCCCAACAAACTGATTATCAGGATTCTGAAAGACCATGCCGATTTGGCGACGTTTTTCCCAGACATTATCAGCCGTCAATTTATCTCCAGAAATGATGATATCGCCACTCTCGGCTTCTAAAAGACCGTCAATCAAACGAACCGTAGTCGATTTTCCGCTGCCATTGTGGCCGACAATAGATAGCCATTCTCCTTGTTTCACGTGAAACGAGACATCTTTTAAAATATAATCTTCAGACTTATGGTCATAGCGATAACTAAGATTTTTTACTTCAATGATATTTTCCATATTATTTAAATGTATCTTTAAAGAGATAGGCACTGCCCTTGAAATAATCATAGCCAGAATAAATAGTGAAAATCAGGGCTATGTAAAGGAGAATCTGACCGATTAAAGTCCAATGGAGCAGAAGAAAGAGGATGGCAAACATCTGCGTGAAAGTCTTGATTTTGCCTGGCATAGCAGCCGCTAGAACTGTTCCGCCAGTTTCTACCAAGAGGAGCCTCAAACCAGTGACAGCCAGCTCTCGGCAAATGATGATAGCTACTACCCAAGCAGGAGCCATTTTCATTTCAATCAGCATGATAAAAGCGGACATAACCAGCAGTTTATCGGCCATGGGATCGACAAATTTCCCAAAATTGGTCACGACCTGCCACTTGCGCGCCAGATAGCCATCCAGGTAGTCTGTGATGCTGGCAAGGGCGAAAATGATTCCAGCTAGGATATGCATGGCTGGCGAATGCCCAAAAGTCAAAATCAAAATAAAGATTGGAATTAAGGCAATTCTGGCAAGGGTTAAAGCGTTGGGGATATTTTCTTTTTTCATCATTCTTCCTTTATGATTCAATTGTAAGGGTGATTATAGCACTGTCGCTGGTCAAGGTAGATAGGTCTATTTTCTGACTGCCGACAGTGACAGTGACGCCTTTTACAACTCCTAAGGTAATTGTATAAGTCGTATTGGGAGAGAGTGTCACTGTTTGGCTTGATTGGGCTGGAGTAAGGGTTGTACCTGCTGCCAAGTCTGTATTTGTCACACTAATCCAGCTTGAGGTATTGTTTGCTGAGATTGTTAACTGAGTATTTTGCGACTCACCACGATATTTTGCAATTAAATAGTTTCCTTCTCCAGTGACTTCCAGCTTTTCTTTTGTTGAGCTAGAGTCGGTTGTGGAAGTCTCAGGTGGAGTTGAACGATCTTCGAGACTTGAGCTCGAGACAAGGCTGTAACTATCGGAGCTGGTAAACTGCGGAGTAGTTGTATTTGCATATTGCCAAACGTAATAGGTGACAAAAATAATGATGGACAGGGCAACTACTAGGAAATAAAAGAGAGGAAGCGAAAAAGAACGATTTTTATATTTTCTGCTTCGAAATTCCTCGTTTTCAGCTAATTCAATTTCGTCATAAACGACAGTATTATCTGTGTCATATGCCTCTAAAAGAATTGTCTCGTCTAAATCCAGAGCCCAAGCGTATTTTCGCAGCAGGCTACGGACGTAAAAGGCATTTGGAAATTTTTCGTATTGATTGTTTTCAAGAGCCTTTAGATAGTCAGTTTTTATATCTGTTTTTTTGGCTACATCTGCTAAAGTAAGTTTCTGATTTACTCGAGCAAGTCTGAGTACCTCTCCTATCGTTTTTTTTCTCATACGGATAGTCCTTTTCTCTTAGACATTATTCTAACAAAATTTTGAAATAAACTTGGAACTATTTTGGGAAAATAGTAAAATCTGTCATATCACACTGGTCGATAAAGCGATGTCCAACTTTTAAGACGTCATTTAAAGTGATATCCTGTAAAATCTTAGGTAAATCAAAAAGATTCTCCCCTTTTAAATGCGGTTCATATTGAGTTGCCATGTATTCAAGAGAATTTAGCCCATGCAGCAGATCTCCAAACATTTCACTTTTAATCGTATCCAGGTGTGTTTCTGTGACATCTGGATCCTGAGCAAACTTCCGGATGGCTGAGCGGAATTGATGAGAAATTCCTACGGGTTCCTGCGTGTCCATAGTTAGGATGACAAAGTGGAAATCCTTTTCCACTTCTACTTCAAGAGTGAGCGAATTGTCAATTTTTCCGTTTTCATACAGGGTCTGGAAACGCTTGGAAGTCCAACCAAACATCATGGCAAAAAGCAATTTCAGGGCAATTTTATAGCGATAAAGCTCCGTATCCTGTATTGCATCTTTGCCACGAATACCAATCGCCAACTTAGGGCTGGCAACTTCCATTCGACTAGTAGCAGTTGGAACTACTGGCTGTAAGATGAGAGGCTCTTTTTCAATCGTTTCAGTTAATAATTTAGGAGATAAAGTCTCTTGTGTTTGGACAATATCTTCAAAAGTAGACTCCAAATCAAAATTACCAATGACAAATAAAGTCATATTGGACGGACGGTAGAAAAGGTCAAAGTTCTCTGTCAGATCTTCCATAGTAATATCCATGATTGACTCTGTCGTTCCGGCGATATCTTCTGCTAGTGGAGTTTGAGGATAGAGATTGCTCAAAGCACCAAAGAAGAGCCGATAATCTGGATCGTCTCGGTACATTTCGATTTCTTGCTGGATAATTCCTTGCTCACGTTGAACAGATGCTTCTGAAAAATTAGCTTTGGAAACGAGTTCCTGCAACAGCTTCAGATTTTCTGCTACACAGTTTGTTGTAGAAAACAGATAGCTAGTCCGTGTAAAGCTTGTAAAGGCATTACTTTCTGCGCCAAATTTAGTAAATTCCAGCAGTAAATCCTCACCGTTTTCACGCTCGAATAGTTTGTGCTCCAAAAAATGCGCAATCCCTGCTGGATAATGAGAAACTTGCTTTGTTTCACGTGAAACAACCCTAGTATCAACAGAGCCAAAATGTGTTGAGATGATGCCGTAGGTTTCATTAAAATCATTTTTAGGGAGTAGGTAAACCTGCAATCCATTTGCTAGCACCGCCCGATAGATGCTTTCTCCCACGGCTATATAATTGATTTTTTCTAAACCTGGATTCTGCATTATTTCCCTTCCATAAAGTAAATCGCCTGTAATTTCAATTGCTGGGCTGCCTCTATAAGATCAGCTTTGCTGACATTTTCTAATGCTTTCAGCCAAGCCTCTAGTGACAGAAATTTTTTCCCTAGAACAGAGGACATGTAAGCACGCTCAATCAAGGTGTTTTGTCGATCCTGAGCCAGAAGTATTGAATTTTTCAGCATATTCTTGGTTTGTTCAAGTTCTTCATCTGTGAAATGTCCCCGCTTCAAATCTAGAATTTGTCGGTTGATTAAAGCGATGGTCTTTGTCCGATTTGCTCGGTCAATTCCAGCATAGATTCGCATCAAACCAGAAAAAATATCAAAACTACTAGAAATAGTGTAGGCTAGGCTCTCTTTTTCCCGAACATTGACAAAGAGTTTGGAATGAGCAAATCCTCCCAATAAGCCATTCAAAACAATTAGAGGCAGATGGCTGCGATCCCCATATTGACTAGAAAAATGGTAGGCCAGTTCAACAATGGACTGATGTACATCTCGCTGCTCCAGCTTTTCTCTGGTTATATTTGAATAGTTTTGCTGATAGCTAAGCTGTAAAGGCTGCTCTCGCTCAGAAAACTGGAACTCTTGGAGTTTCTCACGAACAGCAATCTCATTAAAATCACCTATGAAGAAAAAATCAATTTGATCCTGATTTAGCATTTGCTGAAAAGCAGCGAAACTAGTTTCAGCCGTTTCTTTTTCTACTAGCTCGATTGTTGCCACGCGTGGAATCCGCATTTCTGGTAAATCGTAAAATAAATTATTTAACTCTCTGTGAGCATGGTAGAAATGATTCTCAATTTCAGCTTCCAAGTCTGTTAAAACATTTCTCTTTTCAATCTCAAAAGTTTTGGTATCAAAAGCCTGTCCATTTGACAGAGGAAAAAAGAGACTAGCCTTCAAAAAATCTAGTATTTCATCTGCCAACATATTTTTTCGGCTCAAGAATTGATCCCGCACGAAAGAAAGATTGATATCCAGATAATGCACTAATCCCCGTCGTGAAAGACTTGTCGAATAATTAGCCCCATATAAATTCGCTAATTTTTCTCGAAAGGCTTGCGATGTTGGATAAAGGGCATTTGAAGTTTCCAGCATACTGGCCGTAAGAACCCGCCCAGCTATTGTTTTTTCAGACATAGGAGCTGAAAATCGCACTTTAATTTTATTGGTTTTAAATTTTTCTGACTGAATGAAGTGAAGATGTAATCCTTTTATGATTTCCATTGCGCTCCTCATACCGAATAATATAGACTTCTATTATAACACGAAATGCTATTTAATGCTTTGTAAGGATCGGCATTTTTAGAGATTAAAGCGTTTTCTATTTTTCTAGTAAAACTTGTCCTTGAATGAGACTACCACAGAACAGTTTCTGCTTAAATTATGATATAATGACAAGGATTGAGGTGAAATATGGAATACAAATTATTTGACGAATTTATTACTCTACAGGCTCTCTTAAAAGAAGTCGGTATCATTCAAAGTGGCGGAGCAATCAAGTCATTTTTAGCAGATCATCAGGTTTTTTTTAACGGTGAACTAGAAAATAGACGAGGAAAAAAACTTAGAATTGGGGATGTAGTCTCTCTCCCAGATCAGCAACTGGAGATCATCCTCTTTGCCCCAAGTCAGGAGGAAATCCTTGAACATCAAGAGGAGCAAGCAGAGAAAAAAAGAGTGGCAGACTTGGTTAAAGCCATGAATAAGGACTTGAAAAAATCTCAACCAGCAAAAAAAGAACAGAAGAAAAGAAAGCCCGAGCAGAGAAGCAAAAAAGCACCTGTTCGCTTTCCAGGAACTTAAGCCATGTGGTTAAAAACGCTGAAAATTAAACATTTTCGTAATTACCAAGCTGCAGAGGTTGATTTTGATCCTGGCCTTAATATCTTTCTGGGGCAAAATGCACAGGGGAAAACCAATATTCTAGAAGCCATCTATTTTTTAGCCCTTACTCGCAGTCACCGGACCCGAACCGATAAGGATTTGATTCATTTTCAAGAGAAAAATCTTCAAATTTCAGGAATCATTGAAAAAACAACGGGTAAAATCCCACTTGACATAGAGTTGACACCAAAGGGGAGAATCACCAAAATAAATCATTTAAAACAAGGGAAACTATCAGATTATATAGGGGTTGTCAACGTTGTCTTATTTGCTCCAGAAGATTTACAGCTCATTAAAGGCGCCCCTGCTTTACGCAGAAAATTTATTGATATTGAGCTTGGGCAAATCAAGCCCATCTATCTTTCTGACTTGTCTAACTATAATCATGTATTTAAGCAAAGAAATGCCTATCTTAAGGCCAATGACAAGGTAGATGAAACCTTTCTCTCTGTTCTAGATGAGCAACTGATTGATTTTGGTTGTCGTGTCATGCAACATCGCTTAGACTTTATTGAAAAGCTAGAAGGTTTTGCTCAGGAAAGTCATAGCGATATTTCTCAAGGGAAAGAGAATTTGACAATCAAGTATTTGTCATCTGTTCCGTTTTCACGTCTCGAAGATTTGGAAACTTCTTTTCGGTCAGCCTTATCAGAAAGTCGTAGACGAGACCTTTTCAAAAAAAATACTGGTGTTGGACCTCATCGAGATGATATTAACTTTTTTATCAATGATATGGATGCCGGATTTGGTAGCCAAGGCCAACACCGTAGTGTTGTTCTATCTCTCAAGTTAGCTGAAATTAAACTAATAGAAAGTCTTACAAAAGATACGCCGATATTATTGCTTGACGATGTAATGAGCGAACTTGACAACATGCGTCAATTAAAATTGCTAGAAACTATCTCTCAAAACATCCAGACTTTCATCACGACAACCAGCTTAGATCACTTACACAATCTACCAGAAGATATTAATATTTTTCAGATAAGTCAGGGCGTAATTAAGAAAGAAGAAAATGTAGGCTTTACAAATTAGCAAAACAACTGTAAATTGAATTTACAACATTGCAAACTTAAAAAACAACCTTGTCAAGGAGTTGACAAGGTTGTTTTTCTTTATAATTTTATTGGACAGAGTAGTTTGGAGCTTCATTGGTGATTTGTACATCGTGAGGGTGACTTTCTTTCAAACCAGCACCACTCATCTCAATAAATTGAGCATTTTCATGAAGTTCTTGCAGATTAGCTGCACCGACATATCCCATACCAGAACGGATACCGCCCAACATTTGGAAGACGATATCTGCAGCGGCTCCTTTATAAGCTACACGCCCTTCAATTCCTTCTGGAACTAGCTTATTAGCTTCATTGACAGAGCCTTGGAAGTAGCGATCGCTGGAGCCTTTCTTCATAGCTGCGATAGAGCCCATTCCACGGTAAGTTTTAAATTTACGTCCTTGGAAAATTTCAGTCTCACCTGGCGCTTCGTCTGTTCCAGCAAACATGGAACCAAGCATGACTGCATTTCCACCTGCAGCTAAAGCCTTAACAATATCTCCAGAATATTTAATTCCACCATCAGCAATGATGGTTTTTCCATATTCACGTGCAACTGCAGCTGCATCGTAGATTGCTGTTACTTGTGGGACACCAACACCAGCAATGACACGAGTTGTACAGATAGAACCTGGTCCGATTCCAACTTTTACTACGTCAACACCAGCATCAAAAAGGGCACGCGCACCTTCTGCAGTTGCAATATTACCAGCAATCAAAGTACGGTCTGGGAAGTGAGCACGAATCTCAGCAATTTTACGTAGAACCCCAGCAGAGTGACCGTGTGCAGTATCAATAACAATTGCGTCAGCACCTGCTTCAAAAAGGGCTTCGGCACGTTCAAATGTATCTGAAGTGACACCTACCGCACCTGCAACCAGAAGACGACCAAATTCATCTTTGGCTGCATTTGGGAACTCAATCACTTTTTCAATATCTTTAATGGTGATGAGACCAGAAAGTCGACCGTTTTCATCCACTAAAGGTAGTTTTTCAATCCGGTGTTCTTGCAGAATTCTTTCAGCAGTTGCCAGATCAGTTCCGACTGGAGCTGTAACAAGATTTTCACTGGTCATGTGGTTGGAAATTGGTTGATTGTAATCTGAAATAAAGCGTAAATCACGGTTAGTCAAGATACCGACTAATTTACGATTTTCCATCGTTTCAACCACTGGAACCCCACTAATGCGGTAGCGCCCCATCAATTCATCTGCTTCAGCAATTGTATGATTAGGAGTCAGGAAGAATGGATCGATAATGACACCATTTTCAGAACGTTTTACCTTACGAACTTCATCAGCCTGCTGTGCAATAGACATATTTTTGTGGATGACACCTAGACCGCCGGCACGGGCAATAGCAATCGCCATTTGACTTTCGGTAACTGTATCCATAGCCGCAGTAATAATTGGGATATTTAATTTTAAATTCTCAGCAAGTTTTGTACTTAAATCAGCATCGTTTGGCAACACATGACTTTCAGCTGGAATGAGCAATACATCATCAAAGGTAAAACCTTTTTTCAAAAATTTAGTGTCCCAGTTAGACATCCACAGTTTCCTCTTTTCTTATATATTGAGCAGGGCTCGTCTTTTTATTGTTAATATCATACCATTCTATAGGCATTTGTCAATGATTATTATGCAAAAATTAAAAACCATCTCTTTTTCAGGTAAAAGACGATGGTTTTTGATGTAATCTGCTATTATTGTTCGTTATTTAAAGTAATTAATTCCCATTGCATTTTTGACTTCTGACAGGGTTTGTCCAGCAACTTGTCGAGCACGTTCACTGCCTTCTTTCAGCATGTCATAGACTTGGCCCATGTCTTTTGCAAACTCGAGGCGACGCTCTCTGATTGGTCCTAATTCCCGCTCTAAAATCTCTAAGAGATAGCGTTTAGTTTTGACATCCCCCAGACCACCGCGTTGGTAGTGTTCTTTCATAGCCGCAATTTCAGCAGCATCTTCTGGCCGACCAAAAACATCCAGATAATGGAAAACCATATTACCTTCGATTTTTCCTGGATCTTCAACTTTGATGTGGTCGGGATCGGTATACATGCTCATGACCTTTTTCTTGAGAGTATCCATATCATCCGCTAGATAAATCCCATTGTTTAATGATTTTGACATTTTAGCATTGCCATCAAGCCCTGGCAGACGACCAGCCGCTTCATTTTCTGGATAGATGCCTTCTGGCTCCACCAAAACCTCACAGTCATAGGCATGATTGAAGGAACGAACAATTTCACGTGTCTGCTCAATCATAGGCTTTTGGTCATTTCCGACAGGTACATAATTGGCCTTAAAGGCTGTAATGTCAGCTGCTTGAGAGATAGGATAAACCAAAAAGCCAGTTGGGATACTTTCTCCAAAACCTTTTTGAGCAATTTCTGTCTTGACAGTCGGATTGCGCTCTAAACGAGCTAAAGACACCAAATTCATATAGTACATTGACAGTTCTGCCAACTCTGGAATTTGACTCTGGATGAAAATAGTTGCTTTTTTGGGATCCAGTCCAGCTGCTAGATAATCTAAAGCCACATTACCAATGGATTCTACAATCGTTTGTGGATCTTTCGCATGGTCTGTCAGAGCTTGTTGGTCCGCCAGAAAAACAAACATCTCATACTTGTCTTGATTTTGTAAAAGGACACGGTTACGTAAGCTTCCTACATAATGACCAATATGTAATTTTCCAGTCGGACGGTCTCCGGTTAAAATAATGGGTTTTGTCATTGCTTGCTCCTCAATTAGTGTTGTTCTCATTATATCATTTTCAAAGAAAATGCGGAAGAATCTAGAAGAAAAAAGAAGAATCATAGTTTAAAAGAAATTAGTTGACAATATATTTACAACATGTTTACAAATTTGACGGCATTTTCATCTCTTTAAATAGTTTTTTATTCCATAATAATTTGAAAAAAGAAGAATTTTCTAGTAAAATGGAGGAGACTACATATATAGGAGAAAATCATTGCTTACAGTATCTGATGTGTCACTGCGTTTCAGTGATCGAAAATTATTTGATGAAGTAAATATTAAATTTACAGAAGGAAACACCTATGGTTTGATTGGAGCGAATGGTGCGGGTAAGTCTACCTTCTTGAAGATTTTAGCTGGGGATATTGAGCCAACGACAGGCCATATTTCTTTAGGGCCAGATGAGCGACTCTCTGTTTTGCGTCAAAATCACTTTGACTATGAGGATGAGCGGGTCATTGATGTCGTTATCATGGGGAACGAGCACCTTTATAGCATCATGAAGGAAAAAGATGCCATCTATATGAAGCCTGACTTCTCTGACGAGGATGGGGTTCGAGCAGCTGAGCTGGAAGGAGAATTTGCTGAGTTGGGTGGCTGGGAAGCTGAAAGTGAAGCATCTCAATTGCTACAAAACCTCAATATTCCAGAAGACTTACATTATCAAAATATGAGTGAATTGTCGAATGGCGACAAGGTTAAGGTCCTTCTTGCCAAGGCTCTTTTTGGCAAGCCAGATGTCTTACTTCTGGACGAGCCGACCAATGGTTTGGATATCCAGTCTATCACTTGGTTGGAAGATTTCTTGATTGATTTTGAGAATACAGTTATTGTCGTATCCCACGACCGTCACTTCTTAAATAAAGTTTGTACGCATATGGCTGACCTTGATTTTGGTAAGATCAAACTTTATGTCGGAAACTATGATTTCTGGAAAGAATCAAGTGAATTGGCAGCTAAGTTGCTCGCTGACCGAAATGCTAAGGCAGAAGAAAAAATCAAACAATTGCAAGAGTTTGTTGCCCGCTTCTCTGCCAATGCTTCCAAGTCCAAACAGGCAACCTCTCGTAAAAAGATGTTGGATAAGATTGAATTGGAAGAAATTGTTCCGTCAAGCCGGAAATATCCATTTATCAGCTTTAAAGCTGAGCGTGAAATCGGGAATGATCTCTTGACAGTAGAAAATCTTTCTGTCAAGATTGACGGCGAGACTATTCTTGACAATATCAGCTTTATCCTGCGTCCTGGCGATAAGACAGCTTTGATTGGACAAAATGATATTCAGACAACTGCCTTGATTCGTGCCTTGATGGGAGATATTGACTATGAGGGGACCATCAAGTGGGGTGTTACAACCAGTCGTTCTTATTTGCCAAAAGATAATTCTCGTGACTTTGCTGGTGGTGAGTCTATTCTTGACTGGCTTCGTCAATTTGCTAGTAAAGAAGAAGACGATAATACCTTTCTTCGAGGTTTCTTAGGTCGTATGCTTTTCTCTGGCGATGAGGTTAACAAGCCTGTCAACGTCTTGTCAGGTGGAGAAAAAGTTCGAGTTATGTTGTCTAAACTGATGCTTCTCAAGTCAAATGTTTTGGTTTTGGACGACCCAACCAATCACTTGGATTTGGAATCTATTTCTAGTCTTAATGATGGTTTGAAGAACTTTAAAGAGTCGATCATTTTTGCCAGCCATGACCATGAGTTTATTCAAACCTTGGCCAACCATATCATCGTTCTCTCAAAAAATGGTGTGATTGACCGCATTGACGAAACTTATGATGAATTTTTGGAAAATCAAGAAGTTCAGGCAAAAGTCAAAGAACTTTGGAAAGATTAATAAGTTGTCAATGTAAGTTGACAGAAGTTTACAGAGGCATGAAACAACGTTTCGGCCTCTTTCTCTATAAGAAACATGGAAAAAATCAGATATTTTTTTAAGAAAAATTGGCTTTATTTAGCTTCCTTCACCTTACCTTTTCTCTTTATGTGTTTTGTTTATCTGAGTCAAGGTATTTACTGGGGTAGCAATACTTCGCCTTTACTTGGAGACGGCTTCCATCAGTATGTCGTATTTGATACGACATTGAGAAATATCCTTCATGGAACGGATAGTCTTTTTTACACATTTTCAAGTGGATTAGGACAAAATTTCTATGCCCTATCTAGCTATTATCTAGGGAGTTTCCTTTCCCCCTTCGTCTACTTTTTCGATTTAAAATCAATGCCAGATGCGGTTTACTTGTTTACTCTTATTAAATTTGGCTTGATTGGCTTGACAACTTGTATTAGCATTAAAGGGATCTTTAAAAAAATTCCAGAAACACTAATCTTGACTCTGTCAACTTCCTTTGCCTTGATGAGTTTTTCAGTTAGTCAACTAGAAATAAAAACTTGGTTAGATGTATTTATAGTAGTTCCTCTTATCATCTTTGGTTTACACAAGTTGATGAATGGACAAGGGAGAGTTTTATACTTTACAAGCTTGTCAATTCTCTTTATCCAAAATTATTATTTTGGTTATATGATGGCCTTGTTTTTAGTCCTTTGGTACCTCGTTCAGCTTTCTTGGGATTTTAAGGCCAGGATTCGGTCTCTCCCTGATTTTGCTATCGTGTCAATATTAGCAGGCCTTACTAGTTTAATTATGATTTTGCCGACTTATCTAGATCTGAGTTCACATGGTGAGACCTTGACAAAGGTTGAAGACTTGTTTACTGAGAAAAGTTGGTATCTAGATATTTTTGCTAAAAATTTTGTAGGAAGTTTTGATACGACTAAGTATGGATCCATTCCTATGATTTATGTTGGTCTATTTCCTCTTATTTTAAGTATCTTATTTTTCACGATAAAAAGTATCAAGCTTCGCGTGAAACTGGCCTACATTTTCTTGATTGGCATTTTTATAGTGAGTTTTCGACTGCAGTATTTGGATTTGCTTTGGCAAGGAATGCATGCGCCAAATATGTTTTTACATCGTTATTCTTGGCTCTTTTCTCTTCTTATCATTTTGATGGCTGCAGAAACGCTCAATCGTTTGGAGGAGGTAAAATGGCGACAAGTATTCCTTAGCTTGCTACTCATTTCTTTTGGTTTTCTAGCCACTTTGCATTATAGAAAACACTATGATTTTCTTGGTCCCGAAAATTACATTTTTACTTTAGAGTTTTTCTTTGCCTATCTCTTAATCAGTTTTGCTTTTATTCGTTATCACGTTAGGCAAAGGATGTTTACAATATCTTTACTGTTTTTTGTGGTTTTTGAGCTTACTTTAAACGCTTATTATCAGGTTGATGGAATTGCTAAAGAATGGGTTTTTGCAAGTCGTTCATCCTATTCGAAAAAGATGAACGAGATTGACAGTCTTGTCAAGTATAGTAAGAAAGAAAACAAAGATTTCTTTCGAACAGAGAGGCTTGATCCTCAGACTGGGAATGACAGTATGAAATTTAATTATAATGGAATTTCTCAATTCTCATCAGTCAGGAACACGCAAGCTAGCTCGACGTTAGATAAGTTAGGTTTTAAATCAGCAGGAACTAACCTTAATCTCCGCTATCAAAATAATAGCATTTTGATGGATAGCCTTTTTGCTGTAAAGTATAACTTGTCTGAAACAGATCCGCAGAAATTTGGTTTTTCTGCAGATAAGACTGAGCGATCAATGACATTGTATGAAAATAATTATGCTTTGGGTTTGGCTTTCTTAACCAATGATGTTTACAAAGATGTCAAGTTCACTAATTTAACGCTCGACAATCAGACAGCCTTTTTAAATCAACTATCGGGTTTGGATCATAAATATTATGAGCGAATTTCTATCGCTGGTGATCAGGAAGAAACCGAAGGGAAAGTAACTGCAAGCATCGAAACTGACGCTCAATTAAGCTATGCTAGCCTCACTTACACAATTGAGGTGCCTGCAGGTAGTCAAGTCTATGTCAACCTTTCAGATCTTGATTTTTCAAACGATAATCAAACCGATGTCAATATCACTGTAAATGGAATCACGAATCGTTACCCGACCCATAATGTTTTTCCATTTTTGAATATTGGCTACTTTAAGGAAGCACAGACGGTTTCTATTCAATTTTCTTTTCCAGAGAATCGAACTGTCTCTTTTAACCAACCAGAGTTTTTCTCTGTGGATGTGAGTAAATATCAGCAACTCATAAGTAAATTGAAAGAACAAGAAGTTTCTGTGACGACAAAATCCAATAGGGTAACGGTTGATTATCATGCGGATAAAGATAGTTCTCTCTTTTTCACCATTCCTTATGATAAGGGGTGGACAGCTAGTGTAGATGGCAAGAAGGTTCCGTTAAAACGTGCGCAAAATGGTTTTATGAAACTTGATGTGAACAGAGGAGCAGGTAGAGTTACTTTATCATTTGTTCCAAGGGGACTAAAGGAAGGAACTGCAGCTTTCATTTTAGGAATAGTTTTATTTTTCTTCTATGATAGAGTTCGATTTAAATGGAGCAAAAAACATAGGGATAGTTCAGCATAGCCTTTACATCATCAAAAAACTTTAGAATATAGGTCTGTTTTTACAAGTTCTTCAATAGTCTGTAATATAATTCATCAAAGTAATAAAGTTCTGTAATACTTTTACTTTAGGATAGATATATCACAGAAAAGGAGAATTCTAAACATGAATTTGTATTTTAAAAATAGAATGATGAAAGCAGGCTTGCTTAGTTTGATGGCAGGAGCTGCTGCTTTGCTTCCGATTGTAGCCAATGCAGAAAGTTATACTGTCAAGTCAGGTGATACCTTGTCCGCGATTGCTGCTTCTCATCAGACGACTGTTGACAAGATTGCGCAAAAAAACAAGATCAGCAATATCAATCTGATTAGTATTGGTCAGGTTTTAGAGCTGGACGATGATGTATCTGAGCAGGTGACTGTTGAAAAATCAGATAAGGCTGAGCAATCTACTGTAAACCCAAGTTCTGACTTGAGTGCTGAGGATGCAGAGGCTAAGGAGTGGATTGCTCAAAAAGAATCCAGCGGCAGTTATACAGCGCAAAATGGGCAATACTATGGTCGCTATCAGTTGACTATTACCTATCTAAATGGAGATTTGTCACCAGAAAATCAAGAGAAGACAGCGGATGCTTATGTAGTAGGTCGCTATGGCTCATGGTCGGCTGCTAAAAATTTCTGGTTAGCAAATGGCTGGTATTAAAACTTTATTTAAAAATATGTTTATAGGGATTGGAATTTGCATTCTAGTTCCTTTTTTATAATTATTAGTACATTTTTGCTTGGAATATGATATTTTACATCAAGGTATTTACAATACTGTAAATTTACTTGACAACTTATAAAGCTCATCAGATTGGGCAAAGGTTATTCGTTGTTCTCCTTGCTAAATCATGCTATAATAGACCTTGCTCAAGCGACCTTCAATCGTTGAAAGCACAGCACGACCTTCAATCGTGAAATAACGAAAAGATGGGAGAACACAATGAGTGATAACTCTAAGACTCGTGTCGTCGTTGGTATGAGCGGAGGTGTCGATTCATCAGTAACTGCTTTACTCTTGAAAGAGCAAGGTTACGATGTAATTGGCATCTTCATGAAAAACTGGGACGACACAGATGAATTTGGTGTCTGCACAGCCACAGAAGATTACAAAGATGTAGCAGCTGTTGCAGACCAGATTGGCATTCCTTACTACTCTGTCAACTTTGAGAAAGAGTACTGGGAACGTGTTTTTGAATACTTCTTGGCGGAATACCGAGCTGGTAGGACTCCGAACCCAGATGTCATGTGTAACAAGGAAATCAAGTTTAAAGCCTTCCTTGACTATGCCTTGACACTGGGTGCAGATTACGTTGCTACGGGTCACTATGCTCAGGTGAAGAGAGACCAAGATGGACTAGTCCATATGTTACGTGGCAAGGACAACAATAAGGATCAGACCTACTTCTTAAGTCAGCTATCACAGGAACAACTTCAGAAGACTATGTTCCCTCTGGGACATCTAGAAAAGCCAGAAGTTCGAGAAATTGCTGAAAGAGCTGGCTTGGCCACTGCTAAGAAAAAAGACTCGACTGGCATTTGCTTCATAGGTGAGAAGAATTTTAAAGAATTTCTGAGTCAATATTTACCAGCCCAGCCTGGTCGCATGATGACAATGGATGGCCGAGATATGGGTCAGCACGCAGGACTAATGTACTATACCATTGGCCAGCGAGGTGGTCTTGGGATCGGTGGTCAGCAGGGTGGTGATAATGAACCTTGGTTTGTGGTCGGAAAAGATCTTAGCCAAAATATTCTTTATGTTGGTCAAGGATTCTATCATGACCATTTAATGTCAACCAGCCTTGACGCTAGTCAGGTTCATTTCACGAAAGAAATGCCGGAAGAATTTACTATGGAATGTACAGCTAAGTTCCGTTACCGGCAGCCAGATTCTAAGGTGACAGTTACTGTAAAGGGTGACAAGGCTGTTGTCAACTTCGATCAACCACAAAGGGCCGTTACTCCAGGCCAAGCAGTCGTTTTCTATGATGGAGAAGAGTGTTTAGGTGGAGGATTGATTGACAGAGCTTATAAGAATGGTCAAGTCTTGCAGTACATTTAAGTAACTACAAGAGGAACGAGGATGTTTCAATTTTTTAAGAAAAAAATTGATAAGAAGAAAGAGCTTGAAACTCTTTCTGACTATAAAAAACAGTATTTGGATGAGAAAACGACAGAATCTATAGAGGCATTGTTTAAGGTATTAAAGCAATCTAAGGTTTGGGTTCCCTTCAATGCTTATCTGATAGATGAAAGTGAAGGTCAAGAAGGTGTTCGCCTAAAACCCGATATTCTGCAAAAGGGAGATGATTATTTCTATCCCTGTTTCTCAAACGAGCAAGAGATTCCAAAAGAATACTATGATCGCTTTTCTTGGTTGCAACTGCCTGTCACAGATTGTTTGTTTGCAGTTGAAGGCAGAGGGAGATTTCCATTAAGAGGGATTGTTCTAGACGCATTCTCTGAATCTGTCGAGATTGATAAAGAAGCTTTTGAAGCGATTCGCCAATCTTAGTTGCTTTAGATTGACAATTCAACATAATTTGCTAAAATAAGATAAGCAATACCTATGATGGTCAAAGCTCATGGATGTTGCAGGCTTTTTTGTCCTGCACTTCTAGAGACTTGGCCTTTTTTGGTGAAAAAATGAAGGAAAAAGAAATGATACACAATTTTACTGAAAGTTATGATGTTATCGTGATTGGAGCAGGGCACGCTGGGGTTGAGGCATCGCTTGCTGCTAGTCGAATGGGTTGTAAAGTTCTTTTGGCAACCATCAATATTGAGATGCTGGCTTTTATGCCTTGTAATCCCTCTATCGGAGGGTCTGCAAAAGGCATTGTTGTCCGTGAAGTAGATGCTTTGGGCGGGGAAATGGCTAAGAATATCGATAAGAGCTATATCCAGATGAAAATGCTCAACACGGGTAAGGGACCTGCAGTTCGGGCTCTTCGGGCGCAGGCAGATAAAGAGCTCTATTCTAAAGAAATGCGCAAGACTGTTGAAAATCAAGAAAATTTGACTTTGCGACAAACCATGATTAATGAAATCTTGGTAGAAGATGGTAAAGTAATTGGTGTTAAAACAGCGACGCAACAGGAATATGCAGCTAAAGCTGTTATTGTGACGACTGGAACAGCCTTACGGGGAGAAATTATCATTGGCGACCTCAAGTATTCATCTGGTCCAAACCATAGCTTGGCAGCCATTCCTTTAGCAGATAACCTGCGGGATCTAGGTTTTGAAATTGGCCGTTTTAAGACAGGAACACCTCCACGTGTTAAGGCATCATCTATCAATTATGATGTGACTGAGATTCAGCCAGGAGACGAAAAAGCTAATCATTTCTCTTATACGTCTCGTGATGAGGACTATGTGAAAGATCAAGTACCTTGCTGGTTGACTTATACCAATGCAGAAAGTCATGAAATTATCCAAAATAACCTGCACCGTGCTCCTATGTTTTCAGGTATTGTTAAAGGAGTAGGGCCACGTTATTGTCCGTCTATTGAGGATAAGATCGTCCGTTTTGCGGATAAGGAACGCCACCAGCTTTTCTTAGAGCCTGAGGGTCGTGATACGGAAGAAGTTTATGTGCAGGGGCTGTCAACTAGTTTGCCAGAAGATGTACAAAAGGACTTAGTTCACTCTATCAAAGGTTTAGAAAATGCTGAGATGATGCGGACAGGCTATGCCATTGAGTACGATATGATCATGCCCCACCAGTTACGGGCAACCTTGGAAACTAAGAAAATTTCAGGGCTCTTTACAGCAGGTCAGACCAATGGAACTTCTGGTTATGAAGAAGCCGCTGGTCAAGGGATTATCGCTGGGATTAATGCGGCCTTGAAGATCCAAGGGAAGCCGGAGTTAATCTTGAAGCGCAGTGATGGTTACATTGGAGTCATGATTGATGATTTGGTGACCAAGGGGACTGTAGAACCTTATCGCCTCTTGACTAGCCGAGCTGAGTACCGTTTGATTCTCCGCCATGACAATGCCGATATGCGTTTGACAGAGATTGGCCGAGAAATTGGTCTGGTAGATGATGAGCGCTGGGCTCGTTTCGAGATTAAAAAGAATCAATTTGACAACGAGATGAAGCGCTTGGAATCCATCAAGTTGAAACCTGTCAAGGAAACCAATGCTAAGATAGAAGCGCTTGGCTTTAAAGCTCTGACAGATGCAGTGACAGCCAAAGAATTTATGCGGCGACCGGAAGTGTCTTATCAAGATGTGGTTCAATTCATTGGTCCAGCGGCAGAAGAGTTGGATGAAAAGATTATCGAGCTAATTGAGACAGAGATTAAGTACGAAGGTTATATTTCTAAAGCTCTTGATCAGGTTGAGAAGATGAAACGCATGGAAGAAAAGCGCATTCCAGCTAATATTGACTGGGATGATATTGACTCGATCGCGACAGAAGCGCGACAGAAGTTTAAGAAAATCAATCCAGAAACGATTGGTCAGGCAAGCCGTATTTCGGGTGTCAATCCAGCAGATATTTCTATTTTGATGGTTTACTTAGAAGGCAAGTCTAGAAGCATTTCTAAAAACAAAGCAAAATCATAGCCATATTAACGTACTATCTTATTGATAGTACGTTTTTTACATAATTTACACGTTTGTAAATAAATGTTTACAAAAGATCTCTTTTATATAGAGAAATATTTACAACTACTGTCAACTTTTTATTTAATAAAATTTACAAGATTTACACATCTTGTAAATTAATTGTGAATGTTTATTTGAGAATAGATCCGGGATTTGAGTCTTTCTTGCTTTACAAGTATTCAAGGGCAGTGAAAACTCGCTTTTTTTAAGAAAATATGGTAAAATGGCGCAATAAGAGGTTTTTTAATGAAAAGAATTCGTTTTTCCCCGAGCCACTTTGCGATAGTGGGGGTTACTTCCTTTATCATATTAGCTATTTGCTTACGCCTTTTTGGTGATAGTTTGCCTATGCTGGTATCTCTTTTCATAGTGCTGGTACTCTTGGTTGGACTATTTATTCAGCAGCAAAGAGTGACCGAATTGGACGAGCTTGAGCAGATTCGCTATGTCAATCATCAAGCAGAGGGAAGTTTAGCTTCTTTGTTGGATAAGATGCCAGTTGGTGTGATTAAAATCAATGAAAATAGTGGAGATGTGGACTGGTTCAATCCTTATGCTGAATTGATTTTTACAACGGATGATGGGGAGCTAAATAGTGATCTCCTGCAGGAAATTATCCAGCTTGCTGCTTCGAAATCCGGTAGCTACGCAACAGTAGGAGATAACCAGTATTCTGTTTACTTTGATTCAGCTTCTAGTGTCCTGTACTTTTTTGATGCATCAAGTGAGTATGAAGCAACAGTTGGGCTCGTTACGACGCGACCAGTTATCGGTGTTGTCTCAGTTGATAATTATGATGATTTGGAAGATGCTGTATCAGATTCAGATATTAGTCATATCAATAGCTTTGTAGCTAACTTTGTAGCAGAGTTTTCTGAGCAATTTCATATGTTCTACCGTCGGGTGGGAATGGATCGTTATTATCTTTTCACGGATTATACGGTTTTGGAACAACTGATGGATAGTAAATTTTCGATCATTGATCAATTTCGGACAGAAGCCAAGAATCGAAAACTTCCTCTGACGCTTAGTATGGGCTTTTCTTACGGAGATGGCAAGCATGATGAAATTGGTAAGACCGCGCTCCTCAATCTTAACCTAGCTGAGGTCCGAGGTGGCGACCAAGCGGTTGTCAAAGAGAATGACGAGACCAAGAATCCAGTTTACTTCGGTGGTGGAACAGCTGCATCTGTCAAACGTACACGTACGCGTACGAGGGCTATGATGGCAGCTATTTCAGATAAAATCAAGAGTGTAGATCAGGTTTTCGTGGTTGGTCATCGCAATCTTGATTTGGATGCCTTAGGTTCCGCGGTGGGTATGCAGCTTTTTGCTAGCAATATCATTGGGAAAGCCTATGTTGTGTATGATGACCAACAGATGGGCTCGGATATCTATCGCTCTATTCAAAAATTGACATCAGAAGGCGCTGATTATCTTTTGCCGATCTCGGAAGCCGTAAACCGAGTGACCAGTCGCTCACTATTGATAATGGTGGATCACTCGAAGTTGGCCTTAACGCTTTCAAGAGAATTGTTTGACCGATTTAGTCAGACGATTGTGGTGGACCATCATCGTCGCGATGAGGATTTTCCTGAAAATGCGGTCATCGCCTATATCGAAAGTGGGGCTAGCAGTGCCAGTGAATTGGTAACGGAGTTGATTCAGTTTCAAAATTCCAAGAAGAATCGCCTGAATAAAATTCAAGCCAGCCTGCTCATGGCTGGGATTATGCTAGACACCAAGAATTTTACCTCCAGAGTAACGAGTCGAACCTTTGATGTAGCCAGTTATTTGCGGGCTCGGGGCAGTGATAGTGTAGTCATTCAGGATATTTCTTCGACGAATTTTGAAGAGTATCGAGCAGTCAATGAGCTGATTTTGACAGGTAAGAAGCTTTTGCCAAATGTGATTGTAGCAGCGGGTGCTGAAAATGCCAGCTATGATACAGTCGTCATTAGTAAGGCAGCTGACACCATGCTTGCCATGTCAGGCATTGAAGCAACCTTTGTGGTCAGCAGGAATACCGAGGGGTATGTATCCATTTCAGCTCGTAGTCGCAGTAAGATCAATGTTCAGCGGATTATGGAGAAAATGGGTGGTGGCGGCCACTTTAATCTAGCAGCAGCGCAAGTTAGCGATCAAACAGTTGCTGAAGTCACTCAACGTCTAAATCAAGAGATTATGGATCAAGTGGTGGGTAATGAAGAATCAATAGAAAAGGAGAAATAAAATGAAAGTTATTTTTTTAGAGGATGTAAAAGGGAAAGGGAAAAAAGGGGAAATCAAGGAAGTACCTACTGGCTATGCTCAAAATTTCCTGATTAAGAAAAATCTGGCTAAGGAAGCCAATGCACAAGCTATCGGTGAGCTGAGAGGAAAGCAAAAATCTCAAGAAAAAGCCCACGCGGAGATGGTGGCAGAAGCTCAAGCTATTAAGGCTAAGTTGGAAGAAGAAGCAACGGTTGTTGCTTTTACAGAGAAAGTCGGACCAGACGGACGGACTTTCGGTTCGATTACTAATAAAAAAATTGCTGATGAACTACAAAAGCAATTTGGTCTAAAAATTGACAAACGGAATATCAAGGTTGATTCTCCCATTCGTTCGATTGGTTTGATTGATGTTCCTGTAAAGATTTACCAAGATGTGACAAGTGTGATTCGCCTGCGGGTTACGGAAGGGTAAAAAGAATTAAAGGAAGGATTCACCTATGGCAGAGATTGATGAGTTGCGAGCTCAGCCTCAAGATATTTTAGCAGAACAGTCTGTACTAGGGGCCATTTTCATCGATGAGAGCAAACTGGTCTTTGTCCGTGAATATATTGAGCCTGGGGATTTCTTTAAATATGCCCATCGGCTGATTTTTAAGGCCATGATTGACTTGGCGGATCGTGGGGATGCTATCGATGCGACCACCGTTCGCAATATTTTGGATAGCCAAGGAGACTTGCAGAATATTGGCGGTTTGAGCTATCTGGTGGAGGTCGTTAACTCTGTACCGACTTCTGCCAATGCAGAGTACTATGCCAAAATTGTCTCTGAAAAAGCGATCTTGCGTCGGCTGATTTCGCGTTTGACGGAATCCATTAACCAAGCCTATGATGGTGAGAGACCATCTGAGGAAATCATTGCGGGTGCGGAAAAGGCCCTGATTGATGTCAGTGAAACGGCCAGCCGTAGCGGTTTTAAAACAATCCAGGATATTCTAAATCTTAACTTCGCTAGTCTGGAAGCTCGTTCTCAGCAAACGACTGATATTACAGGGATTGCGACGGGTTACCGTGAGCTGGATAAGATGACGACTGGTTTGCACGAAGAAGAGTTAATCATCCTAGCTGCTCGTCCTGCGGTCGGAAAGACGGCCTTTGCCCTCAATATCGCCCAGAATATCGGGACCAAGCTGGATAAGACAGTGGCTATCTTCTCCCTAGAAATGGGGGCAGAGAGTCTGGTGGACCGGATGCTGGCTTCAGAAGGGGTGATTAACTCTCACTCCATTCGTACAGGGCAATTGACAGATGAAGAATGGCAAAAATATACCATTGCGACGGCAAATCTGGCCAATGCTAGTATCTATATTGATGACACGCCAGGGATTCGGATTACAGAGATTCGTTCGCGGGCTCGTAAGCTGTCTCAAGAGACAGGTAATCTTGGTCTGATTTTGATTGACTACCTGCAGCTGATTACAGGAACGGGTCGTGAAAACCGCCAGCAGGAAGTTTCGGAAATTTCCCGCCAGCTTAAGATTTTGGCGAAGGAGCTCAAGGTTCCGGTTATTGCGCTGAGTCAGCTCTCACGTGGCGTGGAGCAGCGACAGGATAAGCGACCAGTGCTGTCTGATATTCGGGAGTCAGGTTCCATCGAGCAGGATGCGGATATCGTAGCCTTTCTTTATCGGGATGACTATTATGAGCGGGCCGGTGAGGAAGAGGAAGGCATTCCTAACAACAAGGTTGAAGTCATTATTGAGAAAAACCGGAGCGGAGCGCGTGGTACGGTTGAGCTAATTTTCCAAAAAGAATATAATAAATTTTCAAGTATTTCTAAAAGAGAGGATGTATAGTATGAGTGATGCATTTACAGATGTGGCAAAAATGAAGAAAATCAAGGAGGACATCAAGGCTCACGAGGGGCAGATGGTGGAGATGACCTTGGAAAATGGCCGTAAGCGCCAAAAAAGTAAACAAGGTCGTTTGATTGAAGTTTATCCTTCTCTCTTTATCGTTGAGTATGAAAATGAAGGGGGGCAGCCGGGTGAAATTGCCAACACCTATGTGGAGTCCTATACTTACTCAGATATTTTGACAGAGAAAAATTTAATTCGCTATTTTGACTAAGAATAATAGGTGATTCCAGAACTTTGTATTGCTTCCTAGAGTTGGGTAAAACTCAACTTTGAGGAACAGTTCATTTCTGGGATTTTTCTTAACCTAAACATGCTATACTAGAGATAGTCAAGGTAGGTTGGAATGGTTGGCATGAGCTGGAATTTACGAAAGCCTTTATAAAAGGGAAAGGACTGGTGAAGGAAATGATAAAAAACTTGGTTTTTGACTTAGGAAATGTCTTGATTGAATGGAATTCTGAGAAAATCTTGACCTCTTTTGAAGCTGAGAAAGAGCGGCGACAGCTTCTTAGACAGGTCATTTTTGAGTCGGGGGTCTGGCATCAAACAGACAAGGGAGAGCTGAGCTTGAAAGAAGCCTGTGACGAAGTGATGGTTCAGCTGGATGATTCGTATCATTCTGCCGTTCAGAATATCTTCTACAATTGGTATGAGGTTGTGGAGGTTTACAGTGGTTTACAGGAGCAGATTGGGCTGTGGGCTGATCAAGGCTATCGCATTTACATCCTGTCAACTACTTGCGAGATTTTTTATCGTATTGAAAAAGCTGGTTCGCTGCTCATCTTTCCACTGCTGTCAGGCTATATCCTTTCCTCAGAAGTTGGGGTTGTCAAGCCAGAGCCAGAGATTTATCAAAAGCTACTAAAAAAGTATAGTCTTGATCCGACAGAGTCAGTCTTTATTGACGACATTCAAGCTAACTTAGATACGGCAGCTGAACTGGGTTTTGAAACCATCTTATCCACAAGTGAGCCAGAGAATATCAGGGCTATGGAGTCTTTGTTGGCTGCGAAAGGGAAGTTTGGCTAATTGATGATCGTTTGCTTCACTTATCGTTGAAAAGTAGTGAGTCCAAGCTCCAATCTTGACATTTGCTGATGATTGCGTTATCATAATCCTATATATGGGAGTCTGTGTACAGTCTGAGAGGAAGTGTAAGCTTCGACCGCACCTGATCTGGATAATGCCAGCGTAGGGAATTGTATTTGTAAAGACCTTGTGGTTTTGCTAAAATGGTGAATTATTCACCAATCTTTAGTTTACTGATGCATGCAACACCTTTTCCATATTGGGAAAGGTGTTTTTGTATGGAAAGCAAGGTGTTTATAAAGGGAGCTTGCTGTCTTTTTGTTTAAAAACCAAGTTATTTTCTTGTGAATTTTATCCTATCTGCATACATTATTCTCAGATGAAGCATGAAAGTAAGGAGGTGAAGAGATGAAAGCCAGCATTGCTTTACAAATTCTTCCTTTGTCATATGATGTGAATCGTTTGGCAATCATAGAGGAAGTGATTGAGTTTTTGCAAAAACAGCCAGTGAAGATGGTCGTGACGCCTTTTGAGACCGTTCTAGAAGGGGAATGGGCGACCTTATTTCCTATTCTGCAGCAGGCGATTGAGCTTGCAGGCACTCAGGCAGACAATGTTTTTGCTAATGTGAAAATAAACTATGGAAAGATTTTAAGTATTGATGAAAAACTTGAAAAATATCCTGCGGCAGCAGATTAGCCTTTTGGGTATGCTGGGAATCCTTGTCATTTGGCAGGTCATGGGCTGGCTCAAGCTCTTGCCCAAGTTTATCCTGCCGACACCTCTGGAAATCGGTCAGGCCTTTATCAGAGATGCGGGCTTTCTAGCAAGTCATAGCTGGGCCACCTTAAAAGTAGCCCTGCTGGGGTTAGTCTTGGGCGTCATCTTGGCCTGTATACTAGCTGTACTCATGGACAGCATGAGCTGGCTCAATGATCTGATCTATCCCATGATGGTCGTGGTGCAGACGATTCCGACCATTGCTTTGGCGCCAATCTTGGTTCTCTGGCTGGGTTATGGGATTTTGCCCAAGATTGTGCTGATTATTCTGACGACGACTTTTCCGATTATCATCAGTATTTTGGATGGTTTTCGGCATTGTGACCGGGATACTCTGACGCTCTTTGAGCTTATGCAGGCCAATCGCTGGCAGATTCTCTGGCATTTTAAGATTCCAGCTAGTCTGCCCTATTTCTATGCGGGCTTGCGCGTCAGTGTTTCCTATGCCTTTATCACGACCGTGGTTTCTGAATGGCTGGGCGGTTTCGAAGGCTTGGGTGTTTATATGATTCAGTCCAAGAAACTTTTCCAGTACGATACTATGTTTGCCATTATCATATTAGTTTCGGTTATCAGCCTTCTTGGGATGAAGTTGGTGGCTGTCAGTGAAAAATATGTTATTAAGTGGAAATAGGAGCTCAGCTCTGCTATTTCCAAAAAAGAAAAGAGGATTATAATGAAAAAAACTTATAAAATGTTGTTGGCAGGTTTAGCTGCCGTGTCTATCTTCGGCTTAGCGGCTTGCAGCAAGTCAGGCTCAGAGTCTGCTAGTAAGGATAAAAAGATTGATTTTATCCTAGACTGGTCACCAAACACCAATCATACCGGCCTCTATGTGGCTCAAGAAAAAGGCTATTTCAAGGAAGCAGGTGTGGATGTGGATATCAAGTTGCCGCCTGAAGATAGTAGTTCGGATTTGATTATCAACGGCAAGGCACCTTTTGGTATTTACTTCCAGGACTCCATGGCTAAAAAACTGGATAAGGGCGCAGAAATCACAGCTGTCGCGGCTATTGTAGAACACAATACTTCGGGTATTATTTCCAAGAAGTCTGCAGGGATTACAGGGCCTAAGGACCTAGCTGGCAAGAAATATGGCACATGGAATGATCCAGTGGAGCTAGGCATGCTAAAAACCTTGGTCGAAAGCCAAGGCGGTCAGTTTGATGAGGTGGAAAAGGTTCCCAACAACGATTCCAACTCTATTACGCCGATTGAAAATGGCTTGTTTGATGCGGCATGGATTTATCATGGCTGGGACGGTATCATGGCTCAGACTCAGGGCATGGACACGAATTTCTTTTACATGAAGGACTATGTCAAGGAGTTTGACTACTATTCTCCAGTCATCATTGCCAATAATGACTATCTGAAGAAGAATCCAGACGAGGCGAAAAAGGTCCTGCAGGCTATCAAGAAGGGCTATCAATATGCCATGGAGCACCCTGAAGAAGCAGCGGATATTTTAATCAAGCATGCGCCAGAGCTGAAGAACAAACGAGACTTTGTCTTGGCTTCCCAAAAATATTTGTCCGAGCAATATGCATCAGATAAGGACAAGTGGGGTCAGTTTGAGGCTAGCCGCTGGAATGCCTTTTATAAATGGGCCAAGAACAACGGCATTGTGAACAATGACTTGAGTGACAAGGGATTTAGCAACGATTATATAAAATAATGACAGAAATTAAACTTGAAAATGTAAGTTATGCTTATGGTGAGCAGCAGATTTTGAAAGATATCAACCTAGAGGTAGAAGCAGGCCAGATCGTAGCGATTTTGGGGCCTAGTGGAGTCGGGAAAACGACCCTCTTTAATCTGATTGCGGGGATTTTGGAGATCCAGTCGGGCAGGATTATCCTAGACGGGCAGGAAAATCCCAAGGGCCGGGTGAGCTATATGCTGCAGAAGGACTTGCTACTTGAGCACAAGACAGTGCTGGGCAATGTCATCTTGCCTCTGCTGATCCGCAAGGTATCAAAAAAAGAAGCGATGGAGCAGGCGACTCAGATTTTGAAGGAGTTTGGGCTCTTTGATGTGGCAGACAAGTATCCACATGAGCTGAGTGGGGGGATGCGGCAGCGCGTGGCTCTGCTGCGGACCTATATGTTCGGTCATAAGCTATTTCTTCTGGACGAGGCCTTTAGTGCTTTGGATGAGCTGACCAAGATGGAGCTGCACGCTTGGTATCTGGATCTTCATCGTAGGCTAGGCCTGACGACTCTCCTCATTACTCATAGCATCGAGGAGGCCCTGGCTCTCAGCGACCGCATCTATATTCTGAAAAATCGGCCTGGGCAAATCGTAGCAGATCTCCAACTGACTTGGTCAGCCAGTGAGGATACGGAACTACAAAAGCTGCGATACAAGCAGGAGATTTTGAAGCTCTTGGGGCTGTAAGCTGCCTTGTTTTATAAAAATGACTTTAATCAAGCCTTTGGGCTTGATTTTTTTGTAGGAGTCCCTTTACTTTTGACTGTATTCATGGTACAATAGCCTTTGTGTGAAATAGCAGCAGGAAAGCATGAAGCTCGTCAACAGGTGTCTTATGACAAGTAACCTTGGCTGTTTAGGCGAAGGGCATCTGCACGAATCAGGGCTTTCTAAGTGACTATTTCCACCGAAATATTATTTATATCAGGAGGACATACACATGTCACGTTATACAGGACCATCTTGGAAACAAGCTCGTCGCCTTGGCCTTTCACTTACAGGTACAGGTAAAGAATTGGCACGTCGTAACTACGTACCAGGACAACACGGACCAAACAACCGTTCTAAATTGTCAGAATACGGTTTGCAATTGGCTGAAAAACAAAAACTTCGTTTCACTTACGGTGTAGGTGAAAAACAATTCCGTAACTTGTTCGTACAAGCTACAAAAATCAAAGGCGGAATCCTTGGTTTCAACTTCATGCTTCTTTTGGAACGTCGTTTGGATAACGTTGTTTACCGTCTTGGTCTTGCGACTACTCGTCGTCAAGCTCGCCAATTCGTAAACCACGGTCACATCCTTGTTGACGGAAAACGCGTTGATATCCCATCATACCGCGTAACTCCAGGTCAAGTGATCTCAGTTCGTGAAAAATCATTGAAAGTTCCAGCGATCCTTGAAGCTGTTGAAGCAACTCTTGGACGTCCAGCATTCGTATCATTCGACGCTGAAAAATTGGAAGGTTCATTGACTCGCTTGCCAGAACGCGACGAAATCAACCCAGAAATCAACGAAGCACTTGTCGTTGAATTCTACAACAAAATGCTTTAATTTCTATTGGAAATTTATTCAGAAGCCGATTTCGGCTTCTTTTTTATTCGATTAACCAAAAGAGGCTGGGATATCTTGTCCCGGCCTTTATTAGTTGTTGAGTTTTATAGCATCTTTAAAAGGAGATTAGCCATTTGTTCCGGGCTTTCCTTACTACCTCGGGCGATCCACATCTGGTAGACGCCAAAGAAGGCATTAACGAGGTAGACGATGCCGTATTCCCTTTCGATTTGATTGAAAGCTTTGCTGCGAAACCGTTCCTGTAGGATTTGGGAAAGTAAGGATTGGAGCTTATGGCGTAGGAAATTTTGGATTTCTCTAGTGCCGTTTTCCGTCAAGAGAGCAGCCAGAAGAGGCTCTTGGGTCAAGAACTGAAAGACCTCTGTGATAGCGACTGCAACATCTTCTCGATTGTGTTCAAAGATGTATTCTAATTGATGAAAGAGGCCTTGCTGATAGCGCTCAATCATATCATATTTATCCTTGTAGTGGGTATAAAAGCTACTGCGACTGATGCCAGCAGCTCGGGCCAATTCGACTGTTGTAATATGGTCAAAAGACTCCTGATGCAATAAGTCAACCATAGCCTTCTCAATGATGGCCTTGGTTTTCTTACGTTTATTACTTTCTGTCATTTTAATCTTTCCTTTGTCATTG
Organism: Streptococcus cristatus; assembly: GCF_001588905.1. Classification (GTDB taxonomy): domain Bacteria; phylum Bacillota; class Bacilli; order Lactobacillales; family Streptococcaceae; genus Streptococcus; species Streptococcus cristatus_N. The sequence continues at coordinate 71,728 of NZ_LAWH01000016.1, read as the reverse complement.
AATTATACAAAATTAGACAAGGTGTACAAAAATAGAATTTTCTGCTTGCCTTAATTTTTTTATTGTGTATAATCTATTATATCAAATTTTTAGACAATGTGTATAAAAAAGGAGAAGAGATGTTCAAAGAATGGAAAGCCATCTTCAAAAAACCGAAGATTATTGTGGTCATGCTGGGAGTTGCCTTGATTCCAGCCTTGTATAATGTGATTTTTTTGAGCTCTATGTGGGATCCGTATGGCAAACTTTCTGATTTGCCAGTAGCGGTGGTCAATCAGGACCAGAAGGCGAGCTTATATGGAAAAGACTTGTCCATTGGTTCAGATATGGTTCAAGATATGAAGAAAAATGCAGCGATGGATTTTCATTTTGTGGATAAGGATCAGGCAGAGAAGGGATTGGAAAAGGGCGACTATTACATGGTGGTGACTCTTCCTAAGGATCTATCAGCCAATGCGGCTAGTATCTTGAGCAATCAGCCCAAGCAAGTTACGATCCACTACCAAACATCCAGTGGTCATAGTTTTATCGCCAGCAAAATGAGCGATTCTGCCATGACTTCGATGAAGCAATCGGTCAGTCAGAAGATTACAAACAGCTATGTGACAAGCCTTTTTGCGAGTATGGATAAGCTAAAAGGTGGACTTGGAACAGCCTCAGATGGCACAGCTAAATTGGCCGAAGGCAGTCAGGAACTGGCAAACGGTAGCCAAAAGCTGTCTACTAACTTAGAAAGTCTAGCTCAGTCCAGCCTCACTTTCTCAGATGGAGCTACAGCGCTATCGACTGGTCTGGTAGCATACACAAACGGAGTGGCTCAGATCAATGCCGGCTTGCCGACTTTTACTAGTAAGATGACAGAATATACAGATGGAGTTGGGCAGCTTTCAGCTGGTGCCAGCCAATTAACCACTCAGTCACAAACATTACTGAATGGAACCAACCAACTGACGGGTAATTCACAGGAATTAGTCGCTGGTGTGGAGCGCCTAAACAGCGGTTTGGCAGAACTGCAATCATCTGTTAATAGTAGTGTTACTGCTAATCAAGAAAAGGTTGCTCAGTTGACGGCGGGTCTAGATCAGCTCAATACGGCCATTCAAAATGCCACATCGGGAACGAGCTTGCCAACGGAAACAATTGCGGCTTCTCTCACGACGATTGCGACCAATGCCCAGTCTTTGGCAAGTAGTGCGCAAAGTGATCGGGCGGCAGCCGTAGCTGCTTTAGAAGGAACAGCTGCTTACCAAAAACTTTCTACCGATGAGCAAGAAGAACTAAAAGCCGCTCTAGCAGGCGGTGCTGATTCTAGCAGTAGTGCAGCGGCAACTATTGTACAGGAAGTCCAAGCTATCCAAACGAATCTGCAAGGTCTGCAAACGGCCAGTGGTCAGGCAAGTCAGCTGTCGGCAGCAGCCAACCAAGTCCTGCCAGGTGCTTCAGCTATGATTAGTGGTCTCTACGGAGGCCTAGGTCAGGTAAATGAAGCTTTATCCTCTGCCAGCACTGGTTCAGAGACCCTTTCTCAAGGCATTACGGCTTATACAGGTGGCCTTTCTCAAGTAGCTCAGGGAGTAGCCGCTTATACTACAGGTGTCGATCAGCTTTCTCAAGGAGCAGCTAACCTAGCGAGCCATAATGACCAAGTGACTTCAGGAATCGGTCAAATCAGCTCAGGCCTCTCTCAATTAAATGATAAATCGTCTACTTTGGTCGCAGGTATGCAAACATTATCTACAGGTGCCACTAAAATGGCAGATGGTTCTCAGCAGTTAGCGGCTGGTGGTCTGACCTTGAACAGTGGGCTGGGAGACTTGTCAGTCGGTGCCCAGACTCTAAATACAGGCTTGACAGATGCCAAGGGTCAATTGTCTGAGCTTTCAGTGACAGAGGACAATGCGGCTGCCTTGGCTGGCCCTGTCGAGCTGAAAAAGACAGATAAAGATCAAGTTGGTAAAAATGGTGTTGGTATGGCTCCCTACATGATTTCTGTTGCTCTTTTTGTGGCGGCTATTTCGACCAATGTTATTTTCGGCACGCTCCCTTCTGGTCAGGTGCCAGCTTCTCGCAAAGCTTGGCTCAAGGCTCGTCTGGAAGTCAATGGCTTGATTTCTGTTTTGGCAGGTATCTTGGTTTATGGAGCGGTTCATTTGATTGGTCTTGAGGCCAACTACGAATGGATGACGCTGGCTTTGACTATTTTAGCCAGCATGGCTTTTATGGCGGTTGTGACGACTCTGGTCACTTGGGATAGTAAGGTCGGTGCCTTTATCTCCTTGATCCTCTTGCTCCTGCAACTGGCTTCTAGCGCTGGTACTTATCCGCTGCCCCTGACGGCGAAAATCTTCCAAATGATCAATCCAATCTTGCCAATGAGCTATGCGGTGTCAGGACTGCGGGAAACGATCTCGATGAATGGTCAAATCGGTGGCCAACTAGCTTTCTTGACCACAACTTTACTGATTTTCATGGCTTTAGGTACAATAGCTTATCGCCCTGATAAGAAAGAAATTATTTAAGATAGAGAAGAGCGCAGACTATTTTCTCTTCGAAAGGAATAACTTGGTCTTGTGAACAGAACCAAGTTTTTTTGTTTCACGTGAAACAGTAGAGAATTTTGCTGTGTAGATTTTCTCCACAAATCTATTTTATTCGCTATGAAAATATGAATGTTTTGTTTTCTTTAAGTTTTCTTTAGCCTTGCTTTAAGTTTTCATCCGTAAAATGGCTCTAGTTACAAGAAAGACAGGGGGAGAATCCATGGCTAAAAAAACATTTAAAGATAAATTTCAACGATTTGAAACCAAATACATTATTTCCAAAGAAACTTTGGCCGATTTATTGACCGAGTTTGAAGGCCATCTGGTGGAGGATGAGCATGCTTATTCGACCATTAACAATCTTTACTACGACACCCCGACCTATCAAATGATTCGTGAGTCTTTAGAAAAGCCCTATTTTAAAGAAAAATTGCGCGTGCGGACTTACGATGAACATCCGAAAGAAGACAGTCAAGTCTTTTTGGAAATCAAGAAAAAAGTGCGCAAGATTGTCTACAAACGTCGCATTTCGACAGATCTAGTGGCTGCAGAGGCTTACTTGGAGGGCGATCACAGTAAGATTGAGGATTGTCAGATTCGTGAGGAAATCGACTGGCTGAGTCAGCGTTACGGTGGCGTACAGCCCATGATGTATATCTACTACAATCGTTATTCCATGAAAGGGATTGAGGATCCCAATGTTCGGATTACCATTGACCACGATTTGACCTACCGCAATTATGATTTGAGCCTTTTGCATGGTCATTACGGGGAAAGTCTTCTGCCGGATCAGCATGTGATTATGGAAGTCAAGGTGCCGGGAGCCTATCCGCTCTGGCTAAGTGAGATTTTAGATCGCCATCAGGTCTTCCCAAGCTCCTTTTCCAAATACGGGGTTGCTTATAAGAAAACGACAGACTATAAAGGAGTTGTAAATCATGCTTAGTCATTTATTTTATGATATTTTTACCGATACGGCTGTAGATCCGGTCATGATGATGCTGGCAATCGGAGTGTCCTTGCTTTTGGGCTTAGTCATTGCCAAGGTTTACCAGTTTAAGACAGTTTACAGCAAATCCTTTGTGATGAGTTTGGCGCTCTTACCGACCTTGATTGCAATTGTGATTTTCTTGGTCAATGGAAGTTTGGGAGCAGGGGTTGCCGTCATGGGGGCCTTCAGCTTGATTCGTTTCCGTTCCGCACCGGGAGGGGCCAAGGAGCTGGTGTCCATTTTCCTAGTCATGACAATCGGGATTGCCATTGGAATGGGCTATCTGGTCTTTGCGATCGTCTTTACCCTTATCATGTCGCTCGTCATGCTGCTGCTTGAAGTGGTCAATTTCGGACAGATGAAGCATTCCATGCGCCAGCTGACCATCGTCATACCAGAAAGTCTGGACTATGAAAGTATTTTTGATGATATTTTCAACAAAGCTGCCAATCATGTTGAACTGGCTAATGTCAAAACCTCTGATATGGGGAGCTTGTTCAAGATTAAATACATCATTCAGCTGAATGGTCGAATGACCGAAAAAGAACTCATCGACGCCCTGCGCACGCGCAATGGAAATCTAGAGATTGCCATCAGCCGCTATATCACGAAAGAAAATGAATTATAATATCTAGAAAGAGGCCAATCATGAAAACAGGCAAGAAAAAAATATTTCAGAGAATAAAACTAATGGTGCCCCTAGCGCTAATGAGCGTCATCTTGGGAGCTTGCAGCTTGACCAGCCAGTCCAGCACTAGTGCGAGTGCTAGTGCTGCGACCACTCAAACAGCTACCAGTACGACAAAGACAGATACATCTAGCTATTTCACGGATCGTGATCAGGATGCTTCTTATGATGAGTCGACAGCGACCAAGATTAGCTTGAGTGGCTCTACAGCCAAGACATCCGGTGACGGAGCAAGCGTTTCTGGCTCCACAGTGACCATTACGGCAGCTGGAACCTATGTCCTCTCTGGCAGCAGTGAAAATGTGCAGATTGTCGTCAAGGCTGGCGATCAAGACAAGGTTCAGATCGTCTTGGATGGTGTGACCATGACAGGGACGGATGCAGCGATTGTGGTAGAAAATGCGGATAAAACCTTCATTACCCTAGCTGAAGGCAGCAAGAATAGCATTTCTGACTCAGCCAATCACACCAATACTGACTACGATGCGGCCATTTACAGTAAGGACGACTTGACCTTTAACGGCTCAGGCAGTCTGACCATCGAAGGAAAATATGGTAACGCAGTCGAGTCTAATGATGACCTGCGCATCACAGGCGGGACTTATACGATTAAAGGTTACAAGAATGGTTTGTCAGCCAATGATGCCATCAACATCAAGGAGGCTAGTCTAGATATTACTGCGACGGAGGATGCGATCCACGCAGATAATGACGAGGACACTTCGCTCGGAAATCTCTATATCCAATCTGGTACCATTACGATTAATGCTGGCGATGATGGCCTTCATGTCAGCAATGCAGCGGTGATCGATGGTGGCACTATCACAGTTAAATCCAGTGTCGAAGCTTTAGAGGGAACAAATGTCACGATTAACGGCGGTACACTTGACCTTTATGCGACGGATGATGGGATCAATGCAGCTAGTACGGCGACTGGGGCTGAGATTTTCATCAAGATTACTGGTGGTGACATCAAGGTTGAGGTCGGCCAAGGCGATACAGACGCCCTTGACTCCAACGGCGATATCATCATGACAGGGGGAAACTTGGCTATCACGTCCACAGTGTCTGCCTTTGACTTTGATGGTAAGGCTACCTATACGGGCGGGACCATCACGGTCAATGGGCAAACCCGAACCGAAATCACAGCAGATGGCCCTGGTGGCGGTGGTGCCCCAGGCGGACAAGGTGGCGGTCCCGGTGGACATTGATTAGAAAAAATCTAAGCAGAGATTGTGCTTAGATTTTTTTGTTTAAATCGGCATAAAATGTACAAAAATGATATACTGGTCTCAGTAATGAAGAGGAGCATACGATGAGAAAAACGGCTATTTTTGAAGATGTTGTTTCGATTATGACCCAAGATTCGGCAACTAAAAAGGATATTGCCGGTGCGGATCCGACTATTTTTCGCGAATGTATTTCAGACGATATGAGTGAAAAAGATTTTCTTTATCAGGTTCAGACTTATCTAGCTAGCTTCGGAGTTATCGGCCATGTAGCTTTTCGGGAGAAATATGCTAAGCCAAAAGGTTTTGTTCTACGTTCAACAATCCAAGGACTTTATGTTGAGCAGGCTAATGCAGATACGAATTTGCAGGCGGGCGATCAAATTGTGAAACTGGATGGACAGCATCTAGAAGAGTTTTATAGGATGCACCGAGCGTATTTCACCAGTTCAACGCCTGAGCGAAACTACCGTGAGTGGAGCGAGTTGATTTCAAAAGCCAGGCAAGTGACTGTTTTGCGAGCAGGAGTAGAGCAAATCCTTTCAGTTGAGCCTAGCCAGAATCCTGTAGAGAGTCGATTTGAATGGAAAGAGTTAGAAAAGGGTGTTATTTATCTCCGTTTGGATGACTTTAGGAACGAGAAAGCCATCAACAAACTCTATCAGGAAGCACAAGATACTATCAAGAGGGCTGCTTGTCTGGTGATTGATGTCCGTCAAAATACTGGCGGGATGGACTCGCTGTATTTTCCCCTGCTCCACTATGCTCTTTCTGAGGGGCAAGTCTATTCTGACTTGGGCTGGACTGATGAAGGGATGGAAATTCTCTACACAGAGCGGAATGTTGACCTGCGTTTGAAAGATTTTGAAGCCTACGTGCAGCAGGAAGGGATTAATCAGGAGACGAAGGATTTGTTGGAGATAATCATGCAAGACCTGCAGGCCAATCGAGGCAAAGGCTATGTCAAATTTGGAGGCGAGGACAGGGAAATGTTTCCTAATGTGAAAGGAGGAAGCCATCCTGAGAAGATTTTTGTCTTGGCAGATGTCTACTGTGCTTCGTCGGGAGACAATTTTGTCCAGATGATGAAATGTTTTCCTAAGGTGACGGTTCTGGGGCGCCCGACTCTTGGAATACTAGATTATTCTAACTGCTGTCAGGTAGATTATGGTGACTATAGTTTGAACTTTCCAACTTCACGCGCTCTAGCACTTGATAAGGGACAGGGGATAACAGACAAGGGGATTGAACCAGACATCCTTATTCCTTGGACAGTTGAGCATCTGGAGCGGGATGTGGATTTGGAGCGCTGTTTAGAGATGATTCATGACTTTTAGATATCAAAAACGACCTTTTGTTTGGAGGTCGTTTCATGTTTATTCGTCAATTTTGATAGACATCGTCTCTGTATCCACCGTCACTTGAGCACCGATGGTAATGGTAAAGAGCGGCTGAGTATGGGCAAAGTCCAAGTCATAAAGAACGGGAATCGTCTTGAGAATTGGATGTTTGTCCAAGATATAAAGGAGTAGTTCTTCTGTCATCTGACATTCTTTTGGAAAGCGGCCAATGAGAAGGGCCTGTGGGTTGGGATAGGCCTGAAGGAGGGCAGCTAGATTGCGGTCAAACTCCACATAATCATCTTCCTCGGCCTCTTCAACAAAGAGGACGTAGTTTTCATCTATCGGGGTATAGGGTGTCCCACGCAGAAGTGAGAAGGTAGAGAGATTGCCGCCGATAGCAGTGGCTTGGGCTTTTCCATGGTTGTAGACTTTCCACTCTGTCTCATGGAAGGTCAGTGGCGCATCTGGAAGATACCAAGCATTACTGCCCCATTTTTCACTAGGAGTCAGTTCATAAGAAGTCTGGCTGACGGCCTTGAGCCAGCTCTTGGTCTGATAGTCCTGCAGGGCATCCATTTTAAAGCTGGAGTAGGACGGTCCCATGTAGGTTTTCATGCCGGTCTTACTATAGATAGCGTTGAGCAAGGCTGTTGTGTCTGAGTAGCCGCAGAAAATCTTAGGATTTCTAGCAATCAATTCAAAGTCCAGATAGGGCAGGAGCTCATTGCAATTGAAACCGCCAATGGTGGCCAGAATAGCATCAACGGACTCATCTGAAAAGGCAGCATGAATGTCTGCCACCCGGATTTCGATGGAGGCAGAATCTAACATATCATTTTCCAGATAATGCTCCGAAAAAGACACGGTAAATCCTAGCTTTTCCAAGCGCTCCTTGGCAGCTAGATTGGCCTCAAATCCTCCGATATGTTCGATTGATGCCGAAGGGCTGACGACCCGAATGTGCATACCAGGTGTGAGTTTTTTCATAGAAACCTCCTTGTGATAATTTTTATAGAGTATCATAACATAAAGGATATAGGAAGTAAAGGTAGGGTTAGAGAAAATAACCATAAAAAACGGAACCAATCAGGCTCCGTTCTATTTTTAATGACTAATCTCAATACTACCGGTGCTGGTGCTGGCGGTCAGCTTGGCTTGAGCCTGTTCATTGGTGTGGATGACTCGATCTCCGATAAAGTCCTCTTGGTCGTGGCTCGTCTGCATGTCCTTGGGCACTTCAATGTCACCTAGGTCTGTTTGCAGGTCCAGTGAGATGGCTTTGAAGGTCTCTTCGGTGAGATGGAGATCGATGGAGCCATTGTCGCTGGACATGTTGATATTGCCCTTGAGGGTTAGTTTATCACTAGTGATACTGCCGTTGGAGAGACTGATTTGAGTATCGGTCAGGCTGGTTTGGACTAGCTCGATGCTACCATTGTCATTTTCGATACTGCCAGTCTCAATCTGGCTATGACTGAGTTCGATTGAACCATTGCTGAGATTGGCTTTTAATTTTTTGATTGTCAGGTCATTGATTGATAGGCTGCCGTTAGCTAAACTGGCCTTAACCTGCTCCAAGTTCCTTCCCTTAGGTAGGCTTAGAGTGATTTGTTGAGTCCTTTCCAAATCTCCATTTATCAAGCCTAGTAAAGAGCGTAGGCCGCTGTTAATGTTGATAAAAAAGCTGGATTCCTTAATGTATAGACTACCGTTTTCAGCCTTGGTACTGATTTTTTCAGTTGTCTTGCCGTCTCCTTGATAATAGGTCAAGTGAACCTTATCATCGGGCGATTCTTCAATCACAACCGAGCGGTTGCTCAGGTCTAGATTTAAGGAATGGATATTGTCATAGGTTTCCTCTTGCTTGGTCATTTTGGTGCTAGCGGTTGAGCTCTTCACCAGATCCTGCAGACCACCACTTGCTAGCCCTGCCAGTATGAGGCCTAGACCCAGCAGACAGGCAACAATCGCAATGCTGAACACGGTTTTTCTTACTTTAAACATGATGGCCTCCTTTCCGGGCCAAGGCTTGGGCGAGTTTGACAAAACTCAGTTTGATAAAGCGAAGGATAGGACCAATGCTGAGATAAAAGAGTCCAGCCATCCCCAAGGCTAAGAGGCTCATCCCCAAACTAAGGGCAAAAGCAGGAATCGAAGTGGTCATGCCGAGAGTCAGGCTGTCCCAAATCAGACTCGCCCCCATGACAAACATAGCAAAAGCAAAGACGGCTATAACAAAAGCAAAGACACTGATGAGGAGGAAGAAAGTAAAAATCAAAGTCAAAGCCAAAATTAACAGAGGAATTGCTAGTGGAGCCGCCAAGATGGACAGAATAGCAATCTGGACGATCTGCTTGCTATTTTTGACAGAGTCAGCTTCTTGGCGGTCTTCTTCTATTTTCTTGTCCAGAAGATTGATGATAATCTCGTGAGCCGCTTCTTTGGGACTACCCAGCTCAGCTATAGCTGCTGCCTCTCCCTCTGGACCGACCTCGTCAAAGTACTCGGTGAAGTAGTCCATAGCTTCTTGATAGTCTTTTGCTGGTAATTTTTTTAAATATTTTTCTAGCTGGGCTAGATATTCAGTTCTTGTCATGGCGAACACTCCCTTCGATAATGCCCTTAATCATGCTGGTATAAAGCTCCCATTCATTTTTGAGGCTGATCAGTTGTTTCTGACCTGTTAGGGTCAGAGAGTAATATTTTCGTTTTCGACCTTGATATTCCTGAGAGTAAGTCTCTAAATACTGACTCTTTTCCAATTTTTTCAGGATAGGATAAAGCGTGGACTCCTTGATATCGGCAATGAGCTTGATGGTCTGGCTAATCTCGTAGCCATAGGAATCTTCTTTATCTAAAATCGCTAAAATCAGAAATTCTATCAGGGTAGAAGATGTGGGGAAATACATGTACTACCTCCTATATATAAAAATATTATATATAAACTTTCTACATATAGGATAATCTCTTTTGAACTAAAAGTCAAGTAATATATAGAAATTTTACTTATAAAATTTGAAAAGGATTTCATCCTTGAAAGATAAGGGAAGTAACTCTTTTTCTCTTTATTTCCTTACAAGAACTTTACACAATTGATAGCTTTTATATTGAAATCTTTCTCTATAAAATGGTAAAATAATCTATGTCTATCTAAAAAAAGATAAGAGTGAATGAAATGACGAAATATAAGACGATTTATAAGTTTGTAGGGCAGACATTGCTATACTTTGTGATTTTCGTAGCCCTGCTTTATTTCTTTAGTTATCTTGGTCAAGGTCAAGGTGGCTTTATCTACAATGAATTTTAATGTAAGAGAGTACTATACACATGTCAAATACAGCAATTACAGATATGATTGAAGCAATTGAGCACTTTGCTCAGACGCAGCCAGATTTCCCTGTCTACAATGTCCTCGGACAAGTTCATACCTACGGGGATCTAAAGGCAGACTCCGATGCATTGGCAGCCAAGGTTGATAGCTTGGGGCTGGCTCCCAAGTCACCAGTCGTGGTCTACGGTGGTCAGGAGTATGAAATGCTGGCTACTTTTGTGGCCTTGACCAAAGCTGGTCATGCTTATATTCCTATTGATAGTCATTCAGCCTTGGAGCGCGTGACTGCTATTTTGGAAGTAGCCGAACCAAGCTTGATTATTGCCATTGCGGATTTTCCGCTGGCTGATACAGATGCAGCCATTCTCAGTCTGGAAGAGGTTCGAGCGGCTTACGCAGAAAAGACTGCCTATGAGATGAGCCATCCTGTCAAGGGCGATGATAATTACTACATCATCTTTACTTCTGGTACGACTGGTAAACCTAAAGGTGTGCAAATTTCTCATGATAACCTGCTCAGCTTTACCAACTGGATGATTACAGACAAGGAATTTGCGACACCGAGCCGTCCGCAAATGCTGGCACAACCGCCCTATTCTTTCGACTTATCAGTTATGTATTGGGCACCGACTTTGGCACTGGGAGGCACTCTCTATGCCCTGCCGTCTAGTCTGACTCAGGACTTTAAGCAGCTATTTGAAGCGATTCTCAGCCTGCCTGTAGCAATCTGGACTTCTACACCGTCCTTTGCGGATATGGCCATGCTTTCGGAAGATTTTAATAGCCAAAAGATGCCAGGCATTACGCATTTTTACTTTGATGGAGAGGAGCTGACGGTCAAGACAGCTCAGAAATTGCGGGAGCGTTTCCCTGAGGCTCGTATTATCAATGCCTATGGTCCGACTGAGGCAACGGTGGCTCTGTCTGCAGTTGCCATCACAGATGAGATGTTAGCTACCCTCAAGCGTCTGCCAATCGGCTATACCAAGGCGGATTCACCAACCTTTGTCATCGATGAAAATGGGCAAAAATTGCCAAATGGTCAGCAGGGCGAAATCATTGTCTGCGGACCAGCCGTATCCAAGGGCTACCTCAACAATCCTGAAAAGACAGCTGAAGCCTTCTTTGAATTTGAAGGGCTACCAGCCTATCATACAGGCGATGTGGGTACGATGACTGATGAAGGTCTCCTACTCTACGGCGGTCGTATGGACTTCCAGATTAAGTTTAACGGCTATCGCATCGAGCTAGAGGACGTATCTCAAAACCTCAACAAATCCAAGTATATCGAGGCGGCAGTAGCAGTACCACGCTACAATAAGGACCACAAGGTTCAAAACTTATTGGCCTACGTTATTTTGAAAGACGGTGTTGCAGAGCAATTTGACCGCGAAATCGATATTACCAAGGCTATCAAAGAGGATCTACAGGATATCATGATGTCTTATATGATGCCATCTAAGTTCCTCTATCGGGAATCTCTGCCCCTAACACCAAACGGCAAGATTGATATCAAGGGGCTGATTAGTGAGGTCAACAAGTCATGATGGATTTCTTGAAACAGCTTCCTCATCTGGAGCCTTACGGAGACCCACAGTATTTCCTTTATCTTATCTTGGCTGTTTTGCCAATCTTTATCGGACTTTTCTTTAAGAAACGCTTCCCGGTCTATGAAGCCTTGGTCAGCTTGGTCTTTATTGTCTTGATGTTGACGGGGCCTAGTCTAGCGCAGCTTTATGCCCTGCTCTTTTATGTCGTCTGGCAGACGGTCTGGGTTTATTCTTATAAATTCTACCGCAAAAAGCGGGACAGCAAGTGGATATTTTATTTGCATACAGCATTGGCGGTTCTGCCCCTATTCTGGGTCAAGGTCGAGCCAGCTATCAGTGGCCATCAATCACTCTTTGGCTTCCTGGGAATTTCCTATCTGACCTTCCGCTCAGTTGGTATGATTATTGAGCTGAGGGATGGCGTGCTGACTGATTTCAGTCTTTGGGAATTCCTCCGCTTTATGCTCTTTATGCCTACTTTTTCTAGTGGCCCTATTGATCGTTTCAAGCGTTTCAATGAAAATTATCTCCAAATACCAGAGCGCGATGAGCTTCTGGATATGCTGGAGCAGTCGGTCAAGTATATCATGCTGGGCTTTCTCTATAAGTTTGTCCTGGCCCATATCTTTGGCCACATGATTTTAGGGCACGTCAAGACCTATGCCCTCTATACTGGTGGTTTCTTCAATCTGGGAACGCTAGGCGTCATGTATGTCTTTGGTCTGGATCTCTTCTTTGACTTTGCCGGTTATTCGATGTTTGCGGTGGCCATTTCCAATCTCATGGGCATCAAGAGCCCTATCAACTTTGACAAGCCTTTTGTTTCACGCGATTTGAAGGAATTCTGGAATCGCTGGCACATGAGCCTGTCCTTTTGGTTCCGTGACTTTGTCTTTATGCGCCTGGTCATGGTACTCATGCGCAACAAGGTCTTTAAAAACCGCAATACGACTTCCAGTGTAGCCTATATAATCAATATGTTGGTCATGGGCTTCTGGCATGGTGTGACCTGGTACTATATCGCCTATGGTCTCTTCCACGGTCTGGGCTTGGTGGTCAATGACGCTTGGCTCCGTAAGAAAAAGACCATCAATAAAGAGCGTAAAAGTAAGGGACTGCCAGCCCTGCCTGACAACAAGTGGACCCAAGCGCTGGGGGTTGTGATCACCTTCCATGTTGTCATGTTCTCATTCTTGATCTTCTCAGGATTTTTGAATGACCTTTGGTTTAAAAAATAAAATGTAAACGAGGAAACTAAAATGGATGTAAAAGCAGAAGTAATTGAAATTATTGACGAATTATTTATGGAAGATGTTTCGGACATGATGGACGAGGATTTGTTTGATGCTGGCGTTTTGGACAGCATGGGGACAGTAGAGCTGATTGTTGAGCTGGAAAACCGTTTTGACATCCGCGTGCCAGTGTCAGAATTTGGCCGTGATGACTGGAATACAGCCAATAAAATCGTTGAAGGCGTAACGGAGCTTCGTAATGCTTAAACGACTCTGGCTGATTCTGGGGCCTGTCTTCTGCGCCTTGATCATGGTCGCCCTGCTCTTTTTCTTCTATCCGCTTGAGAAAAAGCATGATGTGGAAGCAGAGAAGCGGGCAGCTGTGACCCTTACAGCAGAAACGTTCAAAAGCCGTAGCAAAAAAATGACGGCCCTGACAGATCAAGATACCCGTTTTGTGCCCTACTTTGGATCTAGTGAATGGCTGCGCTTTGACAGTATGCACCCAGCTGTTTTGGCCGAGAAGTATGACCGCAATTACCGACCTTATTTTCTAGGGCAGCGGGGGGCGGCTTCTCTCAACCAATATTTTGGGATGCAGCAGATGACCTCTGAGCTGGAAAATAAGACGGCCGTCTATGTCGTTTCTCCGCAATGGTTTACCAAAAAAGGCTATGATGCGGCGGCTTTTCAGCAGTATTTCAATAGCGACCAGCTAGCTGGTTTTCTTAGCTGGCAGGATGGTGGAGTAGGCTCCCAGTATGCAGCCCAGCGACTTTTGCAGCTCTATCCCAACATTGCTATGGGGGATATTGTCAGGAAAGTGGCCGATGGAAGCCAACTGACTTCTTTTGAGCAGCAGTATATTAATACTATGAGTCGGATTTATCAGCGGGAGGATGCATTTTTCAGTACATTTGCTGCTGGTAATAATGGCAACTATGACACGAAGGTTTTGCCTCAGCTTTCCCGTCTTCCAGATGACTTTTCTTATGAAGAGTTGGAGCAGCTGGCTACGGCAGATGCTGTCAAGCAGACCAATAACAATGATTTAGGTATCGATAACGACTTTTATAAGAAGCGTTTGGCTAGAAAAATCAAGAAGTTCAAAGGCTTCCAATCCAAGCAGTCTTACGAAAAGTCTCCCGAGTACAATGATTTGCAGCTGGTTTTGGAGCAATTTGCCAAATCAAAAACCAATGTCATCTTTGTCATTCCACCAGTCAATGCCAAATGGATGGCCTATACTGGACTGAGTGAAGAGATGTACCAGCGGACAGTTGAGAAGATTAAGTTCCAGCTGGAAAGTCAAGGATTTACGAATATTGCTGACTTTTCTAAGGACGGCGACAAGCCTTACTTTATGCAGGACACGATCCACATGGGCTGGAATGGCTGGCTGGCCTTCGACAAGGCTGTAGATCCTTTTGTCTCTAACCCCCAACCTGCCCCTAACTATCAGATCAATGAGAAATTCTTCAGTAAGGAGTGGGCTAATTATACAGGCGACTACGAGGAATTTGTCAAATAAGAATGCAAGCTGGAAGGAGAAGTCATGATTCGCTTGGCGGAAATGCAGGATATCCCAGCAATTTTAGCAATTTTTGATCAGGCTAGGGAGTTTATGCGGACTATGGGAAATCCCAGTCAGTGGCCAGCTTCCTATCCGAATTGTCAGCTGGTAGAGGGAGATATTCGGGCAGGTCACTGCTATGTCTTTGAAGAGGCTGGGCAGGTTGTTGGAACCTTTGCGTTCATCATCGGACCAGATCCGACCTACCATACCAAGAAATTGAAGGTGCTTGGCATTTTTCAGAGCCTTACGGTACAATCCATCGTATCGCTTCAAATGGACAAGTAAAGGGTCTGGCTCACCAATGTCTTGACTTTTGCCTGCAGCAAATTTCCTATCTCCGCATCGATACGCATGAAGATAACCATCCGATGCAGGCAGCCATTCGCCGCTACGGTTTTAGCCAGTGTGGCACGATTTATTTGCCAGATGGCAGCTCTCGCCTTGCCTACGATTACCATCAATAAAAAATCTGCTCAAGGGCAGATTTTTTTGCATTATAGTAAAACATATTCCTCAATAGCTTTGGCGACCCCGTGCTGGTTGTTGCTTTTAGTGACGGCTGTTGCCTCGAATTTAACTGCTTCAGGGGCATTGCCCATGGCAACTCCCAGACCAGCCAGTCGCAGCATCGGAAGGTCATTGAAGTTGTCTCCAATTGTCATGACCTGTTCCAGCGGAATCTGGTAGTGTTTGGCCACTTCCAGAAGGGCCTGCTCTTTTGATACCTCTTTATGAGTGACTTCCAGATAGTTGTCCTTGGACAGGTAGAAGGCTGTATTTGGAAAATCCATCGTTTGCAAGTAGGCATGGAGCTGCTGGATAACAGCTGCATCATCAATCAACAGCATCTTATGGACTGGAATGAGCACATCCAGAACAGGTAGCAGAACATTTTGAATAAGAGGCTGCTCACCTGTAATCTCGGCTTCAATTTGCACCCACCTATCCAAACGGTCAGCAATCCAATCTTTACCAGAGTAGAGATTGATGGAAACACTAGGAAACTTAGTTTTTACCAGTTCCAGAAAAGTGCGGATTTCTTTTTTATCCAATGGATGCTCGATAATGGTCTCGTAATCTTGCGGGTCACCCTTGATGACTAGAGCACCGTTGTAGCAGGCTAGTGGGTTATCACCCAGTCCCAGCTTGCGCGCAATTGGCTCCATGCCCAGAGGAGAGCGGGCAGAGGCTAGAACAAAAGGGATGTTTTCTTTTTTTAGCAAGGGAATCTGCTCCCTCAGTTGCGGATCTACTTGGTGTTGGTCATTAAGGATTGTGCCGTCAATGTCGCTGATAATCAAACGAATAGGTTGCTTGGTCATGGTCGCTTCCTCCGTACGTAAGCTATAAAATGAAACTAGTAAATAATGTTGACTTTCCCAGCTAGAAGAGCTTCTAGCTCAGGGCTAGGTTTTTGATCGGTGATCCAGTAGTCAAAATCGCTGATATTTCCTAAAATATAGGTTGATTCTTTCTTAACTTTAGCCTGCTCGGCCAGCAGAATCTTTGTCTTGGCCTGCTTGAGAGCTAGCTTCTTCAGATAGGCATCTTCTTGGTCCTCAAAGCTGATTTGGCTATTTTTCAGCCCTGCAGCTCCGATAAAAGCTAGATCAAAAGAAATATCTCTGAGCAGCTCGGCTTCATTGAGGGCGTAGTAAAAACGATTTCTCGGATAGAACTTTCCACCTAAAAGATGGAAAGCAACCTGCTCCTGATCGCTCAGCATGATGGCATTATCCAAAGAATGAGAAAAAATCGTCATCGGTTGCTGAACTTGCTGAGCCAGCTTGAGAACCACCGTTGATACATCGAAGAAATTGACCTGATTGGGTTTGAGAAAGTCCAGAGCCTTGTGAGCAATGGCCTTTTTTTCTTGGTTTAGTTGGCCGATACGATCGTTGAAAGAGGGAATTTGCCGACTATTTTCCAAAGGAATAATCCCGCCATGGGTGCGTTGGACCAGTTTTCGCTCGCTCAAAATTGAGAAATCACGGCGAATAGTGTCCTTAGAAACCTGAAAATAGCCCACCATGTCCTTGGCTGCCAGCTGTCCTTTCTCCTCCAAAAGTTCCAGCATCTTTGAAAGCCGCTGCTCTTGATACATCTTTCTCATCCTTTCTGCTACTTTATAAGTTCATTATAATTCATTTTATAAGCATATGCAAGTTTTTACAATGAAATGTAAGTTATTTTGTAGAAAATAAGAAAAGTCCTTTTGAAACTATGTTATAATCAAAAGAATCAAACAGATAAGATGAGGAAAGATGATTTCAAGCGAATTTCGGAAATTACAAGAAACTTGGCAGCAAAAAACTCCTGATGGAGAATCAGAAGTTTTATAGAATTTTATCAAATTTTTCTATGTAAAAGAGGCTCATAGTCATGATGACGGTCAGTCCGAGTAGGATGAGAATGGCTGGTGTCCAAGAATGGAACAAATCAAAGCTGTAGCCAAAGAGGCTCGGGCCGAAGGCGGCTAGGATGTATCCTCCAGTTTGAGCTAGTCCAGATAGTTGAGCCGTTTGCGCAGGTGTAGAGGTCTTGAGGGAGAAGGTCACCATGAGATAGGGGAAGAGGGCGCTGACAGACATACCAATGAGCAGATTAAGAATCAGCCAATAAGCAAAGGAATCTGTCCGAATCAAGGGCATGGTAATACCGATCAGACCTGCCGCAGAAACCAAGCTAATCATAATCAGACGTTGACGAGCCTTCAAGCGCGCTGTCAAACTAGGAATTGTCATTGAAAAGGGAAGGCTAATCAGAGAAAAGACCGCTGCTAGTAGTCCGGTCGTATCAGTAGAAAGGCCAGCTTGTTGTCCCAAGGTTGGCAACCAAGTCATACTGGTATAAAAGAGTAGTGACTGTAAGCCACCAAATAAAATCAAGGCCCAGACTCTTGGATTTTTTAGAAGAGCTCCTTGCTCCTGCTTTCCTTGCTGTTTAGCCGCCAAGCGATGGCTATATTTGACATTGGGCAGCCAAACCAAGAGAATCACAAAGCAAATCAAGGTTGATATCCAAATGAGACCTTGCCAAGAGCTCATTTGAACGATGGGAACAGCCAAAGCAGACAGAATCGTGATCGACAGTCCCATCGATGTGATATAAAGAGTTGTCAAAAGACCGACACGATGTGGCTGATTGGCCTGAATCAAGCTCGGAAGAAGGACATTTAAGACAGCAATAGCCGCTCCTAAAATAATAGTTCCCGTATAAAGTAAGGGAAGATTAAATACGCGAATCAGCGAGCCTAGAGTTAGCACGAGTAAAACAAGTGTAAACAGTTTTTCCAAGCTCATCTTTTGCGCTAAGCGCGGAGCAAAGACCGAGCAGAGGGCAAACATAATCAAAGGCAGACTGGTCAAGAGGCCCAGGGAACTAACTGGCACCTGTAGCCCCTCAGCAATGTCTGTCAGAACGATAGGCAAAACAGTAAAAGGAGCCCGCAGTGCTATCCCGATCATCACTATACCTGGAATTAAAAATGGTGAGTGTTCTTTTTTCATAAATAGTCAATCTCCTTTCGTATGTCAAGGAACGATTATACCATATCTTTTTAGAAAATGATAGGCGAATTGCGGCTTAGTCCATCAAGTCCAGAAAATAACGAGAAATCGTGTCTTCGTCAACCTGATTTCGTTGCTGCAGCCACCAGCTGACCGTCTCCACAAAAGTTGACGTCACATAATTTTTTAAAAAGTTGTCCGGCAGATGGCTTTTTTTCTGCAATAATGTCTGCTCAATCATGGGAAAGAGATAGCGCTCAAGCTCGATTTTCAGGCGGTTGATGAAGTAAGTATTTTTAGCCAAGAGAAGGGTGGCTATCCGATCCTGATTTTTCCGAAAGTGATGGAAAATATGGGCTGTCGCTTCAAATAAATCGCGTCCTTCAGAGCGCTCGATAAAGGTATGCTGAAAGAGATCTTGGCAGAGTTCCTCCAGCAGGGTTTCCTTGGTCTCAAAGTGGCTATAGAAGGTGGAGCGACCTACATCAGCTAGGTCAATGATTTCCTGAACAGTGATGCTTTCGTAGCTTTTCTGATTGAGCAGGCTGATAAAGGCTTGGTAAATGGCTGCGCGTGATTTTTTTACTCGTCTATCCATGGAAATTCCGTACAAAAAGAGCTTTTTGTCTGCTAAGAGACAAAGGGCATGAACTGGCTCTTGTTTCCTTTCTGATAATAGTGGATAATATAATTGAACAGAGTGTTCGGTATTGATTAGATTATACCATAAATCGTATTCTTTTAGGAAAATAAATAAGGAGGTTCACATGAAATCCAGTAAAAATATGACAATCGCTTTTCTCTTGAACTTTTCTTTTGCTATTATTGAGTTTATCTTTGGCCTTCTCTTTCATTCCAGTGCTGTCTTAGCAGATGCAATTCACGATACGGGAGATGCCTTGGCTATTGGCCTATCGACTCTTTTTGAGAAGATTTCCACAAAAAAAGAAGACCGCAACTATACCCTAGGATATAAACGCTACAGCCTGCTGGGTGCCCTCTTGACCTCAGTGATTTTGCTGGTCGGTTCGACCTTGGTTATCGTGGAAAATATTCCTAAATTATTCGCTCCTGAGAAGGTAAATTATGATGGCATGCTGGTTTTGGGAATTGTCGCTATTGTCGTCAATACAGCAGCCAGCCGAGTAGTCAGCCATGGACACAGTCACAATGAATCTATTCTTAGCCTGCACTTTCTTGAGGATATTTTGGGCTGGCTAGCGGTTATCCTCGTATCTCTCATTTTGCGCTTCACCGACTGGTATTTCCTAGATCCGCTGCTTTCTCTCGTCATCGCAGGCTTTATTCTCAGTAAGGCTCTGCCAAAATTTTGGGAGAATATCCAGATCTTCCTAGACCATGTGCCCAGCGATGTGGATCTCAGTCAGCTTTATCAGGAAATAGCAGTGCTGGAAAACGTGCGAGCTATCACTCAGCTCAATGTTTGGACGACAGATGGTTTGGAAAAATATGCCATGCTTCATATCTGTCTGGAAAATTCCAATTTGCTGGCTGAAACGCAGGCTGTCCTGCGCCAAAAGCTTCTGGCTTATGGCATTGCCAAAGTAACCATTCAGACCGATGAAAGCTTGCAGGAACACCAAGAATATTGTATTGGTAAAGAGTAGTTTAGAGCCCCAGAGAAATTCTGGGGCTTTTGTTTGCAGAAATAAAAAATTTTCCCAAACAGCACATAAATGCTTGCCTTTTATTCTTGTGTGTGATATATTTATAACATAAAGGTGTTAAATATTTCTAACAAACGAAAGGAGTCTATCATGAAAAAAAGTCAAAAAATGGGTGGTCTCATTTTGGTCGCCACCGCTCTCTTTATTGATTTTACTGTTTTCCTTGCTCCCAGCAATCTCAGCTGGTCAGCCAAGTGGATGATTGTCGGTTTGGTAAGTATAGGTCAGCTTATAAGCATCTGGTCTTGGTTTCACATGAAACCATGGCCTAAGAAGATAAAAGAAGTTCAAGAAAAGCAGGTCTATGATCTGACCATGAAATTTTATAATCTACTAACGCTTTCGGCAACCTCTATTTATACTGTCGGAATTTGGTTGTGGACTCCGAGCACCAATCCGCCCTTTATAAAGTACATTGCTTTGGGAGGGCTCCTGGCTATCCAGTTTCTCTTTCTTCTGTTTTTTGCTTTGAAGAAAGTCAAAGAAAGAGCAGACGAGCGCTTTTATGACAATCTGGCAAAAGCAGCGACTTTGATGTTTGCCATCTGTATAGCAACTTTGCTGGTGCTTGCAGGGCTCAGCGCCAATATAGGAGCTATCACAGTCAATACTGGAATATTTTTCATTATGATTGGTGTCTTAGTGTTACTCTTTGGATTGGTCTTCTTTTTATTTGAAAAGAGGGGTTAAAATGGCCAAGGAAAGCAATATTATCACCAATCTCAAATCTGTCCGCGAATCCAGGGGCATGACCCAGCAGGAGTTAGCTGACCGCATTGGAATGCGGCGCGAAACGATCTTGCACTTGGAGAATAACCGCTACAATCCCTCGCTAGAGATGGCTTTAAAAATCGCTCAGGTTTTTGATTTGCGGGTGGAGGAACTCTTTCAATTAAAGGACCTAGGAGGACAATCATAAAGATGGTTTTTGACTATCAAAGGGAAGGTGAAAAAGGAGAGATTCGCCGCTTTGTCCTGCTATCTACGTCGCCCAGACGCAAGGAATTGCTGAGCTTTTTGAATCCAGAGATTCAGGCTGTAGAAGTGGACGAGCGAGCTATTGAAGAG
Source organism: Streptococcus cristatus (assembly GCF_001588905.1). GTDB lineage: Bacteria > Bacillota > Bacilli > Lactobacillales > Streptococcaceae > Streptococcus > Streptococcus cristatus_N. The sequence goes on along the minus strand of NZ_LAWH01000016.1, from coordinate 50,983 downwards.
CAGTGTATGGCAAGTATCGATGATCAGGATTTTCTGACCAAGGCAGCCAAGATTTGTTGCGAGATTTCCAAAGCCAAGTCCGATTTGGACTTGGAAGCCGAGACTCTTTATATTTCGGCTGATACCATCGTCGTGGTGGATGGTCAGATTTACAATAAACCACAGGATTTAGCTGAAGCCAGTCGGATGTTTCGCTCTTACTTTGGCAAGAGCCACCATGTAGTGACCTCGGTCTGTCTACGTATGCAGGGTTTTCTAGAAGTCTTTTACACCGTGGCGCAGGTGGACTTTGTAGCTTATTACCCAGAATTAGAGCCTGTCATCGAGGCTTATCTGCATGACAAGCGTCCGCTGGATAAGGCGGGTGCTTATGGCTTTCAGGAGCTGGATCCTCGCTTTATCCGCTCAATTACAGGTGATATGCACACCATCATCGGCCTGCCTGTCGCTGAGACTAGCTATCGGATTTTTAGAGATAGCAAAGGAAAAGATTAAGGCTTTGATTGCTCTTCTAAAACATCAAAAATCTCCCCACAAGTGATTATTCACTTTCTTAGGGAGATTTTTTCTATGTTTTGAGCTTGAGACTGGATCCTAGATATTTACATCGCTCCAGCTAAATGGTGTGTAGCCAAGCAACTCAATCCCGTCAATCTCAACGGATTTAATAATTTCTTGAACGTTGTCTTGAATATTCTTAGCTAATTGCGGATGGTCAGAGACCTCAGAACAAGTCTCAATGACCAAGAGAGGCTTGTGGTAGCGCTCATATAGCTCAGACATGGCAATGCGAAGAAGGACGGGCTGTGCAAGGCAAGTTTCTACATTTTTGCGGACATATTTGTTGGTAAACAAATCTTGGATATTTTCCGCCGCATAATGTGAGAAGGCAATGAAGTCCACGACTCCTTCTCTTAAGGCGAAGACATCCTCTTCCGTAATGCCCAGATCCAGCTGGTTTCGCTCAATGTAGCGAAGGAAGTGGTTTGGATAGTGGCCCTTGGTCTGCACATCTGTAAAAATGTAGTTTTTACGTCTGTTCAGCTCATGGCCCAAGGCATCGGTAGCTGAGTGATTTTCTTGGTGGGAGTCACTATTGATGGTAATCAAGCTACCAAATTGGAAGGTTGGATTGATGGTTTGACCGAGCTTAACCACATTTGCGGATGCGATTAGCTGATGGTGGGCAGCCAGCCAAATTTGTTGTTCCTGGTTTTCTGTGCTGTCAAAGTGTAGCCCAGCGCCTAAAAATGGCAAATAAGACAGAGCGCTCATTTCTTTAAAGGTAATCCAGTAAGTGACTTTTTCTTTGAAGTGGGTCAAAACGGCTTCGCAATACTTTTCATACATGGCAATCATTTGACGACTTTTCCATGCGCCGTATTTTTCATACAAATGAAGCGGGAAATCAAAATGAGACAGGCTTACAATTGGTTCGATGTCATTCTCGAGCAGTGTATCAATAATTGACTCATAGAAAGCAAGGACTTTAGCATCGGGTCTCCGCTCTTCTCCAGTCGGGAAGAGACGAGTCCATGAAAAGGACAGCTGGTAGGTATTGAAGCCCATTGTTTTAATTTTTTCAATGTCTGCCAGATAATCCTGTTTGCTGGAGCCTTGTTTGAACAAATCGTAGGCTCCTAGGGGGATTGTTCGATAGTCAACTGTTCCGTCCATGACAGAGAGACGATAGTCTTCACCATACTGGGGCAGGATGTCGGTGATTCCTAGACTTTTACCATTACTTGATAGAATATTTCTAATCATATTAGTTCCTTTCAGTATTCATTCGCTGCTTGTTCTGAGCTTATTTTTTCTGTCTTTTAGTAATCATGGCTAAGGTTGATAGATTCTGTGTGACAGTAGTAAACTCAGAAGCCATGCTTTGCGATTGATATACGGCAGCAGACAGACTGATCGAATGGGCTCTCTCTGCACTGATTGATTGTTCAATGATCATTCTTTGTGACTGTGATTCAGCAATAGATAGACTGATTGAACGCTCTCTTTCCACGCTCATTGATTGCTCAATAGCGATACTTTGTGATTGTGATTCAGCAACAGACAGGCTACGTGACTGTTCTTGCTCTAAGCTGATAGACTGCTCGATGATCTTACTTTGGGCTTCAGATTGGGCAAGGTAAATGCTGAATGAATGATCCTGTTCGACGCTGATTGATTGTTCAACGGCTCTGCTGAGGATTTTAGATTCTGCAGTAGATAAACTAAATGATTGTTCTTGCTCCAAGCTGGTAGACTGCTCAATAGTATCTCTTTTGGCTCTAGATTCCGCAGCCGCCAGACTGTATGAATATTCCTGTTCCAGATTGCGGGATTGTTCCACCGCCGCATGTTGTGATTGTGATTCCGCGATAGACAGGCTAAGGGATTGTTCTTGTTCCAAGCTGATAGACTGCTCTACGGCTACGCTTTTCGCTTGTGATTCCGCCATAGACAGGTTAGTAGATACTTCATTTTCTAGGCTGATAGACTGTTCAATAGCGATGCTTTGGATTTCATTTTCTGTCACAGATAGGCTTAGTGATGCCTCGTTCTCCGCGCTAATAGATTGTTCAATTGCCCGACTTAAGGCTTCGGATTCCGCTACAGATAGGCTGATAGACGCTTCATTTTCTGCGCTAATTGATAACTCGATCGCTTTACTTAGTGCTGCAGACTCTACGATAGATAAGCTCGTAGACACTTCGTTTTCTGTCATAATAGACTGTTCAATAGCTCTATCTAAGACTTGGGATTCTTCAACAGACAAGCTTGTAGATGCTTCGTTCTCTGCACTAATTGATTCTTGGATGGCAACGCTCTGAGAAATAGACTCCGCCACGGACAAGCTCAGTGATGCCTCGTTTTCTGCGCTGATTGATTCTTGAATAGCGATGCTTTGAGAAATAGACTCGGCTACGGACAAGCTGGTAGAAGCTTCCAATTCTGCGCTAATGGATTCCTGAATCGCGATACTTTGCGAAATAGATTCAGCCACAGATAGGCTCAGCGAAGCTTCCAATTCCGCGCTGATAGATTCTTGGATGGCAACGCTCTGAGAAATAGATTCCGCCACGGACAAGCTTGTAGATGCTTCGATTTCTGCGCTGATAGATTCTTGGATGGCAACGCTCTGAGAAATAGATTCCGCCACGGATAAGCTCAGCGACGTTTCCAATTCTGCGCTAATGGATTCTTGGATCGCAATGCTTTGAGATACAGATTCAGCGATAGATAAGCTCAGCGACGTTTCCAATTCCGCGCTGATCGATTCTTGAATTGCAATGCTTTGCGACACGGATTCCGCCACGGACAAACTCAGCGACGTTTCCAATTCCGCACTGATCGATTCTTGGATAGCAATGCTTTGCGAAATAGACTCCGCCACAGACAGGCTCTTAGACGCTTCGATTTCCGCGCTGATCGATTCTTGAATCGCGATACTTTGAGAAACGGACTCTGCTACAGACAAGCTTAGCGATGCTTCCAATTCCGCTCTGATAGATTCTTGGATGGCAAGGCTTTGCGAAACAGATTCAGCTACGGACAAGCTCAGTGATGCTTCCGTTTCTGCGCTGATTGATTCTTGAATCGCGATACTTTGCGAAATAGACTCTGCCACGGACAAGCTGGTAGAAGCTTCCAATTCTGCGCTAATGGATTCCTGAATCGCGATACTTTGAGAAGCAGATTCTGCTGCCGACAGGCTAAGAGATGCTTCGATTTCAGCGCTGATCGATTCTTGGATAGCAATGCTTTGAGAAACAGATTCGGCTACAGATAGACTAGTAGACGAATCTGTTTCAGCGCTGATCGATTCTTGAATCGCGATGCTTTGCGATACAGATTCCGCCACGGACAAGCTAGTAGACGCCTCGTTGTCCGCATTGAGAGACTCTTCAGCGGCCATGCTTTGAGATACAGATTCGAAAATTGATAAGCTCAGCGACGCTCTATTTTCTTCAAGGATCGATTGCTCGAAGGCATGACTTTGCGCAATTGACAAGCTAGCAGAAGTATCCGTTTCCTTGCTATCAGATTGCCCAACTTCCAAACTTTGTGTCTGTGATTCGGTTACTTCTAAACTACGAGAAGCCTTTTTACTTTCTATACTTAATGATAGAGATATTGAATCAGCAGTGCTCTTCAAGCCCCTCTTTTTCATAGAATCTGAAGAAATGTTTGTCTCAGCAGATTCTGTCGTGCTAGCTGCATGGCTTTTCGCTGCCATTATTTCCTGCTCCAGACTAGCTTCACTTTCTACAGCTTGAGATTCGTCTGGATCCTCTTCTCCACCGATATTCATAACATCCAAGCGGTCGTAGTATTGGATTGATTCCAAAGCTTTCTCAATGAGGAAATTCTCTCTATCTTCTGGGTTCACACTGACTTGTGGGTTACTTCCTTCATTGTTATGAGCCGCAGAAGTAGATGATTCGTCCTCTTCTCCTTTTATAAGACGCTTAAAGCCACCTAAAAAATTACGAAACATACCTTTGTTCTCTTCATTATTTGGCATGGACATACTCTCCCTAATTTTAGTAATAATACTATTATAAAGGCTAGTAGAGCATCTGTCAAAATTTATTGCATTAAAATGAAGATTTCTAAAAGTAAGGGTTTTCTTGGAACTTTATAAGAGTTTTTCTCCGAATTTTATCCATTATTTTACATAGAAGATTTAGATGTCAAAGAAACAGCACATATCATAAAAACTTCAGATAGATTTTTGGTTTAGGAGAAATATATAACATTCAGTTTTTTCTCTAAAAATAAAAGGAAAAAGCCAATGAAACGCTGATTTCAAGGACTTTTAAATATCATTTGCGATTTCTATACACGATTACTCCAATAGATAAAGAGACAGTAATCAAAGCACTTATTGATAAAATTTTAATATTATCAGTGAAAATATCTACAACTTCAAGAACAGAGACAGAACCGACAAGGAACAATATGATTTCCATCATTTTATTTTTTTGTAAATCATTAAACTGGTTTCGATCTTTTAATAAGGCAAATTCTTCTTGCTTAATTTTTTCTATATATTCATCATGCTTGAAGTAAGAATTTTCTTGTAAATGAGTAAACAAGTCAAAAACGGCTCTATGATTGATTCGATAGATAAAAAGAGAAGATCTTTTATAGTTGTGAATCCACTCGTTAAATTTAATTAGCTGTTTATCATTTGAAAGTTGAAATTTTTCGAGTCCGTCCATAATAGTTTCATCTAGACAAACTAACTGAAAGAACGGAGTAGCCGAAGATAAAAAGAAGCTAGCTTGTTTTAGAAAATTAGACTCAAAATTATTAGAATTGCCGTTATTCCATACGATATAATTTGCACCTTTGTTTATATAATTAATAGAATCTAAATCAAAATAGTTTGTTAGATAATTTTTTGATCTATTTTTAGAAGACACGTTTTTCGGACTATAAGGGGCATTAATCATCCAGGTATACAATTTATCTTTTTTAAAGAACTCCATTTTATTCATTTGATCCATATTTGTGATAAAATGTAAAATAAATGTACTCTCAGTTAATTTCAAACCTCCATTTATAGATGAAAGTTCTTTTTTTATATACTTCAATATATCATCAACTTGATAATCAGAATTTAAAGAATATATCCTATTTTTCTTTTTGAAATCGGGAAATATTTGAGCTTTCATTATTGTATATGGATGGAGAAAGTCAATAGTGTAGAAAGAGGACCTTAAATCTTCAAATAATTCAATTATTATTGATCCGTTTTGAAAAATAGTGAGTGTAACAAAGAAAAAATGTAATTCATCTTCCCCGTCTATCTCTATTAAAGGAGTAAAAACAAATTTAACAAATGGATTAGATTTGGAACTATATAGACAATTTTGTTTCTCTTTTTCTAGTTTTTCGAAATATAAATTTAAATAGTAGTTAGTTTTATCGTCTACTTTGCTTTTTAAATGTTGTAACTCTTTGGGAATTCGCCACGAGTCATGTTTTTTTATGAAAAGTTGGTTATCTTTGGTAGCTCTTAACTCCATAATTGTAGCAGGATGATTTTCAAATTTCTTAGTTATTATTTCCGTTAGTTTATTATTTTCTATTTTATATAAGTCGGTGCTTAGCATATAAAAACAAGTAATTTTAACTTCTTCAATTTTCTTGGAAATTTCGGAGATTTTTTCAGCTAAATTGATGTTATCTTTCTTTTTCATATATAGTCTATCCTTAAAGATTCTTTTGCGATAATTATATCAAAATTTAATGTGAATAAATCTTAATTAGTTAAAATGCAATTATTTCACTAAAAATAAAAAAGCCTTTGAAATCAACGTTTCATAGGCTTTCTTTATCTCAATTATTTTACTTCTGTAAGCGTAATATGTAATTTAGCAAGTTTCATGATGTACAGAAACGTTGATTTTATGGGCTTTTCAATCTTTCAATTATTGATGAAATAGGGTGATTTTGACCTTGCTTTAGTTTTAATCAGACAAAAATCAGATAAAACTTTAGTTCTTGGTCATAAAATCACCAAGGTTTTTAATTTTTTGTTTGATGATATGATATTGTTCAGATGATGTTCTAGGAAGAACATATTTTGTTGAACGTCCCTTGCCAATTACCTCTATATATTGCTTGCTTTGAAGAGTTTTTAAGTTTTCTCTGAACTTATATTCTGTCATCAGATTATTCTCAATAACATCGTTTTTGCTAATGCTTTCATTTTCGATTATGTACTTGAGAATAGCTCTTTCATCTTGTGTTACATCTTGGTATGAAGACAACAAGTCCACTTTCCAAATGGTTACGATAGTACTATCAAAAGTAGTTGAAACTTCGGGAATTTTCAATTTGTATTTTTCTGACACATCAAAGATTTTTGGCCCGCCTGAGCCAGCCTTCTCAGACATTCCGATTCTTCTGAATAGCGATGAAATTGTACCGTTTCGTGTTTTTGACGTACCGCCATGTATAAACTCAGGAATAGAAATTTTCATTTTTCCTGGATTCTTAAATTCATAAAAATCATTATATGCGGTGATAACGATAGGTGAGTCAAAGTCATAGTAAGCGTGCATTAAGCAGTTTACTAGTGCTTCACGTATAGATTCAGATAAATCTTTTTTAAATGGTAAACGATGGGCAGATTTATCATTGAGTTCGAACCTATCGTTGGTAGTTGCAGTTAATTTCTTGTATGCTAAATTAAAAAAGTCATACATGTTCAAATCAGGGTACATCATGTCCCCTGTTGAAATCCTATCATTCCACCTAGTAGAAAGTGAGTTGTCCTTTTCAAAGTAGTCTAATTGAAATTTAGGATACCTAGATATTATGGAGTTGTATTTCCCGAAAAATAGTAACCCTCCTGCAGTCAACTTATAAGAGCCATCTGTTCTATCCTTCTTAAAAACACCAATTTCAGTTAAGAAGTCCCTAAGTGGCATATTGGTGTACTTAGTGTTCCCGCTTAATTCGATTAGGAGTTTTTTATACTCTTCGATTGATTCAATATTGAGGTCACTTTCGTCATAGTTAGTTAGGAGTTCGCCATCAATATCATCATGGGAGCTTGCCATGAGATACTTTAGCTCTTCTTTATCAAGTCTAACATCACCTTCCCCTAACCTTTTATAAGATTCTCTAAAATCATTTTTAAGATGGACAGGTTTTTGGTCACTACTGGCTTCTCTAATCGTTATTACCATAAGTTGACGATTTTTATCAGGAATATCAATGTACTCAATATCATTATCGGTTAGCAAATTACAACTTACTTTTTTTCTATTAGAGACTAGATTAAACAAGTCATTCCTAACTTTTTCAGGATTCATAACTCCCTGAAAAGGGTCTTCATTATTTTCATCTACTCCCAAGACAACTTTTCCACCATTGGTGTTTGCGAAAGCAGAATAGGTCTCCCAGAAAGAATCAGGAAGTGCTTTTTTAGCTTTTTTGTACTCTAAATCATTGCCTTCAATTTTTAATTCCACACTTTTTCCTCCTAACTTAAAAAATCAAATTGCAGGGTATCACGCGAAAATCACGCGAAAAAAATTTTTGATAATACTCAATTTTGCTTGATTTTAAAGCATTTTTGAGTAGTTCGTTTTAAAAAGATATCGAAAATCACGCGAAAGTCACGCGAAAACCACGTGATTATTTCTCCGCCCAGTCAGTCCAGTCATCAAAGGTCGTATTATTGTATAGTTCTATCAGTCGTGGTCTGACAGATTGGATAATTTCAACTAATTCATGCCCTTCATGAAATTGTGAAAAAGGCATACCAACTGTTGCTTGGGACATATCTGAAAGTAATTGCCTTGTTGCTTGGCTATCTGCAAGTGTATTGATTAGAAAACCGAGTAGGTAATTGGAATCATAGCTAACTTCTACACCTGCTGATGGCGAATCTTTAATCAGGCGTTCATAGCCCTTTTTAATTTCTTTTTTGATTTTATCTTTGGAAAGGATTTCTAGATTTCCGATAAAATCATATGAAGTATAGATTTGGTTAGCAAAGTAATCAGAAAGTTCGTTGATTTTAGTATCATCAAGTCCGTCTTGCTGGCTTAAGTAGGTTTTGGCTTCCTTCCTAATTGTGTCCCTCAGCGTATCATAAAGCATTTCAAAAAAGATATCATCTAGGTAGCCTTCTTTTGGGTATCCAAATTCATTTTCCCAGTCAGGATTTTCAAATGTTCCAATGGTTACTCCCCCACTTCTTGTGACCGATTGTATTGGATTTGTTTTTATTCTAAAAAGCTCTTCTTTTATTTTTAATGGAGTATCAGGATACTCATCTAGGAATGTGCCATAACCAAGTTTTCTAAGGTAAAGTTCAATATATTCTTCCAATTCTCCGTAGTAAAACCAACCTACGGGTTTTCCATAGATTTTTGACACTTTCTCTAAAACTTCAAGAGGAGCTAAGTTATCTCCTCTTACATATGCGTTAATCGTTGATTTTTTTAATCCAAGACGGTTTCCAAATTCAGTAAAAGACAAATTTAATTCATCTTTGACTTGTCTTAATCTTTGACCAACAGTCTTTTTATCAGGTTTAAGTATTTCAAACATAGGTTACCTCTCAGACTATTATAACACAGGTGTTTATAAAATCGTACATTTTTTGAGAAAAACGCTTGACTCCGTGTATGATATCGTATATAATTATTGATGAGCATTAAGGTTGCTCAAAAATTTTACACCAAACGTACATAAAACCGTACATGCGTGTTAGAGAGGAGCTAACCCAACAATCAAAAAAGAAAGGAAGGTACAAAAAATCCTTGAACAATCTGGTACATCGTTCAAGGACAGTAAATCTAATTGCTGTGATTATACCAGATATTTCGGATAAACGCTAGTTGAATGCAGAATCAGAAAAGAGGGTAATTATGAATTTAACAGGTATGGAACTACAAATGGTAGAGTGGGTAGCCTACTCACCAGATACACAAGAGAAAGTCTTAATCAAACCAGAGGATTGTAAAGATTTGAATGACAGAGAACTCTATCGCCTTATCAAGGATATGGGATTTGAGCGATTGATTGAATCTAGTTCTTTGCAGATTTTGAACGACTTTCTTAATCAGAAAATACAGGTAAACTAATGAGTAAATACGATTATCAAGAAGTTGTAGATAGGGTTGATGGTCTCAACTCAGTCTCAATATTGAAAAAGTGGCGGTTAAAGATTGAAAGTCTAACTGGTACTCAATTCAATGAAAGTAGAGTGAGAACGGGTCGAAAATCTTATTCTAAAGTTTATCTTTTTACAGAAGATGACCTAAATCATTTTCAAGCGATTGCTGATAAGAAGTCTTCGTTGGGGCTGGAAAGAGCAATTCTAAGTGTTTATGGGTTTTCTAAAGAAAATGATTATCAAAAACCTATTAGAGAACTTGTTGATGAGCTAGAGGTCTCCTTTAAGGAAATCCGAGAAGATTATCGAAGGAACCTAGCAAAGTTGAAACAGGAGTTAGAAGTGCTTCTGGATAGAATCCAGACCTTAGAGAAAGAGACTGAAAAGAAATCATTTAAGAGACTTAGCTTCTTTCATCGATGAAGACGGTTCGCCACCCCACCACTGGGCGAGTGGTCAACACGGTAGCCCAGAGCAGGTGGGAAAGGTGGCAAACGGCTGAACTCGATTTGACATTTGCACCCCAGTCCCTATTAGGGGGTGCACACATACATAAAATGTGGTCAAATTCCTTGATACGCAAGGGGTTCAGTGATTTGAAGCAAATTTCACGAAAAAACATTTATGAAGCCTATGATATCAACGGTTTACGATTGATTTCATGTAGGCGTAGCTTTTATGAATAGGAGAAAAAACATGACAAAATTTAACTTAACAGACGAAACTATAAAAGTTGGCGACTTGAAATTGGATAAATCACAATTTGACATTCCAAAGAAAGTGACCATCCTTTCTTCACGAGTTGCACCAGTCTATAAAAATGTCAATGGCGAAAGCATTTCGACAGATGAAGTAGCTAAAATTACTTGCTCTGTACAAGATACAGACAAAATCCAAGCCTTGAAAGACCTGGGCTATTCCCCTGATGACCTCAAGGGTATTCGCTTGGAGATTGTAGACAACCTTGACAAGTTGGCTAAATCCGTTGAAAAGGATGAGCTGAACTCACTTGTAGTAGAACTTGTCAATCCAGAAGTCCACCTTAGTTGGCGAGCTAATAATAATGGTGGTGGAAATTGGGGAGGCTTAAAACTAGTGGCAACTGATATTAAATTTATTGGAGCCTAGACATGGATAACTCAGTGATGTTAGACTACTTAGCCGTAACGATTAAAGGCTTAGCTCCAGATGATGTCATTGAGAAAATCCTCATTCTTCCTAAAGATAAGTTTGTTCTCAATGAATGGGGGATAAACAAGTACCAAAGGCATTATGCCTTCTCAGAGATAAAGGTTTACTTCAATAAAGACTGGGAATCAAAAATGGGAGTTTTTATCGAACTGAGAGGGCAGGGGTGCCGTCAGTATGAAGAATACATGGAAAGCAATGTCAATAACTGGGTAACCCTGATGAAACGCATTTCTGAATGCCATAGTAACTTTACAAGACTAGATATCGCCAATGATATTTTTGATGATAGCCTATCCGTCCCGCTTATTTATAGTTATTGTAAAAAGCAACTCTGCATATCAACCGCTAAAACCTTTGATTACCATGAAAAGAGTATTCTTGAAAATGGTGAAAAGGTTGGTGAAATGGTAACGATTGGTGTTAGAGGTACTCAGCAATGGTGCATCTATAATAAGCTATTAGAACAAAAACTGGATAAAGATTTACCAGAAATGCCCTCATCATGGACAAGAGCAGAGCTTAGATGTTGGCAAGAAAAGGCAAACTTACTGGCTCAACAGATAAAAAAAGGACGTCCCCTTAAAGAGATTTACTTTGAAGCGATTAATGGACACTATCGCTTTGTCAGTCCGAGAGATAAGGATTCCAACCGTTGGCGAAGAAAAAACGTAAAATGGTGGAATGACTACTTAGAAACACAAGAAAAGACGGTCTTAAGTGTAAAGCGGACAAAACCCACCCTAAAACGGTCTGAGCTATGGACAGAGAAGCAAGTCTCACGAACACTTGGAAAACTCTATGTAGCAAAAGCAGAATCTTACGGACAAGAAAAGGCAAATGGCTATATTCAACACTTACTTGAGATTGGGATATCCAAACTAACGGAAACAGATGAGACTGATATTCAGCAGTACAAACAAGAGCAACAAAGCTCAGCCTATTGGGGCATAGGAAAAGACGACCTGTAGCAAACTACAAATCGCCTTTCCAAAAATAACTAACTTGATTATAACCAAAATAGAAGGAGAATTCAATGGCAACATTAAAAACAGAACATGATTTTGACTTGACCCGTAACTGGTACCGTAAATCCGTCTTTCTAGATGAACTCTGGCATGGCATGACCGTTGCAACGCTCAATAGCTATATTCGTCAGATGAAGGACAGCCCATACTCTTTCGGTATTAAAGGAACACATGGCAATGTCTTTATTCACTCAGAAGTCTTCGTGGCATGGTTTGACTACAAAATTGCCAATCAATATGTCGCAAAGATGGCGTAGGTAATACCTATGAGAGATAATAGTTCAAGAGTACTCATCATCAGTTCTTGGCGAACAGACCCTTATAAAGCAGGCAATGTCTTGGTGAAGTTCGCTATGCGATTTACCCACCCTATTACTAAAAAATCTCACAAGAAATACCTTTCTACAGGTGCTGGTAAAGGGTGGTTTACCACTAAGGCAAGACCAAGTAAAAAGACATCTTCTGGAAAAGAACGTCTTTTGGTCAGCGATATTAAAAACTCACAATTGATTACACAGGTCACGCAAGAACTGAACAAATTAGTTGATGACTATATCGCTGAGGTAACAGGTATTAAGCCTAAGAAAGCCAAGAGACTTTTAACCCTAGAAGAAATCGCTAAGCCCTATGATGAAGATGGAAGTCTTTATGGTAAAGCCTTTAAAGCATGGTATGAAAGGGTCAAACCAGCCAATAATACTCTTAAAACAAGGGTTACTATCTATAACCGCTATATCGTGCCTAATTTTGATACCAGAATGTCTATCACAAAATTTGCCTCTATGACAGAGGAAATTCAAAATCTAATCAATGCCTCTTCCATGCACATGGCAAGAAACCTGCATATTTATCTTAAGATGGTTTTTGATTGGTCAGTCGAAAACGGACAGATTACTCTTACACAAGACCCGATTGCCAACAATAAGGTTAAAAGGCGGGTTCTGACAAAGAGTGAGGAGCAAAACAAGAAACGTGAAGATATTGCAGAAAAATACCTAGAAGCAAGTGAGGTTAACTACGTTCTCCGACTGATAGAAAGCTGGACTAACCGTCCTGATAATCAACTTATCGCAGATGTGCTGAGAATGATTTTTCTAACAGGTATGAGACCAAGTGAAGTTCTGGGTTTGAATGAGGATATGCTTGATTTTGAGGAGAAGTGGATAAAGGTTCATTGGCAGAGGGCAAGCAAAAATAAATCAGATGAGGTAATGGAAGCACTTAATCTTGACGGAAAGGAACGCTACCGAGCAGACCTTAAGACCAAGGAAAGTGTCCGAACGATTCCAATGAGTCCTGAGGTAGAGAAAATTTTGCGACATTATATAGACAGAAATAAGTTTCAAGCTCAATTTAACCCTACTTATCAAGACCTAGGCTATCTCTTTACCAGAACCTATATCAGAACAGGTAATCGGCAAGGCTCTCCGCTTTATCATAATGAACTCTCACAATTCCTGAGAGGTGGTTCTAGTCAGTCAGCAAAATATAATAAAAAATCTGGTAAACCCTATAAGGACATAGATAGCTTCCTAGACTTTGGCAGACCGATTCATGTTATCCCTCATATGTTCCGCCATAGCTTTATCTCCATTATGGCTAGCGAAGGTATAGACCTCTCCACCATTCGAGAATTTGTTGGACACTCGGAGGATTCCAAGGAGATTGAGCGTGTCTATCTCCATGTGATTAAAAAGCAAAAAGACACCATGAGAGGAGCTGTAGAAAGGCTGGAAAAATTGATTAATAATAAGAACTAAGTGTGGAAAGGAGGATACTGCCTCCTTTTCTATTTGACATAGATATTTTTTTAGGATATAATTTAGTCTGTAATCAGACCAAAAGAGAGGTAAGGAATTATTTTGGAAACAGATTTTATGAAGCAATTATCAGTACAAGAGAAAGAATTCTCATCTCTTTATCGTGTCATGGCTAAGAATTTTGGGCTATCTGAGAGTAGCGTGTGGGTCTGTTATTTTTTATTAGTAAATAGTGGTGATATCACTCAGCAGGACTTGGTTGAACAGATGATGTTCCCAAAACAAACCATTCACTCTTCGGTAAAAAAGTTGAGTGCTGACCAATATGTAAGGGTGACGCCACTACCAAGTTCTCGTAAGAGCAAGAAATTGTCCTTGACTGAAAAAGGCAAAACTTATATAGAGATGACCGTTGCTAAAATGGTGGAAGCAGAAAAAGAAGCAATAAGGGCCATGGGGCAAGAGGATATGCAAAAATATGTTGAACTTCAAGGAAAATATCTAAGTCTTGTGAAGAATGAATTTACTAAAGCTGAGCTGTTAACTTTAACTGACGATATGGAGAATAATTGATGGAAACAGATAGTATTGAAATTTTTGGTGCTAAAGAGCACAATCTAAAAGACTTTGATGTGACGATTCCTAAGAATAAGCTAGTGGTTTTTGCAGGTGTTTCAGGTTCGGGGAAGTCTTCCCTTGTCTTTGATACGCTAGCAAGAGAAAGTAGTAGACAGTGGCAGGATAGTTATCCTCTCTTTTTACGGAACAAGCTACCTCACTATGAGCGTCCTCACGTAGACGAAATTAAAAATTTACCCCCATCTATCGTTGTCGATCAGAAAGCTTTAAGGACTAATACTCGTTCAACAGTCGGGACGGCTATGGACATTGCTCCGCTTATTCGTCTGCTGTTTTCACGGGTTGGTCAACCGAGTGCGGGTGGTTCAATGGCTTATTCTTTCAATCATCCTGCAGGGATGTGTCCTATTTGTACTGGGATTGGGAAGGTTTATCAGTTAATTGAGGATAAGATTTTTGATACCACAAAATCATTGAATGAAGGTGCTATTAATTTTAGCCAATTTTCGAGTGGCTGGCAGGCTTATCTTTACAAAAATAATCCTTTACTTGATGCAGATAAAAAGTTAGCTGATTTTTCTGAGGAAGAATGGCAGATTTTGCGAGAAGGAAGCGATGAAATAGTCAAGGTTGAATTTCGTTCTAATAATACGGGGAGTGTGGACCGTGTTGACTATGAAGGTGTCATTCCGCGTTTCTACCGCCTCTATCTGAAAAGGGATATTTCTAAGCTGAAAAAATCATTGCAAGAAGAAGTGCTATCTCTTGTCATTCAGGTACCTTGTGCCAGTTGTGAAGGCTCAGGACTAAACCCCAAGGCCTTAGCTTCTAAGATAAACGGGCATAATATTGTTGACTATATGAACTTATCAGTCAGTGAACTCTTGCCTTTACTTGAAGAAGTTGATAGTCCTTTAGGTCAATCATTAGTTGCACAAATCAAGTCAGCTATTAAGCGGATGGAGACGGTTGGGATTGGTTATTTATCTTTGTCTCGGAAGACAGAAACCTTATCAGGTGGTGAGATGCAACGGGTCAAGTTGGTGCGACACATCGGTTCCAGCCTAAGTAATGTCAACTACGTTTTTGATGAACCGACTGCAGGTCTGCACCCTCATGATGCCGAGAAAATCGGTCAGCTCTTGTTGGATTTAAGAGATAAGCACAACAATATTTTGGTTGTGGAACATAGCCGACAAATGTTAGCTTTAGCGGATGAAGTCATTGAATTGGGACCATTGGCTGGTCGGGAAGGCGGTAGGCTAATTTTTCAAGGAAGTCTTGTAGAGTTGCAAAAAGCTGACACCTACACAACCCGTGCCCTAAATCAACCACTTAGACTGAATCAAGACCCACTAGCTTGGACAGAATATTTTGCCATCAAAGATGCTACTGCAAATAATCTTAAACAGGTTAATACAAAAATCCCTAAGGGAATCTTGACCGCAGTAACGGGTGTCGCGGGTTCAGGGAAGAGCTCTCTGATTGGTGTCGAATTTATCGAAAATTACCCAGATGCCATTATCATCAATCAAAAACCTATTGGTACCTCCATTCGTTCCACACCAGCAACTTACTTAGGAATAATGGATGAAATTCGAAAATTATTTGCCAAAGCCAACAATGTAACCCCTAGTTGGTTTAGCTATAATTCAAAAGGTGCTTGTCCAATTTGCAAGGGAACTGGAAAAATCGTTTATGACATGGCTTTTGCGGATTCAGTTGAGGTCGTTTGTGAGGAGTGCGGGGGTCACCGTTATAATCCTAAAGCGCTCAGCTATCGTTATCAGAATTTCACAATTGAAGAGATTTTGAATCTAACTGTCGAAGAAGCATTAACAGTTTTTTCTTCGAACGATAAGATTTGTCAATCTCTGTCAGTCATGAAGGAAGTTGGCTTAGATTATCTGACTTTAGGTCAGCCTACAAGTACCTTGTCAGGTGGAGAAGTGCAACGGGTTAAGTTAGCTAGTAAGTTACAAGAGTCAGGACAAATCTTTGTTCTCGACGAACCAAGCACAGGTCTGCATAGTAAGGATGTTGAACAACTGCTTAGTTTACTAAGACGCCTCGTCAATCAAGGGAATACGGTTGTGATGATTGAACATCGCTTAGAACTTATTGCTCAAGCTGATTGGATAATTGATTTAGGACCCGAGGGCGGAAAGAATGGGGGGTATATTTTATTCGAAGGCAAACCAAGAGATATTATCAGTTGTGAAGAGTCTCAAACGGGGAAATATTTGAAAGAAATTTTAAATTTCAGTTAAAATACGTCAATTGCTTCTAATCAGACAAAAATCAGACAAAACCACATTATAAAAACAAAAAAAGCCTAGAAACGTTGATTTCATAGGCTTTTGGTATATTGTCTTACTTAACTTCTGTAAACACAACATGTTTGCGAAGTTTTGGTGAGTATTTCTTCAATTGAAGACGGTCTGGAGTGTTACGTTTGTTTTTAGAAGTAAGGTACAAGCGTTCACCAGATTCTTTGTGTTCAAGTGTAATATTTACGCGCATGGTATCTCCCTTCTATTATTCAGCTGCAGCAGCTTTAGCGATTTTACGTCCTTTGTAGTATCCTTTAAGTGATACACGGTGAGAACGTGAGTAATCTCCAGTAGTTTCGTCAAAGTTTACAGATGGAGCTGTTACTTTGTAGTGTGTACGACGTTTGTTTTTCTTCGCTTTTGAAGTGCGACGTGCAGGTACTGCCATTGTTTGTTTCTCCTTTTAGAATGTAATTCGATGCAATCTCATGATTTTCATCAACTTTAACAGTATAACAAAACTTTTTTGTAAAGTAAAGTTACTTGACAGAATTTTTTGATTTTCTTTTTGACAATAGCAAAGCTTTTTAGCAGTTGCATCTATTTTTGGGGTTATTATTCCAATATTCTGAAAATTTAAAAATTTTCTTCTATCCAATAGAGCCTAAGTGTGGTATAATAAAGCACAAAGATGACTACAATGAAAGGGAAAGACATGACAGATAAATTAGATACACGCCACAAAAGTAAGATTTATGACAGTATGGTCAAATCTCCTAACCGTGCCATGCTTCGCGCGACAGGGATGACGGACAAGGACTTTGAAACTCCAATTGTCGGAGTGATTTCGACTTGGGCAGAAAATACGCCTTGTAATATTCACCTACATGATTTTGGCAAACTAGCCAAGGAAGGAGTAAAAGAACAAGGTGCTTGGCCTGTTCAGTTCGGTACGATTACCGTAGCAGACGGGATTGCCATGGGGACACCGGGCATGCGCTTCTCTCTGACTTCACGCGACATCATAGCAGACTCTATCGAAGCTGCCATGGGTGGACATAATGTGGATGCCTTCGTCGCTATCGGGGGCTGTGATAAGAATATGCCTGGCTCCATGATTGCCATTGCCAATATGGATATTCCAGCCATTTTTGCTTATGGTGGAACTATTGCACCGGGAAATCTTGACGGGAAGGACATTGACTTGGTTTCCGTTTTTGAAGGTATCGGGAAGTGGAACCATGGTGATTTGACTGCTGAGGAAGTGCGCCGCATCGAGTGTAATGCCTGCCCTGGCCCTGGTGGCTGTGGCGGTATGTATACGGCAAATACTATGGCGACAGCTATTGAAGTTCTAGGTATGAGTTTGCCAGGTTCTTCTTCTCACCCAGCAGAATCTCAAGATAAGAAGGATGATATCGTGGAAGCTGGCCGAGCAGTTGTCCGTATGTTAGAAATGGGGCTCAAGCCGTCTGACATTCTGACTCGCGAAGCTTTCGAAGATGCGATCACAGTGACCATGGCTTTGGGCGGCTCTACCAATGCTACTCTGCACTTATTGGCTATTGCCCATGCGGCTAATGTGGAGCTGACTTTGGATGATTTCAATGTTATTCAAGAGCGCGTGCCGCATTTGGCGGATTTGAAACCATCTGGCCAGTATGTCTTCCAAGACCTATACAATGTCGGTGGTGTGCCTG
Source organism: Streptococcus cristatus (assembly GCF_001588905.1). Taxonomy (GTDB): domain Bacteria; phylum Bacillota; class Bacilli; order Lactobacillales; family Streptococcaceae; genus Streptococcus; species Streptococcus cristatus_N. The sequence goes on along the minus strand of NZ_LAWH01000016.1, from coordinate 32,815 downwards.
CCGTTATGAAATATCTTTTGGCTAACGGCTTCTTGCACGGGGATCGAATCACTTGTACAGGTAAGACAGTCGCTGAAAACTTGGCTGACTTTGCTGACTTGACGCCAGGTCAGAAGGTCATTATGCCGCTTGAAAATCCAAAACGTGCGGACGGTCCATTGATTATCTTGCATGGTAATCTGGCACCAGATGGCGCGGTTGCCAAGGTATCAGGTGTTAAAGTTCGTCGTCACGTCGGACCTGCTAAGGTCTTTGACTCAGAAGAAGCTGCTATTGATGCAGTCTTGGCCGATGAAGTAGTCGATGGCGATGTTGTCGTGGTTCGCTACGTTGGTCCAAAGGGTGGCCCTGGTATGCCAGAAATGCTGTCACTTTCTTCTATTATCGTAGGGAAAGGCCAAGGAGATAAGGTAGCTCTCTTGACAGACGGTCGCTTCTCAGGTGGTACCTACGGTCTCGTTGTCGGACATATCGCTCCGGAAGCTCAGGATGGTGGCCCGATTGCCTACCTTCGCACAGGCGATATGGTCACGGTTGACCAAGACACCAAGGAAATTTCCATGGCAGTTTCTGAAGAAGAACTTGAAAAACGCAAAGCAGAAACAACCATTCCACCGCTTTATAGCCGCGGTGTACTTGGTAAATATGCCCATATGGTATCCTCTGCTGCTAAAGGTGCTGTTACCGATTTCTGGAAACCAGAAGAAACAGGGAAGAAATAGCCTATATATGACAAAAGAACCCGCTAGTTTTCCTAGCGGGTTTATTAATTTGGATGAATGTTCATCTTCTTATCTAGGACTAATCCCCAGCGCAATTCGTCCAAAGCGACTGATGCGGGTGATTTTCCACGCGGGCGACCAAGTGACTTCAACAGAGACAGTTTCGATGCCCTCGATTTGCTTAAGGGACTCGACGATTTCAATGGGAACGGTCTCGGTACAGTCGCAGGCTGTGTCTGTGAAGGTCATGACAATCTTGCAGTGGCCAGTCTCGTCAAGATTGATTTCATAGATGAGCCCGAGATTGTAGACATCGAGCTCGACTTCTGGATCGTAAATCGTTTCGAGTTTCTTAATGAATTCTTCTTGGATAGCTGCTGCTCGGTCATTGATTTTGATATCGTCTCTCATCTTCGGTCCTTCTTTCTCTATAGAATGGTGGTCTTATTTTCTCATAATTCTGACAATTTTTCAAGAAATTCTGGCGAATGAAAACGGATTTAGTCTATCGGAGGGAATTTTTCTGCTCTAACTCCTCAAAACATCTGATTTATGGTAAAATAATAGATATTATATAGTTGCAGAGGATTAGAAAATGAAATTACAAAAACCTAAAGGAACTCAGGATATCCTCCCTCAGGAATCTGCTAAATGGCAGTATCTGGAGGAGTTTGCTCGTAAGACGTTTAAAAAATACAACTATGCGGAAATTCGGACACCGATTTTTGAGCACTATGAGGTCATCAGTCGTTCTGTTGGGGATACGACAGACATCGTGACCAAGGAAATGTATGATTTCTACGATAAAGGGGACCGTCATATTACGCTACGGCCAGAAGGAACTGCGCCAGTCGTTCGTTCTTATGTCGAAAACAAGCTCTTTGCGCCAGAGGTTCAAAAGCCAGTTAAGCTTTATTATATGGGCTCTATGTTCCGCTATGAGCGGCCTCAGGCTGGTCGCTTGCGCGAATTTCACCAAATCGGAGTGGAGTGCTTTGGCTCTGAAAATCCAGCGACAGATGCAGAAACGATTGCTATGGCGGCTCAGTTCTTCAAGGAAATTGGAATTGGGCAGGTGACGCTGCAACTGAATAGTTTGGGCAATGCGGCGAGTCGAGCTGCCTACCGTCAGGCCTTGATTGATTATTTGACTCCGCTGAAAGACGGTCTTTCTAAGGATAGTCAGCGTCGTTTGGAGGAAAATCCGCTGCGGGTACTGGATTCGAAGGAAAAAGAAGATAAAGCAGCCGTTGCACAGGCTCCTTCGATTTTGGACTTTCTGGACGAGGAGAGCCAGGAGCATTTTGCGGCTGTCCGCTCAATGCTAGAGTCTCTGGGGGTTCCTTATGTCATTAACACCAATATGGTGCGCGGTCTGGACTACTACAATCACACGATTTTTGAGTTTACGACTGATGTGGCAGGCAGCGAACTAACTATCTGTGCGGGTGGCCGTTATGATGGCTTGGTTGACTACTTTGGTGGACCAGAAACCCCTGCCTTTGGTTTTGGTATGGGAATGGAGCGTCTCCTCTTGATTTTAGAAAAACAGGGAGTAGCTCTGCCACTTGAGACAGGTTTGGATGCCTATATTGCCGTTCTAGGTGAAGCTGCCAATCGCAGCGCTTTGGAGCTAGTACAGGCCCTCCGCAATCAAGGATTTGCGGCTGAGCGAGATTACCTGAACCGCAAGCTCAAGGCTCAGTTCAAGTCAGCAGATGTTTTCAGAGCGAAGACCATCATTACTTTAGGTGAAAGTGAGATCGAAAGCAACCAAGTTACTGTGAAGAATAATGAAACTCGTCAAGAAGTAGTGGTTGGACTGGATCAAGTTCAAGAAAACTATCAGGCTGTTCTCGAAGAATTAGGTTGTTAGAGAAAAACTTATTCTTTCTTAAAGACCGAGCTTTTTAAGGAATCTTGGAATATTACATTTTTGTTACACGACGAGCAAATAATGTAACAAATTGATAATATTTTGGTATAATGGATGTACTCTTACATAAATAAAGGAGAAAAAATGAAAAAATTGATGAAATTTGGCGTATTGCCTGCTTGTATTCTTTTGTTGGGAGCATGTTCGGCCCTGCCAAAACCACAGAAGAAAAACGCTGAAAACGTGAAGACAGAGCAGTCTTCATCTTCTACATCAGAAAAAGAAACCAATGAAAAGCGGATTGAAAAAGACGCAGATATTATCTTGCGTGCAGTCTTTACAGATCACTCTTCAGGTTTCACGACCTTGATGGGAACTTCTGTTGACAAATGGAAGAAAGGCATTACTCAGTCTTACGTTGATGAAAACCTATCTAAATATACGCCAGAAGAAAACTATACGCTTGACTTAAAGACAGAAAAATTCCCTCCATCAAAAATCTTAGAGTTATTTGACCAAGCACGTTTTAAAGTCTTGGCTACGATTGGCGATGATTTTGAAATTACTAAGGTTGAAGACGATGGAGAAACAGCAACGGTAACATTTAAGAGTCGTGCGATTGCGACACGTGATTTGGCCAATCTAATCAATATGACCAAAGCTAGTCTGTTTGAAAATGGGATTGAAGATGTAAAAGCCTTGGAAGATTCAACGGATCCAGATCTTGAGAAGCGTTTGGCTTTGGTAAATAACTTCCTCTTCTACTATGCTTTTGATCGTATGAATGAAGACTTTGGCTACATTGCGCCGCGTGAGTTTACAATGGAGTTAACGAAGACAAAAGAGGGTCGCTATATTCTCAATGACGAAAACTTTATTGAATTGCGTAAATCAATTTTTGTAAATGAGTATTCAGCAAATGGTGCGGAAACCCGTAAAGGAAACAAATCAACCGATTCTGGCTCTAAATCTGACTCAAGCTCCTCTTCATCTTCTGATAAATCAAAGATCTAATAGTTTGAAATAAGATTTAGGATCTCATTTACATAGATAACGGGTCTGGGGCTTTTTGTCTCAGACTTTTATTTTTCAACTAGCTTGAATTGGCGGAGGATATGAATGAAAGCAATTTATTTAAGCAAAGAAGACATGTTGGAAATCTGTCAAGATGGTGATAAGTATTTCTTGCGTTATCCAACTTTTAATATTACCTGCCCAGAAGTGGTGAAAGAAATCCCCAAAGAAGCTGCAGATAGTTACATGTCTGGAGAACATACTGGCAAAGAGTTGATGACTTATGCGCAATATGGTTTTTGGAAATCTAAAAAATAATATACACAAGAAGAGTTTGGTAAGCTCTTCATCGAAAATCATCCTTCCTTTATTTTGAAAAACCCTAAAAATAGTCGTCGTCTTTTCACAGCAGAAGAATTTAGACAAATCGTCACCCAAGCCATTGATTCAGAATTGGAACCAACGGCGCTTGATGCTATTGGTATAGTTGATAGTCATTTAGAGCTTCTTCTGGTGGATCCAGTTGGCTGGGAGGAAGAGATAGAAACAGTCCATCTGGAAATTCTGCAAGAAAAACTCAACAACTACATCTACTTCCTCGAAAGCAAGCAATATGTGGAGATATATGGCGATAGCTTTGCTAAAAAAATCATCCATATCACATTCCAGTATTCTCCATCAGATAACGGACTAGCCTTTTTAGCAGCTGTTCAGAAGGTATTGCAGAATACGGATATGAGTTTGAAGATCGAATTGCCAGAGTAAGATATAAAAAGAGAAGATGCTTGTCTTCTCTTTTCTAATCTTCAAAAGCCTTTGCAATCTTTTCTGGACTAGATTTATAATATGGTATAATGTAAAAAAGTGCTTTCTGATTAATGGCTAAAAAACTTGATATAGTAAGAGAACTATTCTATCAGTTTAGTTCATATCATTTAAAATTGAGAGGGTCGACTATGTTAACATTAAGCCATGTGATTGAAGATACCTACAATGTAGAGGTGGACTATTATACTCCTCTTACTATTGAATGTTCGAGTTTCCCCTCATATATACGAAAAGCTTACTTCCGTTTAGTAGGTGATAATAGCCTACTTGAAATTGGGATAAATCCAAATTCTTTTCGATTGATGAATATCATACTTGTCCAGGTATCAAATGTGACTTTAATGGATGACATGAGTCTAGAAGAAGTGGAAGAGATAGAAGGCATTCCTGTTTTTCGTGATACTGTCATGTTTACAAATGGACTACATGATAGTAGGCGGTCCTTTGATGTCTTTTTGTCTAAAGACTTTTTGAAAATACAGTTGCTTAATCCTAAGGAAACTATGTATCTGACTAATGGGAGAGCAAAATTAGGATTTTCTCAAGATGGAACACTCGTGAGCATCTTGCTCGTAGAACTGGCATGTCATGAATATGAACTTTTAAAAAATAGTTTTGAATAGCGCTCCAAAAGTCTATTTCCTTGAGTGCTATAAAACTAGACTTATTTGAATAAGGAGAAAAATGATTAGAGCAAAATATGGTGAAAATATTGTTGTCGCTTTTAAATACAAAAATCAGTATTCTTGGTATATTTCTGATTTGGAGTTATGGTATATTAATTACGAAGAAGCGGGATACGATTTAGATGAGATTTATAAGGATAGATTACGCTCTCCGATTTTACTGCCTGAGAATATTCTCTATTTTTTAGAAGATATGCAAAAATATAGTTGCGATCTGTCAGAGTTAAGGAAAGTCTTTGCTAATGAGTATAAAATGGATAAACTGAACGCTATTTATGATTTCGCCCCATCTTTATTTGTTGATATGGATAATTTGTTGTTGTACTCAAATTACGCAGAGTCTATTTCTTTTGAAGAGTATGTATCAGCTCCATGGATTGGGAAATATCAATATTTCCTAGATTTAATTCCAAGAGAATATTGGTTTTGGACGGAAATAGGGGAAAATGTGTTTGACAAAAATAAAACAAGTGAATAGAGTAAAGAAAATAAAGAAATAGAAGGAAATAAACAAAGGAAGAGACTCCGCTCAACAGTTATGGGTACGGTTATTCCCTTTAATCACTTTCTACTGGTCCCAGTTTGGCAAGAGAAAAAGCGATAGAAGAGGATCATCCTGAATGGAAGAAAATCAGAATAATCAATAAAACTGGTAATATGCTGAAAATTCATTAACATAAAAGAAGGCGCTTTATGGCCGTAGGAGGATAAGTGGTGAAAAGAGATAATATATTTATAGAAGAAAAAATTAATGAATTAATTAAGATTAACAACTTATCAATTGATGAGTTGGTTGAAGAATTGGAAAAATTAAAGCAAGGTATAAATCCCTACAAGCGTCCGATAGAAAAAGTTATCAGATCAGTACAACTTGATTATTCTGTTTGCCAAAAAGAGAATATGATAGCCACCTACACTGCAGGCTACTCTATTGAGAAATTCAGAGAAGAGTACCTTAAATTTGTTGATAGCCTTCTCCCTGTTTGGTTTAGTAATTCAGGATATGATGAGATTATCTGTGCCCTTTCCATTGGGATTCTTTTAGAGATTGACGGAGTGACTTTTGATAAATTGGTAGATTTGGTAAGGAAAGATGATCCAGAGGACTATTTAATCGATTACCTTATCCAGTCTCGTCATCCAGAGTGGACAATTCGGATAAACTATAATTTCCCAAGACCTTATGGCTTTACTCGGAAAATTATTGAAGAAGAGAATGCTGAACAGGCACTCAAACTACTGAAAGAATATGTAACTAAGAAATGGTATCCAGGACATAGGGATACAGGTTGGTATGACCTGCATAAAGAGAATATTGATAATTATTATGGTTACTGGTCCTTTGAATCTGGTGCTCTCTGCAAACTCAAGGGCTTGGATTACAAAGAATTGGAGGGTGTCCCGTATTTCCCCTATGATTTGGTTGCTGAAGGTGCAGAAGTCTAAAGTATACTAAGAGATAATTAAGTGATAGCATTAACGATTTACAGAAATATTGACTATCTCTATTAAAAATTACAAATGAAACTAAAAATAAGGAAGGTTTTAAGATGTCCCAAGAGAAATATTTACAGGTTAAAAGGAGTATAGAATTCGTCTTGCTTTAGTGATTTTCCTTTTCATTTTATTTGCCATACTAGATTGTATGCTAATAATTAGTTCTTCCAGATTTATCCCATTTTTAGCAACAGCCATGGCGTCTGTCATACCTGTCAATCATTTTCTGCTTGTTCCTTTTTGGCAACAGAAAAAAGCGATAGAAGAAGAGCATCCTGAATGGAAAGATCTTAGTACAAAAGGAGTAAAGATTCCTACGGCTGAGGCTAATAAAAGGACATTAGCAGGTATCGGTGCAACTTTAGCTTTGCTTCTCTCCTTTGCAGTATTCTATAGACCTGTTGAGCAGCAGAAGATTAATTATAAAGAGCTAAATGATGCACTCAAGGTTAATGAGGGAACATCTACCACATCAACATCTTCTATGTCTAATTCGTCAACTGCCATTGAAGAAAGTGCTCAAACGGAAAGCTCCAGTAGTGATAATAGTAACTCTCATTACCATATCCCTGGAGCTGATGACGAGACGATTAAGAAGGTGGTTGATAAATCCTTACAAGACTTGAGGCAGCAAAATTCTGGAGAGCAGCAAGCAGAATAGAAGGGGAGAAAATGAGTGATGCTAGTTTAAAAGCACAAATTGACAGTGATAAAGCCAACAAGTCTATGTTCCGTATTACAAAGAAGCGGTTAAAGGTCATGTAAATAATCCGAAATGGTAGGCTGATCCTGATGCATCTAGGATTGTCGCTGGAGAAGAGTTGAAGAAAGCGCGCTCACATTATCAACAGATGCTTAGAAAAGGTGAACTGCCAAAAGGATACAATAGACAAGGGTTGGCGTTTGGTGGTGAGAATGTTCCGGAAAATATTCAATTTACTGGAGAAACAACGATTAGACATTCAGAATTAGAAGGATTAGATACTAGTTTTTATCATGAAAATGATTATGGTAAAAAGGATCCAAAGGTTTTGAAAATACATCAAAGAGAAGTGGACTATATGTATTTGGAAATAATCCAAATCATACTGAAGTCACTAATTTCCAAAATGAAGTATTGAGATGGCAAAGACAGCAAGGTTTAAGATAGGAGCTTGATAGATGAGTGAAGTATTACTGCCTGGAATTTGGTATGGCGAGGTAAGCCAATTAAGTTTGGATGAATTAAAGAATAGCTTGCTTTCGGTACAAGACGAGCGTGAGTGCATACTGTTAATTGTTGAAATAATGAAAAAGGGAGATTTTTCCGTTAAAAATCTTTTAATTGATTTAATGAACCAAACAGAAGATGAAGCTGTGTTAAATTTATGTGTCAGATTATTTTGCTCAGTGTGTACAAATGATGATTTAAAAGATGTTAATAATTTTCGTTTTTTAGATTCTGTATCGGAATTTGGAGCTTTTACATTCGTTACTGGTGCAGTTGAAACAATGTCATATCAAGTTATTCCATATCTTTTGACGCTGTGGCAAGAATGGGAAGATTCTGATAATGATTTAGAAATTGCTATACAGGATGCGTTGGATTCTTTTCTCGAATATCGCTCGGTTTTATCAGAGAACGCAACGTTAGAGGAAGTAGGAAATCTATATATAGATGTAGTAAAAACTAAAAACTTAGATTGTTATTATTATAATACTTCTCTTGCTTTTCCTGGTTTGTTTACACAAGAAATTATGACTGCTCTACACATCGCTGCTCAAAAGAAAGAAAAATATCATTTATATCTTCAATCGTCACTTTTGTCTATCTATTCGGGCGAAAAAGTTCCAGTTGACACTAATGTTGTAATTTCTAGAGATGAAATTGATTTAATGATTAGTTATATTGATCGTCTAATCAAAAAACTTTGGGTAGAAGGCATGAAGTATTTTTATGGTCATCCTGTTGAAAACTAGAAGTGTTGGAGAAAAGATTGTAAAATATTTTATCCCGAAATCTTTTACTAGAGGCTGGTTCGGATTATAAGTTAAAAAATAAATCTGGGAAATCGTGTCTAGACTATGCGGAAGAATATTCTTGGAGAAGTAGTCTGCTTGATATAATAAAGGAGTATGAAGATGGTAGAAATTAATAACAATGATTTTGGTGGTTTCGTTGTTTCAAATAATGTTCTCGATGGAAAAGCTATTCGATATTCCTATCGTGAGGAATCTTCTATTCCACAATTAAATGGCTGGACACTGTTATCAATCGAAGATGATGAAGCTTACCTAGCTAATTCAAAAAATTTCACAATTTTAGGAGCAAATAGCATTGTAAAAATTGCTCCTGTTATGCTGGAAATTTTTGAAGCCCCATACGGCACCGACTTGTGCTGGCTATATGAGGAGGGCGTTCATGTAGGATTTTATGATTTGGTGAGAGATAGAGAAACTACTATCAAGGAAATCATTAGCTGAATATAGAAATGACGGAGGAAAACTAATGAGAAAACAGGAATTATTAGATTTTTTAAAATTTAATAGCAACAAGCTTAGATATTATACTGTATACTTAAATAAAAAAGTTTTAGAGCAGTTTGCGATAGGGTATTATCAGGATCTAAGTGCAAATAGATTTATAGTGTATGAGGTGACTGAACGTCAACAGTTACATGAAAAAGCTAGTTTTGAAAGAGAGGAGGATGCTATTAAAGAATTATATGAGGTTGTGAAATTTAGATGTAGGATTAGAGGCGTTCCTATTCAGTTAGATGTTTCAGAAATTGATGCAATCGGAACGAGTGATTCAGACTTGGAACTTTTATTAATAGATGGCAATCTTTGGCTTCCAGATACCGAAGAAGAACATTTGTTGAAGCTTCAGGAAAAACTCAATAACTATATCTATTTCCTCGAAAGCAAGCAGTATGTGAAGCGGTATGGCGATAACTTTGTTAAAAAAGTCATCCATATCACTTTCCAATATTCTCCATCTGACAACGGTCTAGCCTTTTTAGCAGCTACTCAGAAAGTCTTGCAACCTACAGATATGAGCTTGAAGGTAGAATTACCAGAGTGAGAAAGAGAGCGGAAACGCTCTCTTTCTTGTATATGGAACAGGGGAAAACTTACTTACCAATTAGTATGGCTATTGGCCAACAGCCAGAATCAAAAACTGAAACTGGGCTTATTGATATAGAGGAAGGAAAGATAATAGCAGCTACTCCATCTGGTAAAACTTCCAAAGATATTTATAACGATGAGAAAGGATCATACAAACCGAAGTTAGATGATATTCTTATTTCGAATCATAAATTTTTAAACGAAAAGTTTGCCTTTGTCTTATCTCTTTTTAGTTTTAAAAAACCAGTAGAAAACTCCCAATATCCGTCCTTGGCAAGCAAATATCCAAAGGTGTTTGATATATTGAGTAAAGGGTTACTATCGGAATTATATTTCCTCGGAAAAGAAGATGTTCATTTTGAAATCTCTCTCTTAAAGCTGGTTCTTCCAGAGGGTACAAATATCTTTAAGGATATCACCATTCCAGCAGCTAGTTCGAAAGATGGACAGGAACATTTGGTTCAAAGCGAAGAAGAGTTCTTACAATATTATAAATCCAGTACGGAGGAAGAATGATGGGACAAAAACGAATATTACCAGAACATATATAAAGTATGAAGCATAGTTTTGAGGTATGAGTGGTAGAATAGAAGAGCTCTAGTTTGATAGAGCTTTCTGTAACAGCAGCTAAGGATGCCTTAATAAAAACAATAGGAGGGTGGTTTAGTTAGTGGCAAAGAGAAATAGAAAAAATAAAGCGAAGATTATTGATACAGAAAGAGAAAGATACCATGGTCCTTTGATTACAAATGGTGTCAGTTTAGGATACATTAAGATTTATCCCTGGATCAATTTACCATTTTGCTCATTTTTCTTTTACTGGGCCCTTATAGGTGAAACAGGAAGTCGTCAGGGATGGATTAAAATTCTATTTTTGACTTGCATCATTCTTAATGTGGTAAGTATTTTATTTGCTTTTTCTAAGTTTCTAATCAATCGATTTAAATTTTTAACCTATATTCTGATTGCTTTGCTTACTTGGAGCGCATTAGTTTGGATCAATTTTATCGGAATGATGATGTTTGCAATAGTAGGAGATTCAAAAAGTATAGAGGGAATATATCAATCCCCTCTCACTCCATTTTATGTAATATTGATGATGTTCCTTTTTATCTTTGCTTGTGGTCTCTATGCTTGGCACTATCTCCCAAAGAATCAGGGGAAAGTCTGGGCTTTTAATCAAGTAAAAGAGGGAGATAGAAAGAAAACATGGTGGAATAATTTTGCAGTAGCTTTTGCTGGGGCAACAATCATTCCCTCCCTCCTAACAGGCTATATTCAGATTGCTTTTGGTGTTTTATTGGGAATTTTGTTGACTTTGAGCCTGCCAGCTGTCATGGTAGATACGGTTTATGCAGCTATTTATGTGAAAGAGCACCCTGATAGCGATGAATTAGATTAAAAATACAAATTTATTGACAACAGATATGTGAGCCTTGGATACACTGTCCGACCTACACATGGAGAGTAACATTTTAAAAGTGTACTCTCCTTGGAACATGAGAAAGAACCACCTTAGAACAAAATATAGCAAGTGTTTTGTTTGACTATATTGCTGCTTTTTATCTAATGAGACATTAAAAGTTGTTGTACTGCATAATATGCTATAATAGTCTATAGAAAGTCGAGGGAATGATGAAGAAAATATTATTAGTGGTTGTGGCGCAGGGAGTGGCCTTATTTGTGATAACGGGTCTGCTCTGTTATTTTATGCGAGGGGATTTTTTCTTCCGTGCTTTGGCGCCGATTTTTGGTCTGGCAGCTGGAGCCTTTCGCTTTTTGACAGCCATGGTGACAAAAACGTTGGCTCCTGGTCTTTATGAGGATGGGAAGAAAAAGGAATAATCTATATAGCATTAGCAGGTCTGGGGATATTGGCTCCAGGCTTTTTTATAAAAGTGGGCAATGTAAATGAAGGTTTTTAATTTTTTTCAGAAAAAGGACAGGTAGGGGGGCTTTCCTAGGCTCTTTGTGGTAAAATAGTAACAGAATTAAAATTTTGGAGAGTAAATATGAAACGTTCAATGTATGCGGGACGTGTTCGGAGTGAGCATGTCGGTCAGGAAATTACTTTGAAAGGTTGGGTTGCCCGCCGTCGCGATTTGGGAGGCTTGATTTTTATTGATCTGCGTGACCGCGAAGGCATTATGCAGCTAGTTATTAATCCTGAGAGTGTTTCAGATGAGGTCATGAAGACAGCTGAGAGCCTGCGCAGCGAGTTTGTCATTGAAGTGACTGGTAAGGTAGCTGCGCGTGAGCAGGCCAATGACAAGCTGGCCACAGGAAGTGTAGAACTTCACGTGGACAGTCTGACGGTGTTGAATACTGCTAAAACAACTCCTTTTGAGATTAAGGACGGGATTGAAGCTAATGATGATACGCGCTTGCGCTACCGTTATTTGGATCTGCGTCGCCCAGAAATGCTGGAAAATCTCAAGTTGCGTGCTAAAGTGACTCATTCCATCCGCAATTATTTGGATGAGCTGGAGTTTATCGATGTAGAGACACCATTTTTGACCAAGTCGACGCCTGAAGGAGCGCGTGACTATTTGGTACCGAGCCGGGTCAACCAAGGTCATTTCTATGCCCTGCCTCAAAGCCCACAGATTACCAAGCAGCTTTTGATGAATGCTGGTTTTGACCGTTATTACCAGATTGTCAAATGTTTCCGAGACGAGGACTTACGTGGAGACCGTCAACCAGAGTTTACACAGGTGGACTTGGAAACTTCCTTCCTATCTGAGCAAGAAATCCAAGACATCACAGAAGGTTTGATTGCCCGTGTCATGAAGGAAACCAAGGGAATTGAAGTGACCTTACCTTTCCCGCGTATGAAATATGACGATGCCATGGCTCTCTATGGTAGCGACAAGCCAGATACTCGCTTTGACATGTTATTGCAGGACTTGACAGAGCTTGTCAAGGGTGTTGACTTCAAAGTCTTTTCTGAGGCACCGGCTGTCAAGGCGATTGTAGTGAAAAATGCTGCTGACAAATACTCGCGTAAAGACATTGATAAGCTGACAGAGCAAGCTAAGCAGCATGGAGCAAAGGGACTTGCTTGGATCAAATTTGCTGGTGGAGAACTAGCTGGTCCTGTTGCTAAGTTCTTGACAGACCTGTCAAGTGAGTTGACAACTGCTTTACAATTAGAAGAAAACGACTTGGTTCTCTTTGTGGCAGATACTTTGGATGTTGCCAACGCAGCTCTAGGGGCTCTTCGTGTCCGCCTAGGCAAGGAATTAGGTTTGATTGACCCTGCTAAGTTTAACTACTTGTGGGTAGTAGATTGGCCAATGTTTGAGTGGTCTGAAGAAGAAGGCCGCTATATGAGTGCTCACCATCCATTCACCCTGCCTCAAAAAGATTCTGAGCAGGAGCTGGAAGGAGACCTAAGCAAGGTTCGTGCGGTTGCCTATGATATCGTACTCAATGGCTATGAACTAGGTGGTGGTAGCCTACGGATCAACCAAAAAGAACTGCAGGAACGTATGTTTAAGGCTTTAGGCTTTTCAACTGAAGAAGCGCAAGACCAGTTCGGCTTCCTTCTAGAAGCCATGGATTATGGTTTCCCACCACATGGAGGTCTGGCCTTGGGTCTGGATCGCTTCGTCATGCTCTTGGCTGGTGAAGAAAATATCCGTGAAGTCATTGCTTTTCCTAAGAATAACAAGGCTTCTGACCCAATGACGCAAGCACCAAGCTTGGTTGCTCCTGCACAATTAGAGGAATTAAGTTTACAAGTAGAATCACATGAAAAAGACTAGTTTGCGGAAACTTTTTCGCTATTATCTTCATCGCTTTGCCTATCATGTCAAGTTGCTAGAAGTTTTGAAAAGTATTTCGCGTGAAAAATATGATGAGAAATTTTCGGCATCTCTGGTATATGGATTTCTCTCGGCAGTAGCGGTCAATTTCTTCTTTCAGCCGGGCCATGTCTACTCAAGTGGTGCAACGGGCTTGGCGCAGATTGTCTCGGCTTTGAGTGGTCGCTTTATCGGCTTTACCATTCCAGTTTCCATTACTTTTTATGCGATCAATATTCCACTGATGATTTTGGCTTGGTACCAAATCGGGCATAAGTTTACTGTTTTTACCTTTATCACTGTTTCGATGAGCTCGCTTTTTATCCATTTTGTGCCAGAAGTGACATTGACGACCAATCCCATTATCAACGCTTTGTTTGGGGGAGTTGTCATGGGGACAGGGATCGGCTTTGCCCTCAAGTCAAGCATTTCAAGTGGAGGGACAGATATTGTTAGCTTGACCATTCGCAAGAAAACAGGCCGTAATGTAGGCAGTATCTCCCTGATTGTAAATGGCATTATTATGCTGATTGCTGGTCTGACCTTTGGTTGGGAATACGCTCTCTACTCAATGATTACCATCTTTGTATCCAGCCGTGTAACGGACGCTGTCTTTACCAAGCAAAAGCGGATGCAGGCCATGATTATAACCAGTCATCCTGAAGAAGTGATTAACAAGATTCACCACAAACTCCATCGCGGTGCAACCATTATCAATGGGGCAGAGGGAACTTACAATCACGAGCAAAAGGCGGTGCTGATTACAGTCATTACGCGTGCTGAGTTTAGCGAATTTAAGTATATCATGAAGCAGACAGATCCGACAGCCTTTGTCTCTGTATCTGACAATGTACATATTTTAGGAAGATTTGTAGAAGAGTAGTCTCGATTATCGGCATTGTTAGTGGATCTTGCTCAAACGCAATGCTTCCATTTATACATAAAAAAGGAACAAGTTCAGCTGGATGTTTTCCCATCCAAAATGAACCTGTTCCTTTTTATATTTTTACTTTATTTCAAAACCAAGACTTGCTTAGCAGGAACGGTATAAGAGTCTGCTAGCGGGGCGATTGGTTTTTTAGCGTTAATGTGCGGATACTGAAGGTGGATGCTTTGCTTCATTTTATTTTCATAAGTCGCTGCTTCAGTACCAAAGTTAATCAAAATGGTCAGCGCTTGTTTATCTTTTTGAATCTTATATTCAAGGAGGCTAGGGCTGAGCCATTTGACCTGACAAGCCTTTTGAATAGCAGAGCTAGTTGTCAGAGTCAAAAGCGGATGAACCTTTCTAAAGGCAATGAGTTGCTTCAAAAATTCAATGTCTTCGGTATAGTGAAGTGAGCGCAGCCAGTCTAGCTTGTTGACATCATCAGGCAGGTTGTAGGTGTTGTCAATCAGATTCTTGGTCCGATAAAATTCCTGCCCGCTGTGGAGGAAAGGAACTCCTTGCGCTAAGAGAACAATGTGCAGTGCTAGGCGAGAGTTAGCTAGGCGCTGACGGAGGTTGATATTTGGATTTTGAATATCAAAATAATCAAATACCGTTGCGTTGTCATGGCATTCTACATAGTTGATCGCCTGATGAGGCGCTAGGAAATGTTGCTCTCCTGTCAGGCCGACATTGGCTGTCAGGACATTTTCTAGCCAGCTGGTTGCATGCTCTTTGTCCAGTCGGCTACCTTGGACGATGGTTTGCTTGATCGTATCACGGAAATGATCGCTGAAGAATCCATACTCAGGTAGTTGTTCAGCGTTGAACTGATGAGCCAGAAGGTCACTATCAAGACCAGTAGGCATCTGCCAACCTTCTCCGTAAAGGTAGATGTTTGGATGAATGGCTTTTAGTTCCTGAGCGATTTGCTTCATTGTGGTTATATCGAGAATGCCCATCAGGTCAAAGCGAAAACCATCAAAGCCGTAGAGGCTAACCCATTGTTGGACAGATTGTTGGATATAATGGCGCACCATAGCTTTTTCGCTGGCTACATCATTTCCACAGAAGGTGCCATTTGTCCGTAGGCCCTGTTCATCGAGACGATAGAAGTAGCCTGGCACAATCTTCTCAAAAGCATAGGCATCTGCCTCATAGACGTGATTGTAGACGACATCCATGATAACGCTCATATCAGCCTGGTGATAAGCTGCAATCGCGTCTTGTAGTTCAAAGATACGGCTATAGGGATTGTGTGGGTCGCTTGAGAAGCTGCCTTCAGGAACATTATACTGGACGGGATCATAGCCCCAATTGTAAACGAGTTCGGGGTGTTTTTCGTCAACACTGCCAAAGTCATAGACTGGCATAAGCTGAACGTGTGTAATGCCTAAATCTTGCAAGTATTTGAGACCAAAGGTCTGGCCGTGTACGGTTGGAGATTCGGACAGAGAAGCAAATTTACCAGGTTGTGAAAAACCAGCTTCCTTTTGCATGGAGAAATCACGCACGCTCATTTCATAGATAACGGCTTCTGTTGGTTTTACTTGGCTAGCAGCCCGACGAATAGGTCTGCTAATCTTTTTGCGGTCAATGACATAACTATGACCAGAGTTGGCATCTGAAGAGAGAGCGTAGGGGTCATGTACTTCTACCCATTTTCCGTTCACCTTATGGATATAGTAGTAGGCCTTGCCTTCTAAGTCTCCAAGGACCTGCGTATGCCAGACACCCCTATCTTGCCTTTGGAGGGGAATGACCTGCTCTTCCAGATGCAGCAAGACTTTTTCTGAAATAGGCGCCCACAGTTTGAAATCTGTTGCCTGAGGGCTATAGCTAGCTCCCAAATCTCTTTCTTGATAGCTAAATAATTCATCAAAAATTGGCTTTTGGACAATGTGACGATACTGGAGGATGCTGTGATTGCGGTCTTGATCATAGACTGTATAGGATTCGGTCAAATCAATCGGGTCATTGACTGAAAGGGTGTAGACAATCTGATGTTCTTGATTCTCAATTTTTTTGATGGTCAAAGGACTAGAACTGTGCTTGTCCTCTAGAGTAAAGTGGATAGAATAAGCGTCAAAGGATTTTTCCAATTCGATAGTGATGCTATTTTCATCATCTAAGTAGGCTTGGAAAATACGATAAACCATGAAATTTCTCCTTAACTAACGAGTAAGAATGCTGTGGGGGATAACCTGGCGATAGCAGGTATGCTTGTCATCCTTATTATCTTTAATGATTTGGAGCAAGGTCCGGAAAGATTCCCTCCCCAACTCGAGGGTGTTGATATTAATATAGGCATCCACGTCGATGCGTGGCTTGATAGAGTCAAAAGTGATAATCGGGAAGCGGTAGTCAATGTCTTTGAGATAGTGGAGAGCCCCTTCGGCAACCATACTATCCGATGTCACAAAGGCTTCAATTTCCTGAATAGGCATCTTTTCCATAATCTTATAACTGCTATCTTCCAAGAGGAAACCGAAAGAAAACTTGACGATGTTTTCATCGAGAGGGATGCCTGCTTCTTCCAAGGCTTGTTTGTAGCCGGCAAAGCGGTCTTGGGATACGACAAGCTCTTTATTCCCAGCTAGAAAGGCAATTTTTTTATAACCTTGATCTAGGAAATATTTGGTTGCATCGTAGCCAGCCTTGATATTATCATTATCGACCAAAGAAACAAATGGTGACACTGCTTTTCCTAAAATCAAGAAAGGAAACTGGTTTTTAATCGCAAAGTCAACCAGCGGATCGTTTGGCTTAGAATAGAGAAAAATCAAACCATCAACGCGTTTTCCGAAAATCATTTGTTTAATATTTTCTAAACGACGCTCTTCGTCCTGTCCAGTGCTAATCTGAATGGCATAGTCGTGTTCAGACGCGATGCGCGAAATCCCCCGCAAGACAGTTGGGAAGAACGGGTTTTGGTAAAAAAGATCCGAATCATCGGGCAGCACTAGGCCTATGACTTGGGTTGATTGGCTGACCAGACTTCTGGCATTGAGATTTGGATGATAGTCCAGCTCTTTCATAGCAGCACGAACCCGTTTTTTAGTTTCATCGCTGATGGTTGACTTGTTTTGTACGACGCGTGTCACCGTTGAGGGAGACACACCTGCTAATTTCGCTACTTCTTTAATCGTAACGCGCATAATAACCTCCTAATTTCTGAAATCCTCATCACGGAAATGTGTTTTGTAGAAAATAATCACCAAATAAAGAACAAACAAGATATTTTGGACGGTGATAATCGTAGGCAGGCTTTGCCCAAATAAGCCGCAGATAAGACCGATAATCGTTGGTAATCCTAGGCAGTTGAGGATAAAATGATAGCATTCTTTAAAGGTTTTAAAAGAAAATAGCCGTGATTTCTTGGTCAGATAGAGCAAGAAGGAAGCACCGAGTGCTAGAAAGGCAAAGTTAATGCTAAAGAGGAAACCTGCGGAGAGGACTAGAAAGAGGCTGATTACCAGGCGGTTTTGTTGGAACCAGTCTTTAGAAATGGCTTTGGTCAGGGCTTCTTTACTTTTTAGAGCCTTCTGGTCAATGGCTTGGTAGCGGATATTGGCCAGTTCTTTTCCTTCTTTAGTGATTTTGAGATTGTCTTTGTCAAAGTAAAGCGTTAGCTCCTTGCCTAATTTGAGTTCCTCATGATGGCCAATAATGACAGTCCCAGCGGCACTGCGATGAATGCCTTCAGGATTTTCAGTGGTCAGCACATGGTCTTTTATCTGGGCATGATGGTCAAGGTCAAGCATCACGTCTTCATCCAAAGTGTCAAAAGCCTTGTCAACAAAGGTATCCAGAGCATAGCTCGTCAAAGACGCTGTCTGAATGGCCACAGGAATCAAAGACAGAGAAATCAAAAAGATGCTGGTAAAGATGAGCTGGAACCAGCTAAGCATGCGACGATTGGTGAAAGTTTTTCTAAAACCAATCAAGCTCGAAAAATAATTAAAAGGATAAGGTAACATAGCTGCCTCTTTCTAAAATTATAATCAGGTGGTGGCCAATAAAGAACTTATTGGCTGCCATATAACTATAATTGTCTTTAAATCAAAAACAGGGTGGGACAAGATTATCCCTTGTCTCCACCACTTGTTAAACCAGATACAAAATTCTTTTGCAGGAAGAAGAAGAGAATACAGATTGGAAGGGCAGTGAGAATCGCACCGGCAGCAAAGAAGGCAATTTTTTGATTCTTGACATCGCTGACGAAGGTACGAAGACCAACTGCAACCGTATAAAATTCTTTTTCACGAAGAAGGAAGCTGGAGAGGATATAGTCTCCGAAAGGTCCCATGAAGGCCCAGAGAGCTTGCACAGCAATCATTGGACGAACGAGGGGCAGGACAATCTGCCAGAAACGTCTGAAATGACCAGCACCGTCTAATTTAGCCGACTCATCCAGAGACATAGGAACGGTATCGAAGTATCCTTTCATCAACCAAGCATTCATTGGAATACCACCACCCACATAAAGGAAGATGAGGAACCAGCTTTGGTTAAGGGCATTGAGCATCAGCGCCATAACGAAGAAGGCGGTCAGAGCTGCAATGGTTGGCACCATTTGGATAATCAAGAAGAAAACCAAACTTTGCTTTCTTGCGATGAAATTGTAACGGCTGTATGCATAACCTGCAAGTACCACTATACTGGTTTGGACAATCATTGTCAAGACGGCAATGATAATGGTGTTAAAGTACCAAGTGCCATATAGGGTCTCTGAAAAGAGACGAGAGAAGTTTTCCAGACTGAAGTTGATGTCTGTGTCTAGCTTGAAGGCCACGACATTCCCTGTCTTGAAAGCAGACATGATCGTGATCAAGAGCGGGTAGAGAATGATAATGGAAAGCACTACAAGGTAGAGATAGGTCAAACTATGGTTGATAAAACGTTTAAATTTAACAGAACTATTCATCTTATACATCCTCCATATCAAATGCGTGTAGTTTTTTGAAGGCAATCATAGAGATAGAGATGACGATGATGGAGATGATGAGGGTAACGGCCGCCGCCATTGAATATTGCGGTGCTGTACCTGTGGTCAAACGATAAATCCAAGAGATCAGGATATCGGTTGAACCAGCTCCTCCACCGACACTACCAGGACCACCTGCATTGAAGAGGTAGATGATTGAGAAATTATTAAAGTTAAAGGTGTATTGACTGATCAAAGTTGGTGCCGCAACTGCCAAGATCATTGGGAAAGTGATGTTGCGGAATTTCTGCCAAGCATTGGCTCCGTCGATGTAGGCTGCTTCGTAAAGGTCATTTGGAATAGACTGCAAAATACCTAGGGTCAGGACATAGATATAAGGGAATCCAAGCCAACCTTGCATCATAATCAGAGCAATCTTAGTCCAAGTCGGATCAGTCTTCCACGGAATCAGCTGTCCATCTAGGAAGGGAAGAACCTTGCTGAGAAGCGGGATGACTTGAGTGTTGATGGCACCGATACTATCGTTGAACATATTTGAGAAAGTCAGGATAGTGATAAAGGCTGGAACTGCCCAAGGAAGCAAGAAGATAACACCGAAGATGCGTTTTCCTTTGATGAATGGTTGGTTGGCAATAATAGCAGTGAAAATACCGATTACGATTTGCAAAGTAGAGGCTGCCAGCGCCCAGATGATAGTCCAAGTCAAGACAGAACCAAAGGCCGCACGGAAGGTGCTCAATTGCCAAATATTAGCAAAGTTGGTAAAGCCAACCCAATCCAAGAGTTTATTTGGTGGCAAGTGTTTGAAATCATAGTTGGTAAAGGCGATCAAGAGCGTTACCAATACGGGGGAAATGATAGCAAAGGTCATGGCCAGATAAGAAGGGATGATGAGTAAGTAAGGGAAGCCACTTTCATAGATTCCATCAAACATTTCCTTCAAGGTAGTATGAACAGGATAATCATTGTTCCACTGTTTAGCAACCGTCCGAGCATCCTTCAAGTTAAATCCATAGAAAATCAGGAAAAATACCACGAGGATGAGGTGGAAGGCGCCGCGGATCAGCATGAAGAGTGAGTTGTCACCACGGACTTCACCAAGGGTGATGAGATTTTCAATTTCTGGTAGGGCAATAGCTACGAAATAAGCTAAGAATGCAACCGTAACCCCAAGAAAGATGTATCCTTTGGCTTTTTGATCATTATAGATTTGCCCCAACCCTGGAATGAGGGAGCGCAACATGGCTTGTTTGGGATCTTTTTTTGTCATTGTAGTCTCCTTAGATACGAGAAAGATTGAGGAATTGCAGTAAGTACAAGTCCTAATCCGAGTTTTTCTTAATTAGAAGATAGAATAAAGCCTCATTCTATCAAACAAGGGGTAGGGAAAATTCCCACCCCTTTATTTAGACTTGCTTATTTGTTGCCGAATTTTTGATCGATAGTTTCTTTGATCAATTTAACAGCATCTTCAGCTGAAGTTTTAGCATCTTTCTTGCCGCTTACAGCATCGAAGAGCATGTTCTTAGCTGGATCCCAAACAGTACTCATTTCAGAGATGTTTGGCATTGGTTGAGCTGATTGGAACTGTTTAACAACTGCGTCTGTCAGTTCATCTTTCTTGCTTACTGCATACTCGCGTGCTTCTGTGTTAGCAGGTACTTCGTTAGTAGCATCGTAAAATGCTTTTTGTTGATCAGTTGAAGTCAAGAAGTCAACGAATTTTTGAGCAACTTCTGGGTTTTTAGCACCAGTTGGGATAACCCAAGCTTTACCACCACCGAAAGCAGCGTATTCTTTTCCGTTTGGAAGAGTTGGGATAGTTGAAACACCATAGTTTACTTTAGCTTCTTTTAAAGCAGATGCTTTCCAAGGGCCATCGATGATAGCAGCAGTTTTGCCTTTTTGGAATTGAGACTGGATCAAGTTTCCAGCGCCTTCAGTATCTTGCATTCCTTTAGGCCATTTTGCATACCAAGTTTTAGCGTATTCAATACCTTTAATTGCACCTTCATTAGCAAGACCGATATCTTTAGGATCTTTACCATTGTCACCGAATACATAACCGCCGTTACCAGCTAGAAGTCCGTAAGCGTAGTAGAAGTTTGTCCAGTCAGCAAGGAAAGCAGATGTTTTGCCATCTTCGCCTTCGAAAGCGTACTTGCTATCTTTAGCCAACTCTTCAAGTTCAGCAAATGTTGTAGGAGCTTTTTGGATCAGGTCTTTGTTATAGTACATTACCAAAGTCTCGATAACAGCAGGTGCTCCGTATGTTTTACCTTCTGTTGTTACAAGAGATTCAGTAGTTTTATCTGTCTTACTATCTTTGCTTAATTTTACTTCGTTTAATTGTCCATCTGTACCGAGGCTTCCTACGCGGTCGTATGGAGCCATCAAAACGTCTGGAGCTTTACCAGACTGGTTGTCGAGTGAAAGGTTGTCCAATCCACCCATTTGGTCACCAGTTTTAATAGTAACTTTAGAACCAGTTTCTTTTTCAAAAGCTGCAGCAGCTTTCTCCATGTAAGCCTTGTACTGGTCTTCAACGTATACTGTAACGTTCTTGTCGCCTGATTCAGATGACTTGCTTGAAGAAGATTTGCTTCCGCAAGCTGTCAAGATGAAGCCTGCCAATGCAACAGTACCGAGAACAGCAACGCTCTTCAACATTTTGTTTTTCATGATTATTCCTCCTAAAGAATAAAAAAATAATACCATCTAAGAACACGCTTGCATAGCGCAAACGTTTTCTTGAACTTAAAATAATTTTAGCACAAAAGGTAAACGCTTGCAAGCGTTTTTAAGAAAATTTTAAAAAATTTTTAAGGAAAGAGTGTTAATTTAAATGATATATAAGGAAAGAAAATTGAAATCTATGGTATAATAAATAAAAAAGTTTTTTAAAAAGCTTGCACTTGAAAAAAAAATAGGTTATAATTCAAGCAACGCAAACGTTTTCGCTAAATAAAGTAGGAAACAAGCATGAAAAAATTTTTGAGGTGTTACATATGAAAGCGAGACAAAGTGGTGTATTGATGCACATTTCCTCTTTGCCAGGCAAGTACGGGATTGGTTCTTTTGGTCAGTCTGCTTATGATTTTGTGGATTTCTTAGTTAGAACGAAGCAACGTTATTGGCAAATCTTGCCTTTGGGAACGACTAGTTATGGGGACTCTCCTTACCAGTCTTTCTCAGCCTTTGCAGGGAATACTCACTTTATTGATCTGGATTTCTTGATTGACGAAGGCCTGTTGGCAGAAGAAGATCTAAAAGGCGTTGATTTTGGTGATGATCCAAAAGCTGTAGATTATGCAAAAGTATTTGAAGCACGTCGTCCTCTTTTGGAAAAAGCGGTTGCTCGTTTCCTTAAAGTTGGCGATCTTGACAAATTCCGTCACTTTGTTGCAGAAAATGCAGCTTGGTTGGAGCTTTTTGCGGAATACATGGCTGTTAAAGAGCATTTTGATCTGAAAGCTTGGACAGAATGGCCAGATGAAGCGATTCGTCGTCGCCAACCAGAAAGCTTGGCTAGCTATCGTGAGAAATTGGCAGACAAGCTGGAATACCACCGTGTAACTCAATATCTCTTCTTTAAACAATGGTTGGAACTCAAGAAATATGCCAATGACCATCACATCGAAATCGTTGGTGACATGCCAATCTATGTAGCTGCTGACAGCGCAGATGTTTGGGCTCAGCCTCACTTCTTCAAGACAGATAAGCAAGGTCGCCCAGTTAAGGTTGCTGGCTGCCCACCAGATGAATTTTCAGAGACTGGCCAATTATGGGGTAACCCAATTTATAATTGGGATGCCATGGATAAAGATGGCTATGCTTGGTGGATTGAGCGCCTGCGCGAAAGCTTCAAGATTTACGACATTGTTCGGATTGACCACTTCCGTGGCTTTGAGTCTTATTGGGAAGTGCCAGCTGAGTCTGACACAGCAGCTACTGGTCACTGGGTCAAAGGTCCAGGTTATAAGCTGTTTGCCGCAGTGAAAGAAGCTTTAGGTGATTTAAACATCATTGCAGAAGACCTTGGATTCATGACGGATGAAGTCATTGAATTGCGTGAGCGAACTGGCTTCCCAGGTATGAAGATTCTGCAATTCGCTTTCAATCCAGATGATGAAAGCATTGATAGCCCACACTTGGCGCCACATAACTCTGTGATGTACACTGGTACTCACGACAATAATACTGTATTGGGCTGGTATAAGGATGAGATCGATGATCCAACCCGTGAATACATGGCTCAGTACACTAACCGCAAAGAATACGAAACGGTGCCACATGCAATGCTTCGTACAATCTTTGCTTCCGTTAGCTACATGGCTATCGCGACGATGCAAGATTTGCTAGAGCTAGATGGCTCTGCCCGCATGAACCTGCCTTCTACAATTGGTGGTAACTGGGCATGGCGGATGACAGCTGAAGAGCTAAACCCTATTGTAGAAGGTCAGCTTTATCATTTGACTAAGGTCTATCGTCGTCTGAATACGGACTTACTTTCATAAGACAATAAATTTCAATACTTTCTAATACTAGGAGAAATCATGTCAAACTTACAAACATATATCCAAAAAACTTATCAAAAGCAAATTGCTGATTGTAGCAATGAAGAGCTTTATTTGGCTCTCTTGAACTACACAAAATTAGCAAGCGCTCAAAAGCCAGTTAATACTGGTAAAAAGAAACTCTACTACATCTCTGCTGAGTTTCTGATTGGTAAACTCTTGTCAAACAACTTGATTAACCTTGGCCTTTACGACGATGTAAAAAAAGAACTTGCCGCTGCTGGTAAAGACTTGATCGAAGTCGAAGAAGTAGAATTGGAACCATCTCTTGGTAATGGTGGTTTGGGCCGTTTGGCAGCCTGCTTCTTGGACTCTATCGCAACACTTGGATTGAACGGTGACGGTGTGGGCCTTAACTACCACTTCGGTCTTTTCCAACAAGTCCTTAAAAACAATGAGCAAACAACTATTCCAAACTTCTGGTTGACTGAGCAAAACTGGTTGGTTCGCTCAAGTCGTAGCTACCAAGTGCCATTTGCACACTTTACCTTGACATCAACTCTTTACGATATTGATGTGCCTGGTTACAAGACAGCTACTAAAAACCGTTTGCGCTTGTTTGACTTGGATTCAGTTGATTCTTCCATCATCAAAGAGGGAATCGAATTTGACAAGACAGATATCGCTCACAACTTGACTCTTTTCCTTTATCCTGATGATAGCGACAAGCAAGGTGAATTGCTCCGTATCTTCCAACAATACTTCATGGTTTCAAACGGTGCACAATTGATCATCGATGAAGCGATCGAAAAAGGAAGCAACTTGCATGACCTTGCAGACTATGCAGTTGTACAAATCAACGACACTCACCCATCACTGGTTATTCCTGAGTTGATCCGTCTTTTGACTGCGCGTGGTATCGAGCTTGATGAAGCGATCTCAATCGTACGTAGCATGACTGCCTACACAAACCACACTATCCTTGCTGAAGCCCTTGAAAAATGGCCTCTTGAATTCTTGCAAGAAGTGGTTCCTCACTTGGTACCAATCATCAAAGAATTGGATCGTCGTGTCAAAGCAGAATACAAGGATCCAGCTGTTCAAATCATCGATGAGAGCGGCCGTGTTCACATGGCACACATGGATATCCACTATGGATATAGCGTTAACGGGGTTGCAGCACTCCACACTGAAATCTTGAAGAACTCTGAGTTGAAAGCATTCTACGATATTTATCCAGAGAAATTCAACAACAAGACAAACGGTATCACATTCCGTCGTTGGCTCATGCACGCTAACCCACGTTTGTCTAGCTACTTAGATGAACTTCTTGGTCGCGACTGGCACCATGATGCTGCTAAGTTGGAAGGTCTACTTGACTTTGCTGGCAAGCAAGAAGTGAAAGAAAAGCTGGAAGGCATTAAGGCTCACAACAAGCGTAAATTGGCTCGTCACTTGAAGGAAGCTCAAGGTGTAGAAATCAATCCAGATTCTATCTTTGATATCCAAATCAAGCGTCTACACGAGTACAAACGCCAACAAATGAACGCTTTATATGTGATCCACAAATATTTGGGCATCAAGGCTGGTAACATTCCTGCTCGCCCAATCACTGTCTTCTTTGGTGGTAAGGCAGCTCCTGCTTATACAATTGCCCAAGACATCATTCACTTGATCCTTTGCTTGTCAGAAATCATCGCGAATGATCCAGCAGTGGCACCACACTTGCAAGTGGTTATGGTTGAGAACTATAACGTTACAGCATCAAGCTTCTTGATTGCAGCTGGTGATATTTCTGAGCAAATCTCACTTGCTTCTAAAGAAGCTTCAGGTACTGGTAACATGAAATTCATGCTCAACGGCGCTTTGACACTTGGTACTATGGACGGTGCTAACGTGGAAATCGCTGAGTTGGTTGGCAAAGACAACATCTACATCTTCGGTGAAGATTCAGAAACAGTTATCGACCTTTACGCAAAAGCAGCCTACAAATCAAGCGAATTTTACGCTCGTCCAGCTATCAAACCGTTGGTTGACTTTATCATCAGCGATGCTGTTCTTGCAGTAGGTAAGAAAGAACGCTTGGAACGTCTTTACAATGAATTGATCAACAAAGACTGGTTCATGACGCTTCTTGACTTGGAAGACTACATCAAGGTGAAAGAGCAAATGCTTGCTGACTACGAAGACCGCGATGCATGGTTGGATAAAGTGATCGTTAACATTGCCAAAGCTGGCTTCTTCTCAGCAGACCGTACAATCCAACAATACAATGACGAAGTATGGCATTTGGAGAACTAGTTATTTAAAATAAGTGAAAAAGCCTAGGCAGGACTGTCTTGGCTTTTTTCGTGTTAGAAGACTAGAGTGAATAGCCTTGAAGGATAAGCTTTTCTAGTAGATAGAGCTTTTAAAATCGTAGCAGATCTTGTCTCTTGTCAGTCTTTTCTTTTGGGTGTATAATAAGAAAAAGTATTTCTTTACAGGAGGTTATTATGAAAAAGAAACCAATTTATCTCTATGTCTTACTGGGATTAGAAACAGTAGGCACTTTGTGGGAGCTTATTTCGAAGTTCTCCTCTTCAAATGATGCCGTGGAAACCTTACTAAAGGGGATCAATGAGCCAGCAAAATCTCAGTATGCAACTTACTTTAGCAAGAGCGCTGAACTGTCAGGTTCGCTAATAAATAATATTTTCTTTTATGTTGGCTTGCTTCTTTTGATTGCAGCTTGGTTCTTCGTTTTTAGGAAAGATATTTTCAAAGCAAATCTTATTTACATCGCGAACGTTCTTATTGGCCTGATTGGAACAGCGTATGGTTATGTGGTAGCAAAAGGGATTGCAACGTCTTCTTTTTCAGATCCGACCTTACTCTCATCTCAGATGTTGGGCCTGAATTTTACTATTGGCTTCTCTGTTGTTATTAGTCTTATCTTCCTTTCCATCGTTATCTTTAAGCTGATCAAGCAGCAAAAGGAAGCCGAGAGTGTAGAAGCGGCTGAAGAAGATTAAGATTTGGCAAATAACATTTACCTGCTACAATCTAGATGGGCAGATAAATGTTGTTTTTTTGGAATGGAGCAAATAAACATGAAAGTTTCCTTAGTTTATATTAGCTTGAGTGGCAATACAGAGAGTTTTGTCCGACGTTTGAGCGACTATTTGTTAGAGCAGCATCCGAGTCTAGAGATTGAGAAAATCCACATCAAAGACTTAGTGAAAGAGGGACGTCCGTTCTTTGAAATGACCAATCCTTTCATTACCTTTCTACCGACCTATCTGGAAGGTGGCAATGGTGTGGATAATGGTGATGTTGAGATTCTTACGACGGATGTGTCCGATTTTATAGCTTATGGACAGAATGCTAGCAAGTGTTTGGGAGTTATCGGAAGTGGCAATCGTAACTTTAACAACCAGTATTGCCTGACTGCTAAGCAATACAGCCAACGTTTTGGTTTCCCCGTTTTAGCTGATTTTGAAATGCGTGGCATGTTAGGCGATATTAAAAAAGTAGCTAGCATTATCGAGGAATTGTACGAAATAAAAGCATAAATAAAAAGCCGTTCGATCAATATTTTTGATCGAACGGCTTTTGTTTCTATTCTTGACTTGCATGCTCGCCGGCGATCGTTTCGACCAGCTCTTTTGAATATAAAATTCCTAAACGGTAGTTCTTGTTAACGTAAGCAATAAGGTCATTTTGGTTTTCGCTAGTGGCCATTTTTTCTTGGAGTTCTTGTCGAAAATGATCACTTTTTAGGAGTTCCTGCTGCAGCAAAATCTGCAACTTTACTTTTTCTCTTTTGTTGTACAAAAAGAGAATGACCAAGCTAAGGGCAACTAAAATATAAGCAGTTTCATTCATAAAATATCTCTTCCTAAGAAAACCTCCCAAAACTGGAAGATTTGTGTAGGGTTACATTTTTTCTGGTGCTTCTACACCAAGCATGCGGAGAGCTTCCTTCAGCACAACAGCAGTAGTGTAGCTGAGGGCTAGACGGCTGTCGCGTTCCGGAGATTCATCCAAGATGCGAGTGTGAGCATAGTATTTATTGAAGGCTTGAGCTAGGCTGATCGCGTATTTGGCAATCAGAGATGGCTCAAAGTTATCAGCTGCACGTTTGACTACGCGAGCAAAGTCTTGGAGCAGTTTGATAATTTCCCAGCTTTCAGCATCGTTGAGATTGTAGTTAGCGTCAAGACTTGGCTTGAAGTCTGCTTTGCGTAGGATAGACTGGATACGTGCATAGGCATATTGCACATACGGTCCAGTTTCACCTTCAAAGGAAACCATTGCTTCCAAATCAAAGTCGTAACCATTGCGGCGGTCAGTCTTAAGGTCGTAGAATTTAACGGCACCGACACCAACTGCATGGGCAACAGCTTCTTTGTTTTCCAGATTTGGATTTTTCTCTTCAATTTGAGCTTTGGCACGGCTGATTGCTTCTTGCAGAGTTGGTTCCAGAAGGATGATGTTTCCTTTACGTGTTGAAAGTTTTTGGCGATTCTTTGTAACCAGACCAAAGTCCACGTGGATCATGTCATCGCTCCAGTCAAATCCCATCTTCTTAAGGACGGCCTTGAGTTGACGGAAGTGGTTGGATTGCTCTTGACCAACAACGTAAACGTTCTTGACGAAGTTGTAAGTGCGCGCACGGTACATAGCGGTGGCAATATCACGGGTGATGTAAAGCGTAGCACCGTCTGATTTTTTAATCATAGCTGGTGGCAAGTTGACATCGTCCAAGTCCACAATGCTAGCGCCTTTTGATTCTTTCAGGAGACCCTTGTCTTCCAAAATTTTAACGGCTTCGTCCATCTTATCATTGTAGAAGGCTTCGCCATTTAAGCTATCAAATTCAACGCCGAGCAATTCATAGATACGGTTAAATTCAACGAGACTTTCGTCACGGAACCATTGCCAGAGTTCTGTTGCTTCTGGATCGCCATCTTCCAGTTTCTTGAACCAGAGGCGACCTTCTTCATCCAAGGCTGGATCGTTTTCGATTTCAGCATTGATGCGGACGTAAAGTTGCAAGAGTTCATCGATTGGGTTGGCTTCAACGGCTTCCTTGTTGCCCCATTTCTTGTAAGCAACCATGAGGAGACCGAATTGTTTGCCCCAGTCACCTAAGTGGTTGATCTTGATGGTATTGTAGCCCATCTTGCGGAAGATATTGGACAAGGCATCTCCAATAACGGTTGAACGCAAGTGTCCGACAGAGAAAGGTTTTGCAATGTTAGGACTGGAAAGGTCAATTGTGATATTTCCGCCCTGACCTTCGTTCTGTTGACCATAGTCAGCGCCTTCCTTGATGACTTCTTTGATGACTTGATCAGAGATTTTAGCTTTGTTGAGGAAGAAGTTGACATAAGGTCCAGTTGCGACAACTTTCTCAAAGTGACTTGGGTCGATCTTTTCAGCAATATCTGCAGCGATAGCTTGAGGAGCCTTGCGTTCTACTTTTGCAAGTGAGAAAGCTGGGAAGGCAATGTCTCCAAGATCGGAACTTTTCGGTTGCTCTAGTAGGTTAGAGATAGCGCTTTGGTCCAAGCTGTCAATAACTTTGGCCAACTCGCTAGCGATTAATTGTTTATTATCCATATTTGCTCCTTTGGGTCTTTTGTTACTATTCTATCATATTTTATGAGGAATCTTCAATTTTTTTGGTATAAGATAGATTTTTTGATATAATTGAGAGTATAAATATTCAGTCAATGAGGTCGAGTATGAGAAAAAACGAGCGTCATCAGCTTATTAAATGGATGATCAAGGAAGAAAAATTAGGAACACAAAAGGATATTCAAAAAAGACTGGAAGATGAGGGGATATTTGTAACCCAAACAACCCTCTCGCGGGATTTAAGAGAGATTGGCTTGACCAAGCTGAAGAAAGACGGACAAGTTTACTATGTGCTGGCTCATGAAGCAGAGGAGTTGGACCTAGCTGGATTTCTGGCCAGTCATGTTCAAGCTGTTTCTAGAGCGGAGTTTACGCTGGTTTTCCGTACAGGACTGGGCGAAGCGACGGTCTTAGCAAATGTGGTAGATGGTTCGCTGGATAGTCGGATTTTAGGAACCGTTGCAGGGGCCAATACCTTGCTCGTGATTTGCCGGGATCAGGAAGCGGCTAGAGAAATCGAGACGAGTGTCAAAGAAGGTATGGAATAGCCAAAAGCTTAGAATTGACGGAGAGGTTTGAGACGGAAGTCCTGACCTCGTTTGTTTTTAGAAAGGATAGAGATGGCAGTAGAAAAGTTATCGCCAGGTATGCAGCAGTATTTGGATATCAAAAAGGATTATCCAGATGCTTTCTTGCTCTTTCGGATGGGAGATTTCTATGAGTTGTTTTATGACGATGCGGTCAATGCCGCGCAGATTTTAGAAATTTCTCTCACCAGTCGCAATAAAAATGCTGAAAATCCCATTCCCATGGCCGGAGTTCCCTATCATTCGGCTCAGCAGTATATTGATGTTTTAGTCGAATCAGGCTATAAGGTAGCGATTGCGGAGCAGATGGAAGATCCCAAGGAAGCCAAGGGCGTTGTCAAGCGGGAAGTGGTTCAGGTTATCACACCGGGGACAATGGTGGACTCCAGTAAGCCAGACTCTGCGAATAACTTTCTGGTGGCTTTGGATTACTCAGAGGGGCTCTATGGTCTGGCTTATATGGACTTGGTGACCGGTGAGTTTCAGGTGACTAGTTTAGAGGACTTTGTCTTGGTCTGCGGGGAAATCCGCAATTTGAAAGCTAGGGAAGTGGTGCTGGGCTATGCCTTGCCAGAAGCTGAGGAGCAGGTTTTGGCTGGACAGATGAACCTTTTACTGTCCTATGTGGAGAAGGTTTTGGAGGATGTTCAGCTGCTGGGCGAGGAGCTGTCTCCTATGGAGCGTCAGGCAGCAGGGAAACTGCTGGAGTATGTGCACCGGACCCAGATGAGGGAGCTCAGCCATTTGAAGAAGGCTCAGCATTATGAAATCAAGGACTTCCTGCAAATGGACTATGCCACCAAGGCGAGTCTGGATTTGACAGAAAATGCTCGCTCGGGCAAGAAGCACGGCAGTCTTTATTGGCTGATGGACGAGACTAAGACGGCCATGGGCGGCCGCATGCTGCGCTCTTGGATCCAGCGTCCGCTGATTGATGAAGCGCGAATTAGCCAGCGACAGAATGTCGTTGAGGTTTTTCTGGATCATTTCTTTGAGCGGAGTGATTTGACGGAGAGCCTCAAGGGGGTCTATGATATCGAGCGGCTGGCTAGTCGGGTGTCTTTTGGCAAGACCAATCCCAAGGATCTGCTGCAGCTGGCAGCAACATTGGGCAATGTGCCTCAGATTAAGGCTATCTTGCAAGGAATCGGCAGCCCGCATCTAGCTCGTTTGATTGAGGGTTTGGATCCTATTCCAGAGTTGGCAGGCTTGATTAGCTCAGCTATTTCGCCGGATGCACCTCATATCATCACCGAGGGCAATATTATTCGGACTGGTTTTGATGAGACCTTGGATCAGTATCGGCTTGTGCTGAGGGAGGGGACCGGATGGATTGCAGAGCTGGAAGTTAAAGAGCGTGCCAACAGTGGCATCAGCAATCTGAAGATTGATTATAACAAAAAAGATGGTTACTATTTCCATGTGACCAATTCCCAGCTGGCTCATGTTCCCAGTCATTTCTTCCGCAAGGCGACCCTGAAAAATTCTGAGCGTTTCGGAACGGAGGAACTGGCCCGGATTGAGGGAGAGATGTTGGAAGCGCGTGAAAAATCTGCTAATTTGGAATACGAAATTTTCATGCGAATTCGCGAGGAAGTTGGCAAATATATCCAGCGCTTGCAGGCCTTGGCACAAACGCTGGCAGCTGTAGATGTCCTGCAGAGCTTTGCCGCGGTGGCAGAGCAGCAGCATTTGGTGCGCCCAGTCTTTACTGCGGAGCGCCGTCTGCAGATTGAAAAAGGTCGGCATGCTGTTGTGGAAAAGGTCATGGGTGCCCAAAGCTACATTCCAAATAGTATTCTGCTGGACCAGGAAACGGACATTCAGCTGATTACCGGGCCGAATATGAGCGGGAAATCAACTTATATGCGCCAGCTCGCTATCATCGTCATTATGGCACAGATGGGCTCTTATGTGCCTGCTCAGTCTGCCAGTTTGCCGCTATTCGATGCGATTTTCACTCGTATCGGTGCAGCGGATGATTTGGTGTCGGGTCAGTCCACTTTTATGGTGGAGATGATGGAGACCAATCGGGCCATTCGGCAGGCCAGCGAGCGTTCGCTCATTCTTTTTGATGAGCTGGGCCGTGGGACGGCGACTTATGATGGGATGGCGCTGGCTCAGGCTATTATCGAGCATATTCATCATTATACTGGGGCCAAGACCCTCTTTGCTACCCACTATCATGAGCTGACAGCCTTGGAGGATAGCTTGGAGCATTTGGAAAATGTCCATGTGGCAACCTTGGAAAAGTCCGGACAAGTGACTTTCCTGCATAAGATTGAGCCGGGTCCGGCTGACAAGTCCTACGGAATCCATGTGGCGAAGATTGCTGGGCTTCCTGAGAAATTGCTGGAGCGGGCAGATAGCATTTTGAGTCATTTGGAGAGTCAGGATACAGGACTAGGCTCAGAGCTTCCTGCTGCATCCAGACCGAAGCAGTCACAAGTGGCGGAGCAGATGTCGCTTTTTGTAGAAGAAACGGAAAATCCAGTCCTGACTGAACTACGAGACTTGGACATCTACAATATGACTCCCCTGGAAGTCATGGCAGCAGTGGCCGAGCTCAAGAAGAAGTTGTAAAAACAAAGAGGCTGGGACAAAAGTCCTAGCCTCTCAATTGTCTTTGGATTGTCGAGCAAGACGCAGTGGTTGAGTGGGCTCTACTACGCT
>NZ_LAWH01000015.1:0-45832 GCF_001588905.1 Streptococcus cristatus | reverse complement strand
ATGCTGAAGTACTTTGACTTGCAGATACAGACGCTGAAGCTGATTGACTTGAGCTTACTGATGCTGACGCGCTTTGGCTAGCTGATACAGATGCTGAAGCTGATTGACTTGCAGATACTGACGCTGAAGTGCTTTGGCTCGCACTAATTGACGCAGACTGGCTCGCGCTTACTGATGTTGAAGCACTTTGACTAGCTGATACAGAAGCTGAAGCTGATTGGCTTGAGCTTACTGATGCGCTGGCTGATTGGCTTGCTGATACAGATGCTGAGTGACTTGCACTTACTGATGCTGAAGCCGATTGACTTGCGCTTACTGATGCACTTACGCTTGCACTTGCTGAAGCACTTTGGCTTGTACTTGCTGAGCTTGATGCTGATTGGCTAGCACTGATGCTTACTGAGATAGATGCTGAAGCGCTTTGGCTCGTACTAATTGACGCAGAGTGGCTCGCGCTTACTGATGTTGAAGCACTTTGACTAGCTGATACGGATGCGCTGGCTGATTGGCTTGCTGAAGCACTTTGGCTAGCATTTACTGAGCTTGATGCTGATTGGCTTGCACTGATGCTTGCTGAGATAGATGCTGAAGCACTTTGACTTGCAGATACAGAAGCTGAAACTGATTGGCTAAGGGATCCGCTTTCTTTAACATTTACTTGAATGTCCTTAAAGTTAAGCTGTCCCGCTTCGTCAGTGATCTTATATTTAAGTGTTACAGTTCCTGTTTTAGTAGGCGTTCCAGAAATTTGGATAGATGGGATATAACCAGTTTTACCAGCCCCTGGTTCATTGCTTTTAGTAGTAACTGTTAATCCAAGAGCTTCTAGTTCTTTCTTACCATGAATCAGTTCAACCGCTTGATCCGCAAGGTAAGAACTTTGCCAAGAACCAACAGACTTATCTCCTTTGTTATTACCATCATGAACATATAAAGTTTCATTAACTCGTTTACCGACTTCAACCTCAGGAACTAGTGGTTCAGGGGAAGGAATTAGTGAGTCTTTGCTCTTGTTGATAATTGACTCCTGCGCAGCCTCAGTTACAACTTCTTCTGGACGGCCTAGATAGGTAAAGAATTCAGCATCCTTACCTCCCACTCCATCATTATGTCTGATAAGATAATTAGGATTTTCAGTTTTAACAGTCCCCGTAACAGTGACTTTAGGAACATAGGTAAAATCAGCACGTCTTTCCACTCCTTGAACAAATCTCAAGCCCATATTTCTGGTCCAACCACCATTACCAGCGTACAAAGTAATAGCATTTCTAGCATCTTGCTCATATCTATACTGTTTATCATTATGGAAATAGTAGGTTTCATTGACTGTATCTCCTACTTTATATTTTGCAAGAGGAGCCAGTGCTTCTTTTTTCCCTTCGGCATCATACGTTACAGCAGGTCCCTTAAACTGAGAAGTAGTGAAGTTCATGAATACGCTGGTTTGAGGAAAGCTACGTCCATCAAAGGTCACATCCAGATTGACACTACTTCTAAGTGGTTTTGGATTATCACTCTTAAAAGTTACATATGGAATATAACGTCCAGGAGCCACTTCCACACGACCTGTTTCCGAGGTAATATTATATTTCTCTTGTGCTTCTTGCCAGTTTCGAGTCTCTAGAGTTGTTCTTGGAGAAAGTCCTGCAGACTCACTATCCTTATATGAACCGTAAGGATATTCGTCCGCATCAAATTGAGACTTATGCATGTAATATGTTACCGAGAAAGGAACACCTGCTCGTCCCAGAAAGACCCGTTGTCTATTTAAACGACCACTTGTTTCTGGAGAGTTGATGCTATATGGATCGGTATTTAGAAAGAAAGGTTCTTTTGATCCAGTATCGATCGGATTTGCTCTGAATCCAGAATACCCTGTCTTTGGTGCAGTCGCTACAGTATTGTCAACCTTTTGGTTTTTCTCAGCTTGCTTGGTTGTATCCTTACCTTGAGCTTGGTTCTTGTCTGCTACAATACCAGCTGCGATGTTGTTGCTTGTTGTTGCTGCTTGGCTTGTGCTAAGAGCTGCACTTGCCAAACTTTGGTTAGCACTACCTGATACAAGACTTACCGCAGGATTGACCTTAAGGTTGAGCGATGCAGAAGCTGAGGTAGACACAGAAGCCTGAGCTGATGGTCCGCTAACAACTGATGTACTCTCAACTACAGAGGCAGGTGCTTGAGCGCTTGCTGACTCTGATGGTGTAGAGCTTACTGATGCAGATGCTTTTGCACTTGCTGAGACTGATGTAGGAGCTGATGCTGATTGACTTGCTGAGGTAGATTGACTGACTGAAGCTGACTGACTTGCTGAGGCAGATTGACTGACTGAAACTGACTGACTCGCACTCGCTTGATCCTCAACAGATTGACTGACTGATACAGAAGCTGTTGCAGATGCTTGTTCTGCTTGAGCTTTCTTTACTTCCGCTTGCGCTTGAGCGATGATTGAGTTGGCACTTGTTTCAGTTGTTTCAGCTACTTTCGGTTCAGCTGCGATGACTGTTTTATCCTTTTCTGTATACTCAGATGTTTCATCCGCATAAACAGTTTGCTCTTGAGTCATCACAAATCCTGCAGCCCCCGCGGCCAGGATTCCCCCTATACCCGCTAGCGTGTTAAAACTAAGGTGTGCGTGATCAAGTTCTTCAGTGTCTGACAGGGTACTAGAGACAACTTCGCCCATCCCACCGATACGGAAGAGATCCAATTGAGAGTTCGAGGCTTTTACCCAGTTTTTGCCCGACTTGTAAAGCTTATAACGCTTTTTCTCATCTACGATCTCGAAATCTTTGTTAAATTTTTTACTTCGAAACATTCGATTCCTTTCTTTTATCCAATTGCGACCCTTTGTTAATCTCATGACCATTAACAAAGTGTAGATTGCGCTGCCTCCCAAAACCAGAGTTAATAAAAGTTGCAGTCAGTTTCAGTTTTTATCCCTTTGACTCAGAAAAAGCAGATTTCAACTGGTATACACCAGTTGCTTTTATCTAGTATATACCATCTATTATTTTACCAAAACGGATTCCCCTTTTCAAGTAATTATATGTGAAATAACAAATGAAAATAGCTAATTTTTTCAGAAAATCCGCTTTTAAGTTTCAAATTATTGAAAGCGTTTTATTATCTTTTGAACCCCTACTCCCCCCTTTCGCACTAGTTCAATTAGATAGAGGCAAAAAAACCTTGACGATTTGCTCGTCAAGGTTCATCTTTTCCAGAGACCTCCTTCATCCAGAAAAAATCCTAGAAAAAGTGTCCCAACTGCATGATGATTGTGACTAAAAGGGTGATAAGAAAAAGAATACCACCTAGAACTGCAATCATACTAAACTCTTGCTTCTCTCTTTTCAACGGTTTTCTACGATTATCTAGTTGCTCGTTGATATGCTCCTGCAGAATTCCCTTTTGCTTCTCTTGCATGATTGTCCTCCCTTACTAAATCTGCATAAAGGAACTTGCCTTCATCGAAAGCAAGTTCTCATGTATCTGGTTAAAGAATGGTCTTATATTGCTCCAAACTAGCTTGATTAGCAGCCTGTTTCTGTCTAGCAAGTGCTGCTTCCATCTCTGATGAGTAAGCAAGGACAGCTTGAATCTTATCCACCATGGTTGAAACATTTTCTGGCGCGTAAATGTGATCATCCGCAATAAATCGACGGCTATGGCAAGTATTTGTGAAGCTGAGAATCAACATGTTGTTCTCAAAAGCTGTGCGACAAGCATTGAG
The DNA here is from genome assembly GCF_001588905.1 of Streptococcus cristatus. Classification (GTDB taxonomy): domain Bacteria; phylum Bacillota; class Bacilli; order Lactobacillales; family Streptococcaceae; genus Streptococcus; species Streptococcus cristatus_N. The sequence continues at coordinate 42,099 of NZ_LAWH01000015.1, read as the reverse complement.
GATTTCATCGCTGATATTGATATCTAAATACAAGTCACATCTCTCAAAAAGCTCTGCAACCTTGGCCGGACGAATATTTGGATAAAGCGAAACATTCGGATAACGATTGAGCCCCATCAAATGGCCAGACATTTCTGTGATGGCTCCTATATGGAAATGTACATTTGGCAGCTGATTCAAGAGCTGCTCTATTTGCTCAAGCTGATCACTATTGGTCAAAATCAAGGCTTCTGGATTCATATTATTAAGACGCTGGTAATCATAAATATAACCAATATTGTGGAAATAGACTTTTTCTTCTGGTGTTACCAAGCTTTGAATTTTCTCATATACCTGTCTGTCCTGAACAGCGATGCGGATATTGCGATGAGGCATTTTCATAGCTACTTTCATATTACCAGGTAAGGCTTCTCCGATAGGCTCTTGCCAGAAAAGGACATCTTCTGCACGACCATTTTTAGGACGAAGAGCGTAGGCCACCAAGAAGGGGGTTGCTAGAGAATTATAAATAATACGATCTGTATCATACCCACGATATTGCAAATAAAAGATGACAAATTCTTGTTTGGATTTAAAGATATGACGCTTGCCCTCCAGTGTCAGGATGATATCACCAGTCAGATGATTTTCCATAATCACCACGACATTGCTCTGGTCAAAATAACGAGTATGGGTCGGACGTTGTGTCTGGTCGTAGGTTATTTGTGCAAAAAGCCGTCCTTTACGATTGTAGATATCTGCTGCTCGAACCTGCCCCTCTGTATCCAACCATTCGACAGCCCGCACACGTCTTTCATGCGTTGGTTGGCGATAAAAAATATTCGCACGCTTCTTGCCCATATCCAAGATTTCCCCATTTACATTGCTAGAGCGAATCTCCCATAGGTGCGGTTTGGGGACAAGATTAAAATAAATTGGACGGCCCTCTGGTGTGTCCAAATCTCCTGTAAAATAACTGTAAGGAGACTCGACATCTGGTGAAAGATAGCCATCGTCTTGTACAACAACAACAGGACAATCAAGTCCTGTTGCTTTTAATGAACGTAACAAATCAAAACTTGCTTGATCATAGCGGTCAAACAAACAAATCATAGTGGTTATGCCTTTCTTTCTGAATCCTACTTAGTTGGTCTGAGCAGATTGAACCAGATCAGACCAGCGCTGGGCAATATGCTCATCAAGGTAAGGCTCAGCTATCTCATAGGATACACGGGACAAATCTTCTTGAGAATGTTGAGTTAATAGCTGAACAATCTTTTCCGCATACTCTGTCGTCATGGCATCTAGATCATCTGGACGAGCCTTGGGAATCAGGTAGCCATTTTCTCCATCGCGGATAAAGGTCGGATTGCCATAACGAACATCAAAGCCAATGATGGGCAGGCCAGAACCTACTGCTTCCAACAGAGTCAGACCAAAACCTTCACTTGTAGATGCTGCTAGATAAGCGGAATAATTTTTGTAAATATCCGCCATATGATGATGCCCCATCAGTCGAATATACTCTTCTGCCTGCAGATCCGCAATCAACTTCCGTAGCATAGCTTCCTCACCACCTGTACCGTAGATATCAAAGGTGATTTCCGGTAATTGCTCATGCGCCTTCACTACAGAGTGAATCAGCCAATCAATATGCTTTTCACTGGCTAAACGAGAAGCTGTCATCAAACCAAAAGGTTTCCGCTGACCTTCTGGTCGACGCAGTTGATCCAAGCTACCCACAGGAATAGTTAAAATATTCTTCGGCTTGATGTCGGTATATTGAGCAAACTGCTCCTTCAGCAGCTCTGTTTGAGCATCCGTCGAGTTGATGATGTAGTCCACTTCTTCCGCATACTCAAATTGATACTCGTAGTAATTATTCCACAAGATATACTCTTTTTCTGCGGGATTTTCACTGAAGTGGTCTGCGTGAACGATGACAGCTAGTTTAGCAGCCCCCTTATTGGCGAAGATTGGCTGGCCAATATCTGTCTCTCGGTCTAGAATCAGTAAATCCTTGTCTGTCAACTTCAAGCTTCTCATGAAATGAGCAACAAACTCCTGCTTGGAGTAGAAGACCTGATCTGGAAAACGATAAACTTGCGTTTCTTGCTTACCGTCTACCTCATCGATAATCTCTTCGTAAGCCACACTACCGTCTTCATTGAGCCAAGTCCGTTGATAGAGACGAGCCCGACCATCTACAGGACTATAATACTCAATAAAGTTTTTAGTATAAGTATAATATTCTTTCTGAATGAGACAGCCACGCGAAACAATCTCTGCCCGCTCAATCAGTTCATTATCCATATCGCATGAATAGCACGTTACGAAATCATTATCTCCAAACAAGATCCGAAAGGTCTTGTTCTCAGGATTACGGACGATTTCTAGAGGTTCTCTATCAAAACTAGCTAAGACTTGTGCTAGAGTGTAGGTTGTTGGAGCAATCTTAACATCTGTAAAATATTGATAGAGCCAGATGACCTCAGAGTCTTCAAAGCCGATATTCTTCGTCAAATGTTCAATATTATCGGCTGAAATAAAATCCATAAAGATGAATTTTGCCTCTAAGCCCACACTGCGAAGCAATTTTGCACGATAAATTTGTGCGTACTCAACCCCGCTGCTTGCCCAACCAATTCCTAGGTTGATGTTATAAATTGTCATAAACCATGTTCCTCTTACAAAAGATTATCTTTTTTAATTCTTGAAAGGCGTTTGATGATTTTTCCTTTCTTCTTTTTCTCTTTTTCTTTATCTTCGTCTTTAGACTTTTTGACAGGAGAAGTGAAGTAAGTAACGGGAACAGAGCTATCTGTACCTGTCTTAGCAAATGTTTGCTCAATATTGACAACTTCTTTTTGTGGAGCAGAGATTTCTACTGGGACTTCTTCCTCACCAAAAACATCTGATTCATTTACTTCTTCTTCATGCGTTTCAAGAGAAGCTTCATCGAATAGACTTTCAGCTTCAACTTGCTCATTTGGAGCCTCGTCTTCTTCTAAAGGTGTATCAAACAAACGCGTAGCTTCATCTTCCTCTAAAGGAGTATCAAATATGCTTGCAAATTCGTCGTCTTCCGAAGCTTCCTCGATTAGACTTGCGATGTCAATTTGACCCTCTAAAGTTTCTTCGTCTAGAATCTGACCAATTTGACTAAGAAGCTCTTTGATTTTTTCCTTTTGTGCCTTATAGAGCTGTTCCGTTTCAAGACGTTTTTTCGTCAATTCATCGATCTCTTCAAGGATAGACGATCTTACTTGTAAGAAGTCTTTCTGAGCTTTTTCTAGAACCTCTTGAGCCTCTTTTTCTGCCTTTTCATGTGCTTCAATAATCAGCGATTTAGCATAAACGACGGCTTCACCGATTTCTCTTTCTTGGTTCTTTAAAGCATCAATTTTTTTACGTAAAGATTCAATTTTCTCATTCTTTTTACGAATTTCACTATCAAATCCTTCTTCTAACGATTCAATGTATTCTTCAACTTCCTTGGCACGATAGTTACCAAATAGGGTCTTTTTAAGTCTCATTCTGCTCCCTCTATTCTTCATTTATTCTAATTATATACTATCTTATCAATTGTAGCATAAAATGACGCTTATTACCATTGTTTTATAAGTCTCCGAGCAAAAAAATCCGGATACTACAGGAGCAAATAAAATTCTATTTACCCACTAGCTCTATGCTTTTCTTAGTTTTGTAACCTTATTCTTTTATAAACAAAAACACCTGAATAGATGATGTATGATCCATTCAGGTATTTTCTTAAAAGGTAACTAAATGTAAAAGCGTCTATTTTAGAAATTGAGATCTACCCAGCTAAGAGGTGCATAACCAAGAAGCTCAACGCCATCATATTCTACTGTTTTAACGATCTCTTGAATATTCGTTTTTAGCTCTTCTATTGATCGGCTGTCTGACTCATCTAATACTAGATCATCTTCCACAATAAATAGTGGCTTTTGATAGCGGTCATAAAGATTATTCATAGCTAGGCGAAGACCTACAGGATCAATTGGATTCTTATTGGTATTGTTATAGCCATATTTATTGATAAAGACTTCTTGAGAATTACTAGATGCATGGTAACTAAAGCTAACAAAATCAACCTTTCCGACTCGTAAGTCAAAGAAGTCATCATTTTCAATATCTAAAGCAATCTGCTCACGTTCTAAACGGCGCAAGAAATGGTTTGGATAAGAGCCACGAACTTGTACATCTGTAAAGACATAGTTTTCACGGTTCTTGACTTCTGCTTCCATCGCATCAATCGCACTATCTAGATTCTGACTATAGTTACGACTAACTACCAACATGCCGCCAAATTGAAATTCTGGATTGATTGATTTTCCAAGCTTAACAGCACGTGCCGAAGCGACCAATTGATAGTGAGCTGCCTGCCAGATTCGTTGGTTCCGATTTTCTCCATCTTCAAAGGACAGACCACCACCAAGATATGGTAAATGATGTAAAATATTAAATTCATTAAAAGTAATCCAATATCTTACCTTGTCTTTAAAATATCTGAAAACAGCTTCTGTATAATGCTCATAAAGTTCAATCATCTTGCGGCTCTTCCACGCACCGTATTTTTCATACAGATGAAGGGGAAGATCGAAATGACTCAAAGTTACAATCGGTTCAATGTCCTTTTGCAACACTTGATCAATGATAGCTTCATAATATTGCAAACCTTCTTCACTTGGCTGCGCTTCCTCTCCAGTTGGAAAAATTCGCGCCCAAGAGATAGAAATTCTATAAACATTGAAGCCCATCGATTGAATCATATTCAAATCACTAACATAATCCGGTTGACTCGCTAAAGTAAATTGCCCCAGAAGATCATAGGCACCTATTGGTACTTTTTTGTAGTTGATTTCCCCTGTCAGTACTCCTATACGTGGTTCACTAAGTGGTAATACATCCATCGTTCCCAAACCTTTATTGCTGTTGGGCATCGTATTTCTAATCATAATGACTCCTTTTAATTTTGTGAATATATGTGGATACTATTGCATCCTCTAGTATCTTTAAAATTATCGCTGGTCTTTCTTATTTTGAGCGATAGAAGCCAATCCAGATAATGTACTAGCGACATTTTTTAAGTCAGGAGAAATTGGCTGTAAACCTGGTCTTACCATCTGATATGCCTCTTGATCAGTCACGCTCAAGTTTGGAGTTGTAGACACTTGAACAGACAAGCTTTCTTGAGATAGTGCAACCGCCTCTGAAAGTTCCTGAGATGCAAGGCTCATACTTTCAAGCGATTCTTGTTGATAGGCAAGAAGCATTGACTCTGTTCGAGACAAGCTAAGTGACAGAGATTCTGAGACTTGTAAACTATGTGATACTGACTTAGACTCTGAAACACTCTGTCTGTAAGAAAGCAACTCTGAGACTGAAATACTGTAAAACTCAGATAAGGAAACTCTCACAATACTTTGACTGATTTGCTCTGATTCACTCAGGGAAATCGACTCACTCAAACTAAAGGAAGTTGAGATGCTGACACTATAACTAAGAGATTCTGAAAGACTGATAGAGGTTGAGGTGCTCTGACTAGCCGACTCTGAAACTGAAATTAACTTGCTCTCATATGCAGATTGGGCAACAGAAGCACTAACTGAGAGTGACGAACTGAGCCAATTATACTCTGAAATTGATTGACTCAAACTTAAAGAAGTTGAAAGGCTTGCACTCTCACTTAATGATTCAGAAATACTGAGACTCTGGCTAAGGCTTTCAGACTCACTCAAGCTCAAGGAGCTTGAAACACTCAGGCTTTGACTCAAGGATTCTGAAACACTGAGGCTCTGACTAAGGCTCTCAGACTCACTCAAGGAAACTGATTCACTTAAACTAAAGGCAGTTGAACGGCTTGCACTCTGACTGAGAGATTCTGAAACACTCAGAGAGATTGAAGCACTCTGACTAATAGAGTCGGAAATCGATGCTAACTTGCTTTCCAATTCAGATTGGGCAACAGAGGCACTAACTGAGAGTGACGAACTGAGCCAAGTATATTCGGAAAGTGATTCACTCAAACTAAAGGAAGTCGAAATGCTTGCGCTCTGACTCAAGGATTCTGACACACTAAGGCTCTGGCTCTCTTGTTCAGATTGACTGACTGAAATTGACTCACTGAGACTCAAAGAATGTGAAGCGCTGACACTTTGGCTCAAGGATTCTGAAAGGCTGAGACTCTGACTAAGACTTTCAGATTCACTCAAAGAAGCGGACTCACTCAAACTCAAGGAGCTTGACGCACTGAGACTTTCGGATTCACTCAAGGAAACTGACTCACTCAAGCTGAAAGAAGTGAAGACGCTCACACTCTGACTGAGAGATTCTGAGACACTAATAGACTCGGAAATTGATGTCAATTTGCTTTCCAATTCGGATTGAGCAACAGAGGCACTAACCGATAATGAAGAACTTAACCAAGTATACTCGGCAATGGACTCACTCAAGGAGATTGACTCGCTCAAAGAGATTGACTCGCTGAGACTGAGAGAAGTTACTGTCCATTCACTCAAAGATTCTGACAGAGAAAGGGACTGGCTATAGCTAAGTGATTCTGATAGCTGCTGACTCTCCTTGGCTGATTCAGACTCGAAAAGAAGTTGAGAAAAAGCTTCACTCAAGGATAGAGACTGACTGATGCTCAAAGATTCAGATGCCGAAAGGCTAAGTGAAGTAAACTCAGACTGAGCCAACCATTCAGAAGTAGAGAGGCTCAGGCTAGTGCTAAGAGAAATCAAGAAAGTATCTGGCTTATTCTCGTTTACTGAAAGTGAATACGCTTCCTCCTCATAAACTGAATTCGAAAGACTCATAGAAGTCTCTTCTAAGGCACTTAGAGACTCAGATTCTGAAAGGCTCAGACTAGCACTAATGGATTCTGACAGAGAAACTGACTGACTATCCGCTACCGAAGTTGAAACGAATTCGCTAAGAAGGATAGAAGCCGACTCGGAAAGACTCTCGCTGGCACTGATAGAAGCGGATAACCATTCACTCTCATAAAGTGAATCTGATTCTGATATGCTGAGAGATTCAGATTCAAAGATACTCCAGTACTCAGACTCAGAAAGGCTCTCACTTGCACTGATAGAAGCAGATAGCCATTCACTCTCATAGAGTAAATCTGATTCTGATATGCTGAGAGATTCAGATTCAAAGATACTCCAGTACTCAGACTCGGAAAGACTATCACTGGCGCTGATAGAAGCGGATAGCCACTCACTCTCATAAAGTGAATCTGACTCTGATATGCTGAGGGACTCAGATTCGAAAATACTCCAGTATTCAGAATCGGAAAGACTATCACTGGCGCTTATGGAAGCGGATAACCACTCACTCTCATAAAGTGAATTTGACTCTGATATGCTGAGGGATTCCATTTCGAAAATACTCCAGTATTCAGACTCGGAAAGACTCTCACTCGTGCTGATAGAAGCGGATAGCCATTCACTCTCATAAAGCGAATCTGACTCTGATATACTGAGAGATTCAGATTCAAAGATACTCCAGTATTCAGACTCAGAAAGACTCTCACTCGCACTAATAGAGGCGGATAGAGATTCATCCTCAAGAACCAGCTCAGATTCTGAATCTGATTGATCGATAATGTGAGAAGAAGAGTCTAAAGAAGAAGAGTCTAAAGAAGAAGTCTCTAATGAATCATTTTCCCACAGCGAATCTTGAAGAGGACTCTCACTTGTTGAAACAGAATCACTATCGAAATGTTCAGCAGACAAACTCATTGAAGTCGAAACACTCATTGATAAACTTTGGCTGACATTTCTTATCAGATCGTCTACTACCAAGCTATTGTTGGCTTGAAAATCTTCAAAGTCTTCCATAATAGAAATTGGCTCTGTCTGTGGTTTTAATTCTTCATTAATACCTAACACAACCTGATTCTGCTCTTGGGGTTTTCGGCTAATCGGTTTTAAGATGGCTGCATCCGGATCATAATAATTATCATCCTCCGTCACCAATCGTTTAAACTTCGATATAACGCGCTTAAACCCCTTTGCTTTTGCTTTATTATTCTTACCCATAAATATACATTTTCTCCCGAATGCAGTTATATCCTTATTATAAAGTCTATAGCACAATCTGTCAAAACTTTAGCCAAAGAAAACCTCTAATTTCCCTGTAGGCTGAACATTGACATAACTAAGCGCCATATTTTTTATAATTTTAAGATTCATGTCTGCATTCATTCTCTTATATGACTCAAAAGCCTCTTTATGAAACTCAAATACAGGATTCTTTTGTGCATAACCTTGACTAACCACTAAAGTTTGAAATTGTTGGAGATAGTCAACTTGCTCCACCCAGCAATCATCCACTGCTCTTAACACTGCGATGCGCTGAAGCTGCCCAAACAGTTCTGAATCCTCAATTCTATCGCGTTTTCGCTGATATTCTTCAATGAAAAGCTTAGATAGAAACTTCTTAACCTGATGAATGTTTGTCACATCTAAATCTCTTGGAATTCCTTGACAATAGTAACTAATGTTATCCAAAACAAATCGATACAGATCGGCATGCTCTCTAAATGGATGCTTATTTATATAGGCGTCCATAGCATCTGATAAAACAGATAAAAAATATTCTAGTTTAAAGTCAGAATGAGCAATAATGTCATTGCGCTTGTTATAAATGATCTGCCGTTGAATTCGGATACTTTCGTCATACTGCTCTGTTGATCGTCTTGAAGCAGCTGCCGCATTGTCGCTGTTTCTCTGAGCTTCTGTCACCTCATATTTAATACGAACAGATTTTAGATGAACCTTCTGTTTTTCCTCTGGCTTGGCGACTTCTTTTTGATAAAAATCATTGATCCACTTACTGCCAGTCTTTGTGATAATATCATCTTCAAGTGAAACAAAGAATTTACTTAGTCCAGGTGCGCCTTGACGGCCTGCACGACCACGAAGCTGCAAGTCCACTCGTTCACTGGACATTCTCTCTGTTCCAATAACCGCCAGTCCGCCTAATTTAGCAACACCTTCTTCTAGGATAATATCCGTTCCACGACCAGCCATAGAGGTTGCGACGGTTACCGCAGAACGCCGACCAGCCTGTGCAATCATCTCTGCTTCTTTTGCTGCATTGTAGGCATTTAGCACATTATGAGCAATCCCTTCCTGCAACAGGAGCATGGAGTAAATTTCTGACATTCTTACCGATCCTGTCGCAATCAAAACTGGCTGCCCCTTTTTGTGTAGTTTTTTAATATAATCCAAAGAAGCATAAAGTTTTTGAGGGATAGTTAGATAGATCTCATCTGGATAATCAATCCGTTGATTGGGTTTTCTAGTTGGTACAACGACCACTCCCAAGTCATACACTTCACGAAATTCATCTTCACAGACCTTCCCTGTACCCGTCATCCCCGCCAATTTAGGAAACATCTTGAACAGATTTTGATAGGTAATAGAGGCCATGGAACGTGTTTCTAAGGAAATCTTTACGCGTTCTCTCGCTTCCAAGGCTTGGTGCAAACCAGATTGAAGTTTATTCCCTTCTAAAACTCGCCCTGTTGCCTCATCCATCAACTTGACTTCGCCATTTTCTACAGTATACTGACGATCTTTTTCAAATAAATGATTGGCCCTTAAGGCCAAATTGATTTGACGGATCAGTTGGTAGTTATTTGGATCGTAAGCATTTTGTACACGGAAGTATACTTCTGCTTCCTTGACACCTTTTCTCGTCAACCAGACTGAAGTCCGAGTCGAATCCAGCTTGAAATCTTCCCCTTCTTTCAAGGTCTTAACAAACTCATCACAGGTAACAAATAGATTGGACTGAACCCGCGGAGAGCCTGATATAATCAGAGGCATCTGTGCACTATCCAAGAGAGCTGCATCAACCTCATCCACTAAACAGAAATAGAACTTAGGCAAAAATTTCTTTGCTTGAGAGGTCGCTAAATTTTCTTCAAGATAGTCAAATCCCAGCGCACTATGTGTTGTATACACGATATCACTTTGATAAATCCGCTGCTTTTGCGCAACCTTCAATCTTTTAGCTGGATTTTCTGAAACACCAATCCCAACTGTCATTCCTAAGTAATGAAAAACAGGAGCCATTTGTTTAGCGTCACGTATCGCCAAATATTCATTGGCCGTAACCAAGATGGTGCTGTTTCCAGTCAAGGCATTTAAGTACAAGGGCAGAATTGCTGTTAGTGTTTTGCCCTCTCCCGTCCTCATCTCGGCAATCTGATTGTCTTGCATGACTAAGGCACCTAAGATTTGTACATCGTAAGGGTAGAGCCCCAAGACGCGCTTAGCCGCTTCACGAATGGTGGCATAGGCTTCTGGTAAAATTTCCTGCAGCCTTTCTCCCTTAGAAAGACGGCCTTTAAACCATTGAGTTTTGGACTGCAATTCTTCATCTGACATGGCTGCATAATTATCAGAAAGCTGATTAATCTTTTCTAAGATTTTTTTATAACGCCTTAGCTTAAAGGAATTAGCTAAATGTAATTTTTTAGGCTTCATTCTTTCTCATCCACTCTTCCGTTTTCTCCAAGTCTATTTTTTGAAGCAAAAAGGACTGATCCAACAAATAATCAATTTTGGTTAGTACCCGTGGCCTATTTTTCAGATGGGCATACTCTTTTACTCTAGCTGAATTGAAGCGTTCCAGTAGCAAATCTCTAAATAAAGGATAATTTACCCTATTTTGATAGCGAACAAGAACATGCTGATAATCCAATTCTGGCATGAAATCATCAGTCACTAAAGCATAGGCATTTTCAAATTGCTGTGAGTAAAGCAAGGCTGCGATATTTGAAATCGGCCCATAGCCAGCAAAAGCGACCTTTTCAAAAGAATATTCTCGAGACAGCTTTTCAATTGTTCCAAGTAAGATTTCGAAAAACTCTTTTTCCATATACAAAAGAGCGTCTTTATAGGAAGAATTGACTACCAGCAAATTTGGAAAATGTTCCCGAACAATTTCTGGAATGTAGCCCGTCCGATTGAAATCAGGCTCCGTAAAGCAAACGTAAATCGTCTCTTGATTGACATCCTTATGCAACAATTTCGAAATCCAATAGCGATCGACAGTATAATCTGCCACACCTTCTTCAGCAATATAGATGCTTTCAAACAAGAAGCGATGGCAACCTGAACTTACTAATTGAATTTTATAATGATGGGTATTATTAGGAACACGAACGCTCATTGTCTCACCCTGCTTAATGATTTGATTAAAAATCTCCTCATCACGCGCATTCATAAATTCAATCTTCAAGTAGGTCGAATTTTCAGGAAGAGTCTCCAGATGGCTGCCAAAGATATATTTTTCTCCTCGCTTCAATTCAGGAAGCTGGCTCGTATTTCGTAAAGCCTGATAGTTTGCTTGCGAATGCCATTCATGAATGACTGTACCAGACGGCATGAACTGATTCTCATATAAAACATGCCCATCTGCTAGCAGCTTCACAGACGATCCATATAGATACTGTGATACACTTTGCATATCCCAATAAGCAAAATAGATTTCTTCCTTGTATCTCACGAACCAAACTTCCTTTCAAAACTATTCACTAATAAAGTTTTATACTGATTAAAGAACCATTCGACAATTCCTTGCGTATCATCATTATGTCGTCCAGTCAATCCTTTACTAATGATATTAACGCGATAAGCTCGCTTTCCTAGCTCTTCTAGCATATCAGGGTAGGCCGTACCATCGTAGTCATCATGATACATATAAGACACAATAAATTTCGTCCTTGAAAAATCAGCTTCTTTGAATGCTGACCAGAAGTGCTCATTAAGTTGAGCTATTCCTTCCTCTGATAATTCTCCTGTTGTACGAAGCACCAAATCTAAAGAAGTAGGAAAACCTCCAGGACGAATCGTGGATTCATTCTCTGCAATATCGCCTAAATTTACTAAGGGCTTACCGACAATCACTGCATGAGGCTCTAACTTGGAAGCATAATACAGGGCTCCAAAGGTCCCCATTGATAGTCCGGATAAGGTCAACTGATCCCTTGTAAAGCCTAATTCATCTAAACAGTGATGAATAACCTGAACAAGCTTTTGCTCTAGCTCTTCTGAGCCGAGATAGAAAGCACCACCCTCAGAACGCGGATCTCCAATCAACAAGAAAGGCGCTCCCAAATTGTTCATCATCCAGTATCCCTCAAATCCTTCAGCTGGACGATAACCAGAAAAATAAATATTGAGAGGTGGCTTCAAATCACCAGGATGGAAGTAGTAAATCAATTCCTCCCGATTTTTATCCACAACACGATTTCCACCAATCAACAAGTCCCCATAACCCAAATGAGACTGGCGATGGTGGAATGGTCCAATTTTCACAATTCCTTGCCCCTTCACTTGAACACTGACGCTTAGGTAATAAGAATCGCTGGTATCCAAAACGAGAGGCTTATCAAAAGATTCTTCATCATAAATCCATTCTTGCATGGGAGAATTGCCAACTGGATAACCCTTGATGACATAACGAATTGCGCAATCTTCAGAATTTCTGAACTCTGGCCATAAATCCAAAGGGGCGTCTGCGCTCAGAAAGATATTGTACTGATAGGTTGCTACAGTTTGGTAATCCTCACCATATTGGCCACACAGACGGAGATAGTTAGTTCCTTCATAGTTAATCTGACCTGAAAAGGAGGGATTGACGGCTAGATGATTAACACTGAGCTTGGTACCACTTTGCTTGGAAGAAAAGCCCCGTGAAAATAGATACAGCATCTGAGCTGGATCTTCAAAAGTAGACTGAACGGCTCTTTTGCGTAAAAGGAATCTCTCCAAGGTTTTTGTAGTGATTTGACAGCGCTCATGATAAAACAAGCGATAAACCTGAATTAAGCTGTCCAATACTGTGATGTACTCAAAATGCTCAACAGTATCTACCAAGACAACATCATAGGGCTTAACAGCCTTCGGTTTCCTCCCATCCTTTTTTAAAATACCAATATCTTCCGGCAAGAGAGACATGATATCTTCTGGCTTAACAAATGTCCATGCGATATTACTAGGAATCTCATATTGGTGCTGCCAATTCTCATTGGCAATCTGTAGGACACTAATTCTGTTCATTTAGCTTTAATTCCTTTATCGTATTTTTCCACATTTCGACAATTTCTCCCCTTGTATACAGCTCAATCCTCTTAACCGAATGCACCAAAGACTGATTCCAGTGTTCCAAATCTGTGAGGTAATACAAGAGTGCCTCTTTCAGGTTAGAAATATCATTCATAATCCAACCATTTTCGCCATGCTTCACATAGGAAGAATTATACAAATTCACTTGAGGAATCCCTCCGCTGATACCTGCAATTTGGGTTCGTATATCTGCGGGGCTTCCCAAATCCAAGATGACCCGAACATACTTCAGAGCCTTTGCCAAATCGGTATCACTATGAATCACCACAGTATCAATTCGCTCTCTGAGGCTATCATCATCTTCTAAGCGTGGATCACCACTCTTAGCAGCCTTATCCTTGTCAACAAGGAGCAATTTTTCTGCATACTTTGTTGATGATAAAGATTCCTCAAGAAACTGTCGAATAGAAGCTTCTCGACCAAAATCTTGACTCTGCGTCCCGACCAATAAGTCAATCCACTCATGTTGCAACATCATATCAAACAAGGAAGTAAAGACATATTGAAGATGATGTTCTGGTAAAGTATCAAAATTGACATAGATAATCAACTCTTTTTTCCGCTGACTATGCCCAAGATTCAACTGTGTGTCATAGGGTGGAATCTCATAATAAGCAGGAAGTTGCTCTTCTTCTACTTCCCCCACTTGTTCTGCAATCTTCACGATTTTATCCAAGCTATCTACCACAAAAAATGGGGTATCTTTTAAATCAGAGAATAATTGTTCTGTATTCGTAATCGGATAACGATTGCCAAAGAAGGACAGAACAACAAGATGATCCTTCTTAATCTGTTGGAAAAAATGATTATGCTGCACATCTGCTGAAACAATAATTGAATCATCCTTGGTTAAAACAGAAGCCAAATGCTGCTCTAGCTTTTCTTTAACAAGTTCTTCAATATTCTGATAGACATCCTTGGCAAATGTGCCCTGTGCCTCAGGATTGATAATGACCTGCTGGTTATCGGCTGTCAAAAATTCTCTGAATTGCCATATCCCTTGTGCATTCAGATAGTCCTGATAATAAGGCTGATTGTGCTCAAAATAGATAATACTGGAGACAAAGCCACGGTCATCAAAAACAAGCTGATAATCTATCTGATTATTTTCAAAATAGGTAATATCAAAAATATTACCTATTTGTGAAAAATTAATCTGAGCATGAGGTAGGTGATCAACGTGAACATCTACAATAAAAGGAGTATAAAAGATTTCTGCTCCCTGAGGCCATTTCAAATCATCCAAACGAATTTTTCGTGCAGGCACATCTGTCAGACCTTGTATGCTATCAAATAGATTCCACATTTCATCTGATGAAAGTCTTTGTTGATAAAAGAAAGTCCGAATATGAGGTGAATAATTCAAAATCAAGACAGAGTTGGCTTCTCCTGATTGTTGAAACATCCGTAATAAATTTACGGCATCGTCAAACATCATATTTTTCGGCTGCAGATAGAAAGGTAGGGCAGTAGAATACCATTTTCGATCTTGTTTATACCAAGAAGGTACAAAGTAAAACATATCCCTCTATTCTCCTTTTACTTCTAGTTCTTTATGATAATAAGTCCCGATTCTTAAGATTCGTATTTCTTCACGCAAGGGCAAGAGCATGCTGATCAAAATGACTAGTGTGCTTGGCAAGGTCAAAAAGAAACTTGGTAAAGGCAAGAAGAAATTAATAAAATAGGGCAGGCCGACATACATGATGAGATAGATAGCACCTATATTTGATTGCAAAGAAATATAGTGTTTTAACACTTTTAAGGTTTCTTTCCCAGGCTGAATATAGTCAAAATATTCTCCCTGACGCTGCAAGCGTTTCGCTGTCTCTTCCGGTTCCAAATTGATATAGGCAAACAAAATACCCAACAAGTAAATCGCAACTAGATAAACAAGGAGACCCAAGGGCTTTGTAAAGTCAAACAAATTCCCAAATTTTAGTGAAAATCCTTTCCCCGTCCAGTCTAGTAATAATTGGAACAACATCAAGACACTTGTTGCATACATAATGGGCATTCCACCAGAAGGAATGAACTTAATTGGCAAATAAGATTTATCATAGTAGCGACTGCTTAACATGATCCGATTGAGAGGCAGACGTATCTCGGCTTTCTCACACACAACAGCAACAAAGGTCAAGAGAAGATAGGCCAATAGAGCCACAACTAACATCATTCCTCCTCGGACAGAAGACAAGGATTTCCCAAGCAAGACTATTAATTGGTCAGCAAACTGGAGTAAAATCCCTGAAATGATAATAATGGTTGACCCTCCCACTCCTTTACGAGTATTAAGGCTTGACAACCAAATAATAATAAAACTGCCTGTCACAACTGTGAGTAAAACTGCTAGATTATAGAGCCAATCATCCACTAGAAGTAGAAAGCGACCATTTCCTCTATAAGCGGTGTACATAATGGCCAGTCCCTGCACAATCGCAAAGAACAAGGTTAAGATTTTTTGAAAGAAATCCGTTTTTTTAAGGGACCAAGATTGTATATTCCAGCTTTTCTTTAGGTTCATGACTTGCCATACGATCATCGTCGTAATCCAAGGTCCTAAGCCCAAAGAAAATACTGAAATCTGAGAAACATCAATTCCTGCCAGCAAATACAAAGCGGCCAAGGGATTGTCTTCCTTTATCCGAAAAGCTTCCATACTGCCATTGTAGCCCGGAAGCAAGATATGTCTTCCTAATATATAAATAGCTATAATGAACAGGGTAAAGAGGATTCTCTTTCTAAAAATATTCTGATGCTTCTTTTTCTTAAGACCAAAGTGCTCCATTTATTATCCTTTATTTGTATTTTGGACTTGCCCAGAGTCCTCTTTTCATACATAAACTTGTCTTTTAAGCCAAAGACTTAAGAAAGCAAGCCCATTCCATAGAATTATAGATAAGGAATCAACTTGCTTTCTCTATTTCGATTACAAAATGTGGGGCAGTTCGTCATTTAATTAAAATCTGATCGAATTTTTTCCACCATTTCCTGATAATTCTCATGTGAGAATACTTGCTCTGAAACCCCTTCTGTTTGAACATTATCAAAGGCATAAACAGGCTTACCAGACTCTTGAAACTCCCTAATTACAGTATCGAATTTCTGATCGTGATTGATATCAAGATAAATGTCGCTGCTCGCAAGTAAATCTCTCAAAGGATATGGCAAAATTGCAGGGTGCAAACGAACATTTTCATAAGCCATCAGTTTGAGTAACTTATCAGACATCTGTGTATAGGCAGCAATATGAAATAGACAGTTTGGTAATGCATTCACCAAATCTTCAATTCCCTCTAGCCTATCTGAGTTTGTCAAGGTTACACAGTGGAGAGCAAAGCCTTCATCCCTCTGTTTAATAGCTTTCTCGACATCAAATTCATCTGTCTCAATAATTGTAGACCAATCAAGAGAATTGTAAAACCACCATACTTCACGCAGACGCATGTTGGAAACAGTGTTCCATGGTTTTTGACCAGAAATATAATGCAAAACAGCAGGTAGTGGAGAAAGTGGAATTTCGAAAATCCAGTCATGCTTATCTAGCGCAGCTCCCATGTCAAAACCGATTTGAAAATTGTAAGTATCTTCCAAATCAAGTTTTTTGCCCTCAAACATCAAATTCAAGATAGACTGATCACCTTCAGTAAAATTGGCTAATTCTCTATCTGTCAACTCAACCAATTGCTGAGCCATGTTTTCTTCACGCCAACGCTTATTATTGATGAGCATCATTCCAGAATTAAAGCCAAAGCCTACTCCATATGTCGCGCGAGTCGTTGCTACATAATAATCCTCCAGATCTATCTCAAAAAGATGGTCCAGATTTCGTGTCACAACAATATCACAATCTAAATATAAAACTTTATCTGCTGCAACGTAATTCGGTATAAAATAGCGCCCATAGGCCATGTAGTTGATATGAGCGTAAGTCCCAGCTTCCCATTTCGATTTCACCTGATCGTCAATCTGGTCATTGAATAATTTCACATCGTTCAACTGACTGCCAGCTGCTTCCACCTTCCGACGCGTATAGTAGAACCATTCTTGAGGAATGTCCTGATTAAAAACATAAATATCTAGATTTTTATGATGACAGCAAAGAGATTTTATTGTTGTTTCAATCTGTCTGATATACCCATAATCTCCCGAAACCACAATGGCTTTTTTCTTTTCCAAAACACTACTCCCACTAAGCTTATTCAATTCTCTAAAAAAATCGCTATTAGGGTTTATTATACCATAAATTCCGCCTTTATTCAAACACCTTCTTGAAAGCTAGACCTAACTTTTCTAGCCTTAAAATAGAGGTGAAAGCTACTCACACAAAAAGAAGAAAGCTTGCTATAAGCGCTTCTAATATATCCATCCTTTTAAAATCAGACAGCCACTACCTGTAACGTCTTTAAATAGGTGCTGAACATGCTATCAAATCTTATAAAATTAGGCTATCCCGAAGAATTAGCAGGTATTTTATTAAGAAAAATGGACTGGTTTCTCTCCAGTCCACTTACCCTACTTACATCACTTAGTTATTATGCACCCGATTCATGTATTCGGTGTAGGATTCTGTTTGCATCAGTTCCTTGGCATTCTTGACCCGGTCAGCAGTCGGTGGCTTCACACCTTCCAGTGAATAAGGAATGCCCAGCTCCCGCCACTTGAATTCTCCCATAGTATGGTAAGGAAGGATTTCAAACTTATCAACGTTCTTGAGTGTTTTGACAAACTTACCTAGCTCAATCAAGTCCTCATCACGGTCCGTTAAGCCTGGCACCAGAACGTGTCGAATCCACACTGGCTTTCCAATATCTGAGAGATATTTTGCACAGGCCAAGATGTTTTTATTGGTCTGGGTAGTCACGATCCTATGCTGCGCCTCATTAATTTCCTTGATATCCAGCAAGACCAAATCCGTCACCGCCATCAGTTTATTAAACTTTTCTAGATAACGAGGCGTATTTCTAAAAGGCAGGGCGCAGGTATCCAGCGTACAATGAATCCCCAGCTCTTTGGCCTTGGTAAAGAAGGCAATCAAAAAGTCAATCTGTAGAAGTGCTTCTCCCCCGCTGACGGTAATACCACCTTTATTGCCCCAGAAACCTTTGTAACGAAGGGCTTCTTGTAGGATATCATCCACAGTCCGCAGTTGAGACTTGTTGGTTTCCATCTCCCAGGTATCTGGATTGTGGCAATATTGACAACGCATATGACAGCCCTGCAAAAAGACGATGAAGCGGATACCTGGTCCATCCACTGCTCCAAAACTCTCCGTAGAGTGCACCATTCCCGTTACTTTCCCATAATCAATCGCTTCTTCAACCATAATAATCCTCTTGTACCTGAAAACGTTTTACTATAACTACATTATACCACGATTCGAGTGAAAATAGATAGATTCTGCCTATTTTTTAGAAAATAAACTGTTTTTCAGTTTCATTTTCATTGTGTTACAACAGATAGAGTTTTTCAGTTTTTCTTGAAATTGCTTTTCTCCGTTTCCAGCTTTCTCCATAAAAAAAGCCGCCCTGAGGGCGACCTTTTCGGAGATTGTTATGAAAAAAAGGTGCGGAACTATAGCTATAACAGCTGCTCATCTGTTAAACTAAAGGACTCCTTCTATCAAATAAAGTTAAGAGGTCTTCATTTGATGCTTCTAGTATACTGCACCATACTTAAAAGAAGCTTAAGCTGGTTTTAATCATTATTTTACTAGAATAGCTAACGTTTCATAGGGTTTCAAAGTCATGGTCGCAGCTATTGCTGTCTCCTCGTAATTTGAAATCAGTACCTGCCTAATTTGATAATATCTAAAAATGCTCTATCTTCTATCTCTCCGACGGCCGCCAGTTTCAATACACGGAGAGCCGGCACAAACTAGATAAATTTCGCTTCGTGGATTTTGCTACTCGGCAGAGAGAATGAAGTCTTGATTCAGCGAGCATAAAAAATCTCCTCTGTCAGCTAAAATCTAGCGAGCAGAGGAGTTTTCCTGTTCTTTGGTTTATTTTTAGTTTTATAATTTTTTTATATTTAGGAGATGATATGAAAAATTTATGAAATGTTGATACGAGAATCTATTTCTTGCTTCTATTGCTAGTACTGGTTAGGCTGCTTTGTTTAACTTGGAGCGAATGAATGATTTCTGATAGGTTACATTTACTTTATATGTCATTGGACTGCCCTCATTTCTTATTTGTTGAGACTAGTATAAGACTTTCAGCTTAAGCATTCCTTATAAAAATCTTGCGGAAAACTTAAAACAAAAGAAGCTGAATTATTTTTCAGCTTCTTCATCTTCTTCAATCATTTCAGATATTTCCACTTTCACCTTGGTGACACGGCCATTTTTAACCTTGTCATTGGTCAAAATCAGTTTTTTATTCTGGCTTTCCACTTCATAGCTGAGCCGTTCTGTTGGATTTGGAATGGTTCCAACACCAGTCAGATAATAACCAGCAATAGTATCCACATCATCACTATCAATTTCAACTTCAAAATATTCATTAAAGTCATTGAGGGTCATGGTTCCTAAAACAATGTAGGTATTCTCACCAATTTCATGAACCTCGATAGCAACCTTGTCTGTTTCATCTTCGATTTCACCGACGATTTCTTCTAGCAAGTCTTCAAGCGTCACGAGACCTGCCATACCACCATACTCATCCAACAGAATCGCCATTTGATTTTGGGTATTCCGGAGAGATTTGAGCAAATCATCTACAAAAATCGTTTCAGGCACAAAAAGTGGCTCTTGCAGAATCTTGCGGAGGTTTAGATTGTCAAATCCATTGGCGAAGGCTTCATTTAGCAAGCGCTTAGTATGAATCAAGCCGATCACATTGTCCTTATCGCCATCATAGACAGGAATTCGTGAGAAATTTTGCTTGAGGATACTTTCGATGATTTCCTTGGTGTCATCCTGAATATCAACCATAAAGGCATCTGTCCGTGGTACCATGAGTTCACGCGCCACCATTTCATCTAGCGAGAAAATCCCCTGCAGCATTTCGATTTCATCTGCATCCAGCGTCTCCTCACTATTGGTCAGCATATACTCAATCTCATCTCGGGTCATTTTTTCATCCGCATCATCAAACTTCATCGGCGTCATCTGACTGAGAAGATTGGTAGAGGCTGAAAGCAACCAGACAAACGGACTGACAATTTTCCCGAGGAAGATAATCACTGGTGCAGTCCGAATAGCCAAACTATCCTTAAGATTCATAGCGATTCTCTTAGGATAAAGCTCCCCCAAAACAATGGAAATATAAGTCAAGAGAGCAAGGGCCAAGAAACTAGCAACTGCATGTGCCGTCTTGGAATCACCCATCCAAGAAGCAAAGATTTTCCCTAGATTATCCGCAAAGCTTGCCCCCGACAGAATATTGATGACGGTGATACCAACCTGAATCGTTGACAGAAAGTTATTGGGACTTTCAAGAACTTTTAATAAACGAACGTATTTGGCATCGCCTTCCTCGGCTTTTTGCTCGACGCGAGCTCGATTGAGCGACACCATCGCCATCTCAGAAGCTGAGAAAAAGGCATTTAGTAAGGTTAAAACAAATAGCAGTATTGCTTGCAATAAAATACTCTGACTGCCAGGGTCTTCCATGGATTCTTCTCCTAAAAATTATAATCAACTTTGATTATAACATATTTTTGGGATTCGTGCACAAGGATTTATAGGAAAGCGTTTTGCAGATTAATCCTCTAAGTCCTGCAAGACTTTTTCTAGCTGGGAAATAGCTCCAACAGGCAGGGCTGTCTTGGGATATTTCTGATTAAAGGCCAATAGAAAGTTTAAACGAACCTGCATTCTTTCACGAATGAGCTGTCTGTATTTGTCGTCAAAGTTTGGAACAGCATAACCCTTATAATCCAGATATTCAAAACCTTCCAAAGGACCAAAAGGCTTAAATTGAGCCCTTCCCTCTACAATCTGCTCAATAATATCTAAAGATACTTCCTTTGAGATACCTTTGCCCATATAAAAACCAGTATTGATAATGTAGCAAGCGACCCCTGACTCAAATAAACGACGGAATTTCCGATAATCTTCCACCAATGGATAGACTCGGAAAGGATTGGCATAAGGTTCAATAACCAAGTCTTCGTGCAAACCAGTGACATTCTCGGCATTGGAGCGCTTGGTCATCAGGGTGCAGCCCATTGTGGAAGCCATCAGCGGATCATTGATCTTAACCAGTGGCGGCAGAGAATCATCCTTCATAATCCAGAAGATAGCATTGATGGGCTCATCAATTCGGTCTACTCGATTCGGAGTCGCAAAGCGCGATTTGACAGTCCGTCCATTCCCGTTACGGATGTCCTCTGTTACTAGCTTTTTCCGCCCATTTTCATCCAGCGTCACTCCACAGTTCTGCACAGTGACAAAGAAATCCTGCTCACTATGGCCTGTAGGATAGTCATTAGTCTTGTCAAAATAAGACGGTTCGAGGGCAATAGAGGAGCCATCCTTGACCGAGATAATAAAAGCATCATCATGGAGAACCTTGATGTCATATTTATGGTCATGTTTGGTATGCGTCAATGTAGATTTTCCTGAACCTGACAGCCCAAAGAAAGATGCAACATAGTCTTCTTTTTCCGTCTTCTGCTTGAAGATTTTCAGACCTCCGTGGCAGGCAACATAGCCATTTCTAGCAGCCGTTCCCCACGCCAAAGTCAAGGTTGCCTTTTTCAGCTCCCCGAAATAATTTAAGCCCAGAATAACAGCGCAATTATGATTGGTATCAAAGTAAACCAAACCTTCAGGATAGTCTGGATGCGTCCACTTGGGATCAAAAAAGACAAAGATATCATTTTCCTCGTACTTTTTAGAAGCTCGTAGGCGGTTCTTAAATTCCTCATCCAAAATCTGGAAATTCAAGAGCCAAGAATAAAGATTGTTTATTTCTTCCTGAGGAACCATCAGATGGGCGCAAACCATAAAGTCCTCATCCAGCCCCACGACTGCATCTGCCTTATAAAAGGTCCTCTGATGTGCCTGATAAACAGCACTACGAACCAGAAACAGCAAGTGCTCATCTTCCTGACGATCTCTGCCATAAATTCGTCTAGCCTTGGCAGTTCGGCCGACAACAGCCCCCGAGTTAGTTAATAAAACGCGGGCATAAGAAGGAAGTCCCAGCTCCTTAGTATGAATCACCGGCATGTCCAGCACAACCGTTCCAGCAGCTACCGAAGCCAGTTGATAGGCCTCTTCTACGGTCTTGATTGCCTGAACCTGATTCTCATAAAAGGCTGTCTCTACAATGGTCTTCAAGGGCGAAAAATAAGAAGAATCTTTTCTTATTTCTTGCGGAGAAAATTTACGACGTGTTCCCATAACGATACCTCCTTTATGCTATTACTATTATTTTAGCATAAATATCCAATGATGGACCATAAAAAATGCAGTAAAAAAGAGAAAGGCGAGCTTTCTCCTATTTTTTTATAATACCAAATTCTTCATTCTTCTTTTGCTGCTGAGCTTCTTTGTGGTTATCATAAAGGTTGGCAAGGAATTTCACAATTTCCTTGAGGATAGAGTAGGTCGGAATCGCTACAATCATGCCCATAATGCCATAGATATTACTTGAAAGAAGTAAGAGAACCATAATCGTAATAGGGTGCACCTTCATAACGCTCCCAACAATACGAGGATAGAGGATATTTCCATCAATCTGCTGGATGATCAACATATAGATCAAGGCTGCCAGCATTTTATGCGGGTCGGTAAAAAAGTAGGTGATCAACATAGGAATCAAGCCGATACTAGGGCCCACATAAGGGATCAAGTTAGCCAAAGCTGAGAAAATAGCAAAGACCAAGGCATACTTGAGTCCAATGACACTGTAACCAATATAAGCTAAGGTCCCAATCAGCAAGGCATCAATTGAAATACCGCTGATATAACGGGCAACGGTCGCATTGAGATTGGTCAAGAGACTAGATATATTGAGCTTATCGCGCTTAAGAACGGTCCGCTCCAACATAGGCAAAAGCTTATGTCCATCCATCAGGAAGTAGACTAAAAAAATCGGCGTCATGATGAGAATCATGAGGGTATTGATGACAGCAGACACTACACTACCCAGACTATTGGTAACACTATTTAAAATATTTTGCAGAATATCTACATAGGACAGGTTAAGCTGCTGGATAGTAGACTGAATATTTAAACTCTTAAATAAAGGATTTTTGGATAATTGATTGACAAAACTCTGAATTTCCCAATAGAGATTTTGTGTCGAGTTGATCAAGCTGGACAGCTGGTTAATCAAGATTGGCAAAAGGTAGATTACTCCGACTGTCACTAGGCCAAAGAGTAGGAAAAGAGTGATTAAAATCCCGAAAATTCGATTGATTTTCAACTTTTTTTCGAGCAGTGTTACTAGAGGATTTGTGATATAGTAGAGAAATCCTCCCATAACAAAAGGAATTAAAATCGTATTGATAACGCTCACCACTGGCGTAATCATATCTCCCATCTGGCGCCAGATGAAAAAGATAATCGTTAGCAGCAAGACTTCACTGGTCCAAAACATTAACTTACTTTTATGAAACATCTTTACTCTCCTCCAAGTTATTTTACCATAATTTATCATAAAATAAAGGTTATTTCATAAAAGAAAGAATAAAAATGGAAACATTATTAAGTTCGAAGAATTTGGCTAGTCAGAAAAGATCACGCAATTTAAAATCTAAATCAGACAAATAAAAAATCACCTGAAAGCAAGAGCTGAAGAGCACAGTTTTTCAAGTGATTTTTGATATCACTTCCATCAGGAAGCAAAGAATACAATTGAGAATGTAAAACTGTTTAAACCCGTAAACAAGTCATTGTCCTTTAATCGGGATTGAAATCTCAATCAAGCTATTAGCATAGATCGTCCGAATGGCAGAGGCGTCAATATTCTTTTGGTCAATTTTTCGTTTCAAAAAGAATTCTCTAATTTTTTCAATTTCTTGCTCTCGTATCGCACGATGCTTATTTGAAATGAGAATTTCGTAATGGCTAGGAGCCTCTGTGAAAATAACATCACTATTGCCTGCAGAATAAACCTCTACAAGCGTTGCGTCTGTGCTTTCCAACTGATTTTTTACTAATTCTGCGTGGGTATTCGTCGTATTTATAAGCTTCATTCATTTGCCTCCTACCTTAAATCGTCGCTATTATTATAACACGTTTTTCAGGAATTGTGAACGATTACCTGTAATTTATATTATTTTACATATAGCAGGTTAGTTATTCTGATATTTGCGCTTCCACTGCTCAATTCCCCATTTATGGCTGCCACGTTTCAATTTTTCTATTGCAAGTTCGACAGGAAACCATGCTAGATTATTAAAATCTTCCAGTGGCTTTTCTACTGCCTGATAAGAAAGGGCTTCGTAAATATAGGCAGGATTATAAAAATGCGTGTCCCGATGGCGAGAATAAAAATACTCGTCCGCTTGACCAAAGTAATCTCCTACTTGAATGCTAAAACCAAGCTCTTCCAGCAATTCCCGCTCGAGAGTAGCCAGCTGATCTTCTCCTTCTTCCATTTGTCCTCCAGGAAGAAACCAAGCGCCATTAGGAGCTTGTACTAAAATAATATTTTCTTTCTTTTCATCCGGAATCACTGCGTAAACTCCATAGCGTGTCACATACTCGACATTTTCCTCATGAACTCCAAAAACTGGATGGGTCATTATCTTTCCTCATTCCTTCTAATCTTTACTACTATCATAAATAACTTATACTAGCCTGTCAAGAGTTTGAACTTATTTTTTCAGCTTTCACAAGGAAGCTTAGCCCCTTAGTTCTCAAGTAAAAAAGCCCGCCTCAGTTGAGACGGGACTTCTTCTACTAGCCATCAGTCAAACCTATTCATGTTAGACTGGATTATTTTTCTTCAAATCCTTCTGCAACTGCATCCGCAAAGTTTTCTTCTACGATGCTTGCACAGTGGTCACAGATAACTGCATGATAGCTACGGTCTGCAGTAGTTGGATCGATACGACGGCAACGGTCACATACTTCACCTGCAGCACGTTCAACTGTAAAGGCAACATCTTCAAAGCTAACTGCACCTTCTGGAGCTGGTCCATCTGCAATGGTTAATTCTGACACGATCAAAAGTTGAGCTACATTGCTATCTACTGCTCCAAGAAGAGTTTTCACCACTTCATTTGGATAAACTGTCAAGTGCGCTTCGAGTGATTTACCGATCACTTTGGCATTACGGGCTTCTTCCAAGGCTTTCTGAGCTTGTCCACGGAAGTCCATGAAGGCTGCCCAGGTATCCAAGATTTCTTCTTGGTTAGCAAATGTTTGAGCTTCTGGCAATTCTGACAATTGAACGAAGTCTTCTGCTTCAAACTCAAGATATGACCAGATTTCCTCTGCTGTATGAGGCAGGATTGGTGTCAAGAGCTTCGTGATTTTGACAAGAATGTCATAGAAGACAGTCTGCATTTGACGGCGCTCAAGTGATTTGGCACCTTCGATGTAGACAACATCTTTGGCAAAGTCAAGGTAGAAGGCTGACAAGTCAACGTTGATAAAGTTCACCAAGGCCTTGTAGATTGTCAAAAATTCAAAATCAGCATAAGCATCACGAATCGTCTTGACAAGCTGGTTAAAGCGGATGGTCATGTACTTATCAACGGAACGAAGTTCATCGTAAGCGACTGCGTCTTGAGCTGGGTTAAAGTCAGATGTATTGGCAATCAAGAAACGAAGGGTGTTACGGATCTTACGGTAAGTTTCAGAGACTTGGCTCAAGATATCCATAGAGATACGTACGTCGTTGCTTGAATCAACACTTGTTACCCAAAGACGCAAGATTTCCGCACCAAATTGTTTTTCAACATCGCTTGGAGCAATGGTATTTCCAAGGGATTTAGACATCTTCTCACCTTTACCATCAAGGGCAAATCCTTGTGATAAGATTTGTTTGTAAGGCGCTACACCATGGTTGGCAACAGATGTGATAAGTGAAGAGTTGAACCAACCACGGTATTGGTCAGAACCTTCTAGGTACAGGTCTGCTGGGTATTTGAGTTCTGGACGGTTGACAACTACTCCATTCCATGATGAACCTGAGTCGAACCAAACATCCATGATATCCGTTTCTTTCTTGAACTCGCCATTTGGTGAACCTGGATGCGTAAATCCTTCTGGCAAGAGGTCTTTAGCATCACGTTCCCACCAGACAATAGAGCCATGCTCTTCAAAGAGGTGAGCCACATGTTCAATCGTTTCAGCTGTCATGATTGGTGTTCCGTCTTCAGCATAGAAGATAGGAAGGGGAACTCCCCAAGCACGTTGACGAGAGATGACCCAGTCGCCACGGTCACGAATCATGTTGTAAAGACGAACTTTACCCCATTCTGAGTGGAATTTCACTTTTTCAATTTCATCCAAGATTTCTTGGCGGAATTTTGATACAGAAGCAAACCATTGTGGCACTGCACGCCAGATGATTGGTTTTTTCGTACGCCAGTCAAATGGGTAAGAGTGAGAGATTTCTTCTTGCGCAAGGAGTAGATTACCAAGTTTTTCGACAACAGTTGGAACCACCTTGTCATAGAATTGACCCGCAAAATCAGGACCAGCATTTTCCATCATGATCCCGCGTTCGTCAACTGTTACAGCAACTTCAAGACCATTAGCAACACCGACATTGTAGTCATCCTCACCAAAACCAGGCGCTGTATGGACGATACCTGTACCAGAGTCAGTCGTAACGTGGTCGCCAAGGATCACCAGCTCATCTACAGCCGTATCCCAAGGGTGGACTGTCACGATGTGGTTCAATTCTTGACCACGGTAAGTCGCTAAGACTTGAACATCAGCCCAACCAAATTTCTCAGACAAACTAGTCAACAACTCTGCAGCAACTACAAACTTACGAGCTTCACCAGCAGGTTGCACCACAACGTAGTCAATATCCGCTCCAACTGTCAATCCACGAGAAGCTGTGATGGTAAATGGCGTGGTTGTCCATACAACGATATAGGTATCCGTATCTAGCACACCTTTTCCGTCTTTGACGCGGTTAGCATAGTAAAGGGAAGTTGAAAGCAAATCATGGTACTCAATTTCTGCTTCAGCAAGGGCTGACTCAGAAGACCATGACCAGTAAACTGGCTTGGCACCACGATAGATATAGCCTTTCTTAGCCATTTCACCGAAGACACGGATTTGAGCTGCTTCATAGTCTGGAGTCAAGGTCACATAAGGATTTTCCCAGTCACCAGAAACACCCAAACGTTTAAAGTCTTCTCGCTGTTTGTCAACTTGAGAAAGAGCATACTCACGGCAAAGTTTCAAGTACTCAACCAAGTCCATTTCTTTGCGTTTAACACCCTGTTTTGCCAAGACTTGCTCGATTGGGAGACCATGAGTATCCCAACCTGGGATGTAAGGCGCATAGTAGCCAGCCATCGATTTTGAACGAACAATAATATCTTTAGAAATCTTGTTCATAGCGTGTCCAACGTGGATATTTCCGTTTGCATATGGAGGTCCATCATGCAAGGTGAAATGCGGTTTTCCTTGGTTCAATTCTTGACGACGTTGGTAAAGTTTTGCTTCTTCCCATTCTTTTTGCCAAACTGGTTCTTTGGTTGGAAGGCCAGCACGCATTGGAAATGCAGTTTTCCCAAGATTCAGGGTTTCTTTGAGTTTCATTTAGTCTCCTTATTCCATCATAATTTTCAAAATAAAAAACCACAAACTTCTCCGAAAGGACGAAAATTCGTGGTACCACCTTTGTTTAGACAGGAAAAAACCTGTCCCTCTTAGCCTGTAACGTAGGCCGACGTCGTTTCTTACTCGCTTCAGAAACGATGAAGCAGAATGATAAGTCAAACAAAAGGGATTACAGGTCTTTCACCACCACCTGCTCGCTGAAAATATTTTATTTGCCTTGTGTTTCTGCACTTATAAAAGATCCACTTGAACTTTAGAATCTTCATCCAAATCTGAAAGTTCTCCAGATTCTAAAATTTCTTTCTGTTGTGCTTGGATCAGCTCTTCATCTATAGTTTGAAGAGTCTGTGTTTCTGCCAAATCTCGATTTGCTTGCTCAATTCGTTCTTGCAATTCAGCTAATTCTTCAGGTGAGAATTGGCGCGTAACATCCACTTCTTCCTCTAGCTCGACTTTTTCTCCAAGCGCTTCTTCCACTACCATTTTAAAGGCTTCATCACTGGTCTGAAGATAGGTAGCAGTCGGACGAAGGATATCTTCCCAATCTGGAGAGTCAACAATACTTAGTTGACTTTCAATTGTCGATTTGAGACGCTGATGAAAGACACGTGTTTTATTTTTTAATTCTTCTGTCTCAACAGCTACTCTTTTGGCATTATCTGTAGCCTGACGAAGAATATCATTCGCCTTATACTTGGCTCTATCTAATAAACGTTGCGCATCTTGCTCTGCTTGCTGCACAATATTTCCTGAACGCTCTTGTGCTGCCTGTTTGACCCGCTCTGCTGTGTCTTGCGCAATTAAAACGGACTGACTAAGCGAATCTTTCATTTCATCAAAATAAATTAGACGCTCTTCAAGATTGCGGATTTTTGCTTCTTTCTCATGATTTTCACGGATTAAATCTTCATAATCACCGACAATGATATCAAGAAATTCTTCAACTTCATCAATATCGTACCCTCTAAATCTGGTCGAAAAAGCTTTATCTCTAATCTCTAGTGATGTTAGTGCCATATTTCCTCCTTATTTGCTAGGTAATAATTCAACTGTTAGTTTATGTTTCCCATTTTTGGAAAAACCATTTTCTGTTAAAACCTTAAATCGTCCATATTTCCTAACGCTAATCAATTCACCTAAAGCAATCTGTTGACTAGGGTTATCAATAGTTCTGTAGTTTTGCTTCACCTGTTTCCCCATGATTAGTTCCACAGCTTGGCTACGCGATAATTTAAAGACTGTCGCTACTAATTTATCCAGTCTAAGACTAGAGACCAAGACATCTCTGGTTTTAGTCGCTGACAAGTTTTGCAGCTGCTCGGTCAAGGAAACTTTCTTGAGCCGAACTGGAACTTTAGCTATTTT
Source organism: Streptococcus cristatus (assembly GCF_001588905.1). Lineage (GTDB taxonomy): Bacteria > Bacillota > Bacilli > Lactobacillales > Streptococcaceae > Streptococcus > Streptococcus cristatus_N. Next base: position 12,867 of record NZ_LAWH01000015.1, on the reverse strand, counting down.
GAAAACATTGGTAATAAAATATTCTTTTAATCTTCGGTCCACAAATACTTGTGCACGGTCATCCACAACGATAATATCGCCAAACGTCCGCCTCTCAATCCCTAGCTGATGCAAAAGAGTTCCCATAATTTGTGAATGAGTTACCTTGTAGAACTTACTTGCATAGGTAATCTCTAGCAAGACCACACCAAAATCTTCGAGTTCTAATTGATAATAGCTAGGTGCAATCAACACTTTAGCAAACTCACTTGGAAAATAATCTGAACTAGCAAATACTTGCACATCGTATTGCTTACTCAAATTTTTGAGAATATTGACCTGATGAGGATTCAAAAAAGCAGTCGTCTCATAGCTATATTGATTTTCTACTCTTTGAAGCAATTCCATGCTTTTATCCAGAAAATCTTGATCATCCTGAGAAAAATGCTGATAGATCTTGTTTACCATAGCAATAACAAGGAGGCGAGGAAGTGTAGAAATAAAGTATCAAGCACTCTTAAGGCAAAAAGTGCCACCAGAACAGTAAAGTCTAATCTACCAAACTGCAAAGGCAACCTGCGGAACAAACGCAAAAATGGTTCAACCAGAGAACCAACAAGCCTTCCTAGGGCTGTTTGGTAAGCTCCAGGGAACCAAGACAAGAGTGCATAGACGAAGACGAGAAGGGAGTAAAGATCAATTAGATTAGAAACTAATTTTAAAATAAAGTAAATCATTAATTATCTGCTGCGTTTCATATCAAAATCGTATTCACTCAGGTCCACATCGTTGGGAAGGCGAATATCTTCTACATTGACGACAACATTGATTGGAGTGAGCAAGTACATGGTACTAGCAACTTTTCTCAAGTTCCCAGCTAAAACATAGCGTGCCCCATCAAGATAATCCAAGCAACGTCTTGCTTGTACCTCTGTCATATATTGAAAATCAATTAAGATACTCTCATTCGCAACAAGTAAATCAACAACCTCTGTTGCTTCCTCATATTTTTTCGGATAGCGAACATCAATCGTAACCTTCTCACTAGATTTCACTCGATGCTGAGCTAGTTCTTGTTGGCGAGCATGCAATCTAGTAATATTTTCCGTCGCAGGTTTTTGTTGGACTTGTGAAGAAGCTGAACGAGTACGTGCGTTTTCCTTTGCTGATGCAGCCGGAACTGGCTCGATCTCTGCCTGCTTCAAAACAGAATCAGATTCATCTAAAGGCTGTACTGGTAAGTCAGACTTTTCTCCATCTTCTGTAAAGTATTCTATAAATTTATCAAATTTATCTTTAAATGACATAGTTCTTTCCTATTTAAAAAATGCTGTTCCGATTCTGACATAGGTTGAGCCGTTGGCAATCGCTTCTGGATAATCACGGCTCATTCCCATACTCAAATCAGAAAAGGGCATGTTTTTTAACTGTTTGCTTTGTAAGTTTTGTTGAAGCTGATGTGCCTCTGAATAAATCTGATTCAGTTCTTGATGATCAGCTTCGAGTGGAGCCATGGCCATCAGGCCAACAATGCAAATGTTTTCTAAGGCTGCAAGCTCTGGTAAAACACTATCTAGTTCTTCAACTAAAAAACCGTGCTTGCTTTCTTCTTTTGAAATATTGACTTGCAAGAAACAATTAATCACATGATCTGCTCGCTTGTTGATTTCTTGAGCCAATTTGACAGAGTCTAAAGCATGGAAATAATCAACATAGTTGATTACATCTTTCACTTTTCTTCTCTGCAAACTACCAATCAAATGCCAGGTAAGGTTTTCTTCCTTTAAAGCATGATATTTTTCAAGAAACTTATCTACTCGATTTTCTCCAATATGTTTGATTCCTGTATCCACGAGTTTTTTCGCTGTTTCACAGTCAACATATTTGGTAACCGCAATAATGTTTACGGAGTCCTTCAATCGATTTTCTTTTTCAACTATTTGAGCAACATTTTGAAAAATTAAATCTTTATTTACTTGAAAATCCATTTAATTAGCGATTTCTAAAGAATGGCGGTGTTTCAAGCTCGTCATCTTCTTCCTTAATATCTGTAAAGCGCTCTACACGGCTAGAAGGTACAGGTTCTGCTTGACGAACAATTGATTCACGACGTAAATCCCAGTCTCCAAAGGCTGAAGCTCTAGAAGTTTCTACAGTTGAGCGATGAGAAGGAGCTGGCATTTCTCTTGTTTCTGCCATATCGAAGTTTCGATCATAATGAGCAGATGATTGTGCTGAGCGTACTTGATTAGCTCGGCTCGCAGGTTTAACGCCTTGCAATCCACTTACCTTATCAACCTTATCTTCTTTAACACCTGTTGCAACAACAGTCACACGGATTTCATCCTTCATAGACTCATCAATAGAAGTACCAAGCCAGATGTTGACACCATGACCAGCTGCCTGATTAACGATTTCAGAAGCTTCTTCTGCTTCAATCAAAGTCATATCTAGGCCACCAGTAACGTTGACGATCACGTCTTCTGCACCGTCAATAGTTGTCTCAAGAAGTGGAGAGTAGATAGCTTTGCGAGCTGCTTCGATAACACGTTCTTCACCGCTTCCGATACCGATACCCATCAAAGCATTACCTTTGTTTTCCATAACAGTCTTCACGTCTGCAAAGTCAAGATTGATCAAGCCAGGGCTGGTAATCAAATCAGTAATACCCTGAACCCCTTGGCGCAATACGTTATCAGCTTCACTCAAGGCTTCCAGAAGCGGAGTTTTCTTGTCAACAATTTCCAAAAGGTTGTTGTTTGAAATGATCAAAAGAGTATCTACATGTTCACGCAACTCATTGATTCCTTCAACGGCAAAATTACCACGCTTGCTTCCTTCAAAGCCAAATGGACGTGTCACGACTGCTACAGTTAGGGCGCCTACTGATTTAGCAATGCGAGCAATAACTGGTGCTGCTCCTGTACCAGAGCCACCACCCATACCAGCAGTGATAAAGACCATGTCTGCGCCTTGAAGGGCTTCTGTCAAGACTTCTTCGCTTTCTTCAGCTGCTTTACGACCAACCTCAGGTTGACCTCCGGCACCCAGACCACGAGTCAACTTAGGACCAAGCTGGATAACTGTTTCTGCTTTTGCACTGCTAAGTGCTTGCACATCTGTATTTGCTGCGATAAATTCTACGCCAGCAAGACCTTCATCGATCATACGGTTAATAGCGTTTCCGCCGCCACCGCCGACACCAATTACTTTAATGACTGCGCCTTGTGCAGCAGCCGCATCAAATGAAAATGTCATAATCTATTTATTCTCCTTACTCAAACATATTCCCAATTAAATTGCGCATCTTATCTGTAAGACTAGCCTTTGGTTCCTCTTGTGGTTCTTCATTTCTAAGCGGTGCAATTTCTGGTTCCACCTCTTGAACTGGTTCAACCGGCTGATGATCAAAGCGAGGTACTCTATGACTTGGACGTTCAAAGCTAGTTGCTTGATGACGCAACTGCTCGTCTCCACGAACAGCAGCTTGTGCAATTCGATCCACTTCGGTCAGATTGCCCGCATACTCTGAAAGACTAATCACGTGAGCAAAAGCTGGATTACGGATACCGATTTGATTTGGTACATATAATTTAGCGTGAACGCCAAATACTTCCTGAGCTAATTCTACAACGCCAGGCAAGATCGCTCCACCACCAACGATGACGATACCACCAGGAAGATCTAACACGTGTCTTCTATCTAAATCTTGCTTGATTTGTTCAAAAACATGTTTGATACGAGCAGAGATGATTTCAGCTAGATAGGTTTCTGTTATTTCAACTGGATTAACTTCCCCGATGACTTCAACTGGGAAAGATTCTGTGCCTGCAAATGGTACATAAGCTACACCATAGTTAAATTTCAAGCTTTCTGCCAATTTCTGAGAAGTTTTCAACACTTTTGAAATGTCTTTTGTGACATAGTCCCCGCCTTCTTGATAGATATTGGTAAATTGTAATTCTTGATTTTTTACAGAAGCAACTGTAGTTTGTCCGCCACCCATATCAATGACTGTCGCACCAAACTCCCGTTCTCCTTCGTTCAAAATGGATTTTGTCATCGCTAAAGGAGAAATGATAATATTCTCCAATTTCACTCCTGCACGCTCCACTGTTTTACGGAGATTATGCAGGATTGTACGAGGACCAGTGTAGAGTAGGCCGCGCATTTCTAGGCGAATCCCCATCATACCACGAGGATCACGGATCCCTTGGAAGCCATCAACAACAAACTCTTCTGGGATGAAGGTAATTACTTCACGGTCAGGAGTCATGCTCTTGGTCAAGGCAGATCTTACAACGCTCTCGACATCTTCATCGGTAATTTCTTTGGAGTCACTAGTCACAGGAATCATTCCTTGAGTTGGCTCAATTTGCAGTAGATTTGCAGGCAAGCCAACATTCACTAGTCCAATTGAAATCCCCGCTTTTTCTTCTGCTTGAGAAATTGCTGACTTAATAGCCGCTGCTGCTGCTTCAATATCGACAATAATCCCATCTTTAACGCCAGCACTCTTTGCATTGCTGACTCCAATAACATTCATTTCACCGTTGATGTGCTCTGCCACCAACACTTTAATTGTGCTACTTCCTATATCTAATCCAGTAAAAAAGCCATCTCTAGCCATTACATCAGTCCTCTCTGTCTTCCACGTTTCCATTCTAATACAAATAACTCTAGAAAATAGGGTTATCCAAACTTTATTATATCATAAAAATACGAAATTGGCGCAGTTTTTTATCTATAATAATTAGTTATTTTCAGAAATCTCTGGCTTTTCTGCCTGAGATTGAGCAGAATGCTCGGTAGATTGCTCTGCATGTTGAGTTGAAGATTCTGTATCTTGCGCATCGTTGCTAGCTTCATGGATAGCTTCATTTTCTGTGCCTTGCGCATAGCTAAAAATACCAGCCTCCATATCGACCACGCTTGGCACTTCCAACTGAGGATGAATTCCTTCATAGTAGGGAAGTTTCTTAGCAATATGAGAAATTGGAACTAAAATTTGGTGTTCATCAAACATGGTAATAGTCACTAAATCCTCTGTCACCTTGCTAGGAGTTAAATCAACTTTTCTAATGCTCTTTTTGACTGAATCGGGAACATTCTTCAGTTGTTGAACAAACTCCTTGATCAAGCCTGCATCCGAGAAGGTCACATCCATCCGCTCTTCGGGCAAGGCATCAGCCGCAACCTCTTTTTTTACGTATTCTCCACTCGTTAAAATAGGATAATACTTAGAATCTTTCTGTAAATAACCCAAAATATTGTATTCCTGAACATCGACTTTGAAAGTCAGTGGGAATTGATAAGTCATTTCTACATTTTCAATCCAGGGGCTAGAAGCTTTCAGATTTTGCTCGTAATGATGGCGATTTTTGTAAACAGTGATAGTATAATCGCGCTGATCGATTTTGCTACTGCTTCTTAACTCCTCCTGACTCACAACCTTGTTCCCAGTAAATTCAATGGTCTTCATGGTTGCAAGCGGTGTAAGGAAATAAAGGGAAGCTAAAAAAACTAGGGAGCTTGTCACTAAAACTGGCAAAGCTCGATACCAATGAATTTTCTCAATTGGAACTTTTGAAAACTCAAGCTGCTCTACTTCTTCCTCTTGCTCTTCTTCTTGTTTTTGGACTTCCTCTTGCTCCTCAACTTCAGATTCACTTTCAGAATCTTGAACTGCATCTTCTTCCTCACTTGTAGGAGAGTCTGTGTCAATTTCTTCGGAGACAGTATCTTCTTCGTTAGAAGGCTCCTGATTTTCCAGTTCCGCCTTCATTTCTTCTTTTTTCTGCTCTAGTTCAGCTCTTTTTTTCTCTAACTCAGCTTGCTTTTTTGCCTTTTCTTGAGCTTTTTTCTCAAGATACTCTTTGTTTCTGACTTGCCATTCAGAAAGAGAAAGTTGAGCAGTCTCTTGCTTATCTTCCTTACTTTTTTTCATTTTTTCCCTTTGTTAATATCTTGCTTCAAAATTTCATAAAATTCATCTACTGATGTTAATTCAGGTGCTTTTTCCATTCGTTGATAGTAAGCATCCTTTTCTCTTAGTAAATCATCCACTGCTACTTGGAGATTGACCCGATTCAAGTTTTCTTCATTGATTTTAAGCGCATAGCCTTTTTCCAAGAAGTAGTTGGCATTTTCAATTTGATCTCCTCGACTTGCCCCCAGCCCCAAAGGTACAATTACTTGCAACTTCTTCATCGCCAGTAATTCAAAAATAGTATTGGAACCGCCTCGTGTCACGACGACATCTGCCATAGCCATCAGTGGCTGATACAGATCTGTCACATAGGACACTCGGTAAATGCGATGGGAAAGCTCATCCAAGTTAGCATCGCCCGTCAGATTGATAATATTGTATTTTTCAATCAAGCGATCCTTATTTTTGGTAATAAAATCATTGAAAACTTTCGCTCCTCCTGAGCCACCAACAAAGAGCAAGGTAGGTTTTCCTTCTGTGAAATGGGCCTTAATTTTCTCAATCTCAGCCGGTTCCGTTTGAGGGAGGGCAGCGATCTTGGTCACCGCTCCAACATGTTCAGCCTTGCTCAGTCCTTCAGCTTGCTCAAAAGTCGTGAACATCTTTGTCGCGCATTTATAACCAATTTTATTGGCCAGACCAAGCGACAAGTCAGACTCATGAATAAAAACTGGAACGCCCGTCACCTTCGCCGCAATCACTGGCGGAACAGACACAAAGCCTCCTTTTGAAAATAGGGCTTTTGGACGTACTCTCAACATGATGCCCAGCGACTGGAGAATCCCACCTGCCACTTTGAAAACATCCCAAAGATTCTGCCAAGAAAAATAGCGACGGAGCTTGCCAGTTGCAATCGAATGAAAAACAACAGGTAGACCTGATTTTTGAATTTCCTTGTACTCAATCCCATGGCGGTCACCGATATAATGGACTTCCCAGCCCTCTTCGATAAATTTAGGCATCAGCAAAAGATTGAGGGTCACATGGCCAACTGTCCCTCCGCCTGTAAATACTATTTTTTTCATTTTATTCCTTTAATTCTTTAAACACGGCAAGGAATTCATCGCCCCGCACTTCAAAATTCTTATACATATCCCAGCTGGCATTGGCTGGACTGAGAAGGACAATATCCCCAGGCTCCGCCACAGAAAAGGCTTTACGAGTAGCATCTCTGACATCTGAAGCGTCCAGATAGCTTACTTCTGCCTGATCCGCAGCCCGCTTAACACGCGCAGCCGATTCTCCCAGAATCACCATCTTTTTCAAGCCCTTGATATCTGGCACCAATTCATCAAATTCATTGCCACGATCCAAACCACCAGCAATCAGAATGACCTTGCTATTGTCAAAGCCTGACAAAGCCTTTTGTGTCGCTAAAATATTAGTTGATTTACTGTCATTGTAAAATTTGACTTGATTGATTTCGCCCACATACTGGAGACGATGCTTGACACCACCAAAATGAGCCAGAGTTTCTCTAATAACTTGATTGTCAATCCCGCGCAGTTTGGCTACTGCAATGGTTGCTAGAGCATTTTCTACATTGTGGCTACCAGGCACGCCTAGTTCAGAAGCTTTCATAATGGCTTCCCCACGGAAAGTCAGCACATCACCGTCCAAGTAAGCTCCATCGACCTTTTCTTTAGTCGAAAAAGGAAGCACTTTGGCAGCCGTCTTCTTAGCCAATTCTTTCGCCAAATCTTGATTGAAATTCAACACGACATAGTCAGAAGCTGTCATATTTTTTTGGATATTCCACTTGGCTGCCACATATCCCTCAAAAGAGCCGTGATAGTCCAGATGCGTCGGCATCAGATTTGTAATGACCGCTATTTCTGGATGGAAGGCTTCGATTCCCATTAGTTGGAAAGAAGAAAGTTCCATGACCAATGTGTCTCTTTCACCCGCGTCCTGGGCAACTTGGCTAGCTGGAAATCCGATATTCCCTGACAAGAGGCCATTTTGTCCGCCTGTTGTTAGCACTTCTGCAATCATGGTTGTGGTAGTGGTTTTTCCATTGGAGCCAGTAATCCCAATAATCGGTGCATCCGAAATCAGATAAGCCAGCTCAACTTCAGTAATAACAGGAATCTGCTTTTCCAAAGCCCTCATAACCATAGGATTATTGTAAGGAATGCCCGGATTTTTCACCATCCATTCAAAATCTTCATCCAACAGTTCCAGAGGATGACCACCTGTCACGACTTTAATTCCTTCTTCTAGCAAAGATTGGGCAGCTGGATTTTCCTCGAAAGGCTTGCCGTCATTGACCGTCACAATCGCTCCCAGCTTATCCAAAAGGCGGGCAGCTGACTCCCCTGATTTAGCTAAACCCAACACCAAGACTTTCTTATTGGCAAATTTTGAAATAGTCTTCATCATGTACCTCTTCATTCATACTACCTTCTATTTTACCTTTTTTTGCGAAAATAAAAAAGTCATATCAGGCTTTTATTTTAACTGTTAGCAGCTTTTAATAAATAAGAAGAAATATTATTCTATTTGAAACCTTTGGAAACATCTTTTTATACCGGCAAAGGGCTATCTAAAACATTTGATTACCAGCAACATTCGAAAAAACATGTTCTCGCTAGATGAGAAACTACCGGTATCTGTATTATCTTTCTACTCAGTCAAAACCACCATTGAAGAATCTCGCTTCAGATAAACAAAAGGAATTAGGCTACCGAAAGTCTACACGACCTTTGAAATCCTAATTCCTTCCTTATAGTTTATGAGTTTAAAGTTTCTTTTGATTTCTGAGATGGCACTAGACGCTCGATATCCATCAAGGCCCACACTGTAATAATAATCAAAAAGATACTCACAAATAATTCTCCAGGCAATTTAAAAATTTGAAAAATTGCCAAAGCAAGCAAAATGATCAAGGCAACCAGCAAGAGTACAAATGTCAAGACATTCAACGTCCCCTTAATACTAGTTGGAATGGCAAATACATAGAAAAGCAGGATTAATATTCCAATAATCAGGTAAATCATGCTGCTCCTTTCTACCATCAGTCAACTAAATGATTTATTCCGCTGCTTGTTTTTTCTTATTTTTATTAGCTTTTTCGCGTTCTTGCTTGTTCAAGATTTGTTTACGCAAACGGATTGACTCAGGTGTTACTTCCATGTACTCATCGTCATTCAAGAATTCAAGTGACTCTTCAAGGGTCAAGATACGAGGTGTCTTGATAACTGCTGTTTGGTCCTTGGTTGCAGAACGGACGTTGGTCATTTGCTTGGCCTTAGTAATGTTCACTGTCAAGTCGTTTTCACGAGAGTTTTCACCAACGATCATCCCTTCGTAAACCTCAGTACCTGGGTTGACAAAGATAGTTCCGCGCTCTTCGATAGACATGATTGAGTAAGTTGTAGCCTTACCAGCATCGATCGAAACAAGGGCACCACGGTGACGTCCACCAATTTCCCCTGGAATCAACGGCAAGTATTGGTCGAAGGTATGGTTCATGATACCGTAACCACGAGTCATTGACAAGAACTCAGTTGAGTATCCGATCAAACCACGCGCAGGAACAAGGAAGACCAAACGAGTTTGTCCATTACCAGTTGAAATCATATCCAACATTTCACCTTTACGTTCAGAAAGGCTTTGGATTACAGATCCTTGGTATTCTTCTGGAGTGTCGATTTGGACACGCTCAAACGGCTCACATTTAACACCGTCGATTTCTTTCACGATAACTTCTGGACGAGATACTTGAAGTTCATAGCCCTCACGACGCATGGTTTCAATCAGAATTGATAAGTGCAACTCACCACGTCCTGAAACAGTCCATTTATCTGGTGAATCCGTTGGATCCACACGAAGGGAAACGTCTGTTTGCAATTCTGCTTGCAAGCGTTCTTCTACCTTACGAGACGTTACCCATTTACCTTCACGACCTGCAAATGGTGAATTATTTACCAAGAAAGTCATTTGAAGGGTTGGTTCATCAATGTGAAGGATTGGAAGTGGTTCAATGGCATCTGTCGGAGTGATTGTTTCACCAACGAAGATATCTTCCATACCAGATACGGCAATCAAGTCACCCGCTTTGGCCTCTTGGATCTCACGACGTTCCAAACCAAAGAAACCGAAGAGTTTTGTAACACGGAAGTTCTTCGTTGTGCCGTCTAGTTTAGAAAGAGTAACTTGGTCCCCAACTTTCACACTACCACGGAAGACACGTCCGATACCGATACGACCTACGAAATCATTGTAGTCCAAAAGTGACACTTGGAACTGCAAAGGCTCATCTGAGTTGTCTACTGGAGCTGGGATATGATCGATAATGGTGTCAAAGATTGGTGCCATTGTTTTTTCTTGATCAGCTGGATCGTCTGACAATGAAGAAGTTCCGTTGATAGCTGAAGCATACACCACTGGGAAATCAAGCTGGTCATCGTCTGCACCAAGCTCAATGAAGAGCTCCAATACTTCGTCTACTACTTCTGCTGGGCGAGCTGATGGTTTATCGATTTTGTTAACCACAACGATTGGGACAAGGTCTTGTTCCAAGGCTTTTTTCAATACGAAACGAGTCTGTGGCATGGTTCCTTCGTAGGCATCTACGACCAAGACAACCCCGTCAACCATTTTCATGATACGCTCAACTTCTCCACCGAAGTCCGCGTGTCCTGGTGTGTCCATGATATTGATGCGAGTTCCGTTGTAAGCAACAGCTGTATTCTTAGCAAGGATGGTAATACCACGCTCTTTTTCGATATCGTTTGAGTCCATAGCACGCTCTGCCAACTCTGTACGAGCATCAAGAGTTTCAGATTGTTTCAATAATTCGTCAACGAGGGTTGTTTTACCGTGGTCAACGTGGGCGATAATCGCAATGTTACGGATATCTTCTCTTAATTTTGTCATGATTTCCTCTAAATCTTATTATTTATTTCCAAATAAAAATTATAACATAGTTTTTTCCAAAAAACACGGGCCAACCAAGTGTAAATGTTTTCATAGGTAAATCGTAAACTGTAGTCATTTTTGCAATTTTACTTCCGAAAGTGTATGATAAAAAGAAAAAAGAATCGATCCAAACCGTTGAAAGGAAAACTCATGCGCCTTGATAAATTCTTAGCCCTAGCTAAGATTAGCCGGAAAGAGATGAAACAAAAACTGCGACTAAGGCAGATTGTAATTGACGGTCAAGCAGCTCGCTCCCTCAGTCAAAATGTCGATAGTGGCCTCCAGTCCATTAGCCTAGCTGGTAAACCTTTAAAGCACCTAGCCCACCATTATTTTCTGATGAACAAGCCCGCCGGTACTGTCACTGCCAATTCTGATGCAGACAAGATGACCGTCCTAGATCTAATTGCCCCAGAAGATTTTAACGACCAGCTTTACGCCATCGGCCGTTTGGATCGTGATACACGGGGCCTGCTTCTGATTACAGATAATGGGCCACTGGGATTTCAACTCCTCCATCCACAATACCATATCGCAAAGACCTACTATGTCGAAGTCAACGGCCCTCTTGACCAAGAAGCCATAGTTGCTTTTCAGCAAGGCATTGTTTTTCTGGATGGCACCCGTTGCAAACCCGCCCAACTTCAGATTCACACAACTAGCCTCGAGCACTCCACCGCATCAGTTACCATTTCTGAAGGGAAATTTCATCAGGTCAAGAAAATGTTTCTAGCAGTTGGTGTCAAAGTCACTTATCTCAAACGCACTCATTTCGGTGATTTTCAGCTGGATCCCAATCTAGCAGAAGGCAGCTATCGACCGCTGAATCCTTCCGAACTCGAGATTATCAGAGGCTATTTGGAACAAACTTGGTAAAACAAAAAGGCTTATTCAAGCCTTTTTATTATTTATTACACAAATCCATTCATAGTCAGAAGAATTCCTGCAATCCAGTTGATGACAGAAATAACAATACCGACGATATTAAGAATTCTTTCTGTTTTATAATCTAATTGAGTTTCTTTTTGATGAGAATTGCCCAAAATCAGACCGATTAAATTATAGGTAGTTAACTTTGTATATATTTCTACAAAGAATCAGCTTGTCTTAACCTTGCCACTCCAAGAATCAAGACCGTAAGACAGGATATAAATATCATTAAAGCCTTGCTTCTTCAAGTAGATTGCCGCATTGGTCACACGTTGGCCACGGCTATTTTCATAAAGAAGAACTGGTTTGTCTTTGCGAAGCGCATTGATACTAGACTTGAGCTGTTGAGACGGAATATTGCGCGCGCCCAAGATATGCTTGCGATGGAAATCCGATGGATCACGCAAGTCAATCAATTGCCCTTGACGAATCAAGCCTTCAAACTCACTATTATCTACTACCTTAGCTGCACGACGAATACGGAAATAATTGAAGCCCATCCAAGCCAACATTCCCAGCAAGATTGCCCATAAAGTCCAAATTCCCATTCTAGTTTCTCCCTTTATCTTCTAAATACTTCAACTCTACTTGATGTTCTCTGCGAAGAACCGCCTCAGCCTCCAGATAATCAAGCTTATCCATCAGGCCAGCATCGTAAATCCGCTCTAGCTCAATTTTCATCATCTCAATATCATAAAGACGCTTGCCCATATAGATAATGATCCCGAAATTTTTAAGAAATTGCTGCACATCATAGAGTGTTTTCATGAGCTATATTTTATCAGATTTTAGCAAAGTTTTCAAGATGGCAAAACAGAAAAGACAGCCACGGAGACTGCCTTTTCGGGAGATTATTATGAAAAAGAAAAGTTTAGGAGTTCTATCAAACAAAGTTAGGAGGTCTTCATTTGATAATCTTAGTATAAAGGAAGAAGCTTAAACAATCCTTAAGAAAAAACAGAGAGTGGGACAGAAATCGGTAATTGGTTAGAATTCGATTTCGTCGTCCCACCTCCGCACAGTTGAGTAGGGCTGTAAAAGCTGAT
>NZ_LAWH01000014.1:0-19713 GCF_001588905.1 Streptococcus cristatus | reverse complement strand
AGCCCACTCAACCACTGCGTCTTGCTCGATAATCCAAAAACAATTGAGAGGCTGGGACGAAAGTCCCAGCCTCATCTTTTTTTGTTTAATCTAAGCCTACGCGCTTGAAGATATCATCCACTCGTTTGGTGTAGTATGCAGGGTTAAAGATTTCATCGATTTCTTCTTGAGTAAGGCGGGAAGTGACTTCTGAATCCGCTTCGAGAAGTGGTTTAAAGTCCACTTGGTTGTCCCAAGAGTAGGCTGTTTTCGGTTGAACAAGGTCGTAAGCTTGCTCACGCGTCATACCCTTTTCAATCAAAGTCAACATAGCACGTTGGCTAAAGATAAGACCGAAAGTAGAGTTCATGTTGCGGATCATGTTTTCTGGGAAGACCGTCAAATTCTTGACGATATTTCCAAAACGGTTGAGCATGTAGTCAATCAAAATAGTCGTATCCGGTGTGATGATACGCTCAGCTGATGAGTGAGAGATATCACGTTCATGCCAAAGAGCGACATTTTCATAAGCTGTCACCATGTGACCACGGATAACACGCGCTAGACCTGTCATGTTCTCAGAACCGATAGGATTGCGTTTGTGAGGCATTGCTGAAGAACCTTTTTGCCCTTTGGCAAAGAACTCTTCCACTTCGCGTTGTTCTGATTTTTGCAGACCACGGATCTCCGTTGCCATACGCTCGATAGAAGTTGCGATGCTAGCAAGAACTGCAAAGTACTCAGCGTGAAGGTCGCGAGGAAGGACCTGTGTAGAGATTTCTTGAGCACGGATACCAAGCTTGTCGCAGACGTATTTTTCAACAAAAGGTGGAATGTTGGCAAAGTTCCCAACCGCACCAGAAATTTTACCAGCTTCCACACCAGCAGCCGCATGCTCGAAACGCTCGATATTGCGCTTCATTTCGCTGTACCAAGTCGCTAATTTAAGACCGAAAGTTGTCGGCTCAGCGTGCACACCGTGGGTACGCCCCATCATGATGGTGAACTTGTGTTCTTTCGCTTTGTCAGCGATGATGCTGAGGAAGTTTTCAAGGTCCTTGCGAATGATGTCGTTGGCCTGCTTGTAGAGGTAACCGTAGGCAGTATCCACCACGTCAGTAGAAGTCAATCCATAGTGGACCCACTTACGCTCTTCACCAAGAGTCTCAGAAACTGCACGCGTGAAAGCTACCACATCGTGGCGAGTCTCCTGCTCAATCTCCAAAATACGGTCGATGTCAAAGTCCGCCTTCTCGCGAATCAAAGCCACATCTTCCTTAGGGATTTCTCCCAACTCAGCCCATGCCTCGTCAGCCAAGATTTCCACCTCAAGCCAAGCACGGTATTTATTTTCTTCACTCCAAATATTCGCCATCTCAGGGCGAGAGTAACGGTTGATCATGTTGTTTCTCCTATAATTTTATCTGCCTGATAGTAATGATGAAATAACTCCGCCTAAAGTTCCTGATATTATATCTTTAATAAATTGTTGATTGAAAAATGAAGCATTTTCTTTAACAATTACAGTAAATTCAGACTCGCTATTTTTTTCAGTTGCAGCAAGTAAGTCCTTTAAAATTTCGATAGATTGCTCAGATAGAACAGAAGCATTGTTAACAATCTGTTGAAGTTGTTTAGAAAGTTCCGACCACGGAAACTCAACATTCATATTAGATTTTTCTAAAATAGAATCTGTAACAATATTTGAGTTAACATTGTTGTCCCCATTAAGTGTGACATTATTACCTGAACCAAAATCATTTCCAACTACATTATCATTACCTGATACAGTTGTTTGAGATACTTCCTTTTCATAGATATTTTTACTATCATAATTCTCTATATTTTGATTTTTTATATCAATGTATATATTTTCCGCTTTATTACCAAAGGATTCCGTAATAATATTAAAAACAGTATCTCTAAATTTAGCGTCTTCGAAATACAATAAATAATTTTGACTTGATCCCAAATTAAACACTATATAATATTTTGACTTCAAATGATTTTGGTGTTTATTATAAACGTACCATGCATATAAACCAAATAATATTAATCCTAAAAATGGTGGGATCAATCCAATCATAAATAGAATTATCAGAATAAATATATCTCGTAGCGTGACTGGTGATTTAAATTCACTTTTACTTAACATGGATAAATTTGATATTTGAATACTATTATTTCTAGTGATAATTGCATTATTTTTTATTGTTAATCCATCAGTTTCAATCGTATATTTACTCTCAACGCTCTTTAATAACTCAGGTATCATTATATTCCCCCTTTAAAGTGAATCTAAATTTAATAACACTGTTCATTTCAACATCTTACTCTATACTCCACTCCGCCGCTTTCTCTGCGTGAATCACCGTTGTGTCATAGAGGGGCAGGTCGGTGTCGAATTGTTTGACCAGGAGACCTATCTCGGTACAACCCAAGATAACAGCTTCAGCGCCTGCTTTTTTCAAATCATCTATAACGGCAAGATAAGTCTGCTTTGAGCTTTCGTTGATATCTCCTAGACAGAGCTCGTCATAAATAATTCGATTGACTTCTGTAATACCAGCTTGGTCTGGAATCAGCACTTCTAACCCAGACTCTATTAATTTTTCCTTGTAAAAATCTTGAGTCATGGTGTACTTGGTTCCTAGGAGGCCGACTTTTTGAATACCATCAGCCAACAAGGCCTGCGCAGTTGCCTGCGCAATATGCAAGATTGGAATTGCAATCTTTTCTTGTATCTGCGGAGCAACCTTGTGCATGGTGTTGGTGCAAATAACGATGAAATCTGCACCTGCTTGCTGCAAGCGCTGAGCAATATCTGCCAAAAGTTGACCACTTTTCTCCCAGTCTCCGACTGCCTGATAATGCTCAACCTCTGCAAAATCAACACTATAAAGCAAGATCTTAGCTGAATGCAAGCCACCCAGCTCTTTTTTGGTGGTTTCATTGATGATTTGGTAGTAAGATGTGGTACTTTCCCAACTCATACCACCAATCAGACCGATAGTTTTCATAGACTAATCAAACTCCTCCTTGCTTATCGCCACCGACGGATAGTGCGGCAAGCTACTTAGAACTGTATCCAATGGCAAATCATAGATAGCCAGATAATTGTCTGGATATTCAATCTTTAATTCCTGATATTTGACTTTTACTTTTTCATGGTCGGTACTGGCAAAGAGCACTTCCACAACGGCAGTTTCTTTGCCTTCTTCCACAAAAGCATTCACGATGATTTGAATCATAGAAACCTCCTATATCACAATTCAACATCTAACTTTAAAATATCCCCCTTCTCTCCATAATGGAGAAGTCGCAGATATTCTCCCCAAACTCTGGACTTGCCAATGTCTGTATTCATCCAGCTATCCCGACCAATCTCAACATCCTTATAAAAGGCATTGAAGGTATATGGGATGTAACGAAGATGCTTCGGTAAGTGCTGAGCCAAGGTCCGCCATTGCCTACCAGTCGCGTGGCTTTTGCAAATGAACATAACGGTCTCAACAGTGTTAAAATCAAAAATTTCTTTGGCAAACAGTACGTTTTCTAAAGTATTGCTAGAGGAGCTTTCAGATTTAATCGCTTCTTCAGGAATGCCCGCAGCCAGCAGATGCTGAATAATAACCTCTGCCTCTGTATGTCCATTCCAATCTGGATGAGGCGTACCTGTCAAACTTCGGCCGCCAGTCACAATGATTCGTCTTACATAACCTTTTTGATATGCCTCAATAGCTTTTTCCCAGTGGCCTGGGTGAGTCCCACTGAAAACAAATAAAACATCACACGGCTGAGGTTCGATTATTTTCCCAAAAACACTCTTAGTCAAAAAGGATATTTCTTTATTAGAGAACTCTTTCGGAACTTCTGGACTTTTCGGAATAATCGGTTTCATCTATAACATTTCCTCCACAGATTTTTTAAAAATCAATCCCTTTCCCAAACTCCTCAACCTCATCCGGAACATCACTAAACAAAGTCACATGTCCCATCTTACGGTTGTGCTTCGCTTCTATTTTACCATACATGTGGAGGTGGGCGCTTGGATTTTCTGTGACATATTTTTCAGCGGCCTCGACATGCTGGCCGAGTACGTTGAGCATGACGGCTGGTGCATGCAGGTGGATATCTGGCAATGGAGCTCCCAGAACGCCCAGAATATGGGTGTCAAACTGCGAGAAGTCGCAGGCTTCGATAGAGTAGTGGCCAGAGTTGTGTGGCCGTGGGGCAATCTCATTGACGATGATGTCATCAGCAGTCGCAAACATTTCCACGCAAAGAGTTCCAGACAGGTTCAATTGTTCTGCAATTCGCACCGCCATTGCTTTGGCTTTGTCTGCTAGACTCTCTGAAATGCGGGCTGGCACAATGGTCTTAGACAGGATATTGTTGCGGTGGATATTTTCCTGAACTGGGAAAACCGTCACGTCCTTGCCATTTCCTGACACGATGACAGAAATTTCAAGATCGAAATTGACGAATTCTTCCAAAACGCAGTCTGCTGAGTCAGCTAGCGTATAGGCTTCTTCCAAATCTTCTTCCGAGCAAATAACCTTTTGTCCATGCCCGTCGTAGCCACCTGTCGCAGTCTTGAGGACATAGTTTTTCGACAGGTCAATATCTGCCAAGTCTTGGCTAGAAGTCACGACCTTGTAGGGTGCCACGGTGACTTGAGCCTTGTTTGAGAGAAAATCCTTTTCAAAGATCCGATTTTGAGAAATGCGGAGCAGGTCTGTCCCTTGAGGGAGCTGACCATCCTTAATGACAGCATCCAGCCCGTCAGCATCGACATTTTCAAACTCATAGGTCAGGACATCGCAACGCTCAGCCAGCTGACGAAGGGCGTCCACATCATTATAAGGCGCCACGATGATTTCTGCCACGCGAGAGGCTGGACAGTCCGCCGCAGGATCCAGCGCGATGACCTTGTGCCCCATATAGATAGCAGAAATGGCCATCATCTGACCCAGCTGACCGCCACCGATGATTCCTATTGTTTTAGATGAGCTCATTGCTAGACTCCTCAGCGATTTTTCCTTGTTCTTCAGCAAAATCCGCTAGCGCTGCCGCTAGGTCTTGGTCTTCAATGGCCAAGATTCGCAAGGCAGTCAGGGCAGCGTTGGTTGCACCCGCTTCACCGATTGCCATAGTTGCCACTGGCACACCGCCTGGCATCTGCACAATAGAGTAAAGGGAGTCCAGACCGCTGAGAGCGCGTGATTTGACTGGTACACCAATAACAGGTAGAGTGGTTTTGGCTGCTACCATACCTGGCAAATGGGCGGCACCACCAGCACCTGCAATAATGACTTTGATACCGCGACTTCGGGCTTCTTCGGCATGCTGAAACATGAGATCCGGCGTGCGATGGGCAGAGACGACTTTCTTTTCGTAGGCTACACCGAAGCGGTCTAGGATTTCGGCGGTTTTTTGCATGGTAGCCCAGTCAGATTTTGAGCCCATGATGATGGAAATTACTGGTTTCATTTTTAATCCTTTTTCTTCCTTTTTTGATAATGGTATTAGGTGGTGGGGACGGAAGCAAACCTTCGGTTTCATTCCTAAAATTTGAGCCTAAGTCTCAAATTTTCCCCGGCCAGAACAGTTTCTGTGCTGGCCTTTTCACCACGGCGACCATTATCTTACTTTGGCTCGCTTTCGCTCACCATGACAATTTTTGTGTCTGTTAATCTTTTATCGCCTTGCTTCCGATATCTGTTCGGTAAAAGAGGCCTTCTGTTTTTTGTTGGGAGAGTTCTTGGTAGATGGTACTTTGTGCTTCTTTGACGGTATCTGCTGTGGTGACGAGCATATAGACACGTCCGCCATTTGACAGCAGTGCTCTGCTATTTTCCGCAAACTTAGCCCCGGCATAGTAGGTGATGATGTCGCCTTCTGTCTTAGCTGGCAACTCAACGCCCTTTGCATAATCCAGCGGATAGCCGTTTGATGCGACAACCACACCCAGAGTCACACCCTTATCCGTCCACGTGATGTTTGGCTCCTTACCATCGAGGATATCCGTAATATTTTGTGCAAAGTCAGATGTCAAACGAGGCAAGATAATTTGCGTTTCAGGATCTCCGAAGCGAGCGTTGAACTCGATGACTTTCGGTCCGTCTGCTGTCAAGATAAGACCTGCGTAAAGGACACCTAGATAAGGGCGACCTTCTTTAATCATCCCTTCGAGGACTGGCTTGACAATGGTGTCAACCGCTGTGGCAACCACGCTCTTTGGCAAGTGAGGAACTGGCGCATAGGCACCCATACCGCCCGTGTTAGGACCCTTGTCCCCGTCGTAGGCACGTTTGTGGTCCTGAGCTGTTGGCATGATGTAGAACTTGTCGCCATTGACAAAGGCAAAGAGAGAGAACTCCTCACCGTCGAGGAATTCCTCAATGACCACACGCGCACCTGAGTCACCGAATTTATTGTCCAAAAGCATGTCGTGAGCAGCTTCTACTGCTTGCTCAACCGTCTCTGCAACAACGACACCTTTTCCAAGAGCCAAACCGTCTGCCTTGACTACGATAGGTGCACCCTGCTTTTCGATATAGGCCTTGGCTTCCTCAAAGTCTGAGAATGTGCCATAGGCTGCTGTCGGAACGCCGTATTTGACCATGATTTCCTTGGCAAAATCCTTGGACCACTCCAGCTCCGCAGCTAAACGAGATGGACCGAAAGCCTTGAGCTCAGCTTGGTTAAAATCATCTACAATCCCAGCTGCCAGGGCATCATCCGGACCGATAAAGGACCAAGCAATATCGTTGGCCTTTACAAACTCAATCAATTTAGAATGTTCGGAAATTCCAATATTCACCAAGTCTAGCCCATCCAAGGTCATGCCATCATTTCCAGGTACGACAAAGACCTGCTCCACACCCTGAGACTCCAACAACTTCTTGGCAATCGCATGCTCACGACCGCCCGAACCAACAACTAAAAGCTTCATAGCTAAGATACCTCAACATCCATCATCATAGGTGCTTACGCACCAAGCCAACACATCACGTAAAAACCATTGCCATTTTTACGAATCATTCATCTAAATTATATCATAATCGTTCGTTTTATTCTATTCTAAGTAGGAAAAGAAGAGAAATATCTATTTTTGTTAGGAATATCCATCTCTGAAAAATAAAATCTACCTATATTATTTTTTGTATTTTGACTATTTCATTACTTTTATTTCAAATATCAAAAATTTCATAAAACTAAAATAAATTAGAAATTCAAGTTTCAACATCTTTTAAAATTTTTCTTTTTTTTTATTTTTTCCCGAATAATCTAAATGGAATCATCCAAATTACTTATTCAAAGGAGATTTATGAAAAAATATCAGAAGCTGTTTTTATTATCCGGAGCAGTCCTTGGGCTATTTGCCAGTCATTCCACAGCTCAAGCTGTTGCATCGACTGAAGCTGGAAACAAAGTCCTAGGCCCCACTGATCGTGCCAGCAATGTAACCGTCAATGTCACTGGAGATACGGCGCAGATTCATTATGCCCGCTCCAAGGCTCAGGTTCCCTATACCATTTCCCACGCAGTCTGGTCCGACGAAAACGGGCAGGATGATTTGAAATGGTACACCACGCCTCAGACATCCAGCACAGCCATTGACCTCCGGCAGCACGCTGGCTATGGCACCTTCCATGTTCATACTTATATCAAGATAAATGGAAAAATGATTGGCTTGAATGGCACTACCTTCACTGTTAATAAGCCTGCTAGCAAGACAAGCGTCACAACATCTGGACAAACCGGCCGCATCAATTTTACGCGAAATAAAGACCAAAGGAACTCAAAAATTGTCCATGCAGTTTGGTCTGATGAAAATGGTGGCGATGATCTTAATTGGTATGAAGCTGGGCAAGAGAGTACTGAATTTAACTTTTCTAAACACAAAGGTTATGGAAAATATTTCGTAGATACTTATGAAAATAAAAATGGCAAAATGATTTACCAATCGGGCACTACTTTCCATCTAGAAAAACCTAATCCGACCATTCAGACAAGCTTCCCTGAACCTAGCATTATGGAAATCCTTATCAAAAATCTTCCTGAATCCATGTATAAGGTCACTGTCCCAACCTGGTCTGAAAATAAGGGACAAGATGATTTACAATGGTATCAAGCAAGGAAAAATCCTGATGGCAGTTATAGCGTCAGAGTCGAGCTGAAGAAGCACAATTACGATACCGGAACCTACCATATCCATCTCTATGGCGAAAGCTATGTCAATCCAGCCTTTACATGTTTAGCAGGAGCGACTGCTACAATAGATGCTGGAAAAATACCTTCTCAAAAAGACCAAAAACCGCTTTTCTCTGTTGAAAACATCAATCAGGAAGAGGGAACCTACACTGTAAAAGTCACTGAAACTGCCGCATCTAAGGCAATTCAATCCGTCCGTGTCCCTATTTGGAGTACCCAGAATCAAAGTAATATCAAGTGGTATGAGGCAAGTAATAATGGAGATGGGACTTTTACTGCACAATTCAATATCCGTAACCACCAAGCCTTATCTGGAAGCTACACCAATCATATCTACATTAAGTACAAAGATGGTAGCGAGCATAACTATGCGACAGACAGCGTCACCCTCTCCGCTGAAAATATCAAAGCCAAGGTTTCTGTCAATAAAATCTCTACCTACAATTACGAAGTGACCGTTTCCGATGCTTTTGGCCCAGGAACCATTTCTCTACCAACTTGGTCAGAAGTCAACGGCCAAGATGACATCAAATGGTACACTGCTAACAAAGTGGGCAATGGCTTGTATAAATTTACCATCAATACGCAACAGCATACTGGAAATGGACTCTTCCATACCCATGTTTACCGTAATCTCAATGGTCAGATGACTGGACTTACAGGCACCAGCTATCAGGTTGATAAACCAACCACACCTGAGCCAACCCTCTATACCCCAGATTATGCTGGAGCCTCCTCTTATCCTCATGGTCAGTGTACCTGGGGAGCAAAAGTGCTGGCTCCTTGGGCTGGTCCTTACTGGGGCAACGGTGGTCAATGGGCAGCTAGCGCACGCGCAGCTGGTTTCCGAACAGGAAGCACACCACAAGTCGGAGCCATCATCTGCTGGACCGATGGTGGTTATGGGCATGTCGGTGTTGTCACCCATGTCGAATCCAACACCCGCATCCAAATCAAAGAATCCAACTATGCAGGCAAACAGTACATTGGCAACTTCCGTGGCTGGTTCAATCCTTACGCCGCTGGTCAAGGAGCTGTTAGCTATATCTATCCAAAATAAATCCACTAAAAAAACCTTGGTTTTGTAAACCAAGGTTTTTCTCTGTTCAAATCGAAGTCACTTTCTTACTTCGCTAGTTTCTTTTCCAAATAGGCAACAATATCTGCGACATTTTCAAAGCGATCAACATCCTCATCTGAAATTTCAATCGCAAACTCATCCTCCAAGGTCAGGATGAATTCCATTAAGTCAACAGAATCAGCGCCTAAATCATCTTTTAAGCCCAAAGTTGGCTGGACCACAAAGTCCTTTCCTTGACGTTCTTGGATAATTTCTGTTACTTTTTGAAAAATTTGTTCTTGATTCATTCTGTCTCCACCTCTTTTGAAAATTCCACCACAGATTTTCCGACAACATCTGTCTCCAGCATGGTTCGGATCTGACGAATGGTGCTATATACGGCCTTGGCATCGCTTGAACCGTGTGTCTTGACTACTGGCGCCTTGAGACCAAAGAGAACGGCCCCGCCAGCACTGGAGTAGTCCAGACTCTTGCGCATCTCTTGTAAGCTATCTTTGAGCAACAAAGCCCCTAGTTTAGCCTTAAGACCACCACCTAGCACAGCCTTTTTAAGCTGACCTAGGATGCTAATGGCCGTTCCTTCAATAGACTTGAGTACAGCATTGCCCGTAAAGCCATCTGCTACGACAACATCTGCCACTCCATCCATAAGGTCACGCGCCTCTACATTGCCGATGAAGTTCAGCTTGTCATCCGCCGCCAGCAAGGCATAGGTTTCCTTACGCAGAGGGTCTCCCTTGCTGGCTTCAGTTCCATTATTGAGCAAACCGACCCGTGGCTGCTTAATGCCACGAACATTTTCCGCATAAAAAGAACCTAAGATAGCATATTGATGCAGATGGTGAGGGGTATTTTCAGCATTTGCCCCCAGATCCAGCATATCAAAACCTCGGCCATCTCCCGTCGGTAAAGTGGACAAAAGACCTGGTCGGTCAATATTTTTGATCCGTCCCACGATAAAGAAACCCGCCGCCAAAAGCGCTCCCGTATTACCAGCAGACAGGACTGCATCTGCTTCTCCATCTTTGACTGCCTTGGCTGCCAAAACCATGCTGGCCTGCTTCTTCTTACGAATAGCCTTAGTCGGCTCATCATCCGAGTCAATCTTTTCATCCGTATGAACGATGCTGACGCGCTCTGTCGCTGTCAACAGAGGTTTAATCTTAGCCTTATCCCCATAGAGAACAAGCTCAATATCCGAGAAGTCTCTCAGAGCCTGATTGGCACCTTCGACTAAAGCCTGAGGGGCATTGTCTCCGCCCATGGCATCAATAGCTATTTTTTTCATGCTGTTATTCCTCATGTTTGTCTTGTAAAATACTGCCCCAGTCGCCCAGAGAGTCGATAAATTTCTTTGATTTGAGATGAATGCCTACGTATTCATCATAGAGTTGATCCATAAAATCCCTGATCTGTCGCTTGATTTCCGGCTTGAGCGAAATCGTCTCTAGCTCACTAAACTGAACCGCCTGAAACTGATTGAGCAAAAAAGGAATATTGGGATTGAGATGACTGCGATGAGCATCCTTGTGATAATGCTCTGGACAGAGAACCCCACCATACTGAAAGGAAAAATCAAAAGGCAGACCTGTCCGATGACAAAAAACACAGTCATGGAAATTCAGAGAAACGCCAAAGCGAGATAAAATCTGAATTTCAAAAATATTTGTCAAAACCTCATAATCCAGCCCTTGATTCATCAAATCCAGTGTCTTTTGCAGGAATGCAAAGAGGGCTGGATCTGGCTGATTGTCCTGAATACTAGCATCCGCTAGGGCTGCCACATAGCTAGCATAGGCCATGACAAAGAGATCGCCCTTGATTTGCCCGTAACTTTCCACAGCTTGGTAATCTTCGATATAGCTGAGTCCGTCGTCATTGATTTTCATCAAGAGTTCTGCCGTCGTCAGAGGCTGGATGACTGGCGCCAACTTAGATTTTCCAGCATGTTTCACGAAAAACATTCGCTTGCCAGCCTGTTCCGTAAAAATCTTGACCAGCTTATCATCTTCCCGGAAATTCCGATTATATAGAATCAAACTCTTGCTCGTTAACGGTCTAAGCATTCTCTTCCATGTACTCCTTGAGCCGTCTCAAAGCTTCCTTGATGGTTTCCATGCTGGCTGCATAAGACAGGCGGATATAGCCTTCTCCGTACTGGCCAAAGGCCGCTCCTGGGATAAAGGCCACAGCCTTCTTCTCAGCAAAATCCCGCAAAAAAGCAAAAGAATCTTGATTGTAGCCTACTGGAATTTTGGCAAAAATATAGAAAGCGCCATCTGGCTTAATAATCTGATATCCCAGCTCTGTCATCTGTTCGATAATGTAATCCCGCCGCTGGATGTATTCCGTCTTCATGGATTGAGCATCATCCTTACCAGCTGTCAAGGCCTCAATAGCTGCATATTGAGCCATAGTGTTGGCTGCCGTCACCAGATACTGATGACTCTTGATCAATTGAGCTGTAAAAGCAGCAGGAGCAAAGATAAAGCCTAGTCGCCAGCCCGTCATAGCATGAGACTTGGACAAGCCATTGATCACGATAGTCTGCTCAGGTAAATATTCCGCCAGTGAAACGTGCCCCTGCTCCGTATAAGTCAACTCAGAATAAACCTCATCGCAGACGACAAAAACTTCATACTTGCTCAATACAGTTGCCAAAGCCTCAATCTGCTCTCGCGAATAAGTCACGCCAGTCGGATTGGCCGGATAGTTGAGAATAACCGCCTTGAGCTTATCCCCTTGCTCCAAGATAGCCTGCTCCAGCATTTCAGGAGTCAAGACAAAGTCGTTTTCTGTCGTATCAATCTCGACAATCTCTGCCCCGACCAAATTGACAATCGGCTCATAACCTGGATAAGCCGGCGCTGGCAGCAAGACCTTGTCGCCCTCCTCCAGAATAGCCGTCAGAGTCGCAGACAAAGCCTCAGTTGCCCCAATAGTGACTAAGACTTCATCTTCTGGACGATAGTTCAGATGGTACTTCTCCTTGACAAAGTCAGCCGCAGCCTGCCGCAGCTCCAAAAGCCCGCTCATTCCAGTATAGTGGCTCTGGTTGGCATCAATGGCTGCCTTGGCCGCCTCCTTGATATGATCCGGTGTCGGAAAGTCTGGCTCCCCCAAGGTCAGCCGCAAAACACCTGGAATCGTAGAAATAGACTGGTCAAACTGACGAATCAGAGACACTTCAATTTTATCTAAATTCTTATTAAACTTCTTAGTCAAATCCATAGCCGCCTCCGATAATCTAATAGAACTATTATACTATAAATGCAGCACCTGCGCAAAAATCCATCTGATTTATAGATAGAAAAACAAAAAAATCAGGAAAATTCCTGATTTTTAAATGTGTATGTTACTAAAAATAAATTAGTTACCGTTTACTACACCTGAATAGTTTGTGTTTTCAAATGTTGTAGATGCTTTAATATCAGTAGCTTGTCCTGCAGCACCAAAACGTGTATTATGACCAAACTCACGTCCTGCGTCATTCAAAGGCTTACCATCTTTTGTTCCTGCTGCTGGAGCTACTGGATATGTTCCTGCTTGGTAAACTGCATCATAAGCTACATTATTATTGTCACGATCTTCTTGGGCTGCAGCACCAAAACGTGCATTTGTAGTTCCTGTAACGTTCGCTTGTGAAGGAAGGTCTGCTGCTGCTGGAGCTCCAACTGGCTTTTTAACTGTAATAGCTGGTAGAGCCGCTGAAGCTGCTGGTGTTGATGGAGCTGCTGGTGTAGCTGGAGTAGCAGGCATTGATGGAGCCGCTGGTGTAGCTGGAGTAGCAGGTGTTGATGGAGCTGCTGGTGTAGCTGAGCTAGTAGTATAACGAGCTTCAAATGCTGCTCCAAAACGACTGTTATGACCAAACTTACGAGTTCCGTCATTCAAAGGCTTACCGTCTGCTGTTCCTGCTGCTGGTGCTACTGGGTAAGTAGCTGCACCTGAAAAGCTATATCCATATTTAGTATTATCTGGTGAAACTCCGTAACCAAAGCGGTTATTGTGATTACCTTCTTGATTTACTTTTGTTACAGCTGATGTAGCAGGTGCTGTAACTCCTGGAATAGCAGGCACACCAGTTGCTGCATAAGCTACACTAGCAACTGCAGAAAGACCTAATACACTAAGCAATAAAACTTTTTTCATGTTTTATCTCCTTTATTTAGAATTAATTTTATGGAAAATCCATACTACTCTAGTATATATATACATATAGCGTTTGTCAAGCATTTACTCCAATTCAATCTCATATGAGTCCTTAGGTAACAAAAAAATCAGGAGAAATCCTGATTTTTATTCACGAGTTGCTTTATAAGTAAGATCATTCCCATGCTTGGCTAGGAAATCTTGTAGTTCAGAGTCTGGGATTTGACGTAGATAGAGGTTAGAACGAATCGTCTCATCCTCTTCACGACAAGTTGACAGCACAACGTACTTATCACTAGCCTTAATCTTAATTTTTGAATCTTTGGTACGAGCAGCTTCATAGATATTCTTGAGCTGAGTTTCAAAATCCTTATCATCATCAAACTTAATCCGATAAAAAGCAGTCTCTTCTGGAACGATCACCAAGCCCATTACCTGATAGTAAAGCTTACGCTCTGGTGTTTCAATGACAACATACTTATGCTTATCTAAGTATTCCTGTTTATCATAATAGTTCACATCATTAAACATGCGGTGATCACCAACTTGACTTCCACGAGCATGCCCAAAGAGCCAAGTCAAACGGTCACTAAAGTCTTTTTTGTTATCAGTGTCCATGAAAACAGTCCCCAGATAAGGCTCATTTCCACCTTCAAAGGTCTTATCCAAGTAAGTTGAGTTATCACCGGTCTGTACAACTGGCTCGTCCAATTCTGTACCAGGAGCATAGACATAGGCCACCGTTTCAGGATTGATCGCTTTCAAGCCATTAAAACGATTAGTCAGATATTCCTTTTCTTCCTTACTTGGTGTATAAGTTACCTTACCTACCTGACTAGTGGATGATTTAGCAGCAGAATTTGAAGAGTTTGCCTGTTGGAGGAGAAAAATCCCTGCTAAAATAGCAACAACTAAAGCTCCTAAACCACCAAAAATCTTCCAATTTTTCTGCTGTCGTTTTTGTCTTCTTCTTCTCATAGATAAAAATCCTATAAAATCTTTCTAAAAAATATCACTGAACCAGAGGTCCAGTGATATAAATTGCGTTAGTACAATTGTTTAAAACAAATTATTTAACTGCAGATGTTTTTGGAAGAGCTTTACCAGCTGCTTTTTGTCCAGCTTTAGCACCGTTACCAGCTTTAGCACCGTTACCAGCTTTAGCACCGTTACCAGCTTTAGCTTCTGAAGCTGCTGCTTCTGCTGCAGATGCAGGTTTTTGACCGTTTTGACCAGCTTTTCCATTTTCACCAGCTTGACCGGCTTGACCTTGAGCTGCTTTATCATCAGCGATACGTTGTTCATTTGTACGGTTAGCTTCTACGCCAGTTTCATTGTAGTAGTTACCTTGAGATTTAGCTGCTGCAGTGTATTTATCTTGAAGTTGAGCAACATATTTGTTACGAACAGTGTTACGAGCTTCTGTACGAGCTTCTTCAACTTTTTCTGCATATTTGCCATACTCATGACCTGAACCGTATTGTTCAAGAGCAGCCTTAGCAGCTACAACTGCTGCATCTTTTTCAGCTTCAGCATTGATTTCAGCTTCGTGAGCAGCTACTTGAGTGTTTGCTTCATCAGCTGAATCGCGCCATGAGCTATATTTCTTTTGGATCAATTGGTTTGATGATTCAGCATTTTCACCTTGTGCAAACGCTGGTACTGCTAATGCGAACAATGAAAGAGCTACTACGCTAGAAAGTACAACTTTTTTCATTTGTTTTCTCCTTTTTTATATAAAAACATTTTTTATTTGGTAACTATCGTTACTATGTATAGTATATGAAATATTCTTTAAATTGTCAAGTCTTTTGCTAAAAAAAATCTTGATCAAGGCACTTTTAAGCCTTTTTTGCTACTTCAAAAAGAGGGGAAAGTGGACGTTTTTCATGGATTCGAACAATGGCTTCTGCCAAGAGATGAGCGATAGAAATCTGCTCAATCTTATCGATTAATCTGTCCTCTGAAAGGTAGATAGTATCTAAAACCACAAGTTTTTTGATAGCTGATTTCTGGATATTTTCCATAGCTGGCCCTGACAAGACTGGGTGAGTACAGCTCGCATAGACTTCCACAGCACCGGACTCTGCCAGCGCATCTGCCGCATGACAAATAGTTCCCGCCGTATCAATCATATCATCGATTAAGATACAAGTCTTACCTTCAACTTTACCAATGATATTCATGACTTCACTGGTATTCATCTTATCAACGCTGCGACGTTTGTCGATAATCGCAATCGAAGTCTTGAGAAATTCGGCCAACTTACGAGCGCGGCTGACACCACCGTGGTCTGGGCTAACAACCACATAGTCGCTACCAACCATGCCCCGACGCTCAAAATAATCAGCAATCAAAGGCGCTCCCATCAAATGATCGACAGGAATGTCAAAGAAACCTTGGATCTGAGCAGCATGCAAATCAATGGTCAATAGGCGATCAACCCCAGCAATCTCCATTAGATTAGCCACTAATTTAGATGTAATTGGCTCACGAGCACGAGCTTTTCGATCCTGTCTAGCATAGCCATAGTAAGGCATCACTACGTTGATAGACTCCGCACTAGCCCGCTTCAAGGCATCCACCATGATCAAAATCTCCATCAGATTGTCATTAACAGGTGAGCTAGTCGACTGCAAGATAAAAACGTGCTTACCACGGATCGATTCTTCGATGTTTACTTGAATTTCCCCGTCAGAAAATTGACGAACCGTTGATTTACCAAGCGGTATACCAATCTCTTTTGCAACACGTTTCGCTAATTCTTGATTAGAAGAAAGAGCAAAGAGCTTTAAATCAGAAAAAGACATGATTCCCTCCAGATTCTAAATCGTCTTTTATTGTAACCAATTACATTTTTCCTACCTACCATTGTAACGCTTTTCCAGCATTTTTTCAATAAAAAATAAAAGGGAGAACGAAAAGTCGTTCTCCTTCATATTTCATTAGTTTGGATAGATGTATGTTACGTATCCTTGTGCATTTGTTGGGTCAAACCATCCACGGTGATTACCGAGTGATTGGTTACCAGCATAGTTTGCTTCTGATACTTGAATGTTGTTAGCAGATTGAACTGCTGTTACAACTGCAACGTGTCCGTATCCACCGTCGTTCCAACATGCGATTGCTCCAACTTGTGGTTGTGATCCTGTACGGAAGCCTGCTGCTGCTGCACTAGCTGCCCATTGACCACCATTACCCCAGTAGTCGCCTGCCCATGGTGCCAAAGTCTTAGCACCCCAAGTACATTGACCTACAGGATAAGTTGATGCTGAAAGGCTATATGATGGAGTTGCAACAACTCCTGATGTAGCAACTCCTGCTTCTGCTGCAGGAGTTCCACCTGTATTATTTACAGCTTGAACTTGTGCTGCGAAGCTTGTATTTCCTGAAGCAAGGATCGCTTGTTGTTGAGCTTGTTGCTGGTTCTTATATGCTGCTTCTGCCGCTGCTGCCTCAGCTGCCGCTTTTTCAGCTGCTGCTTTTTGCTCTAAGAGACTATTTTTCTCATTTTCAGCAGTTGCTTTTTCAGCTGCAAGATCCAGTTGAGCAACCTTGAGTTCAGCCTGCTTAGTTGTCAACGTTTGTGCATCGTCTGCAAGTTTTTGTTGGTTTGCAATGACTGTATTGATAGCTTCATTATTAGCAACTTGTTTTTCAGAAATCTTTTCTTTATCTTCTTTTTGTTGTTCCAGCATTTTGTTGTTAGCCGAAACGATTTCGCTCATCGCTGCTACACGAGAGATAGCTTCAGTGATTGAAGCAGAGTTAATGATTGTGTTGATATAGCTTGTTGCTGTACCATTTGTTTGAGCACTACGCGCTTGGTTTGCAAGAGACTCATTACGAGCAACAATATTCTTTGATAACTCTTCAATTTCAGCAGTAAGTTTCGCAGATTCAGCATTCAATTTTTCATTTTCTGCTTGAAGCACTTCTTGTTGCTTTTGAATAGCTGAAACTTGTTTTTGAATTTCATCAACTTGTGCCTGTGCCGCTTTTTGTTGATTTGTTAAACTGTCAATTTTACTATTTTGAGCTGCAATTTTATCATCTGTACTATCAGCTTTAACATTTACTAGCGCAGCACCTTGAGAAAGGATCACCGCACTTAATAATACTGATGTAAGTAGCTTTTTCTTCATAAAAATATTAACACTCCTTCTTACTAAGACATTATATAGTATATCAAAAAAATTCTGGCTATATATTACGCATTCGTTACATTTCTATTTCTAATTCATCATAAATAGACTTTTTCAAACAAAGGCTGTAACAATAGGAAAAGAAAGGCATTAAATACTAAAGTTGGCACCAAAGCATAGATAATAAAATCAGGGAATGTAAAGCTAGCTAGGTGCAAGAATGATGCAGAAACAAAGCTGATCATTTCAAAAAAGAAAACAATCGTAATAATGGCCAAAACGCGGGTCCAACGATTTAGCAAAAATACAGAAAGAAAATGATAGATGGCAACTGTCAGTAGAGGCAAGATGAAGGTGAAAAGCCCAATCACATGTAGATAATAAACATCGTAAAAAAGGCCTAGAGTAAAGAAGAGGAAAAAAATATATTCCTTTGAAAAGTTTAAAAACAAGAAAACCGTAAAAAATAATAAAATATGACTTGCTGGATGCCACTTCTCAGCAAAAAGATCTACAAGACTTCTTGATAATTGACCATCAATGAAGAAGATCAGAAACAAAAACAAAGTTGTAAAAAAAGTTCCTCTTAGAATTTTCATACTAATTTCTCACCAACAAAACCGCTTGAATATCAGACAAATCTGCAGCAGGCTTCACCAAAACTTCCTTGTTTAATTGGTCCTTACCAGCTGATATTGATAAAACCTGACCAACCAAAACATTCTCAGCATTATAAGAGCCGAGACCACTTGTCGTCACAGTTGCCCCTTCTTCAATTCCATCAACCGTATTTAATTGGCTGACGATAAAAGCTGACTTTTCAGTGTCAAAACCAACAATGATGCCATAGGCAAAACCAGTTTTTGTCTTAATTTTAATTGCAATAGAACTATCATTCTTTTCATTCTTTTCATTTGTCAGTAGACTAACGACACTGGAAGAATCAGAAACACTAGTAACCGCTCCGATCAAACCACCATTAGAAATAGCCAGCATAGAGGTTGTCACATCGCTTGACTGCCCCTTATCAAGAGTTAATTCATTCTTCCAAGTAGATGGAGAGCGAGAAATAACCTCTGCAGCAATCTTGACAGCACTTTGATCATTATTTCGTAACTCTAATAGGGAACGCAACTGTTCATTCTCCAATTTTAAGGAATCAGAAATATTTGCCTTCTCTTCAAGATTGTAAATTGTTCCTTCTAGTGTCTCATTTTCTTGATAGGTCTCTATTAACTGAACAACCTTTTTCTTTTCCTTAGCAAAATAGTTAAAAGGAATAGCAACTACCCGATCAATACTGGACAAAAAATCACCAGTCACAGAAACAATCCATGGTGAAAGAGGGGAAAGCATCAAGCTTATCATAACAATTCCCAATAGCAAAATAGAAATCAAAAATTTAGACATCTTTAATTTATTCATTCCAATCTCCGCAACCAATAAATCCCTACACTTATATAAATCCAGAACAGACTATAACAAGTCAACAAACCGAGTTCATATAAACAATAAAAAACAATTCTACAAAATAAAAACGTTATAAAACAAGAAAGGGAGATAGCAAATGCTAAACTCCCTTATTTACGGAGAATGGGGGATTCGAACCCCCGCGCCAGTTACCCGACCTAACGATTTAGCAAACCGTCCTCTTCAGCCTCTTGAGTAATTCTCCAATATACTTAATGGGCACGAGTGGACTCGAACCACCGACCTCACGCTTATCAGGCGTGCGCTCTAACCACCTGAGCTACGCGCCCAAGTTATAAAAACTTGGTATGAACTTCTGTTCAAAGCGGGTGACGAGAATCGAACTCGCGACAACAGCTTGGAAGGCTGTAGTTTTACCACTAAACTACACCCGCATCTTAGATAATGGTATGGCGCGAGACGGAATCGAACCGCCGACACATGGAGCTTCAATCCATTGCTCTACCAACTGAGCTACCGAGCCAAATTGCGGGAGCAGGATTTGAACCTACGACCTTCGGGTTATGAGCCCGACGAGCTACCTAGCTGCTCCATCCCGCGATATTCTAATCTAAGGAGGATGTGGGATTCGAACCCACGCACGCTTTTACACGCCTGACGGTTTTCAAGACCGTTCCCTTCAGCCGGACTTGGGTAATCCTCCAA
>NZ_LAWH01000013.1:0-41583 GCF_001588905.1 Streptococcus cristatus | reverse complement strand
GTCTATTAAATATTCCTCTAACTCTCGCAACAGTCTTTTACGTCCCTTAAACCGCTCATCGCCTAGTGAAATTTAGTATTCAAAGACACTAACTTAAACATGATCAAAATTGTAAAGTTGAGGATAGTGATCACACTCTGGATTTTTGGGATGGCAAATAGCCCGACCAAAGTAGATCATAGCCTGATGCGCAGCTAGCCAGCGTTCAGGCGGGAGAACATCCATAACACGTTTTTCAACTTCTAAAGGAGTTGCTGACTTTTTGACAATATCGTGGTGTTTACAAATGCGTTCAACATGTGTATCAACGGCAAAAGCTGGAATACCAAACCCTACACTCATGACCACGTTAGCTGTCTTACGCCCCACCCCAGCTAAACTTTCTAATTCTTCCCGAGTCTGAGGCACCTGTCCATTAAAGTCGCTCAAGAGTTGCTGGGCACATTTTTTCAGAAACTTGGCCTTATTTCGATAAAGTCCTAAACGCGAAATGTGCTTGGCAATATCTGCCTCGGATGCTGCTGCCATAGCTTCTGGAGTAGGATAAACTAAAAATAGATTTGGGGTAGCTTTATTGACTGCAGCATCTGTCGTTTGAGCTGATAACATGACTGCCACGAGTAGCTCAAAATGATTTCTAAAATCTAAACTCGGTTTGGCATCAGGAAATAGGGCAATGATCTCCTCGATGACATGGCGTGCTCGTTTTTTTGATAAAACCATCAGTATACAATCTCCTTTGTTTGTTCTATATTATAGCATAAATTGATAAAGAAAAAGCCGAGCGTGCTCGACCTTTCTTAGACTGTTTTTTCAACTTTTAGGATTTTGACGTCATAACTGCCAACTGGTGTTTCTACTGTTGCAATATCACCAGTCTTCTTACCAATCAATGCTTGACCAATCGGACTTTCATTTGAAACTTTTCCCGCAAAGGCATCCGCACCAGCTGAACCAACGATAATGTATACTTCTTCTTCAGTCTCACCGACTTCTTGGATAGTAACTGTTTTACCGATGGCAACTTCATCTTTAGCAACTGAATCGCTATCAACAATCACAGCATAGCGAATTTTAGTCTCCAGACTTGAAATTTGTCCTTCAACGAAAGCCTGCTCGTCCTTTGCTGCTTCATATTCACTATTTTCTGATAAATCTCCGTAAGAACGAGCAATTTTAATGCGTTCTACTACTTCTGGACGTCGAACCAATTTCAATTCTTCTAATTCTTGTTCTAATTTTTCCTTTTCTACAAGGGTCATAGGATAAGTTTTTTCAGCCATTACTTTATTTTCTCTTTTCTTTCTATTTTTTGATAAAACAAAATTATGTGGAAAACCACATAATTTAGTTAGAACTTTCACCTGATTGGTTTAATTTGCTATTAACGTGTTCTTCCACATTCTTAGCGTGTTCTTCGTAAGTATTTGCAAAATATACAGCCCCTGTTTCCACATTTGCTACAAAATACAAGTACTCTGTCTTACTTGGATTAATAGTAGCTTCGATAGCAGACAGGCTTGGACTATCTACTGGACCAGGCATCAAACCTTGCTTCTTGTACACATTATAAGGCGAGTCAAGATTTGTATCAATTTCAGCATCTTCCTTAAGAGTTGTCTTTTGACCAAGTTTTCCTTGAGCATAAAGAAGCGCGATATTGCTCTGAAGTGGCATAGCTTGGTTCAAACGATTATAAAAGACGCTCGCAATATCTTTGCGATCCTGATCAGTTGATCCCTCTTTTTCAACTAAAGAGGCGAGGGTTAAAACATCATTGACCGTCAGATTCTTAGACTCAATTGTTGAGTAATACTGCGATAGATTGGTATTCATAGCAGCCAACATTTGGTCAATCAGTTCTTCAACCGTGGTTTCTTTTCCATAATCATAAGTAGCCGGGAAAAGATAACCTTCAAGACGATATTTAACACCACTATCCTTGCTCGGCAAAGTAGCTAGAAGCTGCGGATATTTAGCTGTCATTTTTACAATAAAATCTTCATCTTGAGCTTTATTTAGAAAATCTTCCTTACTGAATGGTGTTTTAGTATTCTTGTTCGCAGTTTTTGCAGCATTGACAGTAGTTGCTTCGGCGATTTGCTCCAAAGTGTATCCCTCAGGAATTGTTATCTTGCCAAGAACTGGAGGCTGTGGTGTATCTGTTCCACCTTCTTGTAATTGCTTAGCAATCGTGTCTAAGTCCATACTCTTTTGAAGATTATAGTAACCAGATTGGAAATTACCATAACTTCTGATTTTTGAATAAAGATTAAAGACTTGAGCGTTCTTAATCAGGCCTTTCTTTTCTAAAATCTCTCCGATTTGTTTGGTACTAGAACCGGCAGGAATCTCCACCGTCACATATTCTGTCGATTTGGCATCTACTGGTTTCAGCGCAGAGGAAACATAATTGTATCCCACAAAACCAGTAATACCAAGGCCCAATAGGAAAAGTACCAAGACTGTCATCACGATTCGATTGGCTAGGCCGTTTTTACGTTTTTTCTTTTTACTACTATTGGTACGAGCTGCACGTGAACGTTTCTTTCCATGAGCAACATCTCTACGGCTTAGCGTTGGTTCTGCAGTAGAAAAGTCTTTTTTAGCTTCTCTTTCATCTGTAGTGTTTGAATCAGGTAACACTGTTTCTTTTATCTCATCTGCAACAGGCGCCACCTTTTCTTGATAAGCTTCCGAATGAGCCACAGAAGTTTGAACCTCTCCAGACTCTATATTTTCCTTCTTAGCAACATCAGCTTGTCCTGGTCCATCAACATTTGATGGAACTTCCGAAATCGTAGAATTACGAACTATATTTTCTAGCACATCTGCCTGAGTATGAACAGTAGGCTCGCTTTGTCCCATTGGCTCTTCTACTTTGATCTTACTAGGTTCTTCCTC
Organism: Streptococcus cristatus; assembly: GCF_001588905.1. Taxonomy (GTDB): domain Bacteria; phylum Bacillota; class Bacilli; order Lactobacillales; family Streptococcaceae; genus Streptococcus; species Streptococcus cristatus_N. The sequence continues at coordinate 38,679 of NZ_LAWH01000013.1, read as the reverse complement.
CACTGAAGTATCCTTTTCTAGAACCTCATGAGATTTTTCAACAGCAGAAACGAGAGATTCCAAGCTCTCCGCCAATTCCATTTCTTTACCTAAAAGAGGCTGCGCTTCTTCCTGAACTGAGTGATTTTGGGTACCATTGGCTGCTGCCAACTCATTCAAAATCTTCTCTTTAAAACTCAGCGTCTTTTCGTTATCCTGTGAATTTTCAGTCAAAAACCTGATCTCCTTCTTCATAATCCCTAACATTATATCTTAAAAGTCAGATAAATGCAATCATATCCGACTTTTAAAACTATATTATTTATGAAAGTTATATCTGGGGATTTTCCCAAACCATATCAAACCATACTTCATCTGCATAAGTTGAGGACGAAGGTCCTTCATTGACGAAGCCATGCTTCTCATAATAGGCTATCAAATAATCATGACAAGTGAGATTAATACCGTGGCGTTCATCAGCAATCGCAATTTCCTTCATAGTGTCCAACAAGGCTTTTCCTACACCTAAACCCTGTGCTTCTTTAGAAATAGATAGACTAGTCACAGAGATAAATCCGCCAGCCAGATAGCTATAATCTTCAACGTCCTCTGTAAAGGAGATATCTTTTAAATAGCGTTCTGGTCGGACAGGACCTTCTAAATAGCCCAAAATCTTGCCATTTTTTTCTGCGACCAAAAAAGTTGAGGAAATCTTTTCAATGTGTTTCGCCAGTATTTCACGACTAATAGCCTCTTCTGGACTAAAATTTTCCAATTCGATGGCATAAATGGCATCTAAGTCAGCCATTTGAGCTTGACGGATAATCATCACTTCTCCTTAAAATCAGGATTTTCCCATACCATATTTGACCAGATAGTCCCACCGTGAGTTGAGTCAGAAATCCCTTCGTGGACAAAGCCACTCATCTCATAATAAGGTATCAGCTCATCATGGCAGGTAAGGCTAATGCCCTGTCGATTTTGCTGAACAGCTGTCTCCTTGAGAGCTGCAAGCAACAAGGTTCCGACTCCCTGCCTCTGAAAATCAGGATGGACGGACAGACTTTGGACGGCAATGAAGCCACCTTCTGAAGGATTAACACCCACCTTGCTAAAGAGGTCATCTGTCAAATATCGCGCCTGAACAGCTGGTCCAACAATATAGCCTGCAAGCTGACCATGCAGCTCTGCCAGCAAAAAAGTATCCGAGATGCGTTCAATCCGCTCTTTGAGAACTTCTGCACTGGCCGCTTCCGCTGCTGGAAAATTCAGCTGCTCAATTGCAAGAATTTCCTCCCAGTCGCTCAAGTCAACCTGTCTGATTCGAATCGGTGCTTCCATCAAGCCTCCTCCTACTGAACGTTGCTGGTCAGATTGGAAAGGAGACGTTCAAAGGAATATTCATAGGTCTGGATGTCACCAGCTCCCATAAAGACATAAACGGCATTATCGTGGTCAAGAAGTGGAGAGACATTGTCCACATCAATAACCTTGGCACGCTTCACAATCTTTTCAGCCAGATCTTCTACCTTAACATCGCCTTTGTCCACCTCACGCGCAGATCCGTAAATCTGAGCTAGGTAGACTGAGTCTGCTTGATTGAGGGCTTCCGCAAATTCGTCCAAGAGAGCAATGGTCCGAGTGAAGGTGTGCGGCTGGAAGATGGCCACAATTTCCTTGCTTGGATACTTCTGACGAGCTGCATCCAGAGTCGCGATAATTTCCGTTGGATGATGGGCAAAGTCATCAATAATGACTGTGTCGTTGACAATCTTTTCTGTAAAGCGGCGCTTGACTCCACTAAAGGTCTTGAGATGTTCCCTTACTAGATTCAAGTCAATACCTGCAATGTAGAGGAGACCGATGACCGCTGTCGCATTCATAATGTTGTGACGGCCAAAGCTTGGAATCTGGAACTCACCCAGATCTTGCCCACGGAAAGAAACTTTAAATCCTGAACCACTAGTAGAACGCAAAAGGTCGTGAGCAACAAAGTCGTTGCCTTCTTCCTTAAAACCATAGTAGTAAATCGGCGCATTTGAAGTAATGCGGCGCAGTTGCTCATCTTCTCCATAAACGAAGAGACCTTTGGTAATCTGCTTGGCGTAATCATTGAAAGCATTAAAGACATCTTCCAAGCTTGTGAAATAATCCGGATGATCGAAGTCAATATTGGTGATGATCGAATATTCTGGATGATAAGGCATAAAATGACGCTCGTACTCGTCTGATTCAAAGACAAAATACTTGGCATTAGCAGAACCGCGACCTGTACCATCCCCAATCAGATAGCTAGTATCTGTGATATTAGACAGAACATGAGAAAGAATACCCGTTGTCGAAGTTTTCCCGTGAGCACCAGCCACACCTAAGCTGACAAAGTCACGCATAAAGCTACCCAAAAATTCATGGTAGCGCTTGTAGCTAATACCATTGGCATCTGCATAGGCAATTTCCACATTGTTATCTGGACGGAAGGCATTACCGGCAATAATTTCAAAATCTGACTGGAGATTTTTCTCATCGAAAGGCAAAATGGGAATCCCAGCCTGTTCCAGACCACGCTGAGTGAAATAATATTTATCAACATCGCTTCCTTGAACCTTATGGCCCATCTGATGCAACATCAAAGCCAAAGCGCTCATACCTGAGCCCTTAATTCCGATAAAATGATAGGTTTTCGTCATGATTACTCCTTAAATCTTAAATAACTGAAGCCTTATTGCCCTTGGGCATCTGAACTCAACTTGGTGATGTCCAATTCCTGTGCTTTTTTATGCTTATTGTGTTTTTCTCGCTTCTTGCCCTTGTTATAGACTTGGCTGGTTTTGAGAAAATCGTAGTTATTCTTTTTCTTTTTTTCTGGATTCGTTGGTACTTCTATGAGAGGTTGAGACTGAACATCTGCTAATATGTAGCTATCTTGCTTTAGCTTATCACTGAACTTCGTTAACTCACCTGGATTTTCCTTTTGGAAAGGGGCTGTTGGTTTAACTGGATTTCCCTCAAAAGGAGGTGCCACCTTCCGACTACGAACCTTATTTGGGAGCTTGCTCGTCAAATAAGCAGCCGAACGTTTTTTCCTCAGATCAGCCCGAGCTTCCTCTCGTGCTTGCTCAGCATAGCGAATAGCTGGATCCTTCTTATCAATCGGCTTTTTAAAGTCCGTAACTGGAGCTTGCTTCTTTCTAGCTTTACTCACAGTTTGACTAGGAGCAGCAGGATTTTCTGGCTTAGCAATCGGCATCCATTCTAAATAATTACGGTCCTGGTAGTCCCCTTTAATGTTGCTAATCAGATCCAACTCATCGTACAAATTCATGTGTGGCATTTCTGTCAACATGATTTCATCATCAGCAATTATAGGAAATTTAGTATTTGTCATAGCATGTCCTTTCAACTCTTCATTATTATAAACTATTCAAACTATTTTTCAAGCGATTCAGATGAAATTCCAAGAATTTCTCGAATTTCTTCCATCGAAAGACTGGAGCGAGACTCAGCGCCATCCAGAATTGTTGAAACCAGATTTCGTTTAGTGTCCTGTAATTCCTGAATTTTTTCTTCTATAGTTCCCCGTGTAATCATACGATAAACTTTTACATTCCGTTCCTGCCCGATGCGATGAGCCCGACCAATAGCTTGAGCTTCTACTGCGGGATTCCACCAAAGATCCACTAAAATAACAGTATTTGCACCAGTTAGATTGAGACCCACACCACCAGCTTTAAGAGAAATCAGAAAGGCTGATCTTTCTCCTCGATTAAAGGCTTTGGTCATCTCCTGACGTTCTTTTGCTGGAGTTGAGCCTGTGATTTTGAAGGACTCCATTCCCATCTGGTTCAGTTCTTGCTCGATAATATCCAGCATGCCACGGAATTGTGAAAATATCAGAACACGATGATCGCCGTCTTGGATCTGCTCTAACAGCTCACGCAAACTTTCCAGCTTGCCGCTTTCCCCATCGTAATCATCCATAAAAAGCTTGGGAGTATCACAAATTTGACGGAGTCGCATAAGTCCAGACAAGATTTCAATTTTGCTGCGATTGATTTCTTCCTCCGTTGCATGGAGAATTCGCTCCTGCATTTGCTTGAGCAGTGCTAGATAAATCGTCTTTTGACTATCTGCAAGTTCGTTACGGTAAGAAACCTCAATCAAATCAGGAAGTTCTTGCAAGACTTCTTCTTTCTTACGCCTCATGACAAAGGGTTTGATATAGCGGGCAACTGTTTCTGCCGGCATCTTCAAAAAAGCTTTCTTGCTCGGTAATAAGCCCGGAAGGACAATCTGGAAAATAGACCAAAGCTCGCCGAGATGATTTTCAATCGGCGTGCCAGACAAGGCATAAGTCCGCTCTACCTCAAAAGCCCTCAGATATTGAGCAATCTTGCTCTGGTCATTCTTCATGACCTGTGCTTCGTCCAATACCAAATAGTCAAAATGAAGTCCTTTATACTCTTCAACATCTTGTCTGAAGGAAGCATAACTGGTAATGGTAATCTGATGGTCTTCTGCAATCACAGCATCTCGAACATTTTTCAGTCCATACACAACAGCGACATCTAGGTCTGGAGCAAATTTGGCAAACTCATCGCTCCAGTTGTAAATTAGACTCGACGGCGCCAAAATCAAAACTTTCTTAGACTTAGACAAATGAGCAGCCAAGAAAGAAATAGTCTGAAGGGTCTTTCCCAAGCCCATATCATCGGCTAGAATACCGCCGAATCCATATTTATTCAGCATGGATAGCCATTTCACACCCGTTTCTTGATAATCTCGAAGCTCTGCCTGAACTTTCAGCTTAGGCAGAGGAAAATCCTCAGGGTGGGTCAAATCATAAGCCAGCTGGCGAAAATCCTCCGACAAGTCAACCCTTTCCTGATCTTTGAACAATTCAGAGAGTTGATAGGCAGCCAGGCTATGCGTTTGGATAACCCCATTTTTAGAATGTTTGCTTCGCAATTGTTGCAAGGTCTGGCTGATTCGCTTACTATTCTCATCAAAAATCAGAACCTGACCCGTCTTGCTGATAAAGTAATCCTTTTGACTCATCAGCGAATCTAGAACATCATCCACTTCAGACTGATCAATACCAGTAAAATCAAAGCCAATATCCAAGAGCCCACCATTCATACTGATGGAAACCTTTGGAGGAGCTGTTTGTGATAGACTCTGTAGCTCATCTGACAAGTAGACATTGCCCAATGCTCTAAAGCGTGGAATCAAGACGGAGAAGAAACGGTAAATTTCTTCGGGTCGTAAAGGCGGACGCTGACTGATAAAATCATCTGCAAAACCTGCCTCCAGCATTGCTTTAAAAACTTGCTGTTCTCGCTCAAAATTACTGGCAAAAGGTAGCTTTCTCAGCTCTTCACGACTGGTGACAGTCTGACTACCATAATCAAAGACAAGATCCAGCAATACTTGCTTGTCAGCCCCCAAATAAAAATTGAAATCCACGGTGAAATCATGAATGAACAGTCGCTCAGGTGCTGTCACACGGCCAATTTTTTTAAACTCAAGCAGACTCACTGCCAGTTTGGACTGCTCAGACACATCAAACTGCAGGCGCTTGACACGCTCTTGCTCAATCGGCAATTCCTGTAATGCCTTGATTAACTTGGTCTGCTCAGTCGTCAGCTGATAGAAGGTCTGATTATGAAAAAGAAATTGACCTCCATAGAGCAGCTTATAATTCTTTTCTGATATCAGCAGTTCAAAATAGTTTTCCCGCTCTTGTACTTCGAACTGATAAATTCCCGCTTCTTCATGCAAGTCTTGGAAAAATACCTCAGCATAATCATAAAAGCTATATTCTAAACGAAATGAAGCGAGATTCATCAAGCGAGTCACACCTTCCTCAAAAAGACTGGCTGGAAAATAAAGATGCCGTCCAGCATTGGGAAAGACCAACGAAGAGTCCTGCCCCTTATAATCCGTCACCAAGCCTCGTAAAAATTCTAGTAGGTCTTGACTAGCTTCATCAAAATTCTCCATTCGAATAGGCTCATAGTAGTTCTTACCGATTTGATAATGCCCACCCTTATTCAAGGTTCTCAAAAAGGACAAAATATCACGCACTACATAAGAGCGCTCATCCGGCAACCGGCTAATCCGCAGACTCCATAAAAATTGTCCTGTGTAAGTATCTTCCTGTCCAGTCGCTGATAGCTCATAACGGATTTGCTGATTGGATTTATCTAGCAAAATCTTATCCAAAAAAAGGCTACCAAAAGAAACCAATTTCTGGGCTTCCTGACTAGAAGACTCTTTGTCTGTCATCTTCGCCAGCAGATCTTTACCCACCGAATCATTTTTCAAAAAATATTCCAAGGCAGCCAGATGGGCACAGTACTTCTTCTTTTGAAAAAAATCACAGGAGCAGAAAACTGCATCATCATCTAGACTATAGCGTAGATTGTACTGATCCACGCGCGTGTATAAAAAGGAATCTTTGACGTCAAGAATTTCGACTTTTTTGCTGTCACAGAGGGCAATTCCTTCCGTTCGAATTTTACCAGGAATTAATTTAGCCATACCTACCACCTAACATTTATCCCTTTATTATACCATAGGACAGCTATAAAAATAAAATAGAATTTCTTTATTTGCAAACATTCTTTGAAGTAGAATGAGCGAGAGCTTTTCCTACAACAAAAAGCCATCCATTTGGACGGCTTTGCTACATTATTTTACTTCTAACAAACCGATATCTCCATCTTCACGACGATAGATAACATTCGTTGTACTATCTTCAACATCTGTGTAGATGAAGAAGTCATGTCCCAACAAATCCATTTGCAAAATAGCTTCATCTAGATCCATTGGTTTCAAATCAATATGCTTAGAACGTACTACTTTGGAAGATGCTGCATCAGCTTCTTCTACTAAAGCATCAGTGAACAACTGGCTAGTTGCAACCTTGTTCCGGTTTTTCTTTTCAATCTTTGTCTTATTCTTACGAATCTGACGTTCAATTTTATCGATAACTAGGTCGATAGACCCGTACATATCTTGCGAAACATCTTCTGCCCGAAGGGTAATAGAACCAAGGGGAATCGTTACTTCGACTTTCGCCGTCTTCTCCCGGTACACTTTCAAATTTACCCGTGCATCAAGTTCTTGCTCTGCTTGGAAATACTTCTCAATCTTCTCAAGTTTAGAAACTACGTAGTCACGGAGAGCATCAGTTACTTCTAGGTTTTCACCACGGATACTATATTTAAGCATATAAGTACCTTCTTTCTAAACATAAATGTTTTATTTACAATATCATTATAACGCTTTCATTCCTTTTTTGCAAATATTTTCTTATCTTGCGAGTGAAAATGTCAAAACTTCTTTCACACCTGCTTCCAGCAATAATTCTCGAGCTAATTGCAAGGTTTTTCCAGTCGTATATACATCATCTATCAATAAAATTTTATCTGGCAGACAAATATCTTTTACTAATGTGAAACATTGCTGACTGTTTAAACGTTCTTCGCGATTTTTACTGGATTGGGCAAGCGCATCCTGCTTTTCCAGCAACTGTTTATAAGGCAAGCCAGCTGCTTGCAAGAAGCCTTCCACCTGATTAAAACCTCGACTTTGGTATTTTTCAGGGCTGACTGGAATAGGAACCAGAGTATATTTTTTGAAGTTTCTGAGGCTTTTTTTGAGAACTTCTGCAAAAACAAATCTTAGAAGATAATCCCCTTGAAACTTGTATTTGCTGAAGAAATCCTTCATCAAATCATTATAAAGAAAGCAAGCCTGATGCTGCACCAAGTAGCCTTGCGCTTCCCATTTTTGACAATCCGAGCAGACTTCCGTCTCTCCCTCCTTCCAGCAGCGTGGGCAATGGATTGAGGAAATCGCTTCAAATCCTGCTCGACAATGTTTACAAATTGTATTTTGTTCTTTTTGTAATAAAATCAGGGAAGAAAAAGTCCTATTTTCTTCGACTTCTTGGCTACATAACAGGCAATTTCTCATAGGTCAGCCTCCTTGTTCATCAGTTTGATTTCACGAATCGCCTTTTCGATTGAACGTGTAGTGCCGTCGTGAAAGAAGAATAAATCTCCCGTCGGCCTCTCCATACTACGTCCTACCCGACCAGAAATCTGCACCAAGGCGCTACGGCTAAAGAGACGATGGTTGGCCTCCAGAACAAAGACATCCACACAGGGAAAGGTCACGCCACGCTCTAAGATGGTCGTCGTAACTAAAATAGTAATTTCTCGCTTGCGAAACTCTTCAACGATTTCTAAACGATTTTCAGTTGTTGAAGCCACAAAACCGACTCTTTCCGTTGGAAAGATCTCCTTCAAAACTTGCGCAAATTCTTGGCCTCTTTTAATTTCCGAGGCAAAGATCAGCAATGGAAAGCCCGTTTTTCTCTGTCTCTCGATATACTTTTTCAGTTTAGGCGGCAATTTCTTTTTCGCTAGATACTTTTGGAAATCTGCCAGCCAAACTTTTTGGGGCACAATCAAAGGATTTCCATGGAAGCGACGAGAAAGGCTGAGCCGTTTTAATTCTCCTTTTTGGACTTTTTTATCCAGCTCATCCGTCGAAGTGGCAGTTAAGAAAATCGTCGTTCCCTCCTCCTTGACTGACTGCTCTACGGCATGGTAGAGCACAGGATTGTCCACATAAGGAAAAGCATCTACCTCGTCCACGATCAACAAATCAAAGGCTCGATAAAATTTAAGAAGCTGATGGGTAGTAGCAATGACCAAGGGACTGCGAAAATACGGCTCGGATTCCCCATGCAAAAGCGAAACAGGGCAGGCAAAATCCAGCTTGAGCCGGCGATAAAGCTCCAAACAGACATCAATCCGAGGGCTGGCTAGGCAAACGGCACCTCCACGATCAATCACTTCTGCAATCACCTGATAAATCATTTCCGTTTTGCCCGCCCCAGTCACTGCATGGACTAGGCTATTCTGTTTTTGAGTAACTGACTCTAACAGTCCCTGAGAAACTTTCGCTTGAAAGGCTGTTAATTGTCCCTGCCACTTGAGTACCTGATTTTCTGGAAAATCTTCCTGCGGAAAATAGTAGAGTTCTTGATCACTCCGAACTCGCCCCAAAATCACGCATTCCCTACAATAGTAGGCATTGACAGGTAGCTGGTAGTTCTCCTTGTCTACTTGAGAGCCACAGCGGCCGCAAAACAACTTTCTCCTTTCCTCTCGCATACTGGGTAGCTGCTGAGCCTGCATACGCAGTTCGGGACTGAGCTGATCTTTTGTAAATATCCTACCTAGGCAATCTTTTCTTTCTAACATACTTTTTTATTCGTAAAACTTTTGGAAAAATCTATTTTTTTGTGTACAATAAAACTATGGAATATAGAACAATTAGACAAGACGGCCAAGCCCAGGAAGAAATTAAAAAATCTCGTTTCATTTGCCACGCCAAGCGCGTTTACTCAGAAGAGGAAGCTCGGGATTTTATTGCTGCCATCAAAAAAGAGCACTACAAAGCCACTCATAATTGCTCTGCTTTTATTGTCGGAGAGAAAAGTGAAATCAAACGAACCAGTGACGACGGCGAACCCAGCGGCACCGCGGGCGTTCCCATGCTCGGTGTTATGGAAAATCACCAACTGACCAATGTCTGCTTTGTAGTCACGCGCTATTTTGGCGGGATTAAGCTAGGAGCTGGTGGGCTCATCCGAGCTTATGCTGGCAGCGTCGCTTTGGCAATCAAAGAAATTGGTCTGATCGAAATCAAGGAACAGGCCGGCTTGCGCCTTAAAATGTCTTACAGCCAGTACCAAAACTTTGATAACTTTTTAAAAGCTGAAGATCTGATCGAATTTGATACAGAGTTTACGGATCTAGTGGCTACAACCATCTATATTGACAAACAAGATAAAGAACCGCTAGAGCAGAAATTAGTTGAATTTTTCAATGGAAAAATCCAAATTGACGATCAAGGTTTGCGCGAGGTTGAAATTCCTTTAACAGTTGAATAATCTTAACAGCTAGGCCTAGTGATAAAGAATTTTTATCGTGGCCATAGCTTTTTTATATTTTACAAAGTGCCACTTTCAGCTTATACTAGTCTCATTAAAGTATTGAGGTAGGAAAAATGGCAAACATTTATCAAAATATCACAGAATTAGTTGGAAGAACGCCAATTGTTAAACTTAATAATATTGTTCCAGAAGGAGCTGCTGAGGTTTATGTCAAGTTAGAAGCCTTCAACCCTGGCTCTTCTGTCAAAGACCGGATTGCTCTCAGTATGATTGAGGCCGCTGAACGCGATGGCCTTATCAAGCCTGGCGATACTATTGTGGAAGCAACCAGCGGAAATACTGGTATTGGTCTTTCATGGGTTGGGGCTGCTAAAGGCTACAAGGTTGTCATTGTAATGCCAGAAACCATGAGTGTGGAGCGCCGCAAGATTATTCAAGCCTATGGAGCAGAGCTAGTTTTGACTCTAGGTAGCGAAGGAATGAAAGGGGCTATTGCCAAGGCAGAAGAAATCGCGAAAGAACGCAAAGGCTGGTTGCCTCTGCAGTTTAACAATCCAGCCAATCCAGAAGTTCACGAACGAACAACAGGAGCAGAAGTTATCGCTGCTTTCGGTGAAACTGGGCTGGATGCCTTTGTAGGCGGTGTCGGAACTGGGGGGACTATCTCTGGTGTCTCTCATGCTCTTAAAAAAGCGAATCCAAATGTCCAAATCTATGCGGTTGAAGCAGACGAATCTGCTATCCTTTCTGGTGAGAAACCAGGTCCTCACAAAATCCAAGGACTTTCAGCTGGCTTCATTCCAGAGACCTTGGATACAGCAGCCTATGATGGTATTGTCCGCGTGACTTCTGATCAAGCGCTAGAGTTAGGACGCCATATTGGTGGTCAGGAAGGTTTCCTAGTCGGAATTTCATCTGCTGCGGCTATTTTTGCAGCCATTGAAGTCGCTAAAAAACTAGGAGCTGGCAAGAAAGTCCTTGCCCTAGCACCTGATAATGGTGAACGTTACCTATCTACCGCTCTCTACGAATTTGACGCTTAATCGTGAAAATAGTTAACAAAATTCCTACCCGTTTGGGTAGGAATTTTTTACTCTTTTTGTTCTTTCAGAAAAGCTTTGGCTTCCCTTATCCAGATTGACAATTGCTTACCTAAGGGCGCAAATCCAATTTTGCAACGATCGTTTGAAAAGCGATGCCGTCTCGGTAAACGATGTTTTTCTTCCTCTAAAGTTCGCATTGACAGGCTGGCCTTACCAGAAAACTCATCATAATCCACCACCTGCACGAGGACCTGATCCCCAATTTTTAAAATATCGTGAATATTGTCAATATAGCCCGTCCGAATCTCAGAAATATGAATGAGGCCGATCAGACCGCTTTCTAGTTCGACAAAGGCACCGTAGGGCTGAATCCCTGTAATTTTGCCCTTTAACTTATCTCCGATTTTCATTAGTCTATAACCTCAATCGTCTCAATGACAACATCCTCAAGTGGTTTATCCATTGAAGCTGTTTCAACCGCTGCAATTTTATCCAAAACTTCATAAGATGCCTCATCCACCAGTTGACCAAACACAGTATGTCGACGGTCCAAATGCGGTGTCCCGCCCTTGCTAGCATAAACTTCAGCGATTGGCTTCGGCCATCCTCCCCGAGTCAATTCCTTGGTTGAATAAGGAAGACTGCTATTTTGGACAATAAAGAACTGACTGCCATTGGTATTCGGTCCAGCATTCGCCATGGAAAGAGCCCCACGAATGTTATAAAGTTCTGGTGAAAACTCATCTTCAAAGCGTTCGCCGTAGATAGACTCTCCGCCCATACCAGTACCTGTCGGATCGCCACCTTGAATCATAAAATCTTTGATAACTCGGTGGAAGATTACTCCGTCATAGTAGCCATCCTTTGATAAGGCGATAAAGTTGGCAACTGTTTTGGGTGCTTGCTCTGGGAAGAGTTGAATCTTCAATTCACCATAGTTTGTCTTGATCTTTGCAACTGGGCCTTGAACCTCGTCAAGATGGAGCTGTGGGAAGGTCAATTCTTTCTCTACCATGCCCAATTGCTCCAAGGCGTCAAAGATCCCGTCTTCTTCGACCGTTTTTGTGACAAAATCAGCCTTTTTCTGCAATTCCTCATGGGAAACTCCCATAGCAATACTGAGCCCTGCATAGTCAAATAATTCTAAATCATTGAGTCCGTCGCCAAAAACTAAAACATTTTCTGGTTTGAAGCCTAGGTGCTCTACGACCTTAGCAACGCCAGCTGCCTTTGAACCTTCTTTCGGTACGACATCCGATGAATGCTCATGCCAACGTACCATACGTAGAGACTTGGCCAAATCTTCTGGCAACTGCAAACTGTCACCTATATCCTCAAAAGTCCACATTTGATAGATTTCATGATCTTGGTAAAAATCAGGATTGACAGCTAGATCTGGATAAATGATATCAATTGCTGACGAAATCATAGGATTGCGAACAGACAAAGCCGCTTCGTGACTGCCTACCAAACCGTACTCAATGCCCACTTCCTTGGTCCAAGAAATATAGGATTCCACGCATTCTTGCGGAATGACCGTTTTTGCAATAACTTCGCCTTTTCGATTTTCAACATAAGCCCCATTCAAGGTAACAAAAAAATCAGGATCCAAGTCACGAATTTCTGGAACAACTCCAAAAATGCCGCGACCAGAAGCAATTCCTGTCAGAATTCCCTTTTCTCTCAGTTGCTTAAATACAACTTTGATCGATTCTGGGATGAAGCCTGTTTCCTTGACACGCAAGGTATCATCGATATCAAAGAAAACAATCTTAATTTTTTTCGCCTTATATTTTAATTTTGCCTTCATATCTTCCTCTTTCAATTTAATCTTTTCTATTATATCATTAAAAATCGTCTTGCGGAACAAGATGATGCTGAAAAGCGTAGACGACTGCTTGGGTTCGATCGCTCACTTCCAGCTTAGACAAAATATTGGACACATGCGTCTTGACCGTTTTCAAGGAAATAAAGAGCTCATCAGCAATCCGCTGGTTTTCATAGCCTTTGGCTAAAAGCCCCAAAATATCCCGCTCCCGCGCTGTCAAATCCTCGTGAAGCTCTATATGATTCCGATGGTATTCGACCTTCTTACTGACTTCTGTTTCAATGGCAAATTCACCCTCTGCAACCTTTCTGACGGCATGGAGAATTTCATCCGCACTAGAAGTTTTCAGCATATAACCACGGGCACCCGCATCCAAGACAGGATAGATTTTTTCATTATCCAGATAGGACGTTAAAATCAAAATTTTTGCCTCTGGCCATTCTTTCAAGATAGCCAAAGTAGCATCAATGCCACTCATCTCTGGCATAACAATATCCATCATAATCACATCAGGACGGCTTTCCAGAGCCTTTTCGACACCTTCTCTACCATTGGTAGCCTCTGTCACTTCTTCAATATCGTCCTGTAATTCAAAAAAGCTTTTTAAGCCCAACCTGACCATTTGATGGTCATCCACTAGTAATATTCTCATCCTTTTCCCCCTCTAACAATGGAACACTGATTTCGATAGAAACTCCTTTTTTGGGAGCCGTTAGAATCTTCAAGGTGCCAGCCATATCATGCACTCGATCTTCAATATTTTTCAAACCATAACTCATGTCAGTCAAGCTAGCCGGATCAAAACCGATTCCGTCATCAGAAACCTTGAGTTTGAGCCTATTTGGCGTCTGATAGAGATAGATGTCCAGACGACTGGCCTGAGCATGGCGCAAGGTATTATTGATGATTTCTTGGATAATCCTAAAAATATGCTCCTCTATCTGCTTGGGCAGGCCAACCACCTCATGCTTAAACTGGACAGTCAAGTCCGACTTATCTGTCAATTCTTTGATTAAGACATTCATGCCCTCTACCAAGGTCCGATTTTCCAATTCTGTCGGCCGTAAATGTAAGAGCAATATCCGCAAGTCTTTTTGTGCCGTATCTAGAATGTCTGCGATTCCCTTTAACTGTTGTTGGAGATTGTCTTTATCCAGACGCTCCACATTTCCAGCGACACCTGAGAGGATCATATTAGCAGCAAATAGCTCCTGACTGACCGTATCATGCAAGTCGCGAGCAATCCGCCTGCGTTCTTTTTCGATAATCTTCTCTTCAGATTGTAAAGCTTGATTCTCTGATTTCTGCAAATTTTCGGTTAAACTATCCAACTTTTCTTTTAATCGGATGAGAGAATCGTCCAATTCTGCCTGGCCGGTTTCTTGTATACCCCTGCCTTCTAAAATAGCTTTTAAATTCTTTTGAACTTGAGAAAGAGACAGGTGCTGAAGGAAGCGCGCAGCAGCGGCCAAGAGGATAGTCAGCGCTAAGCCCAGAACCAGAACAAAAAAGGCAAAGGACTGGAGCAGTTCCAGATTATTCAGAAGCTTTTGCCATTCTAAATTAAAAAGATTAAAAATGTAATGAAAGATAATCCCTAAAACAAAGAAGGTATAGAGAAAAATAAGCAAATAACTTGTTTTTTTCACTTTCTAACAACCTCCACATTTCCTAAAAAGCTGACCAAGACAATTTTTACTGTTTTGCTGGCTCGCTTATAGTCAGGCGTTGTCAACGAAATCGTTTCATTGCGTAGCTTGCGTGGCGGATGATTTAAAAAATTCAAGTCTCCGTATAGGGTATTGATCTGAAGCTGAATTTCCACATCCAAAGGAATGACGATCTTGGTATCCCCAAAGCCCTTACGAATCACGATGACATTATCATGATTGACCACAATGACATCCTCCAAGTGAATGGTGTCCTTACCCATCATTCTTAAGAGATTGATATCATGAAACTGGCAGTCATCCTTTGTGAAATGCTGTAAATCTCCCAACCAACGATTTTTTTCAGCCCGAACTTCGGTCGCATCTTCAAAGAAAAGATGGGTCTCTTGATTTTCCTTGTACAGATAAGGATAGGCTACGATCATGCCGTAAATTAAGGCAAAGAGCACAGCGGCTATAACGTAAGGATTGAGCATGACAATGAAAAAGAAGACAATCATGGTCGCGACTAATAGCGAATTGCCTCTCTGCTTGCCGAAATAATAATATAAAAACAAGAGAAAGAGTAGCATGATGAGAACAACACGAGAAAAATCGGCAGCCAGCATGGTAACCAGTGCCATTGATAATAGAATCGCCTCAACAAAGATGAATAATTGAACTTTCCACATACCTTTTCCCTTCCTTACATCTCTATTGTATCAAAATTAAGCAAAAAAACCTCCGTCTGAGGCATGAAATGGAAAGATTATCCTATCTTTAGCAGCAGAACTTCTAGGCTCTAGACTTCTTTGCACTTTTTCTCTAAAAAGCAAAAAATCGCTTCAAATGCTGTTTAAGCAAAACAAACATTTAAAACGATTTTTAGTTTATTTCTATTGTTCAGACAAGCTTAGAAATGGACTTGTGCTTCCAAGCCAAAATGGTCACTAACGACTGGACCACGTTGACCATCAAAAACAACAGCAGATCTTTCAATATTGAAATCTTTACTTGTAAAAATATAATCAATTTTTAGGGCATCTTTGTTTCCTGCCCAGCCAGCAATATCGCCTTCAACCGTCGCTGTACCAATCGTTTGGACAGCCACCTTATGGCTGTCCTGGAGAGCAAGCGGGCTTTGAAGAATGTGCTGGTAACCCTCGTAATCAACGGGATTGTTAAAATCTCCCATGAGGACAAGAGGAGTCTCAACTTGCAAAAGCTCAGATTCAAACTTGGCCCACTCTTCTTGGAAGCCTTTATCCCACCAAGATAAGTGACAAGAAGCAACTGTGATAGGCTGACCATCGAGCTCTGTTTCTGCCAGCAAGACTTTACGCGTATGATAGTCACTTGGATCATTGACATCAGACACCAAGAGTTCTCTTGCCTTCAGAGGTTTTCTAGACAGAATTGCGACCCCTTCATTGTAAATATCAAACCCAATATGATTATAAGCCCAAGACCAGTAATAGTCCAGACCTGCCTCAGCTAGTTTCTCAACCAGACGCAGAGCATAGTGGTCCTGGTGAATCGGAATGGCGCCATCTACCGCATAATAAAATGGAGCCTGAACAACCTGTTCAGACTCCACTAATTGATTGACTTCCTGCAGGCAAATGACATCATATTTTTCTTGGAGAATCCGCTCAGCTAACTGATTTAGCTTACTTTCTTGCTCTTCTTCCATCCAACTATGAGTATTTAAAGTCAGGAATTTTGCCATGATTTCTCTTTTCTATCTTACAATTCTACTTTAGCCACTACTGTCTTAGGAGCGACTTTACCGAATTTCTCAACTGCTACTGATTTGATTGCTGGAGCATTTGTGAAGACAACGATAGTGGTTGTTTCACGACCTGCTTCTTTAATAGCCGCCAAATCTGCTGTTACCAAAAGATCACCTGCAGCGACTGTTTGTCCTTCTGCTACATGTACTTCAAATGGTTTGCCTTCAAGGCTAACAGTATCCAAACCGATATGAACAAGCACTTCAAGACCAGCTTCAGTCAAGAGACCAAGAGCATGTTTTGTAGGGAAGACGCTTGTCACTTTACCAGCTACTGGAGAGTAGATTTTGCCATTTGCTGGTTCAACTGCAAATCCGTCACCCATCATTTTTTGTGAGAAAACTGGATCTTTCACATCTTCCAACTTAACAACTTCACCATCAGCAACTGTTTCGATTGCTTCTGTCACACCCTTGTAGCTAACTGCTGCAGCTGCAGACTCAGCTTTTTGGCTTGGTAAAGTTTCAGGAATCACTTCTCCTGAATCCAACAAGTCTTGGATATCAGATTTAAGAACGTCAGCTTTTGGTCCGTAGATTGCCTGAACGCCTTGACCTTTCATAACCAAGCCCATAGCGCCTTCAGCTTTCCATTCTTCTTCAGAACCAACTTTTGTTGCGTCCTTAACAGTCACACGGAGACGAGTCATACATGCATCAACATCAACGATATTAGCACGGCCACCTAGCAAGTTAATGACATTCACTGCTTGAGAAGAAGCAGCTACTTTTGCACCACCTTGTTCTGATGAAGCAGCTTCTGAACCTTCAGCTGTTTCATAGTTACCGTTACGTCCTGGAGTTGCATAATTGAATTTTTGAATCATGAAGTTCGCAATGAAGTACATGATTACTGCAAAGAGAACTGTTACCCAGATAAAGTTAATGATATCCATACCCAAACCAGCATTGATAGCCATTGGAGTACGAGTCAAGAATTCGATAGACCCGAATGAGTGCACACGAAGATTAACAATGTCAGCCATAGCAAAGGCAGCACCTTGTACAAATGAGTAAATCAAGTAAAGTGGAGTTGCCACGAACATGAACATGTATTCGATTGGTTCAGTAACCCCTGTCAAGAAGGTTGCCAAAGCAGTTGCAATCATCATACCTTTGTATTGATGTTTCTTGTCAGCATCAACATTGCGGTAAATAGCTGCGGCAACACCCATAAGGATACCAAATGAACCGATCATTTGTCCAACTTTGAAGCGGGCTGGATGGAATGTGTCAAGCAAATATTGGTACTTAGTAGGATCAGCTGTCTTAGTACCAACCAAGTCATTTACCCAAGCCAACCAGAGTGGATCTTGACCAAATACTTGAGTACCTTTAGCAGCACCAGTCAATACTTCATAAGTACCACCAAGTTGTGTGTAGTTCATTGGGATAGTCAACATGTGGTGCAAACCGAATGGAAGCAAGAGACGTTCCAAAGTACCGTACAAGAACGGTGCCAAGATTGGAGCAGTATCTTGTGAGTTAGCAATCCAAATACCAAAGTTGTTGATACCTGTTTGAACAACTGGCCATACAAATGACAAAACAATTGCTACGATTACTGAACGCAAGATAACAACGAACGGTACAAAACGCTTACCATTGAAGAATGACAAAGCATCTGGCAATTTACGGAAGTTGTAGTATTTGTTATAAGCTGTTGCTCCGACAAAACCAGCGATAATTCCGACGAAAACCCCCATATTCAAAGCAGGAGACTCAAGGACACTGATAAAGTAATCAGAAACCTTGATGCTTCCTCCTAAGAGAGTGCTAACCACTGCTTTAGAATCTTTCAGCATATCGCTTGATACACCAAACATAACCCCAGTGATACGGTTAATCAAAATGAAGGATAAACCTGCCGCAAAGGCACCGCCAGCACGTTCTTTCGCCCAGCTACCTCCAATAGCGAGAGCAAAGAGGATATGCAGGTTTCCGATAATCCCCCAACCAATTTGTTCTAAAACGCCACCAGTAGTCACTAGAAAACCTAGTTCAGGGTTGATCATCGGAATTGACTTACCAATACTGATCATCAAACCTGCTGCGGGCATAACCGCAATAACCACCATCAAAGCTTTACCGAATTTTTGCCAAAATTCAAAGCTAAAAATGTTTTTGAATGAATCTTTCATCATCCAGACCTCCTTATATTTTCACAAACCACCCCTTGATGAAATCGTTTGCATTGAATAATACTATTATACCACTATTTTTAATTTTGTAAAGGCTTTTATAAAAATTATTTTGGGACTTTTTCCTATATTTAGTGGAATAATATATAGAATAAGGTAAAATTTTAGTGTGCAAGCGATTGCGTATGTTTCCATAAATTTGCTGAAATAGCAATAAAAAAGCCGAGAAACATTCCATTCCATGTTTCTACAGCTTCTTTTTTATTTATATTCTTTTTTATAGCGGTCAGCTTCTGCCTGGTTAGCCCAGACATAGTGACCAGGACGGATCTCAACCATGCTAGGTTGATCCACTGAGTAGTCATGCTGCTCTGGATCGTAAACCTTTAAGACCTTTTTGCGCTCCAAAATTGGGTCTGGAATCGGCACAGCAGACAAAAGGGACTGCGTATAAGGGTGGATAGGGTTGTTAAACAACTCTTCTGTCTCTGCCACCTCGACGATAACCCCTTTATAGATAACAGCAATTCGATCTGAAATAAAGCGAACTACAGATAGGTCGTGGGCGATAAAGAGATAGGTCAAGCCAAGTTCTTTTTGGAATTTTTTCAAAAGGTTCAAGACTTGCGCACGAACAGATACGTCCAAGGCAGAGATTGGCTCATCCGCAATGACGAAATCTGGCTCCATGACTAAGGCACGAGCAATCCCAATCCGCTGACGTTGACCACCAGAAAACTCGTGAGGATAGCGTGTCAAATGCTCAGCTAAAAGACCAACTTCACGAATGATATTCTTAACTTTTTCTTGACGGTCTTCTTCATTTTCAAAAAGATGGTAGTTATAAAGACCTTCTGAAATGATATAGTCAACCGTAGCACGCTCATTCAAGCTGGCAGCTGGATCTTGGAAAATCATTTGAATCTTACGAATCAATTCAGCTTCATCAGCTTTCGATTGCTTCCCGTTGATCTTTTTACCTTCGTATAAGATGTCGCCTGCACTGGTATCATTCAAGCCGATAATAGCACGGCCGATGGTTGTCTTACCAGAACCAGATTCACCTACTAGGGAAAAAGTTTCTCCTTTATTGATAAAGAAATTAGCATTTTTTACAGCTACAAATTTCTTACTTCCTTCGCCGAAGGAAATTTCTAAATCTTTAATTTCAACTAATTTTTCAGTCATTTCCTTCCTCCTAAGCTTCTAAGTGATTGAAGCCCATTTTTGAACGAATTTTATCATGAAGGTTTTCGATAATAGCTGGCTTCTCAACCCTTGGTGCATCTTCGTGCAAAAGCCAGGTCTTAGCCCAGTGCGTATCAGAAACCTGAAAGGCAGGAGCTTTTTCTTCGAAATCGATAGCCATTGCATAGTCCGAACGAAGCGCAAAAGCATCCCCTTTAATGGTAGTGTATAATGATGGTGGTGTACCTGGAATCGAGTAAAGTTCACCATTTGCTTCAGCTAACTGCGGCAAGCTAGACAACAAGCTCCATGTGTATGGATGCTTTGGATCGTAGAAGATTTCTTCAACCGTTCCATATTCAACGATCTCACCAGCATACATAACCGCCACTTTATCAGCAATACTTGCTACAACACCAAGGTCGTGGGTGATAAAGACAGTCGTAAAATGGTATTCTGCCTGCAATGATTTGAGCAAGTCAATAATCTGCGCCTGAATCGTCACATCAAGAGCCGTTGTAGGCTCATCACAGATTAGAATGTCTGGACGGCAAGCCAAGGCGATCGCGATAACAATCCGTTGACGCATCCCGCCTGAATATTGAAATGGATATTCTTCAAAACGCTTCTCAGCGTCAGGAATTCCGACTTTGGTCATGTAGTCGATTGCCATTTCTTTGGCTTCTTTGCTTGTTTTTCCTTGGTGTTTGACGATTACTTCGGTAATTTGACTTCCGATGGTATTGATCGGATCCAAACTAGTCATAGGATCTTGGAAAATGGTTGCAATTTTAGCCCCGCGGATTGGTTCCCAATCCTTGTTGCTCTTTAGAGCGGTCAAATCAGTTCCCCGATAATCAATCGTTCCTTGGGCTACACGGCCGTTTTCTTCCAACATTCCAGTAAATGTTTTTGTCAAAACAGATTTACCAGAGCCAGACTCTCCAACCAAAGCTAGAACTTCCCCTTCAACTAAATCAAGGGAAACACCGCGAATGGCGGTCAATACTCTGTCACGAACGTCAAATTCCACGACAATATCGCGAGCAGTCAATATTACATTTTTATTTTTTGTCATATTTACTCCTATCTATGTGTCCGTGGATCACTTGCATCGGCTAAGTTTTGACCAACTACGAAGAAGGACAGGGATACCAAGATCAAGGTTGTCAATGGAATCCAGAAAAGGTAAGCGTTGGTAGTTACGTTTTGTGAATAGTCAGAAATCAAGCGTCCCAAACTTGGTACTGTCACAGGAAGACCAAGCCCAAAGAAGGAAAGGAAGGCCTCGTAAGAGATAAAGTTTGGAAGCATTTGAGAAGTTGTCGTCACGATAACAGATACCAACTGGGGCATGATATTCTTGGTCACAATCTTATATGTCGGAGTTCCCAAGGTACGCGATGCCAAGTTATACTCCAAATCACGATAACGCATAATTTGAATACGGATCGTATAAGCAATCCCTACCCAGCCAGTGATAGTCATGGCAAAGATTAAGTTCCAGAAACCAGCACCGATAGAGTAAGTCAAGACAATGACAATCAAGAGTGCTGGAATATTTGAAATAACATTGTAGACTTCCATCATGACACGGTCAACCGCTTTGGAAATTCCCCAGATAGCACCAATAATAATTCCGATAATCAGGTTAATGAGTGTTGCAATAATGGAAATCAGAATAGAATTCCGCGCACCAAACCAAACACCGTCAAACAAAGATTTACCATTACTATCTGTACCAAACCAGTGTTCAGCATTTGGTTTGATATAACGCATACTAAAGTCATTTACCTTGCTGACATCATTGAAATCGAAATTCGAGAACATTGGATAAATGAAACTCATCAAAACGATGGCAACCAGAATTCCTAACATGATCGTCGTTGATTTCTTTTTCAAGAACTGACGCATAACAGAGCGCCAGTATGAATAAGCCGGAGCATCAATCGTTTCAGAGGCAAAATCGTCACGTTTGACAAATTGGAATTTACTTTTATCAATTGTAGCCATTATTTACCTCCTTTAGATGTTAATTTAATACGTGGGTCAAGCATTGTCATCAAGATATCACCAACTAAGAGGGCAAAAATTGAAAGACAGGTGAAAATGAATACAAGACCAACCACCATTGAGTTATTTGATGCCTTAACGGAATCAATCAGCATTTTACCCATACCAGGAAAGGCAAAGACAGTTTCTGTCAGGGTCGCACCTGCAATAACACCAACGATAGAAGCTGGAATACTAGACACCAACGGCACCATAGCATTCTTGAAAATGTGCTTGTTCGAAATTTCTTTCTCAGAAAGACCTTTGGCACGAGCAAAGCGAACAAAGTCTTGAGATTGTAAGTCAATCATATAACGACGAATCCAGACCGCTGTCACAGGTGCGCTCAGAAGTCCAAGAATCAAGGATGGCAGAACATAGGAACGCCAGTCGCCCGCTCCCAAAATTGGGAAGGAATCTGGAAGTCCAATAGCTGAACCAGCCAAACGAACAATATAAACAAGAGCGATGGTTGGCAGTGACATCATGAAGGTCAAGGCACCTGTTGAAATACTATCAAACCAAGTATTCTTCAAGCGAGCCATATAAGAACCAAGCGGAACAGCAATCAAATAAGAAAGCGCCACACCAATCAGACCAATAATAGATGAGCTGACAATCATCGATGGGTTTTGATAGTTATTCTTGGTTGCAGTGTAAGCATCTCCCTTGCCATATTTAGCAATATCTTGAGAGTCTGCCTTACTCGGAGTCTTGTAGGTACGAGAGTAAATATCTACAGCAGAAGTTTTCTTACCTGTTGGGAATTGAACTTCTGATGATTTTGTTTGACCTTGTCCTTGGGAAATAACTTGCAATACAGGCGTATTCGCATAAGTAGGGTAAGAATTTCCTAGGTTCAAACTAACAAAGTTTTGGTGAACAAATGGGAATTGACCATTAAAATATAGAAGATATTTATGACGAGTACCAGAACCTACGACTGACCAACCAATGGCTGGGTCATTTTCAATACGGATGTAGCGCTTAAGATTTGGATTTTCCTCATCTTGAATCGCATTTGGATGATCAATCTGAATCAAATTAGCATAGAACTCAAGTACACGCTCGTAAACTGGAACTTCACGAACAGCATAGAATTCTTTGCTTTCTTTGAATTGATACAATTTCCAACCTTTGCCAAGTTTTTCAACATAGGCTTCGTAGATCTTTTTATTCTCATCGGTTGCCTCAGTAGTTACAGATTTATTTTCCTTCTTGGCTTTTTCCTGCAACTCTTTTGTATCATAATAGTCAATATACCCCATCCGCTCATAGACTGTATTTTCATAGTTTGTCTTTTTATCTTCGGTTGTGGCTATCTTATTGTAGTTCGGGTCTTGTTTGAAAATCAATCTTCTCGGAACCATTGTATAAATAATGGTATAGGTCAAGGTCGTTACCAAGAAAATCGACACAATTGAGCGTAAAATACGCATAAAAATGTATTTCTTCATTTATCGTTTCCTTTAAATTTCAAAAGAACTTTCTCTCGTTATTAGAGAAAGTTCTAGTGAACGATTTATTCTACATGACTTTCGAGATCTTTTTGTGCTTTCGCATTTGACTCTTCTTTTTCTTTCAGCCATTTCTTACGAGCTGCTTCGTAGTCTTTCTTCGTTACTACGTCATTTGTAACTTTAAGACGTTTGAAGTAAGTAGAACTTGTCTTATTACCAGTTTGAGCATAAGCGCCTGAGAATGGCTCGATACGTGAGATAAATGGTGCTGCACCAGGATTTGCCATCAATGGAACAACAAGAGAGTTGTCTGTCAACCAAGCCTGAGCTGCTGCATATTTTTCGTAGCGAGTAACAATATCTGAAGTTTCCTTACCAGCTTCATTTACCAAGCGGTCAAATTCATCTAAACCAACTTGCTTAGCGGCTGCATTGTCTGCTCCCTCAAAACCAAGGTAAGTCTTTGTAGTTTTAGTTGATGTAGTTTTCAAAATATCCAAATAAGTTGATGGATCTTGATAGTCAGGGTTCCAACCAACAGCTGTTGAGATATCCCAGTCTTCGCCAGCAGCATTTGGTGCATAGTAAGTAATGTTGTAAAGATCATCTTCTGACATTTGTTGAATATCTACAACAACATTCTCAGTTCCCAAAGTCTTTTCAACAGATTGCTTAAGCGATTGTGCGCGGTTAACCATTGGCTTAGAAGTCTGAGCAACTGGGAGATCCAGATGGATTGGGAATTCCACTCCGTCAGCTTGTAGAGCTGCTTTTGCTTTGGCAAACTCTGCTTTTGCTTTCTCAGCATTAAAGAGGCCATCTTGACCGTCCTCAAGTTTAACACCTTTCCATTCGTCACCCAATGCAGCAACTTTCTCTTCTACAACGTCACCAAAAGATTTATCGCCAACTTGAACAAATGAAGGTGGTACATAAGTATTACGGACAGCGTAAGGAGCACCCTCTTTACCATTGATCTGTGCTGAGTATGATGTGCGGTCAATAGCAAAGTTCAAGGCTTGACGGAAGTCTTTGTTCAGAATCGCTTTCTTAGTAGCAGACTTCTGAGCATCTGTTGTTTTGCTTGTATGGTTGTAACTTTGACGATCAATATTGACACCCATAACAGCTACACCAGCACTTGGCGGTGTGAAAAAGATATTATCCTTGAAGTCTTTTTCTACTCCAGCATAGTTTGAGCTTGTAGGGTAGAGACGAGCTACTGTGTAGGCGCCATCTTTAAAGTTACGAGCAAGGGCATCTTGGTCTTGTCCATCAAAGTAAGACAACTTGATAGTATCGACATGAACATTTTCCTTATCCCAGTAGTTTTCATTCTTTTGATACTCAACAGCAGACTTAGCAGTGATAGACTTCATCAAGAATGGTCCATTGTAAAGGATAGAAGATGGGTCAGTAGATTGACCAAATTTGTCCCCTTGTTTCTTAAGGAATTCAGCATTAACTGGCCAAAGAACTTGTGAAGTTGTCTTTGAATTCCACTGTGGTTCAGGTTGGTTCAAAGTATATTGGAGAGTGTGGTCGTCAACTGCCTTAACTCCAACAGTAGAGAAGTCAGGTGTTTTACCATTTACGTAGTCATCCAAGCCTTTTACAGATTGTTGCACAAGATAAAGGGCTTCAGATTTCTTATCAGCAGCATGCTTGAGGCCAGTCACAAAGTCCTGAGCTGTCACATTCCCGTATTCTTCACCTTCTGAAGTATACCATTTAGCGTCTTTACGGATTTTATAGGTATAAGTCAAACCATCTTTAGAAACAGTCCAAGACTCTGCAATAGACGGTACAAAATTACCATATTGGTCATTTTCCAACAAACCGTCCACACCGTTAGTCACGAGGTCAGATGTTGAAGCCTTACCAGACGTCACATAGTCCAATGTTTCTGGTTCAGCAGTATAGACATAATTATAAGCTTTTGCTGCGCTGTTTCCTTTTGATGAACCAGAACAAGCAGCTAAAACGCCTACTGAAAGAAGGCTAACCCCAGCTAAAGCTAATACTTTGCTTTTTTTCATACGAATTCTCCAATTTTGTTTTTTAGGTTTACTTAGGATTATAGCACAAGAAAGGAAAAAAGTAAACTAAATTTTCTGAATATTATGGTAGCCATGCAATGACTCTACTCTACTACTCGTGTTCATTTTCTACTGCTATCTAAGAAAAACTTAGCAAGTCTAAGGACTTATTTAATAGAAGGGTAGTATAGTCCGGATCATCCTTAAGTTCTTTGATGGAAGTCTGAACCAACTCCAAATCATCTGTAATCATCCCATCCACTCCTAAGCGAAAGGATTTGACGATACTATCCTCATCGTTGATAGTCCAGTCATAGAGGCGTTTGTCGGATTGCCAGAGTTTGTTGACAAAATTTTCATCCAAGGTTGAATACTCCATGGTGTAGCCAGAAGCCTTAGTTCGTGGAAAGATTGTATTATAAGGCAGGATAAAGAAACTGGGGATAGAGGAGTCATATTTGACAACCTGATCGATGACTTGGTAGTCCAAAGACTGAATCTGGTGTTGATAAACCTTGATTTTGGCACCATACTTGCTCAAGAATCGCTCCATCATATCCTTGGAATCTTTCTTACTGGTCTTGATTTCTATCAAGAGGCGCTGTCCGATTTGATTGGCACGAGTAAAGTAATCGTCAAAGCTAGAAATCTTAGCCCGATAGCCATTTTCTGAAATCTCTAGCGAAGTCAACTCAGCCAAGGTTAAGTCTTGAGGTTGGGCATCAAGACCTGCCAACTGCTTCAGGTTTGCATCATGCATCATAACAAATTGCCCATCCTTGGTTTCCTGCACATCCATTTCTACCAAGTCAGGCTTGAGTAAGGCTGTTTTTTCCAGCGCTTCTACGGTATTTTGGATTCCATTCTCCCTCGAAACCCCTCTATGGGAAATCGTAATCGGAACGTTCTCTAAAGGGAAATTTAGATAGACATAACCTTCTAATGCGAAGCTTGAGCTGGCAATAGTCAGAACAAACCAACGCATTAGAGACAGGCCTCTTTTCGTTGGATAGTCATTTAAGGTACGATCTGTCAGGAAGGAGACAAATTTGAGAAGGAAATAGGACAACATAGCATAGTAGGCAAACTTAATCAGGACAAAAGCTACAATACCGCTAAAGAGGACAGCCTCATTTGGTTGAGTGTTCGCGTATCGCTGTCCTAGTATAGCTGGAGCTGAGAGAAAAGTATAAAGCAGAAAGCTTTTGATAATAATCCAAAAAAGATGCCTAGTGTAAAAGAAAAGGCGGTTCTTAGTCTTGGCCAGACTAAAGCGAATTGCCTGAGGAACTGTGGCATGCTCAAAAAAGAGCTGTGGTAGGGCAAACATTAGTCGCACTGCCACTAGAAGCATGCCGACCACAAGAAGTCCCATGAAAACATCGAACACAATATTATTTGCCAAATAGGTGACAATAAAATCCGGAACCAAAATTTTATTGAGATAGTAGATTTTCATAATTTGGCGCAAGAAAGGAAAAAGAAAGCCCATATAAAGTACGATAAAGAGCATTTTCCCTGGGCCAGCCTTCTTGACAATAGCAAAACTATCCCTAAATGTTTTTCCAAGAAAAGCGAATACTGGTCGATTTTCTTGATCCAAAAGGTTGCGAATCCCCATGAAAATCATGCCGCTCTGGAAATAGGCTACAAAGAGATTGACCACAACGAGGACTAGAAAACCTAGACCAACCAGCCAATTGGAACTGAGGACTGCCCAGACATTATTGTAGGACAAAAAGAGGTAGCCTGTCTGTTTGAGCAGATAGTCTGCTGCATAGGAATTAAAAGGAATCCAAGCATACTCCATCATCATAAAGACCATGAAAAAGAGAACTAGGATCTTATCTAAATTATGATAAAAGCGCTTAAAGCTAAGTTTTTCTGGTTTCATCTTATTTTCTTCTTTCAAAAATTTAGGCGAAACAGGGTAGTCAAGTTACAGTGGCTACAGTGAGTCCGCTCCTGTTATTGCCATCTTGGCACCACCCCTTCTTTGACAAATAAATCCCAGCTTTTCAACTGAGATTTTCTTTCTTATTTACCAAATAAACGGGCGAAAAATCCTTTGTTTTCCTGCTTTTGCACCTTCTCCTTGGCTTCATCCAGTTCCAAAAGAAGGGTTTCCCGCTCGCTCATAGCCTTGGCTGTCAACTGCTGCTGCTGGTCCAGCTGCTTATCTTTTTCAGCAATCTGCACGTCCTTGACACGGAGTTGTTCGTCTTTCTTAGCCAGCTGGTTATCTTTCGCCTTGAGTTGCTCATAAAGGCGCAAAATCTCAGCATTTTTTTCATCCACTAAGATTTCCATCAACTCGCGCTGCTTGACTTCTTCGCTGACAGGCTCATCTTCAAAAATGGTCTTTTTATAAATTTCTTCTAGCTTAATCAGGCCACTGCGAGTCACGACTGTGACCCCTTTTTCATTTTTTTCTGTATCTTCTGGCGGCAGAGCCTTGACACGATTATTGATTGCCTGACGGCTGACTCCTAAAATCTCGGCCAGCTCGCTGACTGTCTTTTCAATTGCCATAATTTCCTCTGAAACTTTTTCTAGATATAGTTACCTAAATCTTATCATATCAAGGCTTAACTGTCAAATAGAGTAAAAAAGTGAAGCAAATATGTTGCTCCACTTTCCTAGCTTTCTATAGTTCAACTTGAAAAATTTCCAAGCTCTGCATTTCTTCTTCTGTCAAGCGTCGCCATTGCCCCAGTTCCAGACTTGGATCTAGCTGCAGAGGTCCCATAGACAAGCGCTGAAGGTCGGTGACTTCCTTCCCACATGCTAAAACCATCCGCTTCACCTGATGAAACTTACCTTCTGAGAGGGTGATACGGACCAGACTGGTCTTCGCTCCTTCATCTCTTTCGAGAATTTCGAGCTGGGCAGGCTGACAAGTGAAGTCTTTAAGCTCGATTCCTTGGGCAAAATGCTCAACATCTGCCTGATCCATCAGACCGGCAACCTGTGCCTGATAAAGCTTAGCCACATGGCGCTTGGGGGACAGCATAGCATGCGATAGCTGACCATTATTGGTCAAAAGTAAGAGGCCATGTGTATCCACATCTAACCGCCCTACAGGAAAGACTTCTTTTTGACGGGCAGTATCGTCCAATAAATCTAAAACGGTTTTATGGCGGTCATCTTCAGTGGCAGAAATGACACCCTTTGGTTTATTCAAGAGGTAATAGACAAATTTTTCATAAACCAGAGTCTGACCATCCACCACAATCTGATCCGACCGCTCATCAATCTGTGTCTTGGCCGACGTGACCGCTGTCCCATTGACCCAGACTTGACCTTTTTTCAATAGTTGCTTGACTTGACTACGTGAGCCAAGCCCACTTTCCACTAAAAATTTATCTAGACGCATATTCTTCTCCTAAGCAGACTTTTTCTTGAGAATTCCGAATGCCAGCACTGCCATTAAAACCATCAGGCTTCCCAAAACGCCAAAAATAAAGGAAGCTTGGCTTGAAAATTGGCCGATCAAAGACAAGAAAAAGGTTGTAGCAGTCGCTCCAGCACTGCAACCTAAAATCACAATCGAAGTTGCTTGATTCAAGGATTTGCTAGGAATTCTCTCTGAAAGAATATGAAAAATCGCTGTCAGACTGACACTATAAACAAAGCCAGAAGCGATGGTCACCACACTCAAGAGCAAGAGATTAGGTGCCAAACCAATCATGATCGCAGTAAGACCAAAGACCACTCCTGCAACCGTCAATAAATTTTCCTTGAAATAATGAAGAAGCGGTGCAAAAGACAAGCCTGCGGCAATACCAATCAACTGCATGCTTGAAAGAATCAAACCTGCCGTCTGAACGCTGCCCATACCAGACTTTTCAACCAGTCCTGGCACGCGCACGTTGATAACTACATTCGTCAAGACAATCACTGCTGCTACCAAGGCTAGGCCGATTGTCAAAAACCACTGTGCAGCTGTCAAGCCCTTGCCTCCCTGATGAGCCTCATGATGCTTTTCCTCCTTGCCATAAGGCACAAAGAGCAGATAGAGGGCTAGAACAATCAACCCCGACGCATAGACCAAGAAAGAAATTTCCCAGCCAAAGCGAAGCAACTGGCTCACTCCAAGCGTCAGGAGGGCTGTCCCAACAACTTCAGCCGATCCACGTAGACCTAAGGTCTGAATCCGTTCCTTGCCCTCATAGCGCTCGCTGATAATCGAGATAGCTTTAGCGTTGAGCAAACCAACTCCCATACCAAAGATCAGACGCGAGGCAAAAATCACCCAGTAGGTCTTATTCACGAGAGGAACAAAGCCGCAAAGAGAGAAAATCAAGAGCCCCGTCACAATCATCCTTCGTTCCGATAAATATTTCTCCACCAAACCATTTAAGATTAGCATGAGCATAATCCCAGCCGATGGGAGAGAGACCAACAATTCAATCCAACTTTCTGGCAGGTCTTTATAATAAGCAAACATAGCCGATTGGGCGCTGGAAATCGAAAAGGAGGTCGTCAACACCAAAGAAAGTGAGAGAATACTCACTTTTTCCATAAACTTTTTCATTCTATTTTCCTTTAAAAATCACACTCATTCTATCATACAGCTTTTTAGAAAAAGACGCAATCATCTTTTCTTAAAAATTCGGCCATTAAAAAGAATATTCTTTTGAAAATTTTCTCCTCTGATAAAAGGACAAGCCCTTTCTTTATTTCTGGCGGGATTTGTGTTATGATGAAAGAAAGAAAAAGGAGAGAATCATGTCTGTTAGTGAAAAAAAATCGGTTATGGATAAATTAACCAAAGCAGCTCATTTGATTGATATGAGCGACATTATCCGTGAGGGAAATCCTACCTTGCGTGCAGTGGCTGAGGAGGTCAGCTTTCCCCTATCTGATCAGGAAATCATTTTAGGTGAGAAAATGATGCAGTTTTTGAAACATTCTCAAGATCCTGTCATGGCTGAAAAAATGGGGCTCCGTGGCGGAGTTGGTCTAGCAGCGCCTCAGCTGGATATTTCTAAGCGGATTATCGCTGTGTTAGTGCCAAATTTGGAGGACGAAGAAGGAAATCCACCTAAAGAAGCCTACTCCCTAGCTCAGGTCATGTACAACCCTAAAGTTGTTGCCCACTCTGTACAAGATGCTGCTCTAGCTGATGGAGAAGGCTGCCTATCGGTTGACCGAGAGGTACCAGGCTATGTTGTGCGTCATGCACGAGTGACCGTGGATTACTTTGACAAGGATGGTCAAAAACACCGCATCAAACTCAAAGGCTACAATTCTATCGTGGTTCAACACGAGATTGACCACATCAACGGCATCATGTTTTACGACCGTATCAATGAAAAAGATCCATTCGCAGTGAAAGACGGCATGCTGGTACTGGAATAAACGACCATATATTGCAATCAAAAATACCTAGACGTTTTCACGTCTAGGTATTTCTTTTACACTATTCTAAGTACCTCGATCCCAGAAAAGAGCCAAAAGGATCACAGCGCCCAAGACTGAGGGAAGAATAGCTGTGTCCGCTAACATCGGTCCCCAGTGGCCGAAAAGCAATTGCCCAAGCCATGAACCAAACCAGCCCAAGAGGATTTTTCCGATACAGCCCATACGTTCCCCGCGGCTGGTGATAGCCCCAGCCATGAGACCAATAATAAAACCGACAAACATACTACCAATCATATAGGATCCTTCTTTCTATGTTTCTAAGAATACTTTTCAAGAAACAGGTGGGAGCTGTCAGATTAAAAGTGCCCGTCAAAACAACTTAAAATCTTAGATTGCCCAGTCTCCATTTCTGAAGATAGGAACTCGTGTTCCATCCTCACGGATACCATCGATATCCATTTGATTAGAGCCAATCATAAAGTCCACGTGAACATCTGAACGGTTGAGGCCTGCAGCTTCAAGCTCTTCTTCGCTCATATCTGCTCCACCAACAACACTGGTCGCATAGGCCGCACCGATAGCCAAGTGATTTGAAGCATTCTCATCGAAAAGCGTGTTAAAGAAGGTAATGCCTGACTGTGAAATTGGGCTTGGATCTGGTACCAAGGCACATTCACCCAAGGCACGCGCACCCGCATTTTCAAAGACAAGGTCCTTCATGACCTGATCACCCTTCTCAGCTGAAATATCCACGATTTGTCCATCCTTAAAGGTTACCTTAATACCTTCGATGATATTTCCGTTATAGCTAAGCGGTTTTGTAGAGGTTACATAACCATCCGCACGACGGAAGTCAGGAGCCGTAAAGACTTCTTCTGTCGGCATATTTGGCAAGAATCCTTCGCCCTGTGCGTTGATGGCACCAGCTGATTCCCAGACGTGGTTCCTAGGCAAGCCAAGTGTCAAATCAGTTCCTGGCGCTGTGTAATGAAGAGCTGAAAATTGCTCCTTATTAAGCATTTCTGCCTTGCTCTTAAGGATAGCAGCGTGTTCTTCCCAAGCCTTCACGGGGTCTTCTTCGTAAACACGGCAGGTTTTGAAAATTTGGTCCCAAAGGAGATCAACTGCTTCTTCGTCGCTCGCAGCATTTGGAAAGACTTTTTTGGCCCACTCAAGTCCAGCAGCAGCTGCGACGGTCCAGCTAACCTTGTTGGATTGGGTTGCGATCCGCATTGGCTTCATCGCAAGTCCCATAGCTTTAGCAGAAGCTGAAAGCTTGTCAGCGTCCACACCGTTCAAGGCACCTGGGTCAGAAGAACGGACACCAAGACGGCTGGCCTTGTTCTCCAAGAGATAGCTCATCTCAGCAATCTTGTATTCTGGCACATTGTCCAAACGCTCCATCGGTGCGTGGAGGAATTTCTCACGGTTGATGACATCATCTGTCCACTGAACGATAACCTCATGAGCACCCAGAGCATAGGCCTCCTTGACAATCAAATGTGCCAGCTCACGCTGCTCCACATCAATATTGAGCGCCACCGTGTGACCCGGCTGCACGTTGATACCATTGGCAACCAATAGTTTAGCGTATTTTTCTAAGTTTTCTTTAAAATTTGGCAGAACCATCTGCTTCTCCTTTTCTTTCGTTATTTCTCTTTAAACAGGGACAGCAGACTAACCGCTGCCACCGTACCGCAAATCAAAGCGGTCATTTTCAAAATCGTATCTGGATCAAACTCCAGCTGGTAATCAAACACCTTTTGCGCAGGCTTATCCTGAGCGGAAATAGTCAATTTCATAAAAACCTCTTTCTATATTTTAGAAAAACTCATCAAACAAACTCAACTGGTTATCCTCTGGCATATTGCCCAGAATGCCCATGTCGTCCATTTTTTCAACTAGGGTGCTAGAGAGGCCGCCACGTTTGCGGAGCTCTGTCTTAGAAAGGAATTCACCTTCTTCCCGCGCTCTAACTAATTGGCGGGCAACGTTGTCACCCAGACCATCCATAGTAGAGAAAGGCGGGATAAGGGTATCCCCTTCGATGAGAAACTCCGTCGCATGGCTCTTGTAGAGGTCTAGCTTTCCGAACTTGAAGCCCCGCTCCAGCATTTCATTGACGATTTCCAGAGTCGTATAAAGGTCAATTTCTACATTGGAGGCTTCGTTGTTCTTGCGCTTTTCAGCGATTTCGCTCATCCGGCGCTTGACGGCATCAAGTCCGCCACTCATTGTCTTGATATCAAAGGCCTTAGCCCGGATAGAGAAGTAGGCACAGTAGTAATAAATCGGATGATGCACCTTGAAGTAGGCCACCCGCAGGGCCATCATAACATAGGCTGCCGCATGGGCCTTGGGGAACATATACTTGATCTTTCCACAGGACTCGATGTACCATTCTGGCACATTGTTTTCCTTCATAGCTGCGATATAGCCATTGCGCTCCTCTTCAGAAATCTTCAGCCAAAGGCCCTTTCGCACGCGCTCCATGATCGTAAAGGCCATCTTAGGATCCAAGCCCTTGTGCATGAGGTAAACCATGATGTCGTCCCGACAGCCGATAACGGTGGACAGGTCAGCAATCCCTTGCTTAATCAAGTCCTGAGCATTGCCCAACCAAACGTCCGTACCATGAGAAAGACCAGATAGCTGTAAGAGCTCGGCAAAAGTTGTCGGATGGGTCTCATCAACCATGCCCCGTACAAAGTTGGTCCCAAACTCCGGAATTCCCAGCATACCAGTCGGCGTGCCGATTTGCTCCTGAGTCACACCCAGAATATCTGTCCCAGAAAAGAGGGCCATGACACCAGCATCATCCATAGGAATGTCATTAGGATCGATGCCTGACAAGTCCTGAAGCTTCCGAATCATGGTCGGATCATCATGCCCCAGCACATCGAGTTTGAGGACGTTCTCATCGATATCGTGGAAGTTAAAGTGGGTCGTTTGCCATTCGGCCATCACATCATCAGCTGGATATTGGACCGGTGTAAAGTCATAAACATCCATGTAGTTAGGGATAACAACGATTCCGCCCGGATGTTGTCCAGTTGTCCGCTTGACTCCGGCAGCTCCCTGTGCCAAACGCTCAACTTCGGCGTCTCGGTAGAACTTCCCATAGTCGCGCTCGTAGCCCTTGACAAATCCATAAGCCGTCTTAGCCGCAACGGTACCAACGGTTCCAGCCCGAAAGGCATACTCCTCACCAAAGATGTCCCGCACGTCCAAGTGGGCGCTCGGCTGATCCTCTCCGGAGAAGTTCAAGTCAATATCGGGTACCTTGTCCCCGTCAAATCCAAGGAAAGTCTCAAAAGGAATATCCTGACCATTCTTGCTCAGCTTGTGACCACATTCTGGGCAGTCCTTATCCGGCATGTCGAAGCCAGAACCATAGGAGCCGTCCGTGATGAACTCGCTGTATTGACATTTGCCACAGACATAGTGGGGCGACAAAGGATTAACCTCGGTAATCCCAATCATGGTCGCAACAAAGCTGGATCCAACAGACCCCCGTGAACCTACCAGATAACCCCGCTCATTGGAGCGTTGTACCAGCATCTGCGAAGCCAAGTAAATCACGGCAAAGCCATTCCCCAAGATAGAGGTCAACTCTTTTTCAATCCGCAAGTCGACGATATCTGGCAGTGGATTGCCATAAATCTCAAAGGCCTTTTGATAGGTCAGCTCGGCAACTGTCTCCTCGGCCTTGTCAATGAAAGGTGTATAGAGGTCGCCCTTGACTACCTCGACCGGCTCAAAGGTCTCCGCCAGCTGATTCGGATTGGTGATGACCAGCTTCTTAGCCAAGTCCTCACCCAAGAATGCAAATTCGT
Source organism: Streptococcus cristatus (assembly GCF_001588905.1). GTDB lineage: Bacteria > Bacillota > Bacilli > Lactobacillales > Streptococcaceae > Streptococcus > Streptococcus cristatus_N. The sequence continues at coordinate 4,332 of NZ_LAWH01000013.1, read as the reverse complement.
CCAGCATCTCATTGGTGGTCCGGAAGTGAGCCTTAGGAAGCGGAGCTGGCTGGGCATTTTCACCGTGGCCAATAGTCCGGTTAATCATGGCTCCCTGACCCAGACTGCGGACGATAATCTCCCGATAGATTTCTTCTTCCGGCTCAATATAGTGGACATTCCCCGTCGCAAGGACAGGCTTGCCCAAGCGATCGCCGACCTCAATCAGATTGCGAATAATGGTCTGCAGTTCTTCCTGGTCCTTGATCTGCTCCTTGGCAATCAGTGGCTCATAGATAGCCGGCGGCATAACCTCGATAAAGTCATAATACTTGGCTACTTCGACAGCCGCATCCACCCCCTGAGAGACAACAGCATCATAGACTTCACCTTCTGAGCAGGCTGAGCCCAGAATCAGACCTTCACGATGGGCATCCAGCACGGTCCGTGGAATCCGAGGGACGCCTTCGAAATACTTGGTATTGGACAGACTGACTAACTTGAAAATATTCTTGAGCCCCGTCTGATTTTTCACATAAATGGTCGCATGCTTGACCCGAGCCTTCTTGTAGGAATTCTCATCGACCAGATCCGTATTCAAATCCTTGAGATTGGTCACACCATGCTTTTCAGCTACATCCTTGATAAAGATAAAGAGGAGACGGCCTGTCGCTTCCGCGTCATAGTTGGCCATATGGTGGTGTTCCAGAGCAATCTGGAAACGCTTGGTTAAAGGCCCCAGACCATGACGCTTGTACTCTGGATAGAGGTTGCGGGCAAATTCCAGCGTGTCAATGACCGGCTGGGTAATTTTCGGCAGGCCATGACGCTCATAGTTGACATTCATAAAGCCCACGTCAAAGGTAGCATTATGGGCAACGAGGACACTGTCCTGGCAAAATTCCTGAAATTCTTTCAGCACTTGCTCTAGCGGCTTGGCGTTGCGGACATGCTCATCAGTAATCCCAGTCAGATCCGTCGTAAAGGCCGACAGAGGATGGCCAGGATTGATAAACTCATCAAACTCAGCGATGATATTGCCCTTGTGCATCTTGCTGGCGGCGACCTGAATCAAGTCATTGTAAACCGCTGAAAGGCCTGTCGTTTCCACGTCAAAGACTACATAGGTCGCATCGCTCAGCTCCATGTCTACTTCATTGTAGACGATGGGCACCCGATCTTCTACAATATTGGCCTCCATACCGTAAATCAGCTGGATACCAGCCTTCTTAGCAGCCTTGTAGCCATGGGGAAAGCTCTGCACATTTCCATGGTCGGTAATGGCGACAGCCTTGTGGCCCCACTTGGCGGCCGTTGCAACGATTTCCTCTACCTCAGGCAGGGCATCCATCGTAGACATATTGGTATGGGCGTGAAATTCAACCCGCTTCTGCCCCTCAGGCATCAAGTCCTTGCGCTCATAGTGGGTAACTTCCTGCACATCTTGCACATTCATGGTCAGGTCGCGGGTGAAGTTATTCATCTCCACATTTCCCCGCACGCGCAGCCAAGCACCTTTCTTAATCATGTCAAACTTCTTGGCTTCTTCTTCGTTTTTCATCCATTTCTGCAAGGAGAAGCTGGAGGTATAGTCTGTCATCTTGAAGTTGAGCAAGACCCGGCCTGTCCGAGTAACCTTCTGCTCTAGGTCAAAGACCATTCCCTCAAATACTAGACGATTCTCCTCAGTCTGAACTTCGATCATCGGGGTAATTTCTGCCTTGTCTAGATTTGGCTTTACTGCAGCCTTGCGAGCTTGGAAGTCATAGGCTGGTTTTTCTTCTGGCGGTGGCGCCATCTGTTGTAGAGTTTCCATGGCTTTGAGCGCTTCTTCATTGGCCGCCTGAACAATCTTGTCATTCTCAGCCTGAAAATTCTCCGCTTGCTGCTGGGTCAGCTCATCGCTGTGCTGAACCTGACAGGTCAGCTGAGGAAAGCCGTATTTGACCAACTGGCGACTGAGGTTGGGTAGGTGATTCTTACGAAAATGCTCCGTATCAATAGTCGAAGCTCCCTCAATCAGCAACTTGTCCCCATCCAAATGAACCTGCAAATCCTGATACAGACTCTTGAAGCCATGACTGGCACAAGGCCCCTCCTCAAAGGCCAGCTGGTAATAAGCCTGCAAGAGTTCATCCGATACCTGAGGATTCTGACAATGAATTTCAAAAATAGCTTGATTGCCCGTCTTAGAAAACTCTTGAGCTAAGCGCTTCTGCAATTCTCGAAAAATCTCAATGGGCAGGATATTCGCAAAAGAAAAATGAAACTCCCAGACCCGACTGACCTTGTGGACCAGAACCTTCTCAATTTCTGCATTCAAAAAGGCCTCTGAATTTCTCATTTCCAGTGGCATATCCAGTTGATGCATTAAAATTTCAAACTTGTTTGACATGACATTTCCTCGTACAGTAGTGACCTTATTTTACCATAAATCAGCACTTTTTTCGACAGAAAAAGAGCGGAGTAAAGCTGTTAATGTCTATATATTATATGTTTTCTTATCTTAAAACTAAGTTATGCTATAATAGAAAAAACATTTATCAAAAGGAGTCTTAACTGTGAAGAAAATTTTACTAGCTAGCGCCTGTCTGCTGGCTTTGACTGCCTGCAGCATGCCTAAGCAAACTAAGCACGAAAACAAACCCAACCAAAGTCAGAGCCAAAGCAAGCCAAAAAAAGAAGAGAAAGTAAAAACCAAGACTTTTGCTTACAACATGCCTAACGGATACAATAATAAAATTGTCGCTTATTATCAAAAAGATAAGATTCGAGCCTTCGATTTTATGGCTACGAAACCGACTCAAGAGGACGAGCAAGATAAGAGTCCTGAAGAAATCAGCAACATTTATCAAGAAGAATTAAAAGCTGGTGACTTTTATGATAAATTCAGCAAGTTAGATGGAGTCACACTTGAAGTCAAAGTTTCAGAGGACAAGAAAACCGTTGCACAAGTTGCCCACTTTGATCTCAGCAAAGCAAAAGAAAAACAAGTCATGGCGGCTTTAGGGGAAACAACTAAAGATAACCTATTTAAAAAGCTTAAGGAAAAGCCCGAAGATTTCTTTGCTTTTCTGCTATCTCAAGGATTCACAGAAGAATGAAATCTTTTCTGACATATTTTTTACTTTAGAAACTATCCTGTCTTGCTAGCCAACTCCTTAGTTCACCAGCAAGAAAAAAACTTAGAAAATATTTTTTAGAGCAAGCTATTGGCTTTCACTTCTCCAATAGCATGATTTTCAAGGAACTTTTATGCGCTTAACTAAAAAAACTGTTTTTATTGGTATCGCTTCTCTTCTTATTTTGGGCTTAGCTGCATGGGGAGTAAATGTATTTCTCGTTATGAACAACGCTCAGAAAAGTTTTGATAAAAATTTTATTCACTTTCAAGCTAAAAGTGATGACAACGAAACTTTTATTACACAAGGCATCGGAAAAAAAGAAGCTTATAATTTATCCTACTCTCCTGCTAAGAAGACCATTGAAATAACCAAATCGACTAAAAATGGAGATATCTATTCTTTCGATTCCATTTACGGAGCAGTAAAAGTCTATGATATAAAACAAAACGCTAATCGCTATGTCTTTATAACAGCTGCAAAACCAATAATCGTTGACTTTGGAATAACTTCAGTCAAAGTAACTTATGATGGAGGTCATTTTGAAACTCCATACTCTGAGCTGCATTTTGGTGAAACTTTCCCTAGTGAAGACAACTAGATAGGAAATATTCCAGATCGTCAATCTTTATTTATGAACTAACCAAGTCAATAAGCTATGGTTAGTTTTTGTTTGCAAAAAAAGCGGTTGAAACCGCTTTTTATCTCAACACTGCTTCTGCCCGCGCTTTTTGGATAGCAATGACACTTTTATCACTTCGGAAAGTTAGGGTTTCGGCTGGTTCCTCAGCACTGGAAACCCAGATTTTCAGCTCAGCGTCTAGGTCAAAGTGGCCAGCCGTTTCCACCGAAAAGCGAGAGATGGAGCGATAAGGATAAGACTTATAAGCCGTTTTCTTGCCTGTCACTCCCTGCTTGTCCACCAAAATCAACCGCTTATCTGTAAAGACAATCAAGTCACGAATGAGGCTGAAAGCCAACTCCACATTTTCTGCTAGCGTCAGAATATTCTCCAATTCTCTTTCTGTTTTTTCAATATCCTTCTGAGAGGCATTGCCCAATAAACCACTGAATAATCCCATCATTCATTCCTCCAATCTATTTTTCCCTACTATAGCATTTTCAAGGCTAATAAACAAAAGAAAGAGAGTGGGACAGAAATCTGAAATTCGTTAGAATTCGATTTCGTCGTCCCACCTCCGCACAGTTGAGTAGGGCTGTAAAAGCTGAT
>NZ_LAWH01000012.1:0-2192 GCF_001588905.1 Streptococcus cristatus | reverse complement strand
TTATCGCCTTTAGCTCCGGTTGCGCCTGTTGCTCCAGTTTCACCTTTATCGCCTTTAGCTCCGGTTGCGCCTGTAGCACCAGTGGCACCAGCTTTTCCATCTTTGACGATAGTTGAAGATGTTACTTCATCTGGATCCAACTGGCCGTTATTATTCTTATCGAGTCCGACTTGAACTGTGTGTGTACCATTGTTGTTGTCTACAACTTTAGCTAGTGGAGATTTTCCATCCTTACCGTCTTTAACGATGGTAGATGAAGTTACTTCATCTGGATCCAACTGGCCGTTGCCGTTCTTATCCAGACCAACTTTAACAGTGTGTGTACCGTCGTTGTTGTCTACGACTTGCGCCAATGATGGCTTGCCATCTTCACCTTTGGCACCAGTTGCGCCTGTAGCACCAGTTTCACCTTTATCGCCTTTAGCTCCGGTTGCACCTGTGGCGCCAGTTGCGCCCTTATCACCTTTTGGTCCTGCTGCGCCTGTGGCACCTGTTTCACCTTTGTCACCTTTAGCTCCGGTCGCGCCTGTTGCTCCAGTTTCACCTTTATCGCCTTTAGCTCCGGTTGCGCCTGTAGCACCAGTGGCACCAGCTTTTCCATCTTTGACGATAGTTGAAGATGTTACTTCGTCTGGATCAAGTTCACCGTTACCATTCTTATCGAGACCGACTTGAACTGTATGCGTGCCATTGTTGTTGTCTACAACTTTAGCTAGTGGAGATTTTCCATCCTTACCGTCTTTGACGATGGTTGAAGAGGTTACTTCGTCTGGATCCAACTGACCGTTGCCATTCTTATCAAGACCAACTTTAACAGTATGAGTACCGTCGTTGTTATCTACGACTTGCGCCAATGATGGCTTGCCGTCTTCACCTTTATCACCTTTAGCTCCGGTCGCTCCTGTAGCTCCAGTTTCACCTTTATCGCCTTTGGCTCCGGTCGCTCCTGTAGCACCTGTGGCACCGGTTGCGCCAGCTTTTCCATCCTTACCATCTTTGATGATTGTTGAAGATGTTACTTCGTCTGGATCAAGTTCACCGTTACCATTCTTATCGAGACCGACTTGAACTGTGTGCATGCCATTGTTGTTGTCTACAACTTTAGCTAGTGGAGATTTTCCATCCTTACCGTCTTTGACGATTGTTGAAGAGGTTACTTCATCTGGATCCAACTGACCGTTGCCGTTCTTATCAAGACCAACTTTAACAGTATGCGTGCCATCGTTGTTGTCAACGACTTGCGCCAATGATGGCTTGCCGTCTTCACCTTTATCGCCTTTAGCTCCGGTCGCGCCTGTAGCACCGGTTGCACCAGCTTTTCCATCCTTACCGTCTTTGACGATTGTTGAAGAGGTTACTTCGTCTGGATCCAACTGACCGTTGCCATTCTTATCAAGTCCAACTTTAACAGTATGAGTACCGTCGTTGTTGTCTACGACTTGCGCCAATGATGGCTTGCCGTCTTCACCTTTATCACCTTTAGCTCCGGTCGCTCCTGTAGCTCCAGTTTCACCTTTATCGCCTTTGGCTCCGGTCGCTCCTGTAGCACCTGTGGCACCGGTTGCGCCAGCTTTTCCATCCTTACCATCTTTGATGATTGTTGAAGATGTTACTTCGTCTGGATCAAGTTCACCGTTACCATTCTTATCGAGACCGACTTGAACTGTGTGCGTGCCATTGTTGTTGTCTACAACTTTAGCTAGTGGAGATTTTCCATCCTTACCGTCTTTGACGATTGTTGAAGATGTTACTTCGTCTGGATCCAACTGACCGTTGCCATTCTTATCAAGACCAACTTTAACAGTATGAGTACCGTCGTTGTTGTCTACGACTTGCGCCAATGATGGCTTGCCGTCTTCACCTTTATCACCTTTAGCTCCGGTCGCTCCTGTAGCTCCAGTTTCACCTTTATCGCCTTTGGCTCCGGTCGCTCCTGTAGCACCTGTGGCACCAGCTTTTCCATCCTTACCATCTTTGATGATTGTAGATGATGTTACTTCGTCTGGGTCAAGCTCACCATTACCGTTCTTATCGAGACCGACTTGAACTGTGTGTGTGCCATTGTTGTTATCTACAACTTTAGCTAGTGGAGACTTACCATCCTTACCGTCTTTGACGATTGTTGAAGAGGTTACTTCGTCTGGATCCAACTGACCGTTGCCGTTCTTATCAAGTCCAACTTTAACAGTATG
>NZ_LAWH01000011.1:0-11013 GCF_001588905.1 Streptococcus cristatus | reverse complement strand
CTTTTTTAATTTGTTTTGCCATTTTATGTCTCCTTTAATCTATTTTGTTCTTTTTAACCATGGCTTTGGATAAGATTGTTTCGTTATGAAGTCACTGTCTTCCAAAATCCAATGATTAGCTAACTGATGTTTCATGCATTTTGTTCTCCAAGTTCTTTATGTTATGTGAATTACTATCATTTAACGATAAATGCAAAACACGGATGCTTACATTTGAATGACCGTTTTTTATACACTGGTGTATAAATTGTCTGCCTCATGCCTCTTCTTCTTTTTCAAACCTATTTTAATTTTTCAAAAAAATCAAAATCCCTAAATGTACGATTGTATTTCAGAGTCATATCAAGTCCTTCTGTGATATCTGATACTGTAATTCGTGCAGTAGGAGAGATATTTTTCAAAGTATAAACTCTAAGAATATTTCTTTTAACCGTAATCAAGTCTAACAAGTAACCATTGATTCTTATCTCCACTTGTATTAGGGTATCATATGACTGTCGAATGACTAATACATCTCGTACGCCAACTCTGTACAAATTTGGTATATTATTGAATCGTTCGAATATTAATGTGCAGTAACTTTTTGTATTTACCCCCACCAACCACCGATAAAACCCAGCAAATTAAAAAATTTAAACATTTGTTTTTCCTCTCTGATGTCTTACTTACAAAAATAATTATATCAGCGCAACAAAAAATCACCAATGACAGAAATGTCACTCTTTTTTTAACAAATAGATAGTAAAATCCGAACAAAACAAAAAACTTTTGGCAATTATTAATAAAAATGCCAAAAGTTTTATTTGTCAAGACATTGATGTCACTATTCACAAATTATCGAATATATTTTTTTATATCTTCCTGCCATTCTATATCAAGACTCGTTATCAATTCCTCATTTCCAAATATTTGAGCAACCACTTTCGCCTCTTGATACTTTCGATTTGCCTCATTAAAATCACACTGAATATAATATTTCCACTCGACCATTAAAATTAATGGTTTCTTTTGGAAATCTCGGGTTCTATTCATAATATAATTTAACTTATCTACTGCCATCTTAAAATAGGAGAACTCTCCAACAAGCTCCAAACAGCACAACGCTGCAAACAGAGCATCCCGCAATAAATATAAATCTTCTAATTCAGTTTCTTCTATTTGATGACATAGCTTTTTAAATAGAAGAACAATTTCTTCTTGCGTAGTTTCTTTTATACATCCCGAATTCAATCCATCCATTAATGCACAGAGAAAATAAAGTCTTGATTTCAATAATGTATTAGTATGAAACGGTTCTATGTCTACTAGACTGTCAAAACTATTCTCCAACACACCTTGACCATATAATGAATTTTGGCCTGCCCGCACCTGGTCAATCGCCTGCAAGCAATCGATCATTATCTGCTCATCTCTTGGAAGATTTTCATAAAAGTCCTCAAAGATTTCATCAAAATACGCATCTTTTTGTTCTTGCAGCTCCTGATCTCCATAGTCGGGGTGATGAAGCAGAAAATACTTGATTTCCTTATAACGCTCTGGTAATTCTTGATAGTCAGGCATAAGGATATAGGCTGGAATCTCCAATTTTTCTGCAATATGTTCCAGAGTTTTCAGAGTGGGATGAAACTCTCCTTTTTCGATACGTGCCAACTGGCGGACAGACAAACCAGACTCATCATCACAAAAGGCTGGACGGCTCAAACCTTTTTGTTTGCGCAACTCTTCTATTCTTTTTCCAACATTATTCATCAACCAGAACCCTCATTATTGTTTGAAAAACAAATAATTTCATTATCAAACTTTTATTTTTTTATTATATCATAATTCCTCCAATCACGCCAAAAAAAGGTAGGATTTCCCCTACCTTGTGTCTGATATCAATTATTTACGACGTCCTGGACGTTCTGCATAACCATAGTAAGCATCTGCCATGATTTCTTCCATGTCAGCTACCATTGGCAAGCGTGGGTTTGCAGGTGAACATTGGTCTTCATAAGCTAGAAGAGCAATTTCATGCAAGCTGTCTTTCCAAACTTTTTCATCAATTCCTTGATCCTTGAAGTTCATCTTAATACCTACTGCAACACCAAGTTCATAAACAGCTTTAGCATATGCTTCAACTGCTTCTTCTGGAGTTGAGTGAGGCAAGCCAAGCATTTTCGCAATGTCTTGGAATTTCTCATCAGCTTTCCAGTAGTTGTACTTCGGCCATGTAGTGGTCTTAGATGGACGAGTACCATTGTAACGGATGACGTATGGAAGCAAGATTGCGTTTGTACGTCCGTGAACAGTATGGTGAACACCACCGATCTTGTGGGCCATTGAGTGGCTCATACCAAGGAAGGCATTGGCGAAGGCCATACCAGCCATTGTAGACGCATTATGCATTTTTTCACGTGCTTCTGGGTCAGCTGTCTTAACAGATTTTTCCAACCATTCAAAGACAAGCTTGATAGTTTGAAGCGCAATACCGTCTGTGTAGTCGTTAGCAAAGTTTGAAGTATAGGCTTCAGTAGCGTGAGTCAAAACGTCCATACCTGTATCAGCAGCGATGAAGTCTGGAACGGATTCAACCAAAGCAGGGTCAACAATGGCAATAGTTGGTGTCAATGAGTAGTCAGCCAATGGGTATTTGCGGTTGTTTTTCTTATCAGAGATAACAGCAAATGGTGTTACTTCTGAACCTGTACCTGAAGTCGTTGGGATACCGATGTATTTCGCTTTCTTACCAAGTGATGGGAAGCGGAAGGCACGTTTACGGATATCCATGAATTTTTGAACCAGGTCACGGAAGTCGATTTCTGGTTGCTCGTAGAAGAGCCACATTACTTTCGCCGCGTCCATTGGAGAACCACCACCAAGAGCGATGATTGTATCTGGTTCAAATGCTTTCATCACTTCCGCACCACGTTCTACAGTTGTGATGTCTGGATCTGGTTCAACATCTGAGAAGACTTGGATCGTTACACGGTTGCTACGGGCGTTCAATTGATCGATCACACGTTGAACAAAGCCAAGTTTTTCGATAGATTTGTCAGTAACGATCATAACGCGTTCAATATCTTCACATGTTTGAAGGTATTGGATAGAGTTGCGCTCGAAGTAAATTTTTGAAGGAACTTTAAACCATTGCATATTATTTCTACGTTTCCCTACTTTCTTGATGTTTAGGAGGTTAATAGCGCTCACGTTATCACCAACTGAGTTACGTCCGTATGAACCACATCCAAGTGTCAAGGATGGAATGAAGGCATTATATACGTCCCCGATACCACCGAAAGTAGATGGAGAGTTCCAGATGATCCGCATCGCTTTGATTTCAGTACCAAAGCGTTTAGCCAATTCTTCATCTTTTGTATGGATAGCTGCTGAGTGACCAAGTCCGTTAAATTCAACCATTTGACGAGCTTTTTTAAGACCGTCTTCTCTATCTTCAGCTTTCAAGACAGCGATCACTGGTGAAAGTTTTTCACGAGTCAATGGCTCATTTGGACCTACTTCAGCACATTCTGCAGCCAAGATGTTTGTACCTTCTGGTACTTTAAAGCCTGCTTGTTCTGCAATCCATGTAGCTGGCTTCCCTACAATTTCTGCATTGAGTTTAGCACCAGCACAGTTTTTGCTGTTTGCTTTAGCGCCAAAGCAGAATTCTTCAAGAAGGGCTTTTTCTTTTTTGTTTACAAAGTAAGTGTGGTATGACTTGAATTCTTCTACAAATTCGTCATAAACTTCCTTGTCAATGATAACCGCTTGCTCAGATGCGCAGACCATACCATTGTCAAATGATTTAGACATCACGATATCATGAGCTGCTTGGCGAAGGTCAGCAGATTTTTCAATGTAAGCTGGTACGTTTCCGGCACCAACCCCAAGAGCTGGTTTCCCGCAAGAGTAGGCAGCCTTAACCATGGCATTACCACCTGTTGCAAGGATAGTTGCAATACCATCGTGGTTCATCAAAGCCGCTGTTGCTTCCATAGATGGCTGAGTAATCCATTGCACACAGTTTTCAGGTGCGCCAGCTGCGATTGCTGCGTCACGAACGATTTGCGCTGCGTGAGCAGAGGACTCTTGAGCAGATGGGTGGAAGGCAAAAACGATTGGGTTACGTGTCTTCAAGGCAATCAATGCTTTAAAAATTGCTGTTGATGTTGGGTTCGTTGTTGGAGTGATACCACAGATAACTCCGACAGGTTCAGCAATCTTTGTCAATCCAGTAACAGAATCATCTTCGATAACACCAACAGTCTTCACACCACGCATGTTGTTGACAACGTGTTCACAGGCAAAGAGGTTTTTCGTTGCCTTGTCTTCAAATACACCACGACCAGTTTCTTCAACCGCGTGTTGAGCAAGGATCCCGTGTGCATCAAGAGCTGCAACTGAAGCTTTTGCTACGATGTAATCTACTTGCTCTTGATTTAGTTTTCTCATTTCTTCAAGAGCTAGGAGACCTTTTTGCACAAGCTCATCAACATGTTTTTCTGCCGCTAGCACTTTATCTTCTTGTTCAACAGTTTTCTTCTTATCAGCCATTATAGTCCTCCAATGGTTTCTGCCAAAAGGTTAGATGAAGATTTTAACCTTTGTTAATTATTTCACAATATAATTATACTCTATTCCTACAAATTTGTAAACACTTTCAACAAAAGTTCACAAACTTTTTATGGATTATTTTTTAAACACTGATATCTCAGGCTTTTTTATAAAAACCTCTATTTATTCTCAAAAATTTCACATACTTTTCCTCAAAAATGTGTTAGCGCTTTCTTTTTTGTTATAAAACTAGCTCGGCTAAACAACCGAGCTAGTTTTATGGCTTAACACTGCCACTTGAAGCGGCAGCCAAAGCTTCTTTTATCATGTTAGAGTAGAGTTTACCTCCCTCTGCCATAGACTCTGAATCTGCCCCATAATGGACATAGTCTGTTCCAATCCAAATCTGCGGATTGTTAATCGCGACCTGATACCAGTCTGCTACATATACAAAATCATATTTCTTAGCAAGTTCAAGTTCGTATTGGCGCATCTTAACAGGAATACTATTTGGATCGTTGGCTGTCCGCCCATCATATGGCGTGACCAGAATCAAGCGATGGCCTTTTGGCAAGAGCTCGATATACTGATCCAGCAATTCTTCATAATTGTCAACTGGATTGGTTCCCAATGCCAAGACGACGTTTTGAAGGAGTGTTTGATTAGCAATATCGTTCTTGAAAAATTCCAGACCAGACACTAAATTACGGCTAACCACTGCATCGACTTGAGCGTCAGGTATAGCCTCTTGGATCCATTCAGCGGAGCGCAAGGTGACCGAATCACCGATAACAGTCGTGCCCTCTGCCACATTATAATTTGTCGCAGTTTTTTGGTCCACATGCTTACGAGTTGTCTGCATTTTCGTATCAGCTTGGTTCAAAGCATTGACAATCAAGCTTTCCTCAAAAGCACCCACAGACGGAGCAGTCACGGTGATAATCAGCAAGATAAATGTCAGCGGAATGAAACTGTAGAAAATCGGCTTGGTGATGGATGTTACATTCATCTCCTTGCCAAAAATCCGAGGCTTCCGTCCAGCTAAAGTCGGCTCTAAAATATAGAAGGAAAGAGCCACAAAACCAAAACTCAAGATTGTAGTCAAAAGCACAGCCCAACCATTGCTCATCAACTGAGTAAAAATAATATAGAAAGGCCAATGAAAGAGGTAAACACCATAGCTAGTATCTGCAATAAAGTTGAGAGGACTAGGCTCCTTAATATTTGGCAATTTATCGTGCAAGATGCGAGTTGCTGCTATCATGACACAAGCCAGAAGTGTTGAAATCAAGAAACCAAATAAATAAGTCCACAGGCTGTCAAATTTCAAAATAAAGCTAAGCAAAAGAAGAAGAACAAAACTGCCAGCTAAAGCGATCAAGACTTGCTTGATTTCTACCTTTTCTTCCAGTTTCTTCATCTGAACGCCCACATTTCCAACTCCAGAGAAAGTCGCTAGCACTGTCCCAGCAAAGAAAGGAAAGACATGGGTCAAACTTGAGAAATAAATATTGGAGTAATTCTTGCTGAAAAAGGCTCCGATAAACATAGCCAAGAAACTGAACAGAAACAGAGCAATTGAAGTCAGAGAAATCAGCCCCCGATACTGAGCAACTGACTTGCTAATCTTGCTAATTCCCCAAGCAGCCAAGCCCCAGAGGATATAGTAATGCACTTCCAGTGCTAAACTCCAAGTGTGAATCAGCAAATGTGGCACAAACTGGCTTTCATAACTACCGCCCGACATCATTTCATAAAAATTGGTCACAAAGCCAAGCGCAGCTGAAATCTGCGTCCCGATACCTGCTACAAAATCCCGACGAATCAATAAAGTAAAGGGCATGATGACCAAAATCATAAAAACGAGCGGAGGAACGATACGATAAAAGCGCCTTTTCAGAAAGCCCATAATATCAATCGTCCGACTTCTTGTAAACTCATCAATCAATAATGAAGTAATCAAAAATCCTGAAAAAGTGAAAAAGATGTCCACTCCAATAAAACCTCCAGGAAAAACTCCCTGAAAGTAATGATAGAGTAACACCAAAACCAATCCAGTAATCCGAACCAGTGAAAACCATCTAATGCGCATTTTGATAAATTCCTTGCTTGAACGTTCCTTCATAGACGACATTACTTTCTGTCGTCAGTTTTCCTTTACCATTGGCTTGACCGTTGGCAAACTCACCTTCATATTTCCAACCAGCCTTGGAAGTAAAAGTCCCTTTGCCGTCAAAAGTCCCATTTTTAAAATGACCTTTGTAGCTATCCCCATTTTTAAATGTCAGAGTGCCTTCGCCGTTCATTTTCCCGTGAACCAGACTGCCCTCATATTTTATCTTACCTTGATCCAGCGTTAGCGCACCCTTACTAGGGATATTGGAGGTAAACACTAAAATTGCTGACAATGCAATCACAGTCACTGCTAAGATTTCTAGATTCTGACGGGTCAGATAGATTTTATATTTATCGTAAAATTCTTTTATTTTATCCATTTTTCATCCATTTAAGCGTTCTAGCCACTTGCGGCAACCAGCCAAAACCAGTTCATAAGTTTCATCGAAATCGCCCGTGTACCAAGGATCTGGCACGCCGATATTAGCAAACTGGTAGATTTTATCCTGAAAATCCGCTGGCGCCATTTTCTTCAAATCTCGAATATTGGCTTCATCCATGCCGATGATATAATCAAATTCTGCAAAATCTTGCGCTGAAATCTGCTGAGAAGTCTTTCCTTTGTCATAAGAAATCGCATGTTTCTTAAAAATAGCCTGAGTCCCCTGATGTATAGGGTTTCCATGCTCCCAGCTAGACGTTGCACGACTCTCAATATGTAAGTCATCGGTCAGACTTTTCATAACAAACTCTGCCATCGGACTGCGGCAGATATTTCCTAAACAAACAAATACAATTTTCTTCATAGATCTATTATACCAGAATAAAAAGAAAACAGTGGAGCTTTCTTGATTATTCTGTGACAGCGGAAGCGGGGCCTGAAAAACAGCTAATTATACCTACTTACATAAGAGTGCAGATCATTGAGGCGGTAATCCACTCAATCTAGCTTGCACCAGATTCAACTTTACTTTTCTTCAGAAGGATGTTCAAAACTTAATTGTGGCCATTTAGCCTGCCAGTTTTTCTTGCAAATTCTTTGCATATAAAGCTTCTTTCGCTCTGCATCCGCTAAAAAATGCGGTGTTGGTCGCACCTGAAATGCTCGAATATCTGCCAAGCCATAGGGCGCAAAAAGCTCTAACTTATCATTTTCCAGCAATCGAAGACCGATAGCTGTGCAGCACTCAGGATACTTGCTCATGGCATCTTTCGAGCTAGTATAGGGCTGGGTGTTGGGACTATGACTATGCATATAGACTTGATTTTTCAGCTCCCAAGAATAAGCGGGAAAAGCTTTTCTCAACTCCATCTCCAGCTGCAAAGTTTTCTCATAAGATACAGTTGGGTCAAAGAATATGACATCCACATCCGTTTCGGTATCAAAGCCCGACTTGCCAGACAAGATATTCCAGATAAAATTTCTGACACTGCCCGCAGCCAGCCAAGAATCTTTCAATTCTAGACTGCGGATCATCTCCAAAATCGCTCGGATATCCTGATCCTGACTCAGCCTCTCTAAAATCTCTTGATCGGTCATCATTCCTTCATATACTCATATCCTAGATGCTCATAGGCTTTCCTTGTAGCCACGCGCCCAGTCCGTGTCCGCATGACAAAACCTTTCTGAATCAGGTAAGGCTCATACATGTCCTCTACTGTTTCGCGCTCCTCAGCAATATTGACTGAAAGTGTCCCCAGTCCGACTGGACCACCACCATAAACTTCAATCATGGTTCGTAGGATTTTCTGATCCACATAGTCCAGCCCTTCCTGGTCCACATCCAGCATGGAGAGAGCCTGGTCGGTTATCTTATCATCAATCAAGCCATTGCCCATAATCTGCGCGTAGTCCCGCACCCGCTTGAGCAGACGATTGGCAATTCGCGGCGTTCCTCGGCTACGCAGAGCCAGCTCCCGAGCAGCCTCGTGGGTAATATCCATCTCAAAAATCTCTGCCGTCCGCTCGACGATTTCGGTCAGATCGCTGGCTTCATAATACTCCATGTGACCAGTAATCCCAAAGCGAGCCCGCAGAGGATTGGACAGCATGCCTGCCCGAGTGGTAGCCCCAATCAGAGTGAAAGGCGGCAATTCCAGATGGACGCTGCGACTGGTTTCGCCAGTCCCAATCATAATGTCAATGTAAAAGTCCTCCATGGCGCTATACAGCACTTCCTCCACTGCCATAGGCAAACGGTGAATCTCATCGATAAAGAGGACATCACCTGGCTCCAAATCATTGAGAATGGCCACCAAATCACCAGCCTTTTCAATGACCGGGCCAGAAGTCTGCTTGATATTCACACCGAGCTCATTGGCGATGACAAAGGCCATAGTCGTCTTTCCCAGACCCGGAGGACCAAAAAGGAGAGTATGATCCAACGCCTCATCCCGCAATTTAGCCGCTTCAATAAAAATTTTCAGCTGATCTTTGACTTTGTCCTGACCAATATATTCTCGTAAATACTGAGGACGGAGGGTACGTTCTACCAGCTCTTCATCCCCCATTAATTCATTATCTAAAATTCTACTCATAGGACTATTATAGCAAAAAATAGGGCAGAGGAAGCAATCCGACCCGCTTCTGAATACAAAAAAAGCCACCGAATTTGGTGGCTCTTATGGGAGATTATTATGAAAAAGTTTTAGGATTTCTATCAAATAAAGTTAGGAGGTCTTCATTTGATGGCATTAGTATAACGTCCTTATCTTAAAATTTGCTTAAAGAAAAAATATTTTTTAAAAATAAAATACTTTTAGATATCTTAGTAAGATGATACAAACTAATATGAATTGTTCAGTCTGATTAAAATAGCCTCTATTTCATTGACTGTCTCAAAAACTCATGATACAATGAAAAAAATCGAAAAGGAGATTTTAGATATGAACAACCTTAAAAAGAAAACTTATCGGAATACACCAGCCTTTATGTTTATGGCTTGGGGCTCATTCGCCTTCTTTGTGACTCTTGTTCTCGTCGGCCTCTATACTTTGAAAGAGCCTTTGATGGTTAAAGGATACTATCTCATGGGTTCTGTCGGACTGATTTCTTCTTCATTCACTCTTGCAAAAGTTATCCGTGATAACCAAGAAGACGAAGAGCGTTACAATCAATTTTTCCAACCACAAGACTTAGATAACCAATAAAATAAATAGTAAAAACGGCATAGGGGGATTCTGCCGTTTTCTTGTATCTGAGGCTACTATCGCCATGTGAGATACACTTCAAATGAAGCAAATTTAGTATTTATTTCACACTTGCGAAATAAACGGTGGTGCTGGTGAAGAGGCTCCCTGCCTTGAGAATGACCTGATCTTTCAAGTCACTATGAATCGCATCAGGCAAGGCTTGTGCTTCCAGCGCTATACCATTATGCTGAATCATTGGCTGTCCATTGATGATAACTGAATCATCAACAAAATTTGCCGAATAAGTCACGACACAAGGAGCATCCGTACGGAAAGTCAAATAGCGACCTGAGGCCGCATCATAAAGATATCCTGCCTCTTCCTGCTCTTTATCCAGAGCAAATGGATGATCCAGCCCTGACACGACCTGAATTTGCTCGTCTGGATCTGCAAAAATTTCTTTCAGCGCTAGACCTGTTTGTAGACCTTTGACAAAGCCACGATCTGCATCCACTTCTTTTGCTGGCAAACCGTCAGGAGCAATCGGATACACCCCTTTGGTATGCAGCTGGAGGACATGCTGATCAATCGGCTGACTAAAATCACCTGACAGATTGAAATAGCTGTGGTTGGTCGGATTAACCAGACTATCCTGATCTGTCTGGACTTGATAGGAAATCTCAATCTCCCCTTTTTCCGACAAGGAATAGGAAATCCAGATTTTCAAATTTCCAGGGAAGCCGCCCGTCCCATCTGGGCGCTCTGTGTAAAATGTGACGCCCTCGTTTGTGACTTCCTCTGTCTGGAAAATCACACCGTCCCATCCAGTAGAGCCACTGTGGTTGCAATTCTGGCCATTATTTACTTCCAGCTGGTAGGACTGCCCATTCAGCTCAAAGCTAGCATTCGCAATCCGCCCCGCAACTGGTCCCACGCTAGCACCATGCTTGGGACTATTGCCAACATAATCCTCAAAACGCTCAAAGCCTAGAATAATATTGGCAAAATCACCATTTTTATCCGGCGTCCGATATTCTAAAATCGTTGCGCCATAGTTCATGACCTTGAAGCGATAGCCTAGCTTATTTTCAAAGGTGTAGGCTAAGACATCCTGTCCTTTAAAAGTACCAAAAATAGATTCTTGATAAGATTTCATACAATCTCCCTCTGTCTCGAGTCTGGGACAAAAGTCCTAGCCTCTCAATTGTCTTTGGATTGTCGAGCAAGACG
>NZ_LAWH01000010.1:0-63801 GCF_001588905.1 Streptococcus cristatus | reverse complement strand
GTTGAGTAGGGCTGTAAAAGCTGATGAAATCAGCGTAGTAGAGCCCACTCAACCACTGCGTCTTGCTCGACAATCCAAAGACAATTGAGAGGCTAGGACTTTTGTCCCAGCCTCTGTTTGGATATTAGTTTTGTTTTTCAAGCAAGCTCTTGATTTCTTGCAGAACTTCAAGTTCTGTTGGTCCAGCTGGTGCTTCTTCAGCAGCTTCTTCGTTCTTTTTAGCAAGGCTTTGTGCTTTTTCAGCAGACTTAACGATGAAGAAGAGAACAGTACCGATTACCAAGAAGTTGATCACGGCGCTCAAGAAGTTACCATAAGCAATTCCGTTCCATTTCAATTCAGCGATTTGCTTCAAGTTTGCAGCTTTCAAAATTGGATTGAGGAAGAGGGGAGTGATAACGTCAGTAATCAATGAATTGACGATTGCTCCGAAAGCATTCGCAATGATAACCCCGACTGCCAAGTCAATCACGTTACCGCGTAGCAAAAATTCTTTAAGATCCTTTAACATTTTCTTTTCCTTTCAAAAAATAATTTAATATTTGAGATTATATTATAGCTTAAAGAAGCAATTATTTCAAGTTACTTGCCTATCAAATGTTTTACATTTGCGTCAAATTATTATAAAATATAGAGTGATATTCTGTGATGAATTGGAGGTATTGTCTATTGGATAAAGAAATGATTTCTGAAATAAAAAATAGTGTCAATATCGTCGATGTCATAGGAGAAACAGTAGCCTTGACCAAGGCTGGCAGAAACTTTTTGGGACTTTGTCCCTTTCATGGCGAAAAGACGCCCTCTTTCAACGTTGTAGAGGACAAACAGTTCTATCACTGTTTTGGCTGTGGCAAGTCGGGTGATGTTTTCAAGTTTATTGAGGACTACCGAGGCGTATCCTTTATGGATGCTGTTCAGATTGTCGCAGACAGAGCAGGCATTTCCTTAGGGATGGAGAGAGCTGGCGCAGATCGACCGAGACAGGCTCATCCGCATCAGGCACTCTACGATATTCATACAGAGGCAGCGAAGTTCTACCATGCAGTTCTGATGACGACCAAAATAGGAGAAGAAGCACGTGCTTATCTCTACAATCGTGGGCTGACAGATGAGGTCATTAAGCATTTTCAAATCGGCTTGGCTCCTAATGCAGGCAACTATCTTCATAAGAGTATGGCTGGTAAGTTTGATGAGTCCACTATCATGAACTCGGGTCTTTTTAATCTGGCAGAGAATAATCTGGTCTATGATGCTTTTCAGAACCGGATTATGTTTCCTTTGACCAATGACAAAGGTCAGGTTGTCGCCTTTTCTGGTCGAATCTGGCAAGATTCGGAGGCTGGTTCACAGACTGCCAAGTATAAGAATAGTCGCAGTACTCCTATTTTTAATAAAAGCTATGAGCTTTATCATCTGGATAAGGCCAAGCCGGTTATCAAGAAGAGCCATGAAGTCTATCTGATGGAGGGCTTTATGGACGTGATTGCGGCTTATCGGGCTGGAATTGAAAATGCAGTCGCGTCGATGGGAACAGCTCTGACGCCTGAGCATGTCCAGCATCTGCGTAAGTATTGCAAGAAAATTATTCTGACTTATGATGGAGACAGGGCTGGTCAGGCTGCGACAGCCAAGGCTTTAGAAGAGTTACGGGATATGTCGGTAGAGATTGTTTCCTTTCCTGACAATATGGATCCGGACGAATTTATTGCTAAAAATTCTGCCGAGGAATTGAAACAATTTCTGACTAAAACGCGAATTAGTGATGTAGAGTTCCTTTTACGCTATCTCAAACCGGATAATATTGAAAATTTGCAGGCTCAGATTGAATTCGTGGAGCGAATGGCACCAATTATTGCTCAGACGCAGTCTATTACAGCTCAGAATTCCTATATTTATATGTTGGCTGAGTTGCTGCCGGATTTTGATTACCAGCAGGTAGAGAACACGGTTAATAATAGCCGTTTGGCTGAACGAAGTAGTCGAAGCGGACAGCAGTCAGAATCTCTAAGAAGACCTGTACTGGTAGATCTTCCGCTGTCTAAACAGCTATCACGGCTGATAAAGGCAGAAATCCATATCCTTTATCGTATGGTACACAATCCGCTGGTTTTAAATAACTATCGGCTTCGCACAGATTTTGCCTTTGATACGGCGGAACTGCAGGAGTTATACGAGCTTTTACTGGCCAATGGTGAAGTGACCTCGCAGGATTTATCCAGCTTACCGGAAAGAGTCCAGCAACTTTGGTATCGGATGTTGGAGGAAGATTTGCCAGAGGAGATGGAAGACGGAGAGTTAGCAGAAGTTGAGCTGACCAGAGAACGCGAATTGCTTCGTAAGAATAATCAGCTGATTAGCAAAAAAATTCGAGAAGCTTTGCATACTGGAGATGAGAATGCCGCTATATTAGAGGTGGAGCGCTTAATCGCACAAAAAAGAAGAATGGAGTAGGTATGGCTACAAAACAAAAAGAAGTAACAACATTAGACGTTCAAATTGCAGAATTTATCCGCAATCATAAGCAGACAGGTGTAGCGACAGACGATGAAATCAATGACCAGCTGGTCATTCCTTTCACTTTGGACGCCGATGGGATTGAGGATTTGCTGCAACGCATTCAGGATGCGGGTATTTCTATCACGGATAAGGAAGGAAATCCTAGTGCGCGTGTCTTGAATGCTGAAGAGGAAGAAGTAGAACTGACCGATGAAGAGCTCTTGGGTAGCAATTCAGCCAAGGTCAATGACCCAGTTCGCATGTATCTGAAAGAAATCGGGGTTGTGCCGCTTCTTAGCAATGAAGAAGAGCAAGAGCTGGCGATTTTGGTAGAGCAGGGAGACTTGGAAGCCAAGCAGCGTCTGGCTGAGGCCAACCTTCGTCTGGTTGTTTCCATTGCTAAGCGTTATGTCGGCCGTGGTATGCAGTTCCTTGATTTGATTCAAGAAGGAAATATGGGACTGATGAAAGCCGTTGATAAGTTTGACTACACTAAAGGATTTAAGTTTTCAACTTATGCGACTTGGTGGATTCGTCAGGCCATTACCCGTGCGATCGCTGACCAAGCTCGGACTATTCGGATTCCAGTCCATATGGTGGAAACCATTAACAAGTTGGTCCGTGAGCAACGCAATCTCTTGCAGGAATTGGGTCAAGACCCAACACCAGAGCAAATTGCTGAGCGTATGGATATGACGCCGGACAAGGTTCGTGAGATTCTCAAGATTGCTCAAGAGCCAGTTTCTCTGGAAACACCTATCGGTGAAGAGGACGATAGCCATCTAGGAGACTTTATCGAAGACGAAGTGATTGAGAATCCAGTCGACTACACAACTCGTGTCGTCCTTCGTGAGCAGTTGGATGAAGTCCTAGATACGCTGACAGACCGCGAGGAAAATGTCTTGCGTCTGCGCTTTGGTTTAGACGATGGAAAAATGCGGACACTGGAAGATGTCGGTAAGGTCTTCAATGTCACTCGCGAGCGGATTCGTCAGATTGAAGCCAAGGCCCTACGTAAACTTCGCCACCCAAGCCGCAGCAAACCACTCAGAGACTTTATCGAAGATTAAGAAATGAAGAGCAGCGAGGAGCAGAAATCTTTCAGCAGGAAGCGTCAAGACTGAAAACCTAGCTGAAAACAAAGGCCCCCTCGAGCTAACTTGAAATTTCTGCCATATCTATAAGGAGGATATTGCATGTCAGAAAAAAAATACAGCCCCGAAGAAGTTGAAAAGATTAAAACACGGATTTTGGAGAGCTTGGAGCAGGTCATCGACCCAGAGCTGGGAATTGATATTGTCAATCTCGGCTTGATCTATGAGATCCGTTTTGACGAGACCACTGGAGAAACGGAAATCGATATGACCTTGACCACTATGGGATGCCCTCTGGCGGATCTTCTGACTGACCAGATTTATGACGCCATGTCAGATGTTCCAGAGGTTACTAAGACAGAAGTCAAATTGGTTTGGTACCCCGCTTGGACAGTGGAAAAGATGAGTCGTTATGCTCGGATTGCATTGGGGATTAAATAGCGACATCATACTGGAAGAAAGACTATACAGAAAAGCACTTGAAACGAAAATCAAGTGCTTTTTGAATGCAATTTTATACAAACTACCAGCTAGTCAGTGAAATTTCCCCGCTGTTGAGCCAGATATTTTGGCCGTTCTCCAACTGGACTAGAAGTTGGCCACTGTCCGAGATATCGCTGGCAATTCCCTTATAGGTTTGATTATTTTGTTGGAAACTTACTTGGCGACCTAGGGCTAGGGAGTGCTTTTTGTAGAGATAGAGCAGGTCTTGGGGATCGCTTTCGTAGAAACATCTCCAGATTTCAGCAATCAGCTCATTTCTGCTGATAGGAGCTCGCTCTGTAAAGAGTGATCCAGCTTTAGATTGCAATTCTTCTGGAAAATCATTAACGCAAAAATTAAACCCGACCCCGATAATAATATCTGTGACTAAGCCTGTCTCGACTGAAGTAGTAGCCTCCGTTAAAATGCCTGCGATTTTTTTATCCTTGTAGTAAATATCGTTGACCCACTTGATATCTATGTCTATAAGAGTTAGATTTTTTACAGCCTGATAGATGGCTCCAGCTGTCAGGAGGGTATAGGCAGGGATTTGATCAAAAGCTAGGTTGGGCTTGAGATGGAGGGACATGTAAAAGCCGCCTTGTTTTGGAGAGAAAAAGTCTCGGCCGAAGCGACCGCGGCCAGCGGATTGAGCAGCAGCTAGATAAAGGGTATTTGCTTCGCTACCCGCCTCCAGACCTATTTTTGCATCTATCTGAGTAGATTGACAGTTGGGGTTGAAGGAAACTTTGATGGGCGCCTCTTTTTCAATGATTTCTGGGATTAGTAAATCCCCCGCTTTGAGCTTATAGCCCCGATTTTTTACGGAATCAATCTGGATTCCTTCTTTTTCCAAGCGTTGAATGGCCTTCCAAATGGAGGTCCTGGAAATGCCTAATGTCTGGGCCAGACTTTCTCCGTTAACGTAATCGTTAGCTTGGCTGAGAATGGTAAATAATTGTTCGTAGGTTTTCATTCGTTCTTTCTCTGTTAAATACTGCTTTCTCGAATGGTCAGCTTGGTAGAAAGTTTGACCATATAGGGAATGGAGTCCTCTTCGGATGTTAAAATTTGATTCAGAATGTGCAGAGCCTGCTTGCCCATTTCTTCTGTAAAAACGGTGACCGTACTGAGACTGGGGTAGATGTACTTAGCAATAGAGGTATCATTAAATGAAATGATGCTGACATCTTGGGGAACTTGGATTCCGTGTTCTTGCAGAGCCCGCAAGGCACCGATAGCCAAAGCATCGCTAGAGATGAAGAAGGCGGGCGGGAGCTGGTTCTCGTGCTCGCTAAGGAGCTCTGTCATCATCTGATAGCCTGATTCCGAAGAAAAGCTGCCTACCTTAACCAAGTCAGGTTGATAAATTTCTTTTTCAGACAGATACTGCTGAAAGCTTGCCAAACGAGGGTCGCTGATAAGGCTAGCTTGGTCAGAAGTTCTTTCTTGGCCAGCAATCATGCCAATCTGGTCAAAACCAGCATTTATGAAGTGCTCAAGAACCTTCCTTACTGCATTCTCAAAATCAACCGTCACACAGCTGTGGCCTGCATTAAGCGTATCACTGTCGACAAAAACCAAGTGGTTGCTGTACTGCTCCAGCTGCTGAATTTGAGCTGGGCTGAATTTGCCGATGGCAATCAAGCCATCAATGTCTTTCAATTGCTCAAGAGAATCATTTTGAAACACTCTGAGAATCTCATAGCCCAATTCCTGGGCTTTTTTTTCAATACCCAAGCGAATGGAGTAGTAGTAAAGGTCATCAAGCTCTTCCTGCTCAGTGTACCATTCAATGAGCCCGATACGGTAGACCTGAGTCTTGCTTGGCTTCCTTTTTCTTGATTTTTTATAGTTAAGCTGCTCAGCGATATCAAAAATCTTTTTACGAGTGCTATCACTGACTGACATGGCTGGATCGTAGTTGAGTACGCGGGAGACCGTAGCGGGAGAGACCCCGGCAGCTTGGGCAATATCCTTAATCGTAGCCATTTTTTTCTCCTATTGTCTTATATGGGCTATTATACCTCAAATACAAGTAAATAACAAAGAGGAATTTAGTAAATATTACCCAATTATTTTATTAAGTAAAATTTTACTAAATTTATTGAAGTTTTACTCGGAAACAGTTATAATGAAATTAAGAAAACGATTACAATATCGTCATCATTTTAAAGGAGTTTAGTTTATGTCAAATGTCATTTCAGTAGAGCAAATCCGCGCAGATTTTGCCAAGGTTTTTGGAGTAGAAGCGGACCACACTTTCTTTTCACCCGGTCGGATCAATCTGATCGGTGAGCATACGGACTATAACGGCGGTCATGTCTTTCCTTCAGCTATTTCTCTAGGAACTTATGGAGCGGCTCGCAAGCGGGACGACCAGCTCTTGCGATTCTTCTCAGGAAATTTTGAAGAAAAAGGGATTATTGAAGTGCCGCTGGAAAACCTGCACTTTGAGCCTGAGCATAACTGGACCAACTATCCGAAAGGAGTCCTGCATTTTATGCAGGAGGCAGGCCATAAGATTGACCGAGGCATGGATGTCTATGTTTATGGAAATATTCCAAATGGTGCTGGCTTGTCTTCTTCCGCGTCACTAGAGCTTTTAACTGGTATCATGGCTGAGAAACTTTTTGATTTGCAGTTGGAACGACTGGACCTAGTGAAAATCGGTAAATTAACTGAGAATGAGTTTATCGGAGTTAATTCTGGCATCATGGACCAGTTTGCTATCGGAATGGGTGCTGACCAGAGGGCTATTTACCTAGACACCAATACTCTTGAATATGACTTGGTGCCACTTGATCTCAAGGACAATGTCGTGGTGATTATGAATACCAACAAGCGTCGTGAATTAGCGGACTCTAAGTACAATGAGCGTCGGGCGGAGTGCGAAAAAGCTGTTGAAGAACTGAACCGCAAGCTATCTATCGCAACCTTGGGTGAGTTGGACGAGTGGTCCTTTGACGAATATAGCTATCTGATAGAGGACGAAAATCGTCTCAAACGAGCTCGCCATGCTGTTTTGGAAAATCAACGCACTTTGCAAGCGCGGGCAGCTTTGCAGGCAGGCGATCTTGACAAGTTTGGCCGTCTCATGAATGCTTCTCACGTCTCTCTGGAGCATGACTATGAAGTGACTGGTCTAGAGCTGGACACCTTGGTTCACACGGCCTGGGAGCAAGAAGGTGTCCTGGGAGCCCGTATGACTGGAGCAGGATTCGGTGGCTGTGCTATTGCTTTGGTTCAAAAAGATGCGGTCGCAACTTTTAAAGAAGCAGTTGGCAAACATTACGAGGAAGTAGTCGGATACGCTCCAAGCTTCTATATCGCTGAAGTTGCAGGTGGCACTCGCGTTTTAGACTAGGAGAGAAGTAAATGGACGCTGTAATATTTGATTTAGATGGCTTATTAGCTGATACTGAGATCATTTCTCTAAAAGTTTATCAAGAATTGCTTAAAGATTTTGGAATTCCTTTCACAGAAGAAACATATTCTAGAGAATACAGTGGACATAGGGAAGAGGAGAATGTTCAACGATTTTTGGATACCTATGATTTACCTTGGAACTTTGACCAAACCTTGGAAAAAGTTTATGAACTGGAAGCTCGAATCTTAGCCAAAGGTGTAAATTTAAAAAAAGGTGCTAAAAATTTGCTTGTTTTTTTGGGAAGAGAAGGTATTTCAATCGCTTTAGCAACTTCAAGTGTTGAATCTAGAGCTAGAATGATTTTGGATAGTAATGGTATACTGGCTCTATTTGATCATCTAGTTTTTGCAAAAGATGTAAAGCGAAGCAAACCTTACCCTGATATATTTTTAAAGGCCTGTAGTGATTTGAATGTTTTACCAGAGAATTGCTTAGTATTAGAGGATAGTGAAGCAGGGATTGAAGCAGCGTATAGAGCTGGGATACCAGTTATTTGTATTCCAGACTTGAAAATGCCAGCACAGTCTTTCTTAAATAAAACAGAACAAGTTTTTCAGGATTTAGATGCTGTCAGAGACTATTTAGAAAGTAAGAAGGAGAATCAATGAGTCAGGGAGTTCTAGATGCATTTATCACGGAAGTCATTGCTGGAAGTTCATTTGAGGAAATGGATCGAATCTACCTAACCAATCGTGTTTTGGCTCGAGTGGGCGAATGTGTTTTGGAAGTTGAGACTGAGTTGGATGACTTGATTGACCTCAAGGACCAGCTGGTTGAGGAGGCAGTTAGATTAGAGACGATTGAGGATAGTCAGACTGCGCGTGAAATCCTTGGTGCTGAGCTCATGGACTTGATTACACCAGCCCCTAGTCGGATCAATCAGGACTTCTGGACGACCTATGCTTCAAGTCCCGAGCAAGCTGTAGCTGATTTTTACCAGCTTAGTCAAAAGAATGACTATATCAAGGTTAAGGCCATTGCTAAAAACATTGCTTTCAAAGCACCGACTGAATATGGAGATTTGGAAATTACCATCAATCTCTCTAAGCCAGAAAAGGATCCCAAGGAGATTGCGGCAGCTAAAAAGGCTAAGAACAGCCATTATCCAGCCTGCCAGCTTTGCATGGAAAATGAAGGATACCAAGGCCGCTTGGACCATCCAGCTCGCGCCAATCATCGGATTATTCGATTTGACTTGGCTAGTCAGGAGTGGGGGTTCCAGTATTCCCCCTATGCCTACTTTAATGAGCATTGCATCTTTCTGCACAGCCAGCACCTTCCTATGGCTATCAGCCGGCTGACCTTTGAGCGCCTGCTGGACATCGTCAAGACCTTTCCAGGCTATTTCGCAGGTTCTAACGCCGACCTACCTATTGTCGGTGGCTCCATCCTGACTCACGACCACTATCAGGGTGGACGGCATACTTTTCCTATGGAAATGGCAGAGCTGGATTGCAGCTTTACTTTTAGCGGATTTGAAGAGGTGGAAGCAGGCATTGTCAAGTGGCCCATGTCCGTCATTCGGCTGAGATCTGAGAAGAAGGAACAGTTGATTAAGTTGGCTGACAAGATCTTGCAAATTTGGCGAACTTATTCTGACCCAAGTGTGCAGGTGTTGGCAGAGTCTGAGGGTGAGCCGCATCATACTATCACACCAATTGCCCGCAGGAAAGATGGACGTTTTGAGCTAGACTTGGTCTTGCGGGACAATCAAACTTCCCCAGAACATCCAGACGGCATTTATCATCCTCATAGGGATGTGCAGCATATTAAGAAAGAAAATATCGGTCTGATTGAGGTTATGGGGCTGGCTATTCTGCCGCCTCGGCTCAAGGAAGAACTCAAGCAGGTGAAACTTTTCTTGCTGGGAGAAGACTGTCAGGTTGCTGCCTATCATCAGGAGTGGGCCAATCAACTCAAAGACCAAAATCCAAATGTTTCCGCTGAAACGGTGGAAGGAGTAGTTCAGGCTTCAGTTGGACAAATTTTCAGCCGTGTGCTGGAAGACGCGGGAGTTTACAAGCGAACAGAGGAAGGGCAGGATGCTTTCATGCGCTTTGTACGATCTGTTGGTTTGAAAGAGGAATAACTGCAGTGAGAGTTTTCATTTGTCCCTATTTTTGATAGAATAGTTAAATAAAAATCAAGACAAGAAAGAGAGAAACATGGCAATTTTAGTATTAGGTGGCGCTGGCTATATCGGCTCGCACATGGTAGACCGTTTGGTAGCAGCAGGCAAGGAAGAGGTAGTCGTGGTTGATAATTTGGTGACTGGTCATCGCGCAGCGGTTCATCCTCAGGCAGTCTTTTATGAGGGGGATTTGGCGGACAAGGACTTTATGCGTGGCGTTTTTGCCAAACATCCATCTATCGATGCAGTTATTCACTTTGCTGCCTTTTCACTGGTCGCAGAGTCTATGGCGGACCCGCTTAAGTATTTTGACAATAACACAGCCGGCATGGTCTCTCTTTTGGAGGTCATGCAGGAATGCGGCGTTAAAAACATTGTCTTTTCTTCAACCGCTGCAACTTATGGCATTCCTGAGGAAGTTCCGATTCTGGAAACGACTCTGCAAAAGCCAATAAATCCTTATGGTGAGAGCAAGCTTATGATGGAGACCATTATGCGCTGGGCAGATCAGGCCTATGGCATTAAGTTTGTAGCCCTGCGTTATTTCAATGTGGCCGGTGCCAAACCTGACGGCTCGATTGGCGAGGACCACGGACCAGAAACTCATCTCCTACCGATCGTGCTTCAGGTAGCTCAGGGCAAACGTGAGAAGATTGCCGTCTTTGGCGATGATTACGATACTCCAGACGGCACCAATGTCCGCGATTATGTCCATCCTTTCGACTTGGCTGAAGCCCACATTCTGGCTGTTGAGCATCTGCGTGCAGGACAACCTTCGGATTCCTTTAACCTTGGCTCTTCGACTGGTTTTTCCAACCTGCAGATTGTAGAAGCAGCACGAAAGGTGACCGGCCATCCTATTCCTTTGGAAATAGCAGAGCGGCGCCCAGGGGATCCGGATACGCTGATTGCTTCCTCTGAGAAAGCGAGAAAAGTTTTGGGCTGGCAGCCGAAATTTGACAATATCGAAACCATTATCGAAACTGCTTGGAAATGGCATTCCAATCATCCAAATGGCTATGATGATCGTCAGTAACCAGTGTAGTTTCAAATATTTACAGAGACACTTTGTTAGAGATAGCAAGGTGTTTTCTTGGAGCGATAGAAGTTCTTTTCATGGGATTTAATTTGTTGTAAAAAAAGCGGATACATAGTAAAATAGAAAAAT
The DNA here is from genome assembly GCF_001588905.1 of Streptococcus cristatus. Lineage (GTDB taxonomy): Bacteria > Bacillota > Bacilli > Lactobacillales > Streptococcaceae > Streptococcus > Streptococcus cristatus_N. The sequence continues at coordinate 52,999 of NZ_LAWH01000010.1, read as the reverse complement.
GATGAAAATAAGACGAATAAATAATGAATTAGAGATAAATCAGGAAGAAGATACAGTCTTGGTTCTGGGCTATTTTGACGGCCTGCATAAAGGGCATCAGACACTTTTTAAGGAAGCAAGGAAAATTGCAGCTGAGCAAGGACTGAAGATTGCCGTACTGACCTTTCCTGAGTCACCAAAATTAGCTTTTGTCCGCTATCAGCCAGAGTTGATGTTGCATTTGAATCATCCAGAGGAACGAGCTGCTCACTTAGAAAATTTGGGTGTGGACTACCTTTACTTGATTGACTTTACTAGCCATTTTTCTAAAAATACTGCTCAAGAATTTTTTGATAAGTACGTTGCTGCGCTGAAAGCAAAGGCAGTTGTGGCGGGATTTGACTATCACTTTGGTTCTGATAAGAGAAAGGCAGAGGAGCTTGCAGACTATTTCGATGGTCAGATTGTCATCGTCTCATCAGTCAATCAAGATGAGGAAAAAATCTCTTCTACTCGGATTAGAGAAACCATCCAAAATGGTGATGTTGCCAAGGCGCATCAGCTATTAGGATACCCTCTCTCTACTCGTGGCATTGTGGTTCATGGCAATGCTAGAGGGCGCACCATTGGCTATCCGACAGCTAATCTGGCTCCTTTGGATCGCGTGATTTTGCCAGCAGATGGCGTCTATGTAGTGGATGTTGAACACAATGGTAAGATTTATCGAGGTATGGCTAGTGTCGGAAAAAATGTAACCTTTGAAGGAGATGAACTTCGGTTTGAGGCTAATCTATTTGACTTTTCGGAGGAAATCTATGGCGATACGATCAGGATTATCTGGTTGGATAAGATTCGTGATATGGTCAAATTTGATGGTATTGAAGAACTGGTTGCTCAATTAAAGAGTGATGAAGAAGTGGCAAAAAACTGGGAATGTTCGGAATAAATGTCGGTTTTTGATATTTTTCTTAGTATTTCAAGCCGATTCTTAAAAATATCTAGTCAAGAGAGATAAAATTTAGTATAATAGAGTTAGTTACTATATAAAAATAAGAAGAGAACAGCATGATTACATTATTTTTATCGCCTAGCTGCACTTCCTGTCGCAAGGCGCGTGCTTGGTTGATTAGTCATGAAGTTCCATTTACGGAGCATAATATCATGACGAGCCCTCTGTCTGCTCCAGAATTGCAACACATTCTTTCATTGACAGAAAACGGCACTGATGACATCATCTCAACCCGCTCAAAAATTTTTCAAAAACTAGATTTAGATGTAGAGGATTTATCGATTTCAACGCTTATTAAGCTGATTGAGGAAAATCCTAGTCTTTTGCGTCGCCCAATTATCCTCGATGGTAAACGAATGCAAATCGGCTTCAATGAAGATGAAATCCGTGCTTTCTTGCCTAGAGGATATCGGAAAGAAGAACTTAGAGCCGCAACTATGCGTGCTGATATTTAAAATATGGAAAAAAATTATAGTTACCCACTAGACTTATCGTGGAGCACTGAAGAGCTTGCTTCAGTGCTTTCTTTTTTTAATGATGTAGAGCAAGCCTATGAACAGAAGATTCAAGCGGAGAAACTGCTCCAGTCCTATGCAGTCTTCAAGAAAGTTGTTCCCAGCAAGGGAGAAGAGAAGCGACTCGGCCGTGAGTTTGAGACGGTCAGTGGCTATTCTCTTTATCGCGCTGTTCAGGAGGCAAAAAGGAAAGGGAAAGGAATGATTTCTCTTGGAAAATAAATTTCATTTTGCGAAAGAAATAGTTTATCAGGCAGGTGCTTTTTTAAGAGACCATCTCTATGATGACTTGGATGTCGTACAAAAGAGCAGTCCGACTGACTTGGTAACCCAAATGGACCGGCTCATCCAGGATGACTTGGTTGGGAAAATTTTAGCCCAGTATCCGAACGACGCGATTTTGGCTGAGGAAAATGACCTGCGACACGACATAGCGGATGGTAATGTCTGGGTGATTGATCCCATTGATGGTACCAATAATTTCATCACCCAGCGGGCCGATTTTGCTATTATGTTAGCTTATTTTGAAAATGGGCAGGGCAAGTTCGGCCTAATTTACGATGTGACAAGAGACCAGCTTTTTCACGGAGGCGGGGCTTTTGATGTTTACTGCAATGACAGAAAGTTGACTGTTTTTACCGATAAGCCCTTACAGCAATATCTTATGGCTTCAAATGCTAGTATGCTGGAGCATAATCACTGGGGACTAGCTGACTTGGCTCGTGATTGCTTGGGAGTGCGTGTCTATGGCAGTGCTGGGATTAGTTTTGCTAAGACCTTGGCTGGTGGTTTAGTTGCCTATTTCTCTTATAATTGGCCTTGGGACTATGCGGCGGCCTATGTGATGGCTGACAAACTAGGCTTCGTCATTCAGACTCTTGATGGCGAACAGCCGAATTTTCAGACTCAGGAGCCGATTATGATTGCACCAAAGTGTAAGTTAGACGAATTACAAGAGTATTTACGAAAGGGAAAAGGCTAGTATGGACTTTCCAGTAGGTTTTAAGGAAAAGTATGAGGAGCTCTTGGGGAAGGAAGCAGAGGCTTTTTTTGCGACTTTTGAACAAGATCCGATTTCAGCCTTTCGCAGCAATCCTTTAAAAGAAAATCAGAAAGATTTTGTGAATGCTATCCCGAATACAGACTGGGGATATTACGGGAAAGTGTCTGGGAAGTCGGTAGAACATGTCACGGGCCTAGTTTATTCTCAGGAGCCAGCTGCCCAAATGGTTGCCCAAGTTGCAGCACCACAAAAGGGCATGAAAGTTCTGGACTTAGCTGCCGCACCAGGAGGAAAATCTACTCATCTACTCTCTTATCTAGAAAATACAGGTGTGCTGGTTTCTAACGAAATCAATGCCAAACGCAGTAAAATTTTGGTAGAAAATATAGAGCGTTTTGGAGCGCGAAATGTCCTTGTCACCAACGAATCTGCGGATCGATTGGCTAAGGTCTTTCAGGGCTATTTTGATCTCATTGTTCTGGATGCTCCTTGCTCTGGCGAAGGAATGTTTCGCAAGCAGCCAGATGCTATCCAGTATTGGAGTCTGGAATATCCTGCCCGGTGCGCGCGTTTGCAACGAGAAATTTTAGAGGACGCTGTCAAGATGTTGGCGACAGGCGGGCAGTTGGTTTATTCAACTTGCACTTGGGCGCCAGAAGAAAATGAAGAAGTTGTTGCTTGGCTTTTAGAGAATTTTCCCTTGGAATTGCTGGAAATACCAAAAATCAATGGCATGGTAGCAGGGATTGATTTCCCAGAAACAGCTCGTATGTATCCCCACCATTTCAAAGGTGAAGGGCAATTTGTAGCGAAATTTCGTTTTACAGGCAGTCAGTCTGCTAAAAAAATCAAGGTGACCAAAAATAAATTGACAGCAGAGCAGAGAAAACTCTGGCAAGATTTCCAGAAAAAGCATCTAAACATTGAGCTAGAAGGACATTTAGATACTTTTGGGGACAATCTTTATCTGCTGCCAGCTGGACTGCCAGACATGTCCAAGCTGAAAATCGCTCGCAATGGCCTGCATCTAGGAGAATTTAAGAAAAATCGCTTTGAACCGAGCTTTGCCTTAGGGCTGGCTTTGAGGCCGAGTGAAGTCGTCTCAGTCCTTGAGATTGATGAGGATGCCTTTAGCAAATATGTAGCAGGCGAGACGGTTCAACTTTCTCAAAACTATCCAAATGGCTGGTATCAAGTGCTTGCCCAAGGAAACGGTTTGGGTTTTGCAAAAATTACTGGGAATACCTTGAAAAATTATTTCCCAAAGGGGCTTCGCTTTCGTTCAAAAGACTAGGCAAAGCCCTCTTTCTATGTTATAGTGGATATAGTGGGATTTTCAGTTTCTTTCAAATAGACATTCCACTATCATTCTCAAGATTTCGAGGAAAAAAATGGTAAAGAAAAAATATAAGCTGATTTTGTCAGCGGTTCTAGTGCTATTTGCAGTCAGCCTATCAGCCTGTTCCAGCTGGATTGACCGAGGGGAGTCCATGACTGCCGTTGGTTCGACAGCCCTTCAGCCGCTCGTTGAAGCTGCAGCAGATGAGTTTGGTTCAGCCAATATTGGAAAAACGGTCAATGTTCAAGGTGGCGGATCAGGTACGGGCTTGTCTCAGGTTCAGTCTGGTGCGGTCGAAATTGGCAACTCAGATGTATTTGCTGAGGAAAAAGAAGGGATTGATGCTTCAGCCCTTGTTGACCACAAAGTAGCAGTTGCTGGAATTGCCGTGATTGTCAATAAAGAAGTATCTGTCGATAATTTAACGGCGGAGCAGCTGCAGAAGATTTTTACTGGTGAAGTGACCAACTGGAAGCAGCTGGGTGGGAAAAATCTAGAGATTTCCATCATCAACCGTGCGGCAAGCTCTGGTTCTCGAGCTACGTTTGACAGTGTCATCATGAATGGTAAATCAGCCGTTCAAAGTCAGGAGCAGGATTCAAATGGGATGGTTAAGTCCATTGTTTCTCAAACACCGGGAGCCATTTCTTATCTGGCCTTTGCTTACGTGGATGATTCTGTCAAGACTTTGAAGCTTAATGGCTACGAGCCAACGGCTAAGAATGTTGCGACCAATGCTTGGCCACTATGGTCGTACGAGCATATGTACACTCTTGGTCAGCCTAAGGGCTTGGCAGCAGAGTTTCTGGACTACATGCTGTCAGATGAAGTTCAAGATGGAATCGTCTCAGGAATGGGCTATATTTCCATCAAGGAAATGCAGGTCAGCAAGGCTGCTGATGGAAATGTTATGAGCTTAAAAGGAGATAGCAAATGAGAAATGAAGAATTAGCAAAAAAATTACTATCCCCTTCGAAAAACTCTCGTCTGGAAAAATTTGGGAAATATATCACCTTTGCCTGCCTGTCTTTAATCGTCCTGATTGTAGCCATGATTTTAATCTTCGTAGCACAAAAAGGCTTATCGACCTTCTTTGTCAATGGAGTCAATGTGTTTGAATTTTTATTTGGCTCCACTTGGAATCCGTCAGGTAAGGAATTCGGTGCCCTGCCGATGATCTTGGGGTCCTTCATTGTTACGATCCTATCAGCATTGATTGCAACTCCCTTTGCTATTGGAGCAGCCGTCTTTATGACTGAAGTATCGCCTAAAGGAGCTAAGATTCTTCAGCCTGCGATCGAGCTCTTGGTCGGGATTCCGTCTGTTGTGTACGGATTTATCGGCTTGCAGGTTGTTGTTCCCTTTGTTCGGACTGTTTTTGGTGGTACCGGATTTGGGATTTTGTCTGGTATTTTTGTGCTCTTTGTCATGATTTTGCCGACAGTAACCTTTATGACGACGGACAGTCTTCGTGCTGTGCCGCGTCACTACCGTGAAGCTAGTCTAGCTATGGGCGCAACGCGCTGGCAGACCATTTGGCGGGTAACACTCAAGGCTGCTCGCTCAGGTATTTTTACAGCAGTGGTCTTTGGAATGGCACGTGCCTTTGGTGAAGCCCTAGCTATCCAGATGGTTGTTGGTAACTCTGCAGTGGTCCCAACCTCTCTGACAACGCCAGCAGCTACACTGACCTCTGTCTTAACCATGGGTATCGGAAATACCGTTATGGGAACAGTGGATAATAACGTTCTCTGGTCTCTGGCTCTGGTGCTCTTGATGATGAGCTTAGCCTTTAACAGTGTCATTAAACTGATTACAAAAGAAAGAGGTAAGAAAAACTATGCACGCTAAGAAATTAGATAAATTGGCGACTGGTATCCTCTATACGATAGCTGGTATCATTGTTGCCATCCTTGCCTCTCTGATTCTTTATATTCTGGTAAGAGGATTGCCGCACATTTCTTGGTCTTTCCTGACTGGAAAATCTTCTTCCTATCAGGCTGGCGGTGGTATTGGGATTCAGCTATACAATTCCTTCTTTCTGCTGGTGATTACTCTGATTATCTCTGTTCCCCTTTCGATGGGAGCGGGTGTCTACTTGGCTGAGTACGCTAAAAAAGGTCCGGTGACCAACTTTGTCCGTACCTGTATTGAAATCCTGTCCTCGCTGCCATCCGTGGTAGTCGGACTCTTTGGCTATTTGATCTTTGTTGTCCAGTTTGAATATGGCTTTTCTATCATCTCTGGTGCTCTGGCGCTGACAGTCTTTAATCTGCCTCAGATGACGCGGAACGTCGAGGATAGCTTACGTCACGTTCATCATACACAACGCGAAGCAGGGCTGGCTCTCGGAATTTCCCGCTGGGAAACAGTGCTTCATGTGGTCATTCCTGAAGCTTTACCAGGGATTGTGACAGGGATTGTCCTTGCTTCTGGTCGGATTTTCGGTGAAGCAGCTGCCTTGATCTATACTGCTGGGCAATCTGCGCCAGCTCTGGATTGGTCTAACTGGAACATTTTCAGCATTACCAGCCCGATTTCGATTTTCCGTCAAGCGGAGACGCTGGCCGTCCATATCTGGAAGGTTAATAGTGAAGGGACCATTCCTGATGGCACTGTGGTGTCAGCAGGATCAGCAGCGGTGCTTCTGATTTTTATCTTGATTTTCAACTTTGGAGCCCGCAAACTCGGTTCCTACTTGCACAAGAAATTAACCTCTGCATAAAGGAGAAGCAATGACAGAATATAATTGGAATGAAAAACATATCATTACTTTTCCTGAAGAAAAGGTAGCCCTTTCGACCAAGGATTTGCATGTTTACTACGGTAAAAAAGAATCCATCAAGGGCATTGATATGCAGTTTGAAAAGAATAAAATCACAGCTCTGATTGGACCTTCAGGTTCAGGGAAATCAACCTACCTCCGCAGTCTCAACCGTATGAATGATACGATTGATATTGCCAAGGTAACAGGGCAGATTCTTTACCAAGGAATAGACGTCAATCGTCCTGATATCAACGTTTACGAGATGCGTAAGCATATCGGCATGGTCTTTCAACGGCCTAATCCATTTGCCAAGTCTATTTATCGCAACATTACCTTTGCCCATGAACGTGCTGGTGTAAAAGATAAAAAGATTTTGGATGAGCTTGTTGAAACTTCGCTCAAACAAGCCGCACTTTGGGACCAAGTCAAGGATGATCTTCATAAATCAGCCTTGACCTTGTCAGGCGGACAGCAGCAACGGCTCTGTATTGCCCGAGCTATTTCGGTCAAGCCTGATATCTTGCTTATGGACGAGCCAGCATCTGCGCTGGATCCGATTGCGACCATGCAGCTAGAAGAAACCATGTTTGAGCTCAAAAAGGACTATACGATCATCATCGTGACGCACAATATGCAGCAGGCTGCCCGGGCTAGTGACTACACCGGCTTCTTTTATCTGGGAGATTTGATTGAGTACGACAAGACTGCCAATATCTTCCAAAATGCCAAACTGCAGTCGACCAATGACTATGTTTCTGGTCATTTTGGTTAGAGGTGAAGAAACTAAAGGAATGAACTTATGACAGAACCTATTTTGCAAGTCAAGGACTTGTCGGTTTATTATAATAAAAAGAAAGCGCTCAATAGTGTCTCCTTGGACTTTATGCCTAATGAAATCACTGCCTTGATTGGACCGTCAGGTTCAGGGAAATCTACCTTGCTCAAGGCTATCAACCGTATGGGTGATTTGAATCCAGAAGTCACTACGACAGGCACAGTCATCTATAACGGCCACAATATCTACAGTCCTCGGACAGATACGGTGGAGTTGCGCAAAGAGATTGGCATGGTGTTCCAGCAACCTAATCCTTTCCCGATGACCATTTATGAAAATGTTGTCTACGGACTGCGCATTAACGGCGTCAAGGATAAACAAATTTTAGATGAAGCGGTGGAGCGTTCCCTGATCGGGGCTTCTATTTGGGACGAAGTGAAAGACCGTTTACATGATTCGGCTATCGGCCTCTCGGGTGGTCAACAGCAGCGGATTTGTGTAGCACGCGTTTTGGCTACCAGCCCGAAAATTATCCTCTTGGATGAGCCAACGTCAGCGCTAGATCCAATCTCTGCGGGTAAGATTGAGGAAACTCTCTATGGACTTAAGGACACCTATACCATGCTCTTGGTAACTCGCTCCATGCAGCAGGCTTCTCGGCTTTCGGATAAAACAGGCTTCTTCTTGGGTGGTGATTTGATGGAGTTTAATGATACTAAGGAGATGTTCCTCAACCCACAAAATAAGGAAACAGAAGATTATATTACAGGAAAATTTGGATAAGGAGTTGAATGATGTTACGATCTCAATTTGAAGAAGATTTGGAGAAATTGCACAATCAGTTCTATGCAATGGGACAAGAAGTGCTCTCACAAATCAACCGCACGGTGCGTGCTTTTGTCACGCATGACCGTGACTTGGCAAAGGAAGTCATCGAAGATGATGCAGAAGTAAATGAATATGAAGTGAAATTGGAAAAGAAATCATTTGAAATGATTGCCCTCCAACAACCTGTTTCTCAAGACCTTCGTACTGTCTTAACCGTTCTCAAGGCTGTTTCAGACTTAGAGCGTATGGGAGACCATGCGGTATCCATTGCAAAAGCAGCCATTCGTATGAAGGGCGAGCAGCGTATTCCAGCTGTCGAGGACGAAATTAAAAAGATGGGCCGCGATGTGAAAAATTTCGTTGAAGCTGCCCTTGATCTCTACCTGAATGGTTCTGTAGATCAAGCCTATGAAGTAGCAGCCATGGATGAAAAAATCAACCATTATTTTGATAGCATTCGTGATCTGGCTACGGAAGAAATCAAGAAAAATCCTGAAGCCATCGTTACAGGCCGTGATTATTTCCAGGTTATTTCTTTCTTGGAACGTATCGGCGATTATGCCAAAAACATCTGCGAATGGGTCGTTTACTTTGAAACGGGTAAAATTATTGAATTATAATATATGTTAAAGAGACAGGCTAAGCTTGTCTTTTTTGTTTTGGGAGGAGAAAAGTGCATGATAGAGTGGCTTTAAAATGATTACTATATGTTTGAAAGTAAAAATCAATTTTGGTTCAGTTGGAATGAGTATAAAGTCACTAAATATGGTAGAATAGTAAGAGATGAATCCTGAATGGAGGTTGGTTTATACCAACCCCTTCAATTAGATGAGGAGAAAAACATGCAAGCAGTTGCACATTTTATTGATACCTTTGTTCCAGAGCACTATGATCTCTTTTTGGATTTAAATCGTGCGGATAAGACTTTCTCAGGGAAAGTTACCATTACCGGTGAAGCCAAAGCTGAGAAAATTTCCTTACACCAAAAGGATTTGACGATTGAGACCGTAGAAGTGGCTGGACAAGCTCGCCCCTTCACTCTTGATAATGACAATGAAGCTCTTTATGTTGAGTTGGAAACAGCAGGCTCTGTGGGAGTAACCTTGACCTATACAGGTAAGATTACTGACAATATGACGGGGATTTACCCATCTTACTATACTGTGGATGGAGTGAAAAAAGAAATTATTTCTACTCAGTTTGAGAGCCATTTTGCCCGCGAAGCCTTTCCAAGTGTGGATGAGCCAGAAGCTAAGGCAACTTTTGATCTGGCCTTGAAATTTGACCAAGCAGAAGGCGAACTTGCCTTGTCTAACATGCCTGAAATCGACGTTGAAAACCGGAAAGCGACTGGCATTTGGAAGTTTGAAAGAACGCCTCGCATGTCTTCCTATCTCTTGGCTTTTGCTGCAGGTGATATGCAAGGAATTACTGCTAAAACTAAAAACGGCACTTTGGTCGGTGTTTATGCAACCAAGGCTCACCCAGCTAGCAACTTAGAATTTGCTTTGGACATTGCGGTTCGCTCGATTGAATTTTACGAAGAGTATTACGGTGTTAAATACCCTATTCCTCAGTCGCTGCATGTTGCCCTGCCGGACTTTTCATCTGGTGCTATGGAAAACTGGGGTCTGGTGACCTACCGTGAGATTTATCTCTTAGTAGATGAAAATTCTACGGTATCCAGCCGTCAAGATGTAGCACTTGTCGTTGCTCATGAGTTGGCTCACCAATGGTTTGGAAACTTGGTCACTATGAAGTGGTGGGATGACCTTTGGCTCAACGAAAGTTTTGCCAACATGATGGAGTATGTCTGTGTCAATGCGATTGAACCAAGCTGGAATATCTTTGAGAATTTCCAAACAACAGGTGTGCCTTTGGCGCTTAAGCGGGATGCGACAGACGGAGTTCAGTCTGTCCATGTGGAAGTGAAGCACCCTGACGAAATCAATACCTTGTTTGATCCGGCTATCGTTTATGCTAAGGGAAGCCGCCTTATGCACATGCTTCGTCGTTGGTTGGGTGATGAGGCCTTTGCTAAAGGATTGAACGCTTACTTTGCTAAACACCAGTATGGAAATACCATCGGTCGTGATCTCTGGAATGCCTTGGGAGCTGCTTCTGGTCGTGATGTAGCAGCCTTTATGGACTCTTGGTTGGAACAGCCAGGCTACCCTGTTTTGACAGCTACAGTAGAAAACGATACCTTGAAACTCTCTCAAAAACAATTCTTTATCGGAGAGCACGAAGATAAGAAACGCACTTGGGTCTTGCCTTTAAATAGCAACTGGAAAGGTTTGCCAGATACGCTGGAAACAGAAACGCTGGAAATTCCAAATTACTCTACCTTGGCTGCTCAAAACCAAGGAGCCCTGCGCTTTAATACTGAAAATACAGCTCACTATATCACGGACTATCAAGGTGTCTTGCTTGAGCAGATTTTAGATACCATTACAGACTTGGATAGCACCAGCAAGCTTCAAGTGGTGCAAGAGCGCCGTCTTTTGGCTGAAGCAGGCAGCATTTCATTTGCTGATTTGGTTCCAGTTATTGAAAAACTAACAGAAGAAACCTCTTATTTGGTTGTCTCAGGAGTCAAAGCCGTTCTAAATGGTCTCAAGCTGTTTGTGGACGAAGGAAGCGAGTGCGAGAAAGCCTATCATAAATTGGTAGTTAAACTTAGCAAATTCAACTTTGACCGCCTAGGCTTTGAAGCAAAAGAAGGCGAAAGTGATGAAGATGAGTTGGTTCGTCAGATTGTTGTAGGAAGTCTGATTGCAGCTGACGATCAAGCAGCAAGTCAAGAAGCAAGTCGCATTTTTGCTGCTCATCAAGAGAACTTGGAGAAATTGCCTGCAGCTATTCGCTTGCATATTCTCATCAACCAAATCAAGCATTTTGAGAGCAAAGAATTGGCCGACCAATACTTGAATGATTATGTTTCAACAGTTGACGGTAGCTTCAAACGCCAATTGGCATCTGCTTTGGCTTACACTAAGGACGCAGAAACTCTTGCTCGTATCTTGGAATCTTTGAAAAACAAGGATATCGTAAAACCACAAGATTTGGCCATGAGTTGGTATTTCCCTCTCTTGAATCACCAATTTACTCAAGCCACTGCTTGGACTTGGGCGCGTGAGAATTGGGAGTGGATAAAGGCGGCTTTGGGTGGCGACATGAGCTTTGATAAATTCGTCATTTATCCAGCTAATGCCTTCAAGACAGAGGAAAGACTAGAAGAATACAAGGCCTTCTTTGAGCCGCAGCTGGACGATATGGCTATCAGCCGTAACATCAGCATGGGAATCAAGGAAATCGCAGCGCGTGTTGACTTGATTGCCCGTGAAAAAGCAGCAGTTGAGAAAGCTATCAAAGCATCAGTCTAGATAAATGAAAAGATCAGATTATAAAGTCTGGTCTTTTTTGTTGTTTAGAATCCCATAGTTTCAGTCTTCTTTAAGAAAAAATTCAGTCCCGTTTAAGCAAAACTCCCTATAATAACTCTAGCACGTGAAAAGATGTGAACTTGTGTAATCAAACTTTATATTGCTTCATAGTGTTAAAATCCATGAAATACAAAATTTAGAAAGAGGAAAACTTTAATGGATATGGAAAAAATAATTGTAGTTAAAAAGAGTACCAAATGGTGGATGACAGCAGTAGCTAGTGCCTCCTTAGCTGTCGGAGCAATTGGTGGCTATGGAATTGGTGCTTTGACCCAGAAAAGCCCGCAACAGAGCTCAGTGCAAGCCACTATGCCTCAGCAAAACAAGCAAGATGGCAGGATGCCAGGTCAAGGTGGTCAAGCTCCTCAAGGTCAGGGGCAGGGAAATGAAAATGGTATGCCACCACAGATGGGGGGACAAAACGGTCAAGATGGCCAAGGCGGTCCTGGAGGTGGAGGTCAGCCACCACAAGGAAATGGTCAGCTAGAGGGACCCCAAGAAGGAAATCAATCAAAAAAGAAGCCATCAAACGCTGACGGCACAACAAAAGATGATAAGAACAGCGAAAATAACTCGAAAACAACAAATTCTTAAAGCATTTTCGACAAGTCATGATATAATAGAAAAAGATAAGTGAAGATAGAATGAGAAGTGTTTACCATGTCTCAATTTAAACTACACAGCATAAGCTTTTTCTAGAAAGGGAGGAACAGGATGATTAAGATTCTATTAGTGGAGGATGACCTCGGTCTGTCAAATTCAGTATTTGATTTTTTAGATGATTTTGCAGATGTTATGCAGGTCTTTGATGGCGAAGAAGGTTTATACGAAGCAGAAAGCGGTGTGTATGACCTGATTCTACTGGACTTGATGCTTCCTGAAAAGGACGGCTTCCAAGTACTCAAAGAATTGCGTGAAAAAGGGGTGAGCACTCCTGTCCTCATCATGACTGCCAAGGAAAGTATCGATGATAAAGGCCATGGTTTTGAGCTCGGTGCTGACGATTACCTGACCAAGCCATTTTATCTGGAAGAGCTGAAGATGCGGATTCAGGCCTTGCTCAAACGCTCTGGTAAGTTTAATGAAAATACCCTTTCCTATGGTGATGTGACGGTCAATCTTTCGACCAATTCGACCTTGGTAGATGGAAAGGAAGTTGAGCTGCTGGGTAAAGAGTTTGATCTGTTGGTCTACTTCCTTCAGAATCAAAATGTCATTTTGCCTAAAACTCAGATCTTCGATCGTTTATGGGGCTTTGACAGCGATACGACGATTTCTGTGGTGGAAGTCTATGTATCTAAGATTCGGAAAAAATTGAAAGGAACGGCTTTTGCGAATAATCTTCAAACTCTTCGCAGTGTCGGTTACATTTTAAAGAATGCTGAATAAACTCAAAAAAACCTTTTATGCGGATGATTTTTCTTATTTCATTCGCTATTTTGGTGTGTTCACCCTGATTTTCTCGGCCATGACGCTCATTATTATCCAAGTCATGCGCTCTAGCCTCTACACGACCGTTGATGATAATCTCAAAAGTCTCAGTCAAAATCCCGCCTGGGTAGCCAATCTAGCCTATCGGACGACGGGTCGGCAATACCAAGATCCTGAGAATAAGGATTCAGAGAATAGAGATTCAGAGTCTGTGCAAGCTCATGATATCAAGATTGAGGAACCGGGTAGGGTAAATGTTAGCGCCAATACTTCAGCTATTCTTTTGAATGATGATTATCAGAATGTATCGGCAAAAAATAGCTTTTTAAACTTTGATGCGATTAAATTTAACAAACGCTTTCTTAATCAGATCAAGCAAATTCAGCTGACCAATAGCTATGGACAGGTCGAGAGTTATCGGGCCTATATGTTTGACATTGATCCAGATGATGAAATTGAGAATGTCAAATACGCAGTTGTCATGACCAGTATCAGCCAGCTGGAGCAGACTAGCGAAAAGCATGAAAAGCTGATTGCTATTGTCATGATTAGTTTCTGGGGTATCTCTTTGATTGCCAGTATCTATCTGGCTCGGATGAGTGTCAAGCCTCTCTTGGATAGCATGCAAAAGCAGAAGTCTTTTGTTGAGAATGCCAGCCATGAATTGAGAACGCCCTTGGCCGTTCTGCAAAATCGTCTGGAATCTCTCTTCCGCAAGCCTGAAGCCACGATTATGGAGTCTAGTGAGAGCATCGCATCTAGTTTAGAGGAAGTGCGAAATATGCGTCTGTTGACGACCAACTTACTCAACCTAGCTCGGCGCGATGACGGTATCAAGCCAGAATACGGTGAAGTCACCCCAGACTTCTTCACGACAGCTTTCTCTAACTATGCTATTATCGCAGAGGAAAGCGATAAGGTCTTTGATTTTAAAAATCTAGTTTCAAAATCAATCACGACAGACAAGGTCTTGCTTAAGCAGGTGATGACCATCCTTTTTGATAATGCCATCAAATACACGGAAGAAGATGGAGAGATCTATTTCGTGGCTTCCGCCAATGATCGGAGCTTGACCTTGCGGATCTCTGACAATGGTCCAGGGATTGCGGGCGATGATAAGAAAAAAGTCTTCGATCGTTTTTATCGGGTGGACAAGGCTCGGACTCGTCAAAAGGGTGGTTTTGGACTAGGCCTATCCTTGGCAAAACAAATTGTAGACGCCTTAAAAGGAACCATCACAGTCAAAGACAACAAACCGCGTGGAACTATTTTTGAAATCAAAGTTCCCCTTAGGTCAGATATTAGAAAACGAATTAGCAAAAGCTGAAAAACTTTTCATATTATTTCAAATTTGACTGCTTTTGCGGTATAATAAAAGAAAGAAATGAGAGAGGTAAAACTATGACATCAAAAATGTTGCACACTTGTTTACGAGTGGAAAATTTAGAGGCTTCGATTGCCTTTTATGAAGACGCGTTTGGTTTTAAGGAATTGCGCCGCAAGGACTTTCCAGAGCATGCTTTTACTATTGTTTATCTTGGTTTGGATGGCGATGATTATGAGCTTGAATTGACTTATAATTATGACCACGGACCTTATGTAATCGGTGATGGCTTTGCTCATATTGCTCTTAGCACGCCTGATTTGGAAGGTTTGCACGCTGAGCATGCTGCCAAGGGCTATGAAGTGACTGAGCCAAAAGGGCTGCCAGGCAATCCGCCAAATTATTATTTCATCAAAGATCCTGATGGCTACAAGGTCGAAGTGATTCGAGAAAAAAGTCTTTAAAAATAGGTGAAACTTGTATTTTAGCACTTGTAAGATACAAGTTTTTTAACATCAGAATCATTTTATGACAATAGCTTAGGGGATAATAGATGAAAAGACAACATAAAAGGAAGCGTAGACGAAAATATAGACTGATTATCAGTCTTCTGAATCTGCTTCTCTTAGGATCTCTTGTTTTTGGCGGACTGCGAATCTTTGAAATGTTTCAGGAGCAGGAATTCCAGAAAAAGGTTACAGAAGTGATTGCCAAGGAAGAGCAAGATCATGCTGGTAATGCCGAAAAGCAGTCTGGTAGGATTGGCAGCCATTATGTGGCAGCTTTTTATCCTCTGATGAATAGGCAGCCTCTTCAAAGTGTCAAAGATAAAATGTTGCAGGACAGTCAGAGCATTTCAGATGACAAAAAGCAGAAGGAAAACTTGACTGCTTTGACCTTTTACTATACAGAAGAAAAGTCAACTAGTCTGGCCAATACCAAGGAAGTAGTCATTCAGCGAAAAGATTACAGCATCTCAAAAAGAGACATCAAGTCTGAGGAGGCAAGAGAGGTAGCCTCAACTTATATCAATCAGGAAGGTACGGCGGTCACTTTGGACAAGCTGTTTCAAAATCCAGAAGCTGCTAAGGAAATTTTCCTGAAGGAGTTGACCAGTCAGCTAACCTTTAGACAGGTGGAGGAAAGCCAGCAAACAGCAGCTTTAAATGACCTCCGAGAAATAGAACTGAGCCAGTGGAATTTTCACTATGAGCAAAGTTTATTTTCCATTCGTCTGCCCAAAGAAATCAACGGTGTGTCGAGCGTGACAGTGCCTCTGTCTAGTTTTTATGACCTAATCCGTTCGGAATATTTGCAGGGGGCTGATTTGGCAGCTTACCAGCAGTATGAAACCAAGCGGCATGAGAAAATGGTTGCCTTGACCTTTGATGACGGTCCCGACAGTAAAACGACTCCTCAGGCCTTGGAAATTCTGAAACGCTACAATGCTAAAGCGACCTTCTTTATGGTGGGACAAAATGTTGCTGCCAATCCAGAACTGGCTAAACGTGTCCTTGATGAAGGCCATCAGCTCGGCATCCATACATGGAGCCATCCGGATTTGACCAAGTTACCTCTGAATCAATCCAAAAAGGAAATTTTAGACACTCAGGAAGCCATTTATAAGGCGACTGGTATCCGACCTATGATCACAAGACCGCCTTACGGAGCCATCAACTCTACGGTTCAAAATGCTGTCGATCAGTCCTTTATTATGTGGAGCGTGGACAGTCTCGACTGGAAAACGCGTAATACAAAGGCTATTATGCAGGAGATCGTGAAGACCCAGCCGGGATCTATTATTCTCATGCACGATATCCATCAGACGTCCATCGATGCTCTGCCAAGCGTTCTTGACTATCTAAAGAACAACGGCTATACTTTGGTGACAGTTGATGAACTATTAGAAAATCAGCTTCAACCACATCAGATTTATTACAGCAGAAATTAAAAAAAGCATTGGAAATTTAAGATTTCCAATGCTTTTTGCTTTGCTATCATCAGATAAAACTATCGATGACCGTAATTCTCACTCAAGGCTGCACATACAGTTCTTGTTTTTTCAAGATAATTTCGCGGACAGAGGCATATTTTTTGAGAGCTTTTAGTTCTTCTGGGTGGCTGATGAAGGTGATAACATAGCCTTCCTTGCCCATGCGACCCGTCCGGCCGGAACGGTGAGTGTAGGTTTCCAGATCGCGTGGCACTTCGTAGTTGACTACGCATTCTAGAGAATCAATATCAATGCCACGCGCAACTATGTCAGTCGCCAGCAAGAGCGTGATATCGTAATCTTTAAATTTCTCAAGAATGACCTTGCGGAATTTCACATTGACATCGCTGGCAAGAGAGACCGCGCTAGCTCCTCGGTACTGAAGCTTTTCTTCGGCGCTGCCCAAATCTGACAGGCTATTGAAGAAGACTAGCCCACGAAATTCTTCTACATTGGATAGCTTGCGCAAGAGTTCGACCTTGTCGCGCTTTTCCACCTGCATATAGAAGTGCTGGATATTGTCCAAAGTCTGGTCGTCAATGCTGATGCGCAGAGTATTTTCAGCAATCTTATCTTGATCGAACTTAGCAGTAGCACTCATGTAAATCAGCTGGTGGTCACGCGGTGCATAATGCAGAATCTTATCAACAAACGCATACTGGGAATCACTGAGAAGTTGATCAAATTCATCTAGAATAATAGTGTCAACATTCATCATCTTGATTTTCTTGAGCTTGATAAGTTCGAAAATCCGACCAGGTGTACCAATCAGTATCTCAGGACCTTTCTTGAGTCGCTCAATCTGCCTTTTCTGGCTATTACCAGAGAGGAGGAGTTGACTACTCAATCCCAAAGGCTCCGCCCAATACTTACAAACATCAAAAATCTGTCCCGCCAGCTCTGTATTTGGAGCTAAAATCAAAAGCTGCTGCGCTTTTTTAGGCTTCAATTTTAATAAGCTAGGAAAGAGATAGGCCAATGTCTTGCCAGTACCGGTCGGACTGATGCCTAGCACCGTTTCTCCCTGAGAAATGGGCTGGAATATTTTTTCTTGGATGGCAGTCAGTTCATCAAAACCGAGCTGATTTAGCTGTTCCTGCCAAACTGTTGGAAATGTTTCTTTAATCATGGTCAACCTCAAATCTAATGCCAGCCTCTTTTCTCATAGCAAACATGCACTCATGCACAGTAGCAGCAGCCTGCAGAAAGTCGCTATAAAGTTCTTCCTGGCCGCCTTTAAGGACACGAGCAAAAGCCTGAGCCTCTTCCAGCATTTGGTGGTCTGCTTGGCGGATAGCTAGACTTTCCGTCTCTCCATTGAGCTTTTGGAAAATGGCAGAGCGGATAAACTCGATACCGTCTAAGGTCAGAGTGCCTTGGTCCGTATAGATTTCAGCTGGCAGCTGGCTATGAATATTTTTTCCAGCTTGGATACGAACCTGAAAATCAGGATAAATCAGACTGCCTGAACCGTTGAGGTCAACGCTATTTGGTAGTTGTTGAGCTGTATAGCAAACGCTTTGTGGAGCACCAAATAGTCGGGTAGCTGCATAAAGCGTATAGACTCCCAAATCCATTAGAGCACCGCCTGAGAATTTAGCAGAAAAAACATTGGGTTCCTGTCCACTCAGCAGAGCGCCCATCTTTGAGGAGTATTTAGCATAAGTAAAATTGGCTCCCCAGATTTTCTTGTCTTTTAGGAAGTTACGAATGACTGCGAAAGCTGCTTCATGGTAGTTTCTGGCTGCCTCAAAGATATAAACCTGATGTTCAGCGGCCAGCTTGACTAATTCTTGCCATTCTTCAGGCCTTGATACAGCCGGCTTTTCAACGATGACATGCTTTCGAGCCAAAATGGCTACCTTGGCATGGTTAAAGTGGAGGCTATTGGGACTGGCGATATAAATTACATCTAGGTCGGCAGATAAGAATTCAATCATATCGGTGTAGAGTGCGATGTTTTGATAAGCTTGCGCAAAACGCTCCGCAGAACTCAAGGTGCGCGAGTAAACAGCTGTTAACTGATACTCACCACTCAGTTGGGCTGCCTTGATAAACTCATGAGAAATGGACCCCGTGCCGATGATTCCGAGTTGTAACATACTTTCTCCTTTAAAATGATTTTCCTGAATTTTTCTTGATTCACCCTTTCATTATATCATGAATTAAGGTAAAATAGATAAGATAACAAGTAATGGAGAAAACAATGCAAAACAGACCTATTATTATTGGTGTTACAGGTGGATCTGGTGGGGGAAAAACCAGTGTATCTCGGGCTATTTTAGATCATTTTCCTAATGAAAAGATTTCCATGATTGAGCATGATTCTTACTACAAGGATCAGTCTCATTTGACCTTTGAGGAGCGGGTCAAAACCAACTATGACCATCCTTTTGCTTTTGATACAGATCTCATGATTGAGCAGATCAAGGAGCTTTTGGCTGGCCGTCCAGTGGACATCCCGACCTATGACTATACGGAGCACACGCGCAGTAATAAAACCTATCGCCAGGAACCGCAGGATGTCTTCATTGTAGAGGGGATTTTGGTCTTGGAAGATCAACGCCTCCGCGATTTGATGGACATCAAGATTTTCGTTGATACTGATGATGATGTGCGGATTATTCGTCGGATTAAGAGGGACATGGAAGAACGTGGACGCAGTTTGGATAGTGTCATTGAGCAGTATCTGGGTGTCGTCAAGCCTATGTACCATCAGTTTATCGAGCCGACCAAGCGCTATGCGGATGTCATCATTCCAGAGGGCGCTTCTAATAAAGTTGCGATTGATTTGATTACCACCAAGATTGAAAAGATTTTGGAGGAAGCTAGAGAAGGATAGAAAGGAAGTCTGGTGTTACACTGGACTTTTTGGGTAAATTATGAGAAAGTTCGTCAAAAGAGAATTCCATTCTCGATCAAAGTTTTTTGCCTGTTTGTTGACCTTTTGCGCAGGTTTTGTGGATGCTTACACTTTTATGGAACGCGGGGGTACATTGGTTGCGGGCCAGACAGGAAACGTCGTCTTTTTGTCCGTTGAGCTGATTCATCACAAGACTGGAGAGATTGAAGTGAAACTGGCTACCATGCTGGCTTTTATGCTGGGGATCTTTCTGATAACCGTTTTCCGCCCCTTTTTTGAGCAGTCAATATGGCGAGTAAGTAGCATTTCTCCAATGGTGCTCATCTGTACTCTGGTAGGCTTTATGCCAAGTACCGTGCCAAATATGCTGATTGTTCCTCCGATTGCTTTCTGTATGGGAGTCGTTGCGACAGCTTTTGGCGAAGTAGATGGCATAGTCTACAATAATTCCTTTATGACAGGAAATATCAAGAAAACGATGGTGGCTTTTGGAAATTTTGTGCGAACTCAGGAAAAACCATACTTGAAAGAGGGCATTTTCTTTGTTGCTTTGTTAGGAAGCTTTGTCATCGGAGCCATTATTTCTACCTACCTGCTCCAATTTTACGCCTTGCGAACCATTTGGATCGTTGCAGGAATTCTATTTACCTTCATGATGTTCCGCTTGGTTCAGTATGTACGAAGATAAAGACGAGGCGGCTTAGGAATGAAGAAGCCTGATTAGTAAATTATAAAAAGAAGAGAAATGAGAAATAATATAATACTAGAAGAAGGAGCTGGCCTGCTTCTTTTTCTTTTTCGCATTTATAGTAATAAGGCCACAAAATAATCCAGCATATTAAAAATTTTCAGAAAATATCGAATTATCTGTTGACAGCTGAATGATACTGTGCTAAAATACTAATCAATAACATTTCAAAAGGAGTCAGTCAAACATGAAGTCAACTCAATATTCAAACTTTGCTTTGTTGTTGCGTTACTCGGGCTAGTGCGAAAGCATTAGTCCTGTTTGGCTTACCAAGCGGGAGTAAATCAACATCTCGCTTGGCTTCCAGCGAGATGTTTTTTATTTCACCTATCTTACCTCAAGCTCCTATGGGTAAGAAATGGATTCTAAAGGAGCAACAGGAGTGGGAGTATATTTTGATTTTTCTGAAATCAATTTATCTCATACCATCTCAGTCATTGAACACGACCTAGAAGTTGGGGAAGATTTTTGCCTAATTGGTCTATGTATCTTAGAAAAGGAGTTGTCTATGACACGCAAAGTTGAGTTTTTTGATACCAGCCTCCGGGATGGTGAGCAGACACCAGGAGTGAATTTCTCTATCAAGGAGAAAGTGGCTATTGCCAAGCAGTTAGAGAAGTGGGGTATTTCAGTCATTGAAGCTGGTTTTCCTGCTGCGAGTCCAGATTCTTTTGCGGCGGTGCAGGAGATTGCTAAAGTCATCACAAAAGCTTCTGTTACTGGTCTGGCGCGTTCGGTCAAGTCTGATATTGATGCCTGCTATGAAGCGCTCAAGGATGCCAAGCATCCACAGATTCATGTCTTCATTGCGACCAGTCCCATTCACCGAGAGTTCAAGCTGAAAAAGTCCAAGGAAGAGATTTTAGAAACTGTGAAAGAGCATGTCTCCTACGCGCGCTCCAAGTTCGATATAGTCGAGTTTTCACCCGAGGATGCGACGCGAACAGAGCTGGATTTCCTTTTTCAGGTGGTACAAACAGCGGTTGATGCAGGTGCGACTTATATCAATATTCCAGATACAGTCGGCTTTACTACTCCGGAAGAGTTTGCAAATATTTTCGACTACCTAGTGGCAAATGTGACTTCTGATCATAAGGTGGTATTTGGTGTTCATTGTCATGATGACCTTGGTATGGCAACGGCTAATACTTTGACGGCTATCAAGCACGGTGCTGGTCGTGTTCAGGGGACTATCAATGGAATCGGTGAGCGGGCTGGGAATGTAGCGCTGGAAGAAGTAGCAGTTGCCTTGGAAATTCGCAAGGACTATTATCAGGTCGAGACAGATATCGTCCTCAATGAAACCATCAACACTTCTGAGCTAGTATCTCGTTTCTCAGGCATTCCGGTGCCTAAGAACAAGGCAGTCGTTGGTGGAAACGCCTTCTCTCATGAGTCTGGTATCCATCAGGATGGTGTCCTTAAGAATCCACTGACCTATGAAATCATCACACCTGAGCTGGTTGGTGTCAAGAGCAATTCACTTCCGCTTGGCAAGCTGTCTGGTCGCCACGCCTTTGTTGAAAAGCTCAAAGAGCTGTCTCTGGACTTTGAAGAATCTGAAATTAATGAGCTCTTTGCTAAGTTTAAGGTCTTGGCTGATAAGAAAAATGAAGTTACAGATGCTGACATTCGGGCTCTGATTGCTGGGACGACAGTTGAAAATCCAGAAGGCTTCCACTTTAATGATCTGCAGCTGACGACCAATGACGATCATACCATCACAGCAGATGTGCAGCTGGTTAATGGCGATGGTGAGACGGTTAGCTGTGTGGCGGAAGGTAAGGGAAGCGTCGAAGCCATTTTTAATGCCATTGACCAATTCTTTAACCAGTCTGTTCAGCTTTTGTCTTATAACATAGAGGCAGTAACGGATGGTATCGACTCCCAGGCTCGCGTCTTGGTAGCTGTTGAAAATACGGACACAGATACCATTTTCAACTCCTCTGGTATTGACTTTGATGTTCTTAAGGCTAGCGCCATTGCCTATATCCATGCCAACACCTTTGTGCAAAAGGAAAATGCGGGTGAAATCGGCCATCAGGTATCCTACCACGATCTGCCTGCAAATAATTAGAAGGAAGCGACTATGACAAAAGAAATTGTAGCTCTAGCGGGTGACGGTATCGGCCCAGAAATTATGGAAGCTGGTCTCCAAGTGCTGGCTGCTGTTGCGGACAAGTTCGGTTTTACTTATCATATCACGGAGAAAGCTTTTGGGGGTGCTGGTATTGATGCGGAAGGTCATCCTCTGCCTCAGTCAACTCTAGAAGCGGCTAAGGAGGCGGATGCTATTCTCCTTGCAGCTATCGGCAGTCCCCAGTATGATGATGCACCGGTTCGTCCGGAGCAAGGTTTGCTCGCTCTGCGTAAGGAGCTTGAACTCTATGCAAATATCCGTCCAGTTAAGATTTTTGATGCTCTTAAGCATTTGTCGCCTTTGAAAGCTGAAAGAATTGCTGGTGTGGATTTCGTGGTCGTGCGCGAGCTGACTGGTGGGATTTACTTTGGCGAGCATATTTTGGAGGACAAATCTGCTAGGGATATTAATGATTACAGCTATGAAGAGGTGGAGCGGATTGTCCGTAAGGCCTTTGATATTGCGCGTGGTCGCAGAAAGCGCGTGACCAGTATTGACAAGCAAAATGTGCTAGCGACATCCAAACTCTGGCGTAGAGTAGCAGATGAAGTAGCCAAGGATTATCCAGATGTGACCTTGGAGCACCAACTGGTGGACAGCGCTGCGATGCTCATGATTACCAATCCTGCTAAGTTTGATGTTGTGGTAACGGAAAATCTTTTTGGAGATATTCTATCCGACGAGTCCAGTGTCCTATCAGGGACGCTGGGAGTTATGCCATCGGCCAGTCATTCGGCTGCTGGGCCAAGTCTTTATGAACCCATTCATGGTTCTGCTCCTGATATTGCGGGGCAAGGCATTGCCAACCCTATCAGTATGATCCTTTCTGTAGCTATGATGCTACGGGATAGTTTTGCAGAGCTTGAAGCTGCAGAGGCGATTGAAGCAGCGGTTGAGAAGACTTTGGCTCAAGGGATTTTAACCCGAGATCTTCGCGGTCAGGCAGGAACAGCTCAAATGACGGAGGCAATTATTAAGAACTTATGAAATGGATATTAACGGGTATTTGCCTGCTATGGAACCTTGTCGTTTTCCTGCTTTATGGCTGGGATAAGCGAAAGGCTAAGAGAAATCACTACCGCATTCCAGAGAAAACCTTGCTGTTGTCATCTTTGGCAGCCGGAGGTTTGGGCGCTTTATTAGGCGGTCGCCTCTTTCATCACAAGACCAGAAAATGGTATTTCTGGTTGGCTTGGATTGGCGGAATAATAGTGGAAATTGGAATTTTGTATTACATATGGAGAAGCTAGTATGGCTGGAAAATCAATTTTTGATAAGATTTGGGAAAGACACGTAATAACAGGCCAAGAAGGTCAACCCCAGCTTATGTATGTGGATCAGCATTATATTCATGAAGTAACCAGCCCTCAGGCTTTTCAAGGCCTTCGAGATGCAGGGCGCAAAGTTAGACGGCCGGACTTGACCTTTGGAACCTTTGACCATAATGTTCCTACGGTCAATATCTATGATATTCGGGATGTGATTTCCAAGGCTCAGATTGATAAGCTTTCTGAGAATGTCAAGGATTTTGGCATCGAGCATGCGGCTCACGGATCGGAACTGCAGGGGATTGTTCATATGGTTGGACCCGAAACGGGCAAGACGCAGCCAGGGAAATTTATCGTCTGCGGTGACAGTCACACGGCCACTCACGGAGCTTTTGGAGCTATTGCTTTTGGAATCGGTACTTCAGAGGTAGAGCACGTCTTTGCAACGCAGACCATTTGGCAGGTCAAGCCTAAGAAAATGCTGGTCAAATTTACCGGTGTGCCACCTAAAGGTGTTTATTCCAAGGACTTCATCCTCGCTTTGATTGCCAAATACGGTGTAGCTGCCGGTGTTGGCTATGTGGTCGAATATGCCGGTGATGCGATTGATCATTTGACCATGGAAGAGCGCATGACCATCTGCAATATGTCCATAGAGTTTGGCTCAAAGATGGGCATTATGAATCCTGACCAGAAGACTTATGATTACGTTAAAGGGCGGCCGGGCGCTCCCAAGGATTTTGAGGCAGCAGTAGCTGATTGGAAGACTCTGGTCAGTGATCCTGATGCTGTCTATGATAAGGTCATTGAGATGGATGTTTCCCAGTTGGCACCTATGGTGACTTGGGGAACCAATCCTTCTATGGGAGTAGAGTTCGGAGCGGCTTTCCCTGAAATCCGTGACATGAACGACGAGCGGGCTTACAATTACATGGACCTCTCACCGGGTAAGAAAGCAGAAGATATTGACCTAGGTTATATCTTTATCGGATCCTGTACCAATGCCAGACTCAGCGATTTGCAGCTGGCAGCTAAGTTCGTCGCTGGTAAGCACATTGCTCCCAATCTGACTGCTATCGTCGTACCAGGCTCTCGTCCGGTCAAGCGGGCTGCTGAAAAGATGGGACTGGATAAAATTTTCATGGATGCAGGCTTTGAGTGGCGCGATCCAGGCTGTTCCATGTGCCTAGGAATGAATCCAGATAAGGTGCCAGACGGAGTTCACTGTGCCTCAACCAGCAATCGGAACTTTGAGGATCGTCAGGGATTTGGCGCTAAAACCCATCTTTGCAGTCCTGCCATGGCAGCAGCGGCAGCCATTGCCGGGCACTTCGTAGACGTCCGCCAACTACCGGAGGTCCAGTAAGGTAAGGAAGTTTTATGGAAAAATTTACAATCTACACGGGGACAACAGTCCCCCTCATGAACGATAATATCGATACAGACCAAATTTTGCCCAAGCAGTTTCTCAAGTTGATTGATAAAAAAGGCTTTGGTAAGTATCTCATGTACGCGTGGCGCTATCTGGACAATCGATATACTGAAGATCCGGATTTCGTCTTTAATAGACCAGAGTACCGCAAGGCGACTATTCTGATTTCAGGGGATAATTTCGGTGCGGGTTCCTCTCGGGAGCACGCTGCCTGGGCCTTGGCTGACTATGGCTTTAAGGTAGTTATTGCCGGATCTTTCGGGGATATTCATTACAATAACGAGCTGAATAACGGAATGTTGCCTATCGTTCAGCCGCTCGAAGTCCGGCAAGCTTTGGCTAATCTGAAGCCGACGGATGAAGTGACGGTGGATTTGGAGCAGCAGAAGATTTTTTCACCGGTGGGAGAATTCTCCTTTGACATCGATGGAGAATGGAAGCACAAGCTCCTCAACGGTCTGGATGACATCGGTATTACCCTGCAGTATGAGGATTTGATTGCAGAATATGAAAAAAATCGTCCCTCTTATTGGCAATAAAATTATTTTCGATATATTGAGAAAATTCTGAAAACATCTTGTCTACGATAAAAATATATGGTAAAATAAATCTTAATTTAATAGAAAAGGAAGAAACTTATGACAAAACACATTCAATGGAACGGAACTCTTTCACAAGAAGGTTATGACATCCTGAAAGGCGATGGCGGCTGTATCGTTTGCCCGACCAAGGTGGGTTACATCATTATGACTAGCGATAAAGCTGGCTTGGAGCGTAAGTTCGAAGCTAAGGCTCGTAACCGTAATAAGCCAGGTGTTGTCCTCTGTGGCAGTATGGATGAG
Organism: Streptococcus cristatus; assembly: GCF_001588905.1. GTDB lineage: Bacteria > Bacillota > Bacilli > Lactobacillales > Streptococcaceae > Streptococcus > Streptococcus cristatus_N. The sequence continues at coordinate 27,297 of NZ_LAWH01000010.1, read as the reverse complement.
CTTCGTGCTTTAGCACAACTCAATCCGGAAATTGAAGCTTTTTATCAAAAGCATTGGGATGAAGACATCCTCTTGGGCTGTATCCTTCCATGGAAGCCAGAAGCTTTTGAAAAGCTTAAAGCCTATGGCGACGGTCGGGAAGAGCTGATGACAGATGTTCGTGGCACGAGCTGTTTTGTTATTAAGTTTGGTAAGGCGGGCGAGCAGCTGGCAGCTAAGCTTTGGGAAGAAGGCAAGATGGTTTATGCATCCTCAGCAAACCCATCCGGTAAAGGAAACCGCGGCAAGGTCGAAGGAATTGGCGAGCGCATCGAAAACGCTGTTGACCTCGTCATTGAAGCAGATGACTATGTAGCCTCTATCCAGCCAGACAAGACCATTGAAACTCGCTACGAGCAAGGTGTTATGGTCTCCATGGTGGACAAGGGTGGAAAACTGATTCCAGAACAAGGTGGGCAACGTTCCGTCTCACCAGCACCAGTGGTCATCCGCAAAGGCTTGGACATCGACAAAATCATGATGCACCTGTCCGATACTTTCAACTCATGGGATTACCGTCAGGGTGAATATTACTAAGATAAAAAAATAAGCTCAGTGTAGGAGAGGGAGATTTCCTCTTTACACTGAGTTTTTTATTTGGAATTTTTAGTTTAAAATCTTTATTCAGTTTAAAATTATTTCTAAATAGAACAAAATTCTTGACAGATGTTATATCTAGTGTTACAATAAATAAAAACAATTCGATATAGAAATAAACTGGAGGGAGTATGAAAGACAGTCATTTAGTTGCCCATCATATTCGTTTGTTGAATGGGCGGATTTTTCAAAAGTTACTGAATCAAGATCCTGAAGCACTTTATCGCAGTGAACAGGGCAAGATTCTCACCGTTTTATGGAATAGCGAGACAGGCTGTGCGACGGCGACAGATATTGCGCTGGCGACAGGACTTGCCAATAATACGCTTACGACTATGCTGAAAAAGTTGGAAGAGCAAGATTTGGTAACCTTTAGTCAGTGTGGTTCAGACAAGCGAAAAAAATATATCAAGTTGACGGAGCAAGGTTGGTCTCAGAAAGAAGTTGGGCATCGTGTTAGTCAAAAGTTGGATGCGATTTTTTACAAAGGTTTCTCAGAAGATGAAATTCGCCAGTTTGAAAATTATCAGGAACGCATTTTAGCCAATCTGAAAGAGAAAGCAAATGAGGAATAAATCATGTCAAAACAAGTTGAAAATGCACAAAATCTATATATTCATGCCATTCAAGATGGGCGTGTTGCCGAGGCCCAAGCTCAGTCTGTAGGGGATACCTATATTCAACATTCGACAGGTGTGCCAGATGGGAAAGAAGGTTTTGCGGCTTTTTTTGCAAATTTCTTTGAGCGTTATCCAGAGCGTGAGATGAAGATTGTTCGCACTATTGAAGACGGCAATCTGGTCTTTGTCCATGTTCACCAATATCTCAATGGCGGGGAAGCGCAATGGGTGACGACAGATACTTTCCGTGCGGATGAGAATGGCTTGATTGTGGAGCATTGGGACAATAAAGAAGTCATGCCTAAGGTAGAAGACTTGACCAATCGAGGGAAGTTTTAAAAGGAGATACTAAGATGAAAGCTGTGCTTGTTAAGGAAGCCGGAGGACCAGAAGTTCTGCAGGTTGTGGAAGTTCCAAAACCGACTGTTAAAGAAGGTTGGACCTTGGTCAAGGTACAAGGATTTGGAATCAACCATAGCGAGATCTTTACTCGTCAAGGACTATCGCTCTCCGTTCAATTTCCACGGATTTTAGGAATTGAATGTGTGGGACTTGTAGAGGAGACCAATCGTCCCGATTTGCAGGTCGGGCAGCAAATCATTTCCATCATGGGAGAAATGGGGCGTGCTTTTGATGGTGGTTATGCTGAGTATGTTTTGCTACCAGATGAACAGGTTTATCCTGTGAGGACAGAGCTTGCTTTGGAAAGTTTAATTGCACTGCCTGAAACCTACTACACAGCATTTGGCTCTTATATCAATCTCAAGATTGAGGAGGGAGACCGAGTTCTGGTTCGGGCGGCGACTAGTGGTGTTGGGATTGCTTTTGCAAAACTTCTCAAAGGGCAATTTCCAAATGTCTATCTAGCTGGAAGTAGCCGTAGTCTGGGCAAGGAAGAGCAACTAAAGGAAGTAGGATTTGACCAGGTGATTTTGGATAAGGATGGCGTCTTGCAAACGGAAGAGCAGTTTGATAAGGTCTTAGATCTTGTCGGTCCGAGTGCTATTCTTGATACATTTGCTCGTACGGCAGATGGTGGTATGATCTGTTCTTGTGGCTTGCTGGGCGGTCAGTGGACTATTCCAGACTTCGACCCTATTGAAATGCTTTACCGCAATCTCTACTTGACTACCTTTGCTTCTGGCAATGTGTCTCAAGACAAGCTACAAGCTTTAGTGGACTTTGTGGAGCGTTATCAGGTAGACGTACGACCTGAAAAAGTATTTTCTATTGAGCAAATCCAGGATGCGCATGCTTATCTGGAAAGTAGCCAGTCTTTTGGCAAGGTTATCGTAAAAAATGAGGAGAAAGAATGATTGAATATAAAAATGTAGCGCTACGCTATACTGAAAAGGATGTCTTGAGAGATGTCAATTTAAGGATTGAGAATGGAGAGTTCATGGTTTTAGTGGGTCCTTCTGGGTCTGGTAAGACAACCATGCTCAAGATGATCAACCGCCTCTTGGAACCTACAGATGGCGATGTTTACATGGATGGGAAGCGGATTAAGGACTATGATGAGCGTGAGCTGCGTCTTTCTACTGGTTATGTTTTACAGGCGATTGCCCTCTTTCCCAATCTAACTGTGGCTGAAAATATTGCTCTCATTCCTGAAATGAAGGGGTGGACTAAGGAAGAGATTGCTCAGAAAACAGAAGAGCTTTTGGCTAAGGTTGGTTTACCAGTAGCTGAGTATGGACATCGACTTCCTAGTGAATTATCTGGTGGAGAACAGCAACGGGTGGGCATTGTCCGGGCCATGATTGGTCAACCTAAGATTCTCCTCATGGATGAACCTTTTTCGGCCTTGGATGCCATTTCGAGAAAACAACTACAAACTTTGACCAGAGAATTGCACAATGAATTTGGGATGACTACCATTTTTGTCACCCATGATACGGACGAGGCTTTAAAGTTGGGGAATCGGATTGCCGTTCTGCAGGACGGGGAGATTCGTCAAGTGGCGACACCTGAGGAAATCTTATCTGCACCTGCAACCAGCTTCGTAGCAGATTTATTTGGAGGTGTTCAACATGGCTAATTTAATTTCTACCTTTCAAGAGCGCTTTGGCGAATGGTTGGCAGCTTTAGGGCAACATCTCCAGCTATCTCTTTTGACCTTACTAGTGGCCATCTTCCTGACCATTCCACTCGCTATCTATCTCAATAGTCACAAAAAAGCAGCCAATTGGGTGCTACAAATTGCAGGAATTTTTCAAACCATTCCTTCAATGGCTTTGCTGGGGCTCTTTATCCCCCTCATGGGGATTGGTACACTGCCGGCACTGACTGCCCTGGTGATCTACGCTATTTTCCCGATTTTAGAAAATACTGTCACGGCTTTGAATGGGATTGATCCTAGTTTAGAAGAAGCTGGAATCGCCTTTGGGATGACTAAGTGGGAGCGACTCAAGAAGTTTGAACTGCCTCTAGCTATGCCCGTCATCGTGTCAGGAGTTCGGACGGCAACGGTAATGATTATCGGAACAGCGACTCTGGCAGCCCTTGTCGGAGCTGGTGGGCTAGGTTCTTTTATCCTTCTAGGAATTGACCGTCGCAATGCCAGTCTGATCTTGATTGGAGCAATTTCATCTGCAGTTTTGGCAATTCTTTTCAACAGTCTCCTTAAATGGATGGAAAAGGCTAAGCTTCGGACGGTATTTACAGCTTTTGCGGTCTTAATCCTCGGACTAGGCGCTTCTTACACGCCAAGCTTGCTACCAAAACAAAGCAAGGATCATCTGGTTATTGCTGGGAAATTAGGTCCAGAACCAGAAATCCTCATGAATATGTATAAACTCCTCATCGAGGAAAATACGGATATGACTGTGACGGTCAAACCAAACTTTGGTAAAACCGACTTCCTTTATCAAGCACTGAAAAAAGGTGATATTGATATCTATCCTGAGTTTACTGGTACGATTACTGGAACTCTCTTGCAACCTGCTCCAAAGGTCAGCAATGATGCTGAAGAAGTCTTTAAAGCAGCGCGTGATGGAATCAGAAAACAGGACAATCTAGTCTTGCTCAATCACATGGCTTATCAAAATACCTATGCCATTGCAGTACCTAAGAGTGTTGCTAAAGAATACAATCTTAAAACCATCTCTGATCTTAAAGCAGTCCAAGATAAGCTTAAGGCAGGGTTTACCTTGGAATTTAACGACCGTGAAGATGGGAATAAGGGCTTGCAGTCTGTCTATGGACTCAATCTCAATGTGTCAACTATGGAGCCAGCCCTTCGCTATGATGCGATTCAATCAGGCGATATCCAGATTATGGAAGTCTACTCAACTGACCCTGAAATTGAGCGCTATCAACTTCAGATTTTAGAAGACGATAAACATCTTTTCCCTCCTTATCAAGGGGCACCTCTCCTGAAGGCTGAACTGCTAGAAAAACACCCTGAATTGGAAGGTATTCTCAATAAGCTGGCTGGTAAAATTACAGAAAGCCAGATGAGCCAGATGAATTATCAAGTTGGCATTGAAGGCAAGAAAGCAGAAGACGTCGCGCGTGACTTTCTGGTCAAGGAAGGGCTTTTAAAAAAATAAGAAGTAAAAGAGTTAGACTTATAAGGTCTAGCTTTTTTACTTATTTTAGAATAGATAGACTGCAGATTGAAGAAGATACATCAGCAATCTTCATCCATTTTTGATATAATAAAGTATCAATGAATAGAGGTGTTCCGATGGCGTCTAGCCAAGAATATTTGGATTTTATCCTGAAGCAGCTGCAAGGCTTAGGCCAAGAAATCAGCTTTCGCAAGATGATGGGGGAATATTTGCTCTATTATCGAGGTCGCTTATTTGGCGGGATTTATGACAATCGCTTGCTGCTCAAGCCAGTCCAGCCTGCTCTGACTCTCTTAGAGAATCTAGTCTATGAACTCCCTTATCCAGGTGCAAAGCCAATGCTTCATATAGAAGAAGTAGAAGATGCTGCCTTTCTCTGTAATCTGATTGAAGCTGCCTATCCTGCCTTACCAGCAGCTAAAAAGAATAAATAGTCTTTCTGTTCTAATGGATATTTCTAAAACTTTCCGTTGTAATAGACATTTTTAAAATTTTCCTTTATAATGGACTTAAAGGAGGTTTGGTCAGCTATGCTTTATATTGCTCTTATTGGAGATTTGATCGAATCCAAACAGCTAAAAAACCGCAAGCAGGCGCAGCAAGAGTTGCAGGAATTGATGGCAGTCTTGAACCAGGATTATCGGGATTATCTGGTGTCGCCTTTTACAGTAACGACTGGAGACGAGTTTCAGGCTTTGCTGCGGCCTAATCCTGAGATCATGCGGCTCATTGATCAGATTGCCTTAGGCTTTCCTCACCCGATTCGCTTTGGTCTTGGTCTGGGTGAGATTGTGACGGATATCAATCGAGAGCAAAGTATTGGCTCGGACGGTCCAGCCTACTGGAGGGCACGCGCAGCTATTAACGCAGTCCACGAAAAAAATGATTATGGAAGCAGTCGCATAGCTGTATCCTTAGGAGATGAAGAGCTCAGTCAGGCGGTCAATACGGTGCTGGCGGCTGCGTCCTTTATCCAGAGCAAGTGGAATGCTAGCCAGAGAGAGGTGCTCGAGCGGATGCTCATGGAATATATCTATGACGAGAATTTTTCTCATGGGGAAATAGCAGAGCTGCTGCAGATTAGTCCCAGTGCGCTTAGTAAGCGGCTCAAGTCGTCTGGTCTGAAGATCTATCTGAGAAATCGCCGTTTAGCTATGAGAATGATTCTACAGGCAGCAAAGGAGGCTGAACAATGACAAATTTTATGGGATTTTCAGAATTTTTCATGCAGAATCCGATTCTTGTACTGACTTTGCTGGCTCATGTACTAGCTGATTTTCAGCTTCAAAGTCAGAAAATGGCCGACCTCAAAAGCCGGCGGTTGCATTTTTTGATTCTCCACTTGGGAATTGTTCTCTTGCCCTTGTTGCTCTTAGGGATAATTTTACCTAAGTATCTGCTATATTTCGCCTTGGTCTGGCTCAGTCATGCGCTTATTGACCTCTTGAAATATAAGCTGAATTCTTTGATTGTCCAGCATCATGCTCAAAAGTTTGCCTTTATACTGGATCAGATCTTGCATTTAATTAGTATTTTTGCTCTTTATTTTCTTTTAGGGCAGCAGCAAAATTCAGCACCTAATTGGCTGTCTGATCGTTATCTCATGCTGCAAGCTCTCTTTTTCTTCGCCCTTACTGGTAAGCCGATTAATATCCTCTTTAAACTCTTCTTCAGCAAGTATCAGGCAGGAGAAGACAGCGGAGAGACTATTGCGGGGGCTGGTGCAATGATTGGGATTTTGGAGCGCTTGATTATGGGACTTTCCCTTATTTTCGGGCAGTTTACTGCCATTGGGTTAGTTTTTACAGCTAAATCTATTGCCCGCTATAATAAGATCTCGGAAAGCCAGTCCTTTGCAGAATACTATCTGATCGGTTCACTTTTTAGCATGATCAGCGTTTTACTGACTTATGGCTTGCTTTATTGGTAATAAAAACTGAGGCTAGGATAGGATTCCCAGTCTTTACTCTAATTCTCATTTGATACAAGGTAAGGAGAAGTCACATGGCAAAAGCCCTAGAAGATATGTCTTTAGAAGAATTATGGCAGTTGTTCCCGATTTTCTTAGAGGAGCACAATAAGAACTGGGCAGCTTGGTATCAGGAGGAAAGCAGAAGAATACAAAGTTTTTTGCCAGCAAATCAGTTGTATGAAATGTATCATATTGGTTCCACATCTATTGAGGGGATATGGGCTAAGCCGATTATAGACCTTCTTTTAGAAGTTCCTCGAAGTGAAGATATGGGGAGCATCAAGAGAGAATTGCTAGAGCATGGCTACCTGCTTATGTCAGAGTCAGAAGGTCGCATGTCTTTTAACAAGGGCTATACACTGCAAGGTTTTGCGGAGCGTATTTTTCACTTGCATTTGCGCTACTATGGAGACCATGATGAACTCTATTTCCGAGACTATCTGAAAGATCATCCAGCTGTCGCTAAAGACTACGAGCAGTTAAAATTAATCTTATGGAAAAAGTATGAGTACAATCGTGATGCTTACACAGAAGCTAAAACTGACTTCATCAGACGGTACACGCAAAAAGCTAAAAAGCTTTATAAGAGAAGGTATGACGATAAAATTGAATAACATGATAGTTCTCGGTGCGATGATTTTTTATTCAAGTTAATACGAATAAAAACAAAACATATCCGATTTAATACAAATTAGGTTCCTTTGAATTCTTTTTAAATAGAACACTGTCTTCTTTAGTTGTTTAAGGCTATTAGAAATGTTATAATACGATCCATACAAGATAGGAGGTGGAAAATGAGTAAACGGTCTATCATAGCACTCTCAACTTTTCTGTTTATTGCTCTTGTCACTTTATTTCTAGTGTCCAAGCTGCAAACAAGAGAGTTAAATAGTAGTGACTATATTCAGTCAAGGACTCCGACCCTATTTTTCCACGGTTATGGATCGAGTGCCAATGCTGAAAAGCATATGGTAGAAGCAGCCAGACAAGCTGGAGTTACTCAAACAATTATCACAGCTACAGTTGATAGTCATGCTCAAGTAAGCTTGAAAGGAGAGATAACAAAAGATGCTATCAATCCAATTGTTATGGTTGAGTTCAAAGACAATCGAAATGCCAACTATGCTCAGGATGGAGAGTATGCGGCAGCAGTTGTCAGAGAGTTGCAAGCAAGATATGGCTTTAAAAAGATGAATTTTGTTGCACATTCTATGGGAAATATGTCTATTTTATTTTACCTATTGGAGCACGCTCAAAATGAAGAACTTCCACAACTACAAAAGCAGGTAAATATCGCCAATCATGTCAATGGTTTGGAGGGCATGGATTTGCCGGCTAATTTGACCATTCTAAATTCCAAAACAGGGGAACCTAGCGCCATGAGTGATAGCTATCAAAAACTTCTAGGCTTGCGCGAAATTTATCCGCAAGATCAAGTGGATGTTCTCAATATCTATGGAGATTTTAAAAATCAATCAGATGGTTCCGTCTTAAACGTTTCTTCTCGCAGTCTCAAGTATCTTGTAATTGACAATGCCAAGTCCTATCAGGAAAAACGAGTGACTGGCCCTCTGGCCCAGCATAGCCAGCTGCATGAAAATCCAGAAGTCGATAGATTATTGATTGACTTTCTTTGGGGCAAATAATTTTAAGAAATGAAGGCTATTCTTTGTCTATAAGAAAACTTTAAGCATTTTATACTATTTTGTTCTATGGAAAGTTTTCCTTTCCTAATTTAGTATGACAGCGCAATCCGCTGATTATAATCGAAACTTCTCTAAAACCTTATTGTTTAGAGATAGATTGAGGAGTAAAATGAAATTTAAGAAAACATTACTAACGGCAGGAGCTTTTCTAGCTACGCTCTTTACCGTATCCACAGTAACTGCTGACACAAACGTTCAAAAAGTCATTGACGAAACCTATGTTCAGCCTGAGTATGTCTTGGGCTATTCCTTGGATGATAGTCAAAAAGAGCAAACGCTTCAGCTCTTAGGCTACAATGCATCGAGCGATTCTAAACCTTTGAAAACAATGACACCTGATGTCTATTCAAAAATTATGAATGTGGCAAATGATCCTAGTTTGCAGCTATATTCTTCTGTTAAGATTAAGAAGTTGGGCAACAAGAAGCCACTTCAAGTTAAGATTGTTACGCCGCAAAACATCACCAAGGTTACAGAGGATATGTATCGCAATGCGGCAGTCACCTTGGGCGTACAGCATGCAGAAATCACAGTAGCAGCACCTATCCCTGTAACTGGAGAAAGCGCCCTGGCTGGTATCTATTACTCACTGGAGGAAAATGGAGCGAGCGTTCCTCAAGAAAATAAAGATCTGGCTCAGGAAGAATTATCCGCACTTTCAAATATCAACGCCGAGAACCAGGGCAAGGAAGGTTACGATGCTGATAAATTGAATGTGGCTTTGACAGATATAAAAACAGCTGTTGCCAATGCTAAAAAGAATAGCAGCAACTTGACAGAAGCTGATGTCCGTAAAATCGTTGAAGAAACACTGAAGAACTACGGTCTCAGTAGTTCAATCACAGCTGACCAAATCAATCTGATTATTAACTTTGCAGTCAATCTTTCAAATAGCGGAGTCATCACAAATTCTGATTTCACAAAGACGCTCACCGACCTGAAAAACAGCATTGTCTCAAAGGCTGGTGATACCTTCAATAATATCAACCTTAACTTTGATGCAAACGGACTTCTTGAAGATGGCGGTAATTTCTTTAGCAATATCTGGAATGCAATCGTTAATTTCTTTAAGGGCCTGCTAGGTCAATAAGACTGTCTTTAAAAATATAACTAAAAAACCAGCTAGAATCTAGCTGGTTTTTCATATTTCTTATTCCCACTCAACGGTTGCAGACTCCTTGGAAATCTCTATCTAATAGGCTTTTTAAGGAGTTAGTAATTCTTTGGTGGGGTTTTTGGTGGGAATGTTATTTTGAAATTGATTGGTTCCCATTGAAATGTACTAAGCTAGAAGATGGGAAAGAAACATTAATAATTCCTACCATTTCATTACTGATAACTTCATCAGCGCCATCCCATAGATGTGAGTAGTGTTTCAAGGTGATTTCAGGAGAAGAGTGTCCTAAACGTTTTGATAGAATAAGTACAGAAACATTTAATTCATTAATTAACAGTGATGCATGGCAGGAAAACAGACAAATGAATCTTGTAAAAGAATTTGCGACAGAGTGGGGATTAGATAATCAACTACTTACTAAATCACTTAAATCTTATGACTTGAAAAAGCCAGAAGAAATTCCATTCAGGGAAGATCTCGTAAAAACACTTGACACAACTAAGGCAACGAGTGAATTTTCTGGAAGCAAGCTCAAACTTAATATGGAGCTAAACAAAGTCCTTCCAAATTGGATGCAGGAAGTGAAGATGAAGTATAAATAAAAAGAAAAGAGGTCCAGATTTATCTTGAGCTATTTTTAAAATGTATATATTTCAAATTTAACAAAATGATGAAGGATTTTATATCTTTTATAATACCTTATCTCTATTTATATCATTATAGATTCGTTTAGTTGTTGATAAGTTGCTTCAAACAATTAACACTTGCTTGTAAACAGAGTAATTAATTACTACTTATTTTACAGGATGAACTAGGTATTAAATCACAAAATTATTTATATCGGATATATAAACTCTTTCCTTTAGTGTGTCTCCTTGAGAGAAGTCGATATAATCTATGGTCAAGACAATAAATTTGGTAAGTTCAAATCATATGGAAAGGAATAAAAACTCATATTTCTCAAAATAGCACTGTCATCATCGATAGTTTTCCTTAATCACTTTGTCAACCTGTTCGTAATCATATATCATATGATTTTAATGAACTAGCCATCATTGGTTGTAATTTCTCTAAGCACATTTGGTTCTATGGATTTAAAGTATATATAAGTCACTCTATCAGGCTATAGTCTGAATTATATTGTGATACGTAGCTCAGCTGATAATATTAGGGCCGTTGATGACTTACTAGAAAATTGTTCTTAACGGTATTAGCATATTTAGGTTATCTTAGTTATGAACTCAGAAATCATTTAAAACAGCAAGGTTACTATCTTTGGACCCCATTACGTCAAAATATGGGAGGAGTTATACAAGACAATTGTTGGAACTCTTGGTTATGAGATGAATCATTGAAACGCGATTAGCAGACCTTTCTACTATTTTTGTTGTTATTTAGTCACCAACTAGATGATTAACAGGATTGTAGTTGAGAATTGAGCGAATTATATTTGCTTATAACCTGAGATGATTAAAAATTAACTAGCATAACGAGTGAAAAAGTAGTATAATAATATTAAATTATAGAATTTTATTATAGAATGTCTGGAGATAGAGGATGAGTTCAAAGATGAAAAAGCATGTTACAAATAAGCAGAATTTGCCAAAACTTAAGGCAAAAGCCTTTCAGAAAAAACTATCAATAAAAGACATATTAAAAATAAAAGAATCGAGCAACTCCGAACTTAAAAGGGATTTTTTTAGAACAACAATTATTGCCAATGAGTATTTTTTACGATATTCTAAAAATACCATTATTAAAGATATTACAAAGGTAGAAGATCTTTGGGTACTTAATGTAGACTCTGTTGGTTTTATGAAAGAAATGGAATGGTATATTTTAGAACTTCTCTTCTATAAAAAACAATTGAATGAATATTCATCACTTAAATTGGAATTTGAAGATTCTTTTTTTAAGAAAGGAACAGATTTTGGCGAAGCCATTTTAACTCAAATAAAGGAGAAATTTGGTTTTTCGTTGTGGGGCATTGAGAATGAATTATTGATTCAGAAAAACAAAAATAATCTTTCAAAAAAGGAGCTTCAACAATATTATGAAAATCAAATTCAGAATAAAAGTAGCTATTTAAACTTTAATTCATATTTACTATCTTTAGTAGTCAATAAAATGGTAGATGAGACTGATCCAGTTCTCTATAGTAAAACAAGTAAAAGGCAAATTGAGAATGTACACCCTACATTCAAGCCTATACTCTCTTTTTTCGCTTCATTTGAGAATTTCCCAACTGACAATGAAGAAATGGTTGGAATGTTATTATCAACATCCACATTGCTTTCTGTAATAGATAGATTCAATATTTTAGTAAAGTTATTATTGAATTTTCCGGAAAATATAAAGAAAAGAATTCGGAAGAATTTTATAGATATTTTATGTCAGTTTGATGATTATAGAATTAAACATTTTTTATTTGAAGATTCCGAATTTATTGAAAATATGAAAGATATTGATATTCAATTTATGGAATTAGAAATTAACTTGTATTGTGGAAACTACAAGCAGTGCCTAGATCCAATTAGTAGAATAATAAAAGAGTTTTACATAAGCAAATCGAGCCTCGATATGTTGTCCTACTACACTTCATTACAGATTAGTGAGGGAGATTATGACGAGGGTATTTTAAATTCAGCTTATATCTTTGACTTGGTAGATATTATTGATTGCTATCGATCAGTAAAGAGTTTTAGTCAAACTTCTTTTGAAAAATATGTTAGCAAACTATTCTTTTATACAAGAAAATATAGTAATTTTGACTTACTCAATCAAGTTCTGTTGTATTTAAAACAATTTTTAAATGGAAGCCAAGATGATATAAGTATAGAATTGTATGATAGGTACATTGGCTTCTCTTATTTGAAATATGTTGGCAATATTTCAGAAACTGTAGAGTTTCTCTCTAAAACAAGTGCATTATCAAATATAGATTTTGCAAGTATAACTGATCAAAAGTTCGAGAATCTAAAATCCGCACTAGAATTTGAGGTGGTTTTAAGTTTGTTGAGGCAGTCAGAAATTAATATTACTGACTTTAAAATTCTTATTGAAGTAATCGAAAGACAGAAACTACCTAACTGGTATCAAGAAGAGGTGAGGTATTTCCTCTATAAATATTATTTTGGAAAAAGAGATTTGGGAAATGTAGTATTAGAATTTGCAGATACATATTTCCGAACCCCAAATGCTATTTTTATGTACCCGTTAGACGAGATGAAAGATTTTTTTGATGCAGAAAATCGTAATCTAGATTTGTCAAAACTTGAGGTACCAATATTTGCAAAGCTGTGTGGCTCAGATAGACTGAAATATGTTTTCGAAGATTACTTAGAAGGTAATTCAATTGACTATCCTTCTAATATTAAAATTACAACTAGTAATAAAGATAGGGTCAGGTTTATATTAGAGCGTATTTGTACACGTGATTTTTTATCTGATATGGCATTGTTATTTGAATCTGAGGAACAAGTAGTTAGCGAACGTCTAAGTATTCTCAGCAAATTGAACGAGGAAAATGAAGAAGACTTTGATAATAAATATACAAAAGAAATTAGTGAGTTATCTCAAGAGGTGCTATTGAAGAAACTGGTTCAATCGGTTAACCAAAGTAAGTTAACTGTTGATAGCGAAAAAATATATGAAAAAAATAAGAATGATTTTGAAAAATTTTTCAATGATTTTTTCGATAGTGCGGATTCTAGAGAAATTGAATATATTCCAAAGCAAACAATAAATTTAAGTGATGGGAATCAATATTTTTTACTAAATTTAGAAGAATATACCCCTAAAATGAGAGCACTTGAAGGTTTGTTTGAGAGAATAGTTAATAAATTTTTATTTGATGACGATGGATTAGACTCATATCTTAGCACAAGAATTAGGCATGGGACTCTACAGGGGCAGATAAGGAAGCCGTTTAATAACTATTACTTGATAACCGAGAAAATATCGGATTCTTCAGAAGTTTATGCTCAAAATGAACACATAAGAGACATAGTTGGAGTCGAGTATGGAAAGATATCTGATATTTTAGATAAATTTTCAAAATCGATAGATGATGAAATATCTTCTATTAAGCAAGAACTCTTGCAAATTAAATATAAAAGTAGAGGGATTGACTCCGGTATTTTTAACTTAAACGAAAGTTTCAGCGATCTGGAAAAAGAAGTTTATGACAAAGTTAAGGTGCTAAGTAATCAAAAGCAAATCTACGATATAATTGTAGAATATATTTGGAAAAAAATTGATAACAAGGTATCTAAGTTACAGGATTTAATAAAAAATGATATTACAAATAATTTTATTGATAAACTGACAACATTAGAATCTAATTTGGTTACAAACGGTGTAGAAGTTCCTAGTATTAAAAATAATATAGCTTCTTGTAAGACAGAAATTCAAATTGCTTTAGAGGAAGTGGCGGGCTGGTTTGAACGCTCACAAATTTCTGAAGATACTATTGTCAGAAGCGAAGATTTGATTTCTGTTTCGGAAAATATTATTTCTAAAATAAATTCGGATTTTGAAAAAGTTACGTTTAATTTAAATTTAAGTGAGGACTATAGTATATCAAGCAAAGAACTACCTTTTTACATCGATATTCTCCTTATCTTATTTAATAATTCTATGAAGCATAGTGGTATTAAAAGTGAGGATTTGATTATTAATGCTTCGATAACTGATGAAGACGATTGTTCGGTTATTAAATTTAGAAATAACTACTTAAGTAATAAAGAGGCAACTATAAAAGAATCAGTTGAGAAGTTAGAAAAGGAATTGCAAGTTATTGATAGTAGTCTCGATATTCCAATGCTAACGAAAGAGGGCGGATCAGGGTATTCAAAATTGTACAAAATAATAAAATTTAATTTGCAGAAAAAGCTAACTTTTAAATTTGAAGTAACCTCTGAAGAATTTGAAGTTATTATTAACATGGGGGAGTATAGTGAAGATACTAATAATCGAGGATGATAAAAATAAAAGTTCTCAAGTTATAGAACGTTTAAATAGCCAGTATTCCAATTTAACATTTTCAGAAAAAAGATCATTTCAACAGGGTGTCAAATCCCTGAGAAATTCTAGTTTTGATTTGCTACTTCTTGATATGACCCTGCCAACTTTCGATATCGACACCAATAGTGGTGGTGGAAAAATAAGGAATTTTGCTGGAATGGAAATTTTAGAAGAAATGCTACAACGCGAGATTAATCTAAAAACAATCATTATAACTCAATATGAAAGTTTTGGGGAAGAACAAATCACTATTTCTCAAATGAGAACTATTTTAAAGGAAAAATATCATAAAAATTTTATTGAGATTATATATTATAGCTCGTCCTCAAAAAGCTGGTTTGAGAACTTAACAAAGTTAGTAGGAGAACTTAATGAAAGTACTGATAGTTGATGACAATGAAAACAAAATTTCTAAAATAAAAGAAGTTTTTGATCAAAAAAAATGGGAAATTCAGGTTGCGACTGGAATTTATGACACTATAAGTTTCATAAAAAAATATGAATTTGATTTATTGATTTTAGATTTAGTTATACCTAAAATATTTGGTTTAGATAATCCAGAGTTAAAAAATTCAGTTGACTTGTTGGAGGAACTCCAAAGAAGTACAAAGATTGTAAGGCCTAAATATATTGTTGGTTTAACAGCAGACGTTGAAGCACTTGATCAAGGAAATCCGATATTCTCTTCTTCATTTACTGAGATAATAAAATTTGATTTTTCGACTCAGGAGTGGCGTGAAAATTTATTGGCAAAAATAAAAACAATTGAACAGTCTACTCCTAGCTATTATTATAAAAGCGGTTATCTCTACGATTATGCAATTATTACGGCATTGAATAGTCCAGAATTTGATGCCGTAAAGCAAGTTTTTGTAGACTATAACCCGATAAATGTTGTGGGAGATAGCTCTATTTACTATGAAGCAAAACTAAGCAATGGACAAAAACTTTTGTTAGCAACAGATGATAAAATGGGAATGGTTGCGATGGCTCAGTTTACAGAAAAGATCATACAAACATTTCGACCTCGAAATGTTTGTATGACTGGAATTGCTGCAGGGGTCGAAGGGGAGATTGGTCTTGGTGATATAATGGTGGCTAGTGAGTCATGGAACTATGAAAGTGGAAAAATAGTAGAAGAAGGATTCCGTCCAGATTATAGTGCGATTGCCGTTAAACCAGAGCTTCACTCGAAGATAAGGAAAATCACCGACATGCCAATGAAATTATTTGGTATTAAACAGAGTTTTCAAGGGAAAGCTCCTAATCATGATTTAAAAATGAAGATTGGTCCAGTTGCATCAGGTTCAGCTGTTGTAGGAGATTCAGCAGTTTTGGAAAAACCCAAAAGTATGACTAGGAAATTGTTAGGACTTGAAATGGAAATATATGGAATGTATTTTTCATGTATGAATACTTCAACACCCAAGCCAGAAAACTTTCTTGCCGTTAAGAGCGTCTGTGATTTTGCAAATTCAGAAAAAAATGATGTTTATCAAAGTTATGCAGCATATACAAGTGTAGGTTTTTTGAAACTAATTATTGAGGAAGGTGTTTTTAATATTTAAATTAGTTGTTTTAAATATAATATTACATTTTTAAGAATTGTTGCAAAATCTGCTGTAGCAGAGTTTCTATGTGTATAAGTAAAATTTTGTAAAAACTTTTTTAATGTGGAAGCAGATACAAATAGATAAACATATTAATAATTGCTGATAAATATATACAAAAAGCACTTTAGTTGATTGTAACATAATATGTGTTACCGGCCAAAGTGCTTTGTTGATTTTTTATATACTCAAAAATTTTTCTCTTGCTTCATTTGAATCTTCCATTTTGAAAATTTTTAAAAATTCAAGATAGGCTGGAGATCGATCTTCCGGGATAAATGTTAACGATTCTGCAATATTGGTTTCATGTTGGTTTAAGCTTCAGTCCTTCAGTATTTCAACTAATTTATCAGAAATACGAATATCACGTTCTCTAATTTCATCAAGTCCCCAATTGCTGTTATTTCGAGTAATATACCAACTTTGGATTTCCTGTAGCTTTCTTTTTTCTTAACAAAGTATCCGTTGCTTGCGATAATATTGAGCCTCTTTTCAAAGGGAATTTTATTTCCAATATGTTCAACCAATTCTTTGACATCAGAATCTGAATTCGTTTGGAAATAACTTGATTGCCATTTTTAAGGAAGGATATGTTCAATCTCCCACTTTTCTGGTAATAAATCGGATTGGTGTTGATAAGCTATGATTTTTAATATCATTCTCACTGTATTACGGTGCGCGGTCTTGATTTTATCTGACAATTCTTTCTCATCAATTTGGCCGAAATGGAATTTGGGTTGTGTTAAGTTAATGATTTCAGCATTTAAATTCAAGATTCCTGTTTTGACGGCATTAATTGTTGGTGTTATGATGTATTTTGCAGAAAGAACTGCTAATAAACTCTTTTAATATAAAAATAGAATTTAATATAAAAAATCCCATCAGAATATTTCTGGTGGGATTCTTGGTGGGGAACCAATCAATTTTGATTAATTTTTAACCTTTTATAATAACTGAAAATGCTGTTAAATCAACCATTTCACTTCAAATCATGTTTATAAATCATTCCCACTCAACAGTTGCAGGTGGTTTACTTGTAATGTCGTAGACGATACGGTTAACGTGATCCACTTCATTTACGATACGTACAGAAATCTTTTGAAGGACTTCCCAAGGAATTTTGGCAAAGTCAGCTGTCATACCATCGATAGAAGTGATGGCACGAATAGCAATCGTGTAGTCGTAAGTACGACCGTCACCCATAACACCGACTGAACGAACACCAGTGTTGACAGTGAAGTATTGCCAGATATCGCGGTCAAGACCAGCTTTAGCGATTTCTTCACGAAGGATAGCATCAGACTCACGAACAGTTTCTAGTTTTTCTTCAGTGATTTCACCCATGACACGGATAGCAAGTCCTGGTCCTGGGAATGGTTGGCGCCATACGATGTGGTCTGGCATACCAAGCTCTGTACCGAGGGCACGGACTTCGTCTTTATAAAGAGTGTTCAATGGTTCAATCAATTCAAACTGCATGTCTTCTGGAAGTCCACCAACGTTGTGGTGTGACTTGATAGTTTGAGCAGTATCAGTTCCAGACTCAATCACGTCAGTGTATAGTGTTCCTTGAGCAAGGAATTTTACATCTTTTAGCTTACTTGCTTCGTCATCAAAGACATAAACAAACTCGTTTCCGATGATTTTACGTTTTTGCTCTGGATCTGATACACCAGCAAGTTTGTCAAGAAAACGCTTCGCTGCATCTGCTTTAATGATGTTAAGACCAAATTTGCCACCTAGCATCTCCATAACTTGATCAGCTTCGCCTTTACGCAAAAGACCGTGATCTACAAAGATACAGATCAATTGATCGCCGATAGCTTTCTGCAAGAGGACACCTACAACAGAAGAGTCAACACCACCTGACAGGCCGAGCAGAACACGTTTGTCGCCGACTGTTTCACGGATATTTTGAATCTGCATCTCGATGAAGTTATCCATAGACCAGTCGCCCTTAGCACCACAGATATTGAGAGCAAAATTGCGCAAAATATCGTAACCGTACTCAGAATGACGAACCTCAGGGTGGAACTGGATTCCGTAGATTTTCTTGTCAGGATTTTCAATAGATGCAAAAGGACAATCTGCAGATGTACCCGTACGAACAAAGTCTGCAGGAATCTCTGTCACCGCATCACCGTGGCTCATCAGGACAAGCTGCTCATCTGGTGTACCTTCAAAAAGAGGAGAAGTAGCACGTGTCAGTTTGGATTGACCATATTCACGATTGCCGGCATCACCTGCTGGCAATACTTTCCCGCCTAATTTATGAGTCAAAAGCTGCATACCGTAGCAAATCCCTAAAATTGGAATCCCCAGCTCAAAGATCTCTGGATCAATATCAAATGAACCTTCTTCATAAACTGAGTTAGGTCCACCTGAAAGGATAATCCCGACAGGACGGATAGCACGGACTTCATCCGCTGTGATCTTGTGGCTCTTAAGTTCAGAAAATACACCAATTTCACGGATGCGACGTGAAATCAGCTGGTTGTACTGGCTGCCGTAATCAAGCACGATGATTTTTTCAACATCTTGCAATTCAGTTGTAGTTGTCATCTTTTCCCTTTCTTAAAAGAAGTAATCTTTTCCCCTCATTTTATCACAAAAATCGGATTTTTCCAAGGTTATAGGGCTAGCTGCAAGTAAAATAAATGAAAAGCTAGGACATTTGTTCTAAAGAATGATAATCAAATAGGATTTCCCTACAATGATTGATATTTAGTTTGACTTTTAAACTAATTGATAATACAATAAATGTATAAAAAGCTGCTTAAAATCAGAAAAGAGGGCTATTGATGTTACCTGCTTATGTGAAAATACATGATCAAATAAAAAAAGATATTGACGAAGGGGTTTGGGAGATTGGCGAGCGTTTACCAAGTGAACGTGATCTTGCTGAAACTTTCGAGGTCAGCAGAATGACCCTGCGCCAAGCTATTACGCTTCTGGTGGAGGAAGGAGTGCTAGAGCGTCGAGTCGGTAGCGGGACTTATGTTGCAAGTACACGCGTTCAGGAAAAGATGCGTGGAACGACTAGTTTTACAGAAATTATGAAGTCTCAAGGGAAAATACCGTCCAGCCAGCTGATTTCCTACCGTCGGACGCTGCCTAGCGAGCGAGAAGTCGAAAAGCTGGGCATTCATAAGACAGAGAACATCATCCGCATGGAACGGGTTCGCTACGCTGACGATATCCCCGTAGTCTATGAGGTCGCCTCGATCCCAGAGAAATTTATAAAAAATTTCAAAAAAGAAGAAGTGACCAGCCATTTCTTTCAAACCCTGCAAGAGCACGGCTATAAAATTGGCAAGTCCCAACAGACCATTTACGCCCGTTTGGCCAAGGAGAAAATCGCTAAATACCTAGGAATTCCCCGTGGTCATGCCATTTTAGGCTTGACACAAGTTTCTTATTTTGATGATGGAACGGCCTTTGAATATGTAAAAAGCCAGTATGTCGGCGAACGCTTTGAATTTTATTTAGAAAACAAATAATTACATAATTTAAATTACGTTATAAAAACTGTCGGTCGGCAGTTTTTTATAATTCTCTATTTTCAAACCTACCGAAAGAGTGGAGTTTAAAGGGATTATTTGGTATAATATTCTTTATGGAAATTGAAAAAACAAATCGAATGAACGCTCTGTTTGAGTTTTATGCGGCTTTGCTGACCGACAAGCAGATGAACTATATTGAGCTTTACTATGCGGACGACTACAGCCTTGCTGAGATTGCCGAGGAGTTTAATGTGAGCCGCCAAGCTGTCTATGACAATATCAAGCGGACAGAGAAAATTCTGGAAGACTACGAAATGAAACTGCACATGTACTCTGACTATATCGTCAGAAGTCAGATTTTCGACCAGATTATGGAAAAATACCCTGATGATCCCTATTTGCAGGAGCAGCTTGCGGTTTTGTCCAGTATTGATAACCGAGAATAGAGCGGATAGAAACCTGTCCACTTTCATCATTTGATAATTAAGAGGAGAAAAATTTATGGCTTTTGAAAATTTAACTGAACGCTTACAGAACGTCTTTAAGAACCTACGCAGAAAGGGCAAAATTTCTGAGAGTGATATCCAGGAAGCGACCAAAGAGATCCGTCTTGCTCTATTGGAGGCTGACGTTGCCCTGCCTGTTGTTAAAGACTTTATTAAAAAGATTCGTGAGCGAGCTATTGGACACGAAGTTATTGACACGCTCAATCCAGCTCAACAAATCATCAAAATCGTAGATGAAGAGCTGACAGCCATTCTAGGTTCTGATACTGCCGAGATTATCAAGTCACCAAAGATTCCGACTGTTATCATGATGGTTGGTTTGCAAGGGGCTGGTAAAACGACCTTTGCGGGTAAATTGGCCAATAAACTCAAGAAAGAAGAAA
This sequence comes from Streptococcus cristatus, assembly GCF_001588905.1. Taxonomy (GTDB): domain Bacteria; phylum Bacillota; class Bacilli; order Lactobacillales; family Streptococcaceae; genus Streptococcus; species Streptococcus cristatus_N. The sequence goes on along the minus strand of NZ_LAWH01000010.1, from coordinate 6,644 downwards.
ATGCTCGTCCTTTGATGATTGCGGCGGATATCTACCGTCCAGCGGCTATTGATCAGCTGAAAACACTGGGCCAACAGATTGATGTGCCAGTCTTTGCCTTGGGGACAGAAATTCCAGCAGTAGAGATTGTCCGTCAAGGTTTGGAGCAAGCCAAGGCTAATCACAACGACTATGTCCTGATTGATACGGCTGGTCGCCTACAAATTGATGAAAAACTCATGCAGGAGCTGGCTGATGTCAAGGCTTTAGCACAGCCAAATGAAATTCTGCTGGTGGTCGATGCTATGATCGGTCAGGAAGCAGCAAATGTAGCCCGTGAATTTAACAATCAGCTGGAAGTAACCGGGGTTATCCTGACTAAAATTGATGGGGATACTCGTGGTGGTGCGGCACTGTCCGTCCGTCAGATTACCGGCAAACCAATCAAGTTTACTGGTACTGGTGAAAAGATTACCGATATCGAGACCTTCCACCCAGACCGTATGTCTGGCCGTATCCTCGGTATGGGAGATATGCTGACCCTGATTGAAAAGGCCGCTCAAGAGTACGATGAGAAAAAGTCTCTTGAAATGGCTGAAAAAATGCGGGAAAATACCTTTGATTTCAATGATTTCATCGACCAACTGGACCAAGTGCAGAACATGGGGCCTATGGAAGAATTGCTCAAGATGCTGCCAGGTATGGCCAATAATCCTGCTCTAAAGAACATCAAAGTAGATGAAAAAGAAATTGCTCGTAAGCGTGCCATCGTATCTTCTATGACGCCAGCTGAGCGGGAAAATCCAGATCTGCTCAACCCGAGTCGTCGTCGTCGGATTGCGGCTGGTTCTGGTAATAGCTTTGTCGAAGTCAATAAGTTTATCAAAGACTTTAACCAAGCCAAACAGATGATGCAGGGTGTCCTATCTGGAGATATGAACAAAATGATGAAACAGATGGGGCTCAATCCTAACAATCTACCTAAAAATATGCCGGGCGGCATGCCTGATATGTCAGCTTTAGAAGGCATGATGGGACAAGGCGGTATGCCTGATTTATCTGCCCTAGGCGGAGCAGGAATGCCAGATATGAGCCAACTTTTTGGCGGTGGCCTCAAAGGGAAAGCAGGAGAATTTCTCATGCGCCGCAGCATGAATAAAATGGCCAAGCAAATGAAGAAAAACAAGAAAAAACGGAAGTAATCGCAAACAAGTTACATAATTTATTTTATGTAACTTGTTTTATACACTTAGGAAAAAGAAATGAAAAAGTTTATTAAGTACCTAATTCGGCTTTATAACGACATACAAGCGAAGCTCACTTCCCATCCCATCAGCCATCTGCCCTTTAGCAAAGTTGATATTCAGCCAATTATCATGATTCCGGGCAGTTCAGCAACAGAGAATCGTTTTAACAAAATGGTTAGAAAGCTCAATCACGGCCAGCATCCTCACCATAGTCTCATTCGTATCAAAGTCTGGAATGACGGCCACATGACTTATCGTGGGCATTTGAAGCGAAAGGACAGAACCCCCATTTTTGTGGTCGGTTTTCAGAATAATCGCGATGGTTACAAAAATATCAAGAAGCAGGCGGCAATGTTTGACGCTGCCTTGACTGTTTTGCGAGAGAAGTACTCTTTTAACAGTTTTAAGGCGCTGGGGCATTCAAACGGTGGCCTAATTTATACAGTATTCCTGCAGCAATATCTTGCAAACTATTCTGGGTTAGAGATGGAAAAGCTCCTGACTATTGGCAGCCCTTATAATCTGAATAAGAAAAATCTCAATCATCGAGTTGCGATGCTAGATGACTTTGTAGCCAATCAGGAAAAACTGCCTAAGAAGCTGCAGCATCTATCGATTTTAGGGATATTTTTCCGGGATGGTGACGGAATTGTCCATAGAAGCAGTGTAGAAGCTGGGAGCTTGATTTATAAAGGAAAGATCGCTTCGCACAGAGAGGTCGTCATCACAGGTAAGACTGCACATCATTCATCTCTGCCGCAAAATGATCAAGTCATTGATTTAATTCGGGAGTTTTTATTCTAATAATTATATTACATAATTTTATTTCGGTAAAAATTTAGAAAGACAATAAAACAATGAAAATGACAGACATTCTTCATAGGTATTATGGTGACTTTGATCTGATAAATGAAAGATGGAATGAAGACTATGAAAACATTTTGATTAAGCCAAAGGATGATCAAGAATATAAAAGATGCCGTTTGGCAAAGAAAACACCCAAAAAAGAAGGCTACTTTACAGTCTTTTGGAAAAAAGGCCAAGACAACAAGAATATTCCTTATAGCGATGAGGACTTGGGAGATGAACTGGTTATTGTCGTCATCGACGACCGTCATTGCGGTATATTTATAATTCCCAAAGAGGTGGCTATCAGTAAAAAAATTCTTTCTACAAAGGATTGTAAAGGAAAAATGGCTATGCGGTTTTATCCGTCCTGGTGCAGCAATTTAAATAAAGCAGCTCGGGCAACACAAAAATGGCAACTGGATTATTTTCAAAAAATCGAATTAGAAGAATAAATTTTAGGTAAAACAAGACAGAGTTTGTTTTTTCAATTCTGTCTTGTTTCTTTATTATCTATTTTCTAGCAAAGTCGGACACATATCTCCCCTCTGATATCTTTCCGAAAAACTATAATTTTCTTGAAAAATATATCTAGATATGCTATACTTCTTTTATAGAAAAATTATGAGGAAGATTGAATGAAACGCGAGATTTTATTGGAACGAATTGATAAGCTGAAGCAAATCATGCCCTGGTACGTTCTAGAGTACTATCAGTCCAAGCTGGCGGTACCTTATAGTTTTACGACCTTGTATGAATATCTTAAAGAATACGATCGATTTTTTCGCTGGGTTTTAGACTCCGATATTTCTGACGCTTCAGAGATTGCTGAGATTCCTCTTTCTGTCTTGGAAAATATGAGCAAGAAAGACATGGAGGCCTTCATTCTGTATTTGCGAGAGCGGCCGCTCCTCAATGCCAACACGACACAAAACGGTGTTTCCCAGACAACCATCAATCGGACTCTGTCAGCTTTGTCCAGCCTCTACAAATATTTGACTGAGGAAGTGGAAAACGAGCAGGGTGAGCCCTACTTCTATCGAAATGTAATGAAAAAAGTTGCTACTAAGAAGAAAAAAGAAACTCTGGCTGCTCGTGCAGAGAATATTAAGCAGAAGCTTTTTTTAGGAGATGAAACCGAGGAATTTCTCCGATATATCGATACGGAGTACCCTAAGAAGCTCTCTAATCGCGCCCTGTCCTCTTTCAACAAAAACAAGGAACGAGATCTAGCCATCATTGCCTTGCTGCTTGCCTCTGGTGTTCGTCTGTCTGAAGCTGTTAATCTAGACCTGAAAGACATTAATCTCAAAATGATGGTTATTGAAGTGACAAGAAAAGGCGGAAAAAGGGACTCTGTCAACGTTGCTGCTTTTGCTAAGCCCTATTTAGAGAAATATCTGAGCATTCGGAGCAAACGATACAAGGCCGAAAAGACGGATACAGCCTTCTTTTTGACTGAATACCGTGGCACTCCGAATCGAATTGATGCTTCCAGTGTCGAAAAAATGGTGGCTAAGTATTCTGAGGACTTCAAAGTGCGGGTGACTCCCCACAAACTCCGCCATACACTTGCTACACGTTTGTATGATGCAACCAAATCTCAAGTTCTCGTCAGTCACCAGCTAGGGCATGCTAGTACACAAGTCACTGACCTTTACACCCACATTGTCAATGATGAGCAAAAGAATGCTCTAGATAAGCTTTGATTTACATAATTAAAATTATGACATACACAGAAAATACTCTACGATTTTTAATCATAGAGTATTTTTACTTAGATAGTATTTAACCGAATCACTTCATCAGCTTTTTCCCAAATCGCTGGGTTATGCGTTGCAAGAATCATCAAACGGTCGGGCTTTTTCAATGATAACAGTAAGTTCATAATTTCTTGTGAAGTTTCGGGATCGAGTGCTGCAGTCAATTCATCTGCCAAAATCAAGGTAGGATCCTTGAGGATGACTTTGGCCAAGGCGATACGTTGCGCTTCTCCGCCTGATAATTCATAGACTTTTTGACCGAGTGTGAGATAATCCAATCCCACCTTTTCTAAGACTTCTTCTTCTCGCTGCTTCTTCTCTTGTTTAGTCAATTTTTGACCAATCAATCCAAGTTCTAAATTGGCCGCTACGGTCTCGTTTTCAAGAAGACCAAAATTTTGAAAGAGATAGCCTAATTCATTTTTGAAAAAGTGATGAGATTTGATTTGCTTAAGCTCTTGCCCTCGGTAGCTGATGCTTCCCTTATCATAAGGTTCTAGCTTAGCCAGGATATTGAGCAGGGTTGTTTTGCCACAACCGCTATTTCCGATTAGGGCATAGACTTTTCCTGCTGCAAATTGCAGATTGATATCCTGAAAGACAGTTCGTTCTCCAAATGATTTTGCCAGGTGTTCTATTTTTATCATATTAGGCTCCTTTCAGAATAATGGGCAAGAAATGCTCTTCTTTGTGCGAGCGGTAAAGGAGAATCAGCCAAGCATTAATCGTAAATAATAAAAGCGTGACGAGAGCGATCCACCATTCCTGTGTGAGAAAGAAAATCAGGACACTACCTAATAGCAGCATGGTAATCTCTGATACGAGCATACTTTTATGAATTTTCAAAAAGTCCATGCCCGCAATCTTCTTCAGGAATATCGGTCTTCTAAACTCTTCAAAATAGAGGAAATTCATGGTGTTAAAGAGTAGAATGGAGGTCCCCATTCCGAAGATACCGCCAGCAATGGCCATGAGGTTCTCTAATTGAATGGATTGCATCATCTGCTGATAGACAGCCGCTGCATAGTCGTATTGACTCACGTTTTTTTCAAGCCCATGCTCAGCTATTAGCTTCTTGCTTTTTTCAAGTCCATCAAAATACAGATAAGAATTAAGATGAGAGAAATAAGGATTGTCGTAGCCACCAAAACTTCTAGGTCGAACAACAACCAAAATCGGATCGGTTAAGAATTGCTGATAGTTCAGAGGTGTATTATTATAGATAAATCGTTTTTGGTTGTTAGGAAGATAGGTCATCCGTGCTTTCATGTGTAACTGGCTCTTTCCTTGATTATCTTTAGGAGTCAGATAATCTTCATAGCGTTTTTTCAACTCCTCTTCTTGCCCTTTCAACTTTTCAGGGAGCAAGAGTCCAAATTCTCCAGCTTGCAAGTGATTCAAGCGCTCTTTTTCCTCAGGGGAAACTGAGATCCTTTGGATATCAAGGTAATTTGGAGTGACATACAGAGTATTGGCAAGAGAATCGTAATCTGTGATCGAAAGATCTCTCCCTGTTCTAGGATCATTCATGAAGCCTTTTGAATCAAAAGATGCGAGCTGATGATAGACCAAGAGACCACCTTTTTCGATGCCAGACTCGATGAGCTTAGACCATTTGGCTCTGTTCTCAATTTGCGTCTCTTTGTTTGTACTCTGTGAAAAATCCTCCCGATTTACACCAATTTGAACCCAATTCGTCTCTTTAGACCAAGCCACTTTCCCCTCTTGGTAAGTCTGCCAGACAGAACCATAGATACTGACTCGATGGATAGCAAGGCCAATGAGAGCAACAGCGAGAAATTGACAGGTAAAGAGAAAAACTAAAATCCTTTTTACTGGAATTTTCCCTTTTAAAAGGCTAACCAAGTGCACCGTCTGGATGCTGAAAGCAAAGATAAAGGACAGGAGAGCTGATACGATGAGTAAGAGCATATTGTAAATGATACTACTCGAAATGATGAAGGAATAGGCAAAGGGGGTTAATTGTAAACAATAAATCAAAATGGATCCTAAGGCACCGGCTCCAATACATCCTAAAAGCAGCTCTCTGCTGTCTTCCATGAGAGAACGTCCAAAGAGTTGGTACCGTCTCATCCCTGCAATGTAACGAATCCCTGCACTCCTCAATTCAAGTGTTTTTTGAATAATGGTCAATGCACTAAAGCTAAGAATAAAAATAACCAAGGCTAAGGATTGGGAACTGGAACCAAAAAATGCCATAAAATTCTGCAAGAGATTAGGCTTATTCATGAAAGTCTTTGAGAAAGCAAGTTCGTGTAGTTTTTGATCCAACTTTTCGAGTGGTAACTTCCCTGAGAGTATATAGTAATTGGTAAGTAAGCTTTTCTTAGAAGCGACTTCTTTATCTGCTTTTTTGATGCCCTTTGGAAGCTCTCCCTCTCCGTAGATATCATAGGAGAACTTGATCTGACCTTGCGAATCCGTTTGTTGAATCTGGCGAGCGATTACACTATTGCTTTCCCTTGCTAACTGATCTAAGTTGGCTGAAAGCTCCTCATTGGTGATATTTCTTTCTTGTTTAAGAACTCCTACTACAGGGAGACTTCGGTGGATAAGCGTATTTGGTGAAATAAAGGCAATCCAAAGAAGAAAGCTGGTGACAAAAAGATTAGAAAAGATAATAAAGACTCGTTTCATAAGATCACACTTTCTAAAGAGAGCTTGAAGAGAGATATTTCAAGCTTTTCAAATGACTTTATCCATCTATAGTATATCATAAAAGCAATATATTAGAAATTATTTATAGGTAAAAATGAGTTCAAAAAAGAGGCTGGGACAAAAGTCCTAG
>NZ_LAWH01000001.1:0-24127 GCF_001588905.1 Streptococcus cristatus | reverse complement strand
TACAGCCCTACTCAACTGTGCGGAGGTGGGACGATGAAATCGAATTCTAACGAATTACCGATTTCTGTCCCACTCTCTAAATATCAAGCTGATCTCAGCATCAAGGACAGTAAATACCAGCGATAAGCCGCCCGATAATGATAGGCATTAAAAAACTTCATCTCCCCAATACCATAGCGCATCAAATAGTAAATCAGATAACGCAGATGCAGGCTTTCCCACTCTATGCTAGCCTTTTGACAATGAGCATACTCAACCTCAAGCTCCCCATAGTAGTCTCTGAATTGATTATAAATTTCTTGAATTTCCATTATAACTCCAATCTTTTTGCTTTAACACTAGTTTATCGCAAAAAGAAGAGGTTTTGGGACAAGAATCTTAACTTGTCTCATTTAAGAGCCAAAAGGTAAGGTTAGTCACTAGAAAATGACATTTCAGGGAATATTTTTGACATTTTGGGGGTTGGGGGAGTAACCTTTTGGATAATCATTTACGATTAAATCCTTTACTATGTTGAAATTTAGAAGTAGCTAATATTTTAGGGGCGATAAGAAATACAATCGCTCTAACTCATAACTTGAAATAAGAATGACTTATTAGACAACCTAACCTCTCACTCTACTTTTTTACTTCATAACCATTTGGATTTAGTCTTTGCCATCTCCATGAGTCCCGTACCATATCCTGTAGATTTTTTCCAGCTTTCCATCTTAAGACAAGATATGCCTTATTAGGATCTGCATAACAAGTAGCCACATCTCCAGGACGACGTTCCTTGATTACATAAGGAATCTTGACTCCATTTTCACATTCAAAAGCCTTAACCATATCCAAAACGCTATAGCCAGTTCCAGTTCCAAGGTTGAAAACAGCGGTTCCCTTATGTTCTAAATTATGCTTCACAGCTAAAACATGGTCCTTTGCTAAATCTAACACATGAATATAGTCTCGCACACCTGTACCATCATGTGTATCATAATCATCACCAAAAATACTAAGTTCCTGCAATCTACCAACTGCAACCTGAGTGATAGAGGGCATAAGATTATTAGGGATTCCATTTGGATACTCCCCAATTAAACCTGACTCATGAGCTCCAATAGGATTAAAATAACGAAGATTCGTCACAGACCAATATGGATTTGCAGCAGCAACATCTGTTAAAATTTGCTCCATCATTAACTTCGTATATCCATAAGGGTTTGTCGCTGAAGTCGGCAAATCCTCTGTCAATGGTGAAATATTATTCATTCCATAAACTGTGGCACTAGAACTAAAAATAATATGCTTTACATCATATTTCTTCATCACATTGAGAAGGGCTATAGTCCCACCGACATTGTTGTCATAATACTTTAGCGGTTCTTGTACAGACTCACCAACTGCCTTATATGCCGCAAAATGAATCACTGCATCAATATGATTTTCCTCAAATACCTGACTCATAAACTTTTTGTCTGCAATAGAACCTTGATAAGAAGGTATCTCTGCTCCAGTAATCGCTTTCAATCTCTCTAGCACCTCTGGAGAACTGTTTGAAAAATCATCTACAATTACAACTTCATAGCCATTTGCTAGTAACTCCACTACTGTGTGACTACCGATATAACCTGCACCACCTGTAACTAAAATTTGTGTCATTCGTTCTATTTATACTCCTATAAATTACTAAAAATTATTATACTACTTTTTTGCTAAGAGAACCAAAAGAAATTAAAAATTGATAATCTCTCCTTAAACATGACACTTCTCCCTTTCATCCTCTTGCGATCAGATAGAATTATTCTGAAAAGGCAACAGTTTTCGGTATAAAATTTATAAAGTGTATTGATTTAATTCATCAGTCTCATTGTCATGGGGGATGATAAAAATATTTAATATTAACCCGTGGTGCTAGTTAAATTCAAAATATCTCAGATTGTAGGCCAATATAATTTGCTCTAATCTCAATTGTAAGCCAGACAAGCCTCTTGCTAAAGTATGTTCAATATCAAATAGGGTACATAACTCAGAAAAGCGAGTTTCAATAGTTCGCCTCAAAGCTAGTAGTCTCCAGTCATTGTGCTCCCTTGCACCATCCATATTTTGTCGCCAAGGTGTCCATAAGTGATAGCCTTTCTGTTCCAAGCGTTCTTCAATTCCTTACTGAGGTAGTCTAAGTCTGCTAAAATCATAGATTGTTGGCATCCTTCCAGTAATTCATCCACGACTTGGATATCATGAACAGATGCTGGCGTGACAACATAGTTTAGAATATAGCCAGAAAAAGTAACCAGCATGTTGACTTTGAAACCATAGAACCATAAATTTTTAGAGGCATTATAACCAATATCTGCCGTCTCTTCAAAAATGGTACTTCGGAAATTGCGAACAGGCTGACAAAGTGGTAAAGGAAAACTATGAACGATGGCAATCGCATTGGGGGAGATTTGGTCATTCATAGCCTGACGAATCAGTTGTACTAACCAGATCAATTGCTTTGATCTACGATTGAAGCGACTTCTTTCCAGCATTTGACCACAGAAAAATAATTGACAGATTCGGTGAAAACGGCGCTGCGATTTGATTCCTAGTTCAGCTTGCAATACCAATAAGACTAATAGAGATTCATCCGAAACTTTTGACAAGCTGACATTCCGACGATGTTTCAATGAATCAGGACAATAATGGCAATAAAAATGATGACAAATAGTTGATAATTGCTTCATATTCCATTGCAAATGATGGGATTTAGCGGTATACTGTAAGTAGCTCATTTGGACGACCTCCTGTTTGTTTCGTCACTTACAGTATAGTCCTTTTGGGCTTTTTCTTGTAGTTTGAATTTAACTAGCACCACGGGTTCTTAAAATAAATCAATATTAAACATTTATCCAACTTTTAGCAAGCAAATGTTTCTTCATTATTCCACCTACAAATCTATAATAATTTTTTTAAAGTCTTTTATGTTAGTATATTTTTTGACAAAGTAGATAAGATACACGATAAAATACACCGTAAAGCCTAAGGGAACAGGTAAAAACCAACTAACTGTAATAAAGATAAATGTCATCATTAACTCAGTACTAATATCTTTTTTAACACTAATCGTAATTTTTTTAGACAAGATTAACTCTGCCATAATACTTCTCAATGCCAATAAAAATACAATAGAGAGCACTGTTAATGTCAAATTTTTCAACCAAAACGCTGTAATAAATGTTGAAATAAAACTACAGCACATCACAAATAAATTTACTCGAAAAATTGTCTTTTCCATACGTAAAGCTTTTAGATAAGTATTAATCAGCAGAGCCATTTTCCCTTCATATACTGACATTGGAAAAATTAGAGCCATAAAAATCAATGAATCATGATAAGCAGGTAACCATTTATTCAAAACAAGTCGTAAAGGATAATAAATAAGCAAAACTCCAAACATTAGCAACATCAAACTGTTACGCAAACCATCATAAATTTTTGGAAGATTTTCCCTCTTCGTACGTTTCAATAGTGGAAAAATTACAAGGCCAATTGCATTGATAAACGTCATCATCAAGTTAGAGATGCTAAGTGTCAATGATACTTTCCCGAAAGTAGCAATATCCCAAACTCTCTGAATTCCAATCCGAACCGTACCAATAATTAACATACTAGCAATATTCGAAAGCATCAAATTAATTCCAACGCCAATATTTAAAAATACTTCAGAAAGGGCCCACTTAAAATTAGACAAAGAATTGAGAACAATATCTCTGCATAGATATATCCCATATCCTAAAGAAAACAATCTTCCTAGGAAGTCTGCATAGACCATCATCTGGAAATTTCTCGCCCCTAATAAAATAAATACCAGCAGCAACAATAAATATAGTAACCGATCACTGCTAATAATATAGGAACTTTCTTTTAAGCGATTTGTCATTTGTAAAATATAGATAAACAAAAATCGAAGATTCGTAACCCACATAGTTAATACTAAGAGATTGTATACAAACTGAGAATTGCTATCTTTCACAAATAAAGGAATTCCCACCAGTAAAATGATAGCAATAATTGTTAAATAGATTAACAATAACAGAAATTGAGAAAAAAAGGTTTCTTTATCTAATTCGTCATACTCCAAGCCACCGTATCTTAAGTAGATACCATCAACCCAGCCAAAATGTAGAAATCCAACATAAGCTAGATAAAAAATATAAAGTTGCCAATATCCATACTCTTCTACTCCCATGATTTTTGGCAAAATCAAAACAACAATAGAAGAGACAAGTACCGTTAAAAGATTGGAAATGATGACATATGAGAAATTGGTTACAATAGTTTTTAGTTTTGAAGGCATTATTTCTCCTCAATTTTTTTACGATCAATTCGCATACTTTTAATCAATCGATTGTACATGTCTTCCATTCCTACTTTGGGCTTCCATCCTAGTCTTTCTAATTTGTTTGTATCCAACTCGATTTTCATAACGGGATTATATCCTAATTTTTCAGGATTTTCTGCAATATCAAATACTAATTTTGATTTCCCTTGAGAAAAGTTTGTAATAACAAGCTCTGCCATATCTCGAATGGAAATAGCAGTCATTTTATTAGCAACATTATAAGCCTGCCCATGATCACCTTTTAGTAAGATATAGAATAAAGCATGAACAGCATCCGATGTATAGCAATAGCTGCGCACTGTCTCTCCAGTTGTTTTTAAAACAATATTCTTTCCTTCAAGAATAGAACGTGCAAATTGAGCAAAGACACGATTATCACTATAAGAAACTCCTGAGCCAAAGGTTTGTGTCAATCTGGCTATTTTAATCGGGACACCGTACTGTTCTAAATAAGCCACGCATAGACACTCAACCATCCGTTTTCCTTCTGAATAGCTGCTTCTAACACTTAAAGGATCCAAGTAGCCATAATCCTCCTCTGACACCATTCCCCGATGAGGATCAGGAAAACCATATACTTCCAAAGAAGAAAGATATAAGAAACCCTTTACCTTTTTCTCTACTGCTAAATCTAAGAGATTTTTCGTTCCGTCGATTGCAGTTTTGATGGTATCAACTGGATATGTCACAAAAGAAGATGAGTCGGTTACACTTGCACCATGGATAATATAATCAATAGTTTCTGTGATTTCGATAGGAGTTTGTATATCCGCAACATGTAACTTAAAATGGGACATATTTAGAACATCACTAAATAATTTCTCTGCTTTTTCTTTATTTCTAACCAAAGCTACAACAGTCACTGTTGCTTGATTTCTTTTATTATGTTCAAGCAAAGTACGAATTACTTGATTACCTAGTAATCCTGTTGCACCTGTTACAAGAATAGTTCCTTTTTGAAATTCCTTTAAAATTGGACTCGTCAATACCAGTTCTTCAATATCAGCTTGTATTATTCTATTATTCATCATTTATCCAAATATTTGTTGATTTTCTCGTGCTTCGTAAATAGCCTTAAAAATATAAAAGTCGGATGGCGTCGTGATTTTTATATTTTCTGGACCTCCCATTACAGTAAATAACTCCAAGCCATAGTAGCGTACCAAGGTAGCTGAATCCGTCATATCTATCAACCCATCTTCTTGTGCTTTTAAATGTAACGAATAAATATCTGAAAGAAAGAAACTTTGAGGTGCTACTGCTGTTTGACAAGAATCGCGATCTACAACATTTGTAATAGCATTTTCTGCATTGACCTGAATGACCGTCTCAATTACAGGTTTAACGGTGATTGCAGTACGATGTTTACGCACACAGTCTATATTATTTGTAATAATATCTGCATCAATCAAAGGACGAACACCATCATGGATAAGGATAATATCTTCTGGTTGAATATTATCTGACATCGCAGCTAATCCATGGAAGATAGACATCTGTCCTGTTGTACCTCCAGAAACAATTTTTACAACTTTTTTAATATGAAACTTCAACAACAGGTTTTCTAAATAATCAATCCATCCCTCAATGCAAACAATTACAATCTGATCAATCATTGGATGATTTTCAAAATGTTCAATCGTGTGAATGATGATAGGTTTGCCATATAGCTCTAAAAATTGCTTTGGCTTTGTCGTTGTCTTCATCCGTGAGCCAGAACCACCTGCAAAAATAAGTGCTGAAACTACCATATACCCTCCTTGTGCTGTTAGAGAACCACATTAGTGAGATACGTTCCCTTGTAATCCTTTTGTTCATACTTATATGTTAATTTATGAACTTCTATTAGACTCGATAATTCTTTCCAATGCTTGTCATTGTACTCATCAAATAACTTAAATTGTAAAATATGTGGGTGTGAATTGCTATAAGGAACAACCTCATCCCAAATTTCAGGATAGGTTTCGATAGCAAGTTCAAAAAAATTATGCAAAAGAAAGTAATCCATCAAGTTATTATTCTTCTCCCAATACCTACGCAACAGATATCTCGTTAATAATATAATTTCATTATTTGGGTTCGATGTCATAAACCAACTAGATATTCTTTTACTATGAGCAAATGTATTGGGACGTAACTCTTGAAATAGAAATAAATCAGAATCAAAGAAGTAGTCATGAATAATCGGCGAACTCATGAAAACTGTCGCATCTACCCAAGTTCCCCCATATTTCGAGAGTAGCTCTATACGGACAATATCTGAAAAATGAGCATGAGAAATTTTACCTTCTGCATATTTCTCAGTGATAAACGTCGGTAACTCTATATAGTTGGACAAATTAGTTTCATCTAACGCTACTAAAGTTCTATCCTCAGGTAGATTACTCTTTAAAGATTCAAAACAGTTTTTAACCAAAACAGGAGCATTTTCTATCCCTTGATACCATAACACCCATACAAATCGATTATCTTGTCCTTCTTGTTTAAATTGTTCTACATTATTCTTGAAGTATTCAATATCTGCTCTATATTTTTTACGAAGCTTTCTCATAATCTTTTGATCAATGGAAACTTGTAAAATCTCCAATGACTTCTCGGTTTTAGGCTGAAGAAGTAGCTGAAAAAATGTAAAGAAAACTAGTCTATTGTGAAGTAATTGCCTAATTCTACCACTCTTATATATTTTTTTTATTAAATTCATTCTGCTATATTCCTAATATACTTAGATACGATTGCGTAATATATTGATATGCACGCCCAGTTTAAATATAGATAATATCTTTATCAAGGCTAACCACACTAACAAAAACATCAAACGTACGATATGTGTCGTCAACAAGGTAATGAATGCTTCTTGAAAAAACATGATCACCATCCCATATGATAATAACCCATAAATCATTATCAAAAATGGAGAGAACAGATTTTTTTTAATGATATAGTACATTGTTCCAAAGAATATACCATAAAAGAATTGAACAAGAATTGCTACACTATAACCAAAATCCTTTATAAAAACATAGTAAGCTGTATAAACATTACTAGTAGTTCCATAAAAATTAATTATAGGTAAAAATGGTGATAATTGCTCAGGAAAAATTCCTAAAGTTTTTAATGTCCCATAAATAGCTATAAAAGTATTTTCTCCAAAATATCTATTTTCTAGATAGTAATTTTGATTCTTAATAAAATAATCTAATCCAGCTATCGGAGATCCAATATACTTAGATAAATTATCTAATGGACTACTCCCTAGCCTATTTAAAACAACATCCCCTACAACAAGAAATAATGCAATTGCCCCTAAACCATACAATAGAATAATTTTGAGTAGCTTACTAGATGATTCGACCCCTGACCATATATATTTTCGGGAATAATATAAGATAAAAATTACAAAATAGCCCGAAACAAGTCCTAGTAATTCTGTCCTACCTGTAGATAGAAGAGAAATAAACAGCGAGGCTAAAGCAATTAATAAAAATAAAAATTTTTGAATAAGGTTCTTCCCATAAAAATACTCTTGACAATAGTAAGTAAACGTCAAAATACCTAGAGAGTAATTGGCTCTAAGAATATTAGCTGTTCCTTTTGAAAAAGAATAATCATAGTTGGTAATCATATACCTCGCACGCTCAATTGCAGTAAATAAATTAGAACTTACAGGCTTACCAGATATCTGGGAGTAATAAACAGAAACCCTAAAAGCATCAACTGATAAAATTCTATAGGCAAAAATGAAAAATATAAATACAATAATGAAAAAAAACATCGGTACTAGAGGTAAACTTCTAAAACTTTTTTTGCTGGAAGTTTTTACAAATGAATTTGAGAGGGACACACCTGCGGAAAACATTATTAACCCTACTACTAAGATTAATAATGTTACAAAGCTAAGAGGAGATCCCCACTTATTTACAAAGTGTATCGTTCCTAATGAAGCAAATAACCAAATAACTAAATTGATAATACCTGGATTAGATAAATCTTTTCGTATTAGTAAAAAATAAAAATACAATATAAGCGATATCATTAGACTTAATAAAATAGCCATCGTTATCTCTCTACACTCTCTTCCCAATCATCTCTCAACCGAACATGTCGTTCACCTTGCTCTGATTTAGGTGGCAACGTCATATAGTCACCATATCGATTTGCTAAATACTCATCAGCTCTATTGGGTCCATAAAATTCCTTCCCTTCAAATGGGTACTTTCGTGCAGGATAAAAAACATCGTAATCTAAAACCTCTCCTAAATAACCCTTAACTCCGTATGCAATAGTAATTTTTGAGGTTTTTTTATTAGACTTCAAAAATTTTTCCATTAGTTTATATAGATTTCGTGGTCCTATTAAAATTGCTGGCAAACCAACAATTTTTCTAATTAGTAAATTTTCCCTTAACTCATCTGAGTATTTCGATAAATAATGGAGGTGTGGTGTATATTTTTTATAACATCTAGAACTACTATAGGATAGATCCACTAAACGAAAAAGACTCCCTTTAATTTTTCTGACCAAGTTATTTTCTGGTACAAAATCAATCGGCAACATATCCAAATATAGATATTTTTTCTTACTAAATCCTTCTCCCAAAACATCAAAATAAGTTAGAAACTTGCTTTGAATTTTAGTATATTTAAAAATGTTACTTTTTTCATTTTTAGGTGAAATTAATTGAAAATTTTTGCTCTCCGCAAACAAATATGTTAACCGTTCATATTCTTCTCGGAACATAACCAAATCAATATCATCATCCCAAGGAATGTAGCCCTTATGACGAAGGGAACCAATTAATGTACCAGCAACCATATAGAATGTCAAACCATAGTTCTCACACTCTTTCTCAAAATCAACAAGCATGGACAAATACGCTTCTTGTAATTTTTTTAATTGAGTTTCAGAAATAGTTTGATACATCCCTTTAAAACAATCATCACGCGCTAATTCCCACTCAATTTTAGATGTCCCTCTCATTTTATCTCCTCATTATTTTAGCAAACAGCCTCTGCAATCTTAATGAATATATAATATCACTGAAAAATGCTCGAAAACCATTATAAAATTGTTTTAATTTATACATCTCTCTAATTGACTTAAAGGTCCGCTTTTCTATAAATTCTGCTCTTGCTTTATATAATTTACCATAGTTCTCAGCTACTTCTTTAACTTCATAATTCTCAATTTCTGTAGAGAGATTTGTTACAACCTCATATCTTTTATACATTTTTGTATAATAGTTTAGTCGTTCCTCTAATGAATTATGAAAAGATGAACTTTTGGAAGAGAGTGTGACATTACTTAGGTGTAAGCGATGGCTGTCTAGAATTGTGTCCAATTCAACAACCTCTCCGAATAAGCAAGAAAGCATACCAAATAATACATCATGAAACTGAAAACAAGGGTATTCAAAATATTTATTTTCAATAATAGTTTTCAGTACCTCTGAACGAAATACTGTTTGATACCCTGACGGCCATGATTGAAGTATTTTTTTTACTGGATAAATTCTAGACTTGCTAGTTGTATTCAATTCTTTAATAACCTCACCAGTCTCATTGATATACCTTGATTTACAGAATACCATTGAAATCTGTGAATTATAAAATTCCTTCATCATTGACTCAATTTTACAATCATCCCAAATATCATCCTGATCAGAGAAGAAAGTATAGCCCTTATCTACCATTTTGGTTAGATTGATAAAAGTTCTATAGTGCCCCTGATTGGATTCATTTTGGTAAATTTCCCATGCAACTAAATTATATTTTTGAATAAATCTATTAACAATATCAAACGTTTTATCCGTCGAACAATCATCCAAAATAATAACTCTATCTGCAGGAAGTGTTTGGCTACGAATCGAATATAGCTGTTGCTCTATAAATTTCTCTCCATTATAAGTTGCCATCAATACTGTAATCATATTATTTCCTTAATATCTTTTCATAAATAAATTTTTTCACACCAGATGGCATATATACAAAAATTCTAATATAAATTTGATTTAAAAAAGCATCTCTTTTATTAACCAGACCATTTGTAAGCATAAACTTATTTAATATATTCCAACTTGCTATCTGTTCTTTATTCCCTCTTCGATTATACATCCCATTCCCCACACGAGCATAAACAAGAGTCTCAGAAATATTTGCTAGTCTAGCTCCTGTAGCAATCATACGTACCCAAAGATAATAATCCTCAACATATGGAAGCGGTAAATAACCTCCTGCTTTCTCAACACTGGGCTTTCTAAACATCACTGTCATATGACACATAGGATTTCGTCTCTTAGCCATATGAACAATTTCATCATGCGATTGAGGAACCTTTTTTTCTGAAACAACCTCTAACGGAGAGTTTAAAAACTCAGTAATGTTTCCCCCAAGTAAATCTATATCCGGATTATGCTTAATAAAGGTCAATTGAGACTCAAACCGCGTATCTACGGCTATATCATCAGAGTCCATACGAGCCACCCACTCATAACTACAATGTTTCAAACCTTCATTCAATGCATCACCTAGACCGACATTTTTTCTAAGAGGGACTGTCTTTAAACAAGGAAACTTTTTTCTGAACTCTTCCAAAATATCGTAAAGCCCATCATTAAGCGGTCCATCTTCAACTACTACCACTTCAGTTGGCATTATTGTTTGATTTACTAAAATACTATCTAAAGCAGCCTGAAGATATTCTGGTGTTTCTTTCTCATATACTGACATTAGTACTGAAAAATTCATTTCTTCCCTTTCTGTCTTGGTCCTCCTTCAACAACACCGTCACTTTTTAAAACACTTAGAATCGTTCCAAAGAAACAGCGACAATCTAGAGCAAAGGATACGTTTTTTACATAGTAGCCATCAAGTTCAGCTTTTTGTTTGATTGGTAGTTCATCACGACCATTAATCTGTGCCCAACCAGTCAATCCTGGTAACACATCATTAGCACCATACCTATCACGTTCCTCAATCAAATCATATTGATTCCAAAGGGCAGGCCGAGGGCCGATGATGCTCATGTCTCCAACAAAAATATTCCAAATTTGCGGTAATTCATCAAGAGATGTTTTGCGCATGAATTTCCCAACCTTCGTAATCCATTGTTCAGGATTTTCTAATAAATGAGTGGGAGTGTCTTTAGGTGTGTCAATCCGCATCGTTCTAAACTTTAAAATAAAAAAGTGTTTTTTATGTAATCCTATACGTTTTTGTTTAAAAAGTACTGGTCCCTTTGAATCTAACTTTATGGCTATAATCAGAACAAGAAATAGAGGTGATAATACAATCATGCCGCTCAAGGACAAAATAATATCAAGAATGCGTTTAATAAATTTATACATACTTTATCTCCCCCTACTGTTGCGCAAATTTTATTAATTTAGCTTTCAATTCTGCTCCATCTAATTTGGAAATAGAATCAATGAAAGCTGTTACTTCTGAATTAGGTAAAGCTTGAACATTTCCTACAAATATTTTTTCATAGATTTGTTCATCAACTCGCTCTTCAGTAGAGAGCAATTCCTCATATAATTTCTCTCCTGGGCGAATTCCAGCTTCTACAATTTGGATTTCCTCTTCCGTATGACCGCTCAAGGTAATCATTTTTTTAGCTAAATCTAAAATCTTAACTGGCTCACCCATATCTAACACGAAAACTTCTCCACCATGCATTAGCGCACCCGCTTGAATAACAAGACGACTTGCTTCAGGAATAGTCATGAAATACCGTGTCATTCGGAAATCTGTGACGGTAATTGGACCACCGTTCGCAATTTGCTCCTTGAACAAAGGCACTACACTACCTCGACTGCCTAAAACATTCCCAAAGCGAACCGCTGCAAACAAGGTCTTCCCTTCCTCATTCAAACTCGTAACAATCATTTCAGCCACACGTTTTGTAGCTCCCATGACATTTGGAGGATTCACAGCCTTATCTGTAGAAACCATTACAAATTTAGCAACTCCAGCTGCTTTCGCAGCTTCAGCCACATTTTTAGTTCCATAAATATTGTTTTTTACTGCTTCAGTTGGGTTGTATTCCATCAGTGGGACATGCTTATGAGCTGCCGCATGGTAAACACGATCAGGTTGATACTCACGCATAATATGGAATATCCGTTCTCGATCTTGTATATCCGCGATAAGAGGCACAATTTCGACTTTATCTCCATATTGAGCAAGTAATTCTTTATGAATCAAATAGATAGAATTTTCTCCATGACCTAAAAGTAGCAATCTAGCGGGAGAAAAACGAGCAATCTGACGAC
This sequence comes from Streptococcus cristatus, assembly GCF_001588905.1. Lineage (GTDB taxonomy): Bacteria > Bacillota > Bacilli > Lactobacillales > Streptococcaceae > Streptococcus > Streptococcus cristatus_N. The sequence goes on along the minus strand of NZ_LAWH01000001.1, from coordinate 11,492 downwards.
AAAGCTCTGAACCAATTGAGCCTCCTGCTCCTGTCACCAAAATTGTCTTACCATCAATATTGGATTGCAAACTCGTTTGATCAAGTCTAACTTCTTTTCTTCCCAATAAATCAGCAATATCAATTTCCCGTAATTTATGTACTTTTAGCTTTCCTGTAACCACTTCTTCATATTTTGGCATGGCACTAACTTTAGCACCTGTCTTTTTACAAAGAGAAAAAAGTCGTTCATACTCATCTGGTTTTAGAGAAGGAATTGCTAGGACAATTTGACTTATCTCATAATTTGCTACAATTTCAGGGATTTGCTTATCCGTACCAACAACTTTGACACCGTGCAAAAACGAGCCTTGCTTACTGGTATCACTATCTACAACAGCAACAATCTTTAACTCAGGTGACTCTTTTAAAGCCGTTTTAATAAATAGGCTTCCACCATCCCCTGCTCCGACAACCAGCGTTCTACTTACTTTGCTTTCTTCAACCTCTGTATAGGTTGTTCCGTTTTTAAAACTAAACCACATTCTCCAGCCAAGACGCATGGACATAGTAAATAAAACAGAGAACATGCAACTAAGCAATAAAAAACGATAGCTTGTATGCAAGGATAGCGCAAGTTCTACTAAGAAAACAATAAAGTAAGCACCTACCAAGGTTAGACTGATCGTGCTGAGAGTTTTATAGTCCGTGTAACGATTGATAATCGAAAAAAGTTTCGTTTTGATTCCAATTAAAAAATAGAGCACTACTGTCATTGTTAAGGTTTGTACAAAACTCAAATCTGACAGCAAAACATATTCAGATAAAAAGAAGTATGCCACAAAACCACTAAAATATATTAAAACAGCATCTGCTATCATCAGAATAATTCTTTTTTGTGATCGTGTTAATTCCATAATATCCCTTTATTTTTTTCTATTCTTTACTCAAATTATCCCCATAGTGTCCATAGGAACCATAGAAACCATATTTGTCTGCTTGGACATTGTATTTATTTAAGACCACGCCAAGGAATGGTGTGGATGATTGTTCCAACTGCATTTTAGATTTCTGAACCATTTTCCGTTTGACTTCATTTGTCGATACGACTAAAAGGCTAGCATCGCAAACTTTGGCAATCAAGGTTGCGTCTACCACCATACCAATAGGCGGCGTATCCACAATAATATAGTCGTAATGACGGCGCAAGACGCTCATCATAGTGGTAAATCGTTCACTCTGGAGAAGAGCCGTTGGATTAGGTGACGCTTGTCCTGAGGTGATGACGAAGAGATTTTCCTCATCCGTTTCACACAGTCCTTGAGATAGGTCTGTATTTCTCGCAAGATACTCTGTCAAGCCAGAAACCTTCTCACCGCTCTTAAAGACTCCACCTAGCATTTTTGAATTTCGGATATCTGCATCAATCAAAAGTGTCTTATGACCCGCCTTGGCAAAGGTCAGGGCAAGATTGGTTGAAGTTGTCGTCTTTCCCTCACCTGGGAAGGTAGAACTAACAGCAATCACCTTGATATCTTCACCGCTAAGTTGGATATTGGTCCGAAGGGCATTGTAATACTCCTCTACCCGTGAAATAGAAAGTTTTTTCTTTTTTGCTAACTCTAGTATTGGCATTGTATCTCCTAACCTACCTTACTCATATCTGGGATGACACCAAGCAGGGTCATTCCTAGGGTTTCTTCGATATCTTCTGGCTTCTTGACACGGTCATCAAGGATTTCCACGCTCACTACTACAAGGACCATCAAGACACCACCCGCAAGCACTCCAATGATAGTATTGCGACGGATGTTTGGAGAAGACGGTGTTTTTGGCGTTTCTGCTTCTTCCAGCGTTGTAACGTCGGATACCTTGGTAACAGCGATGATTTTCTCAGCAGCAACTTCGCGCAAAGTATTGGCAATACGGCTTGCTTCTGCTGGATCCGCATGCGTAACCGTAATAGACACAATCCGAGTATCTGTCGGTACAGTCACCGTCACCTTAGATGCCAAGTCAGATGGTGAACCTGACAATTTCAATTCTGAAATGACGGATGCCAAAACATCTTGTGACAGGATGATTTCCTTGTAGTCCTTTACCAGATAAGAACCAGCCTGCAAGTCTTGGTTTGTCAAGGTAGGATTTTCGCCCTGCTGACGATTGACAACGTAGATACGCGTCGTGCTCTTATAAGCAGGCTTAGCAATAAAAACGCTATAACCTAGGGCTAGAATACCTGTCAATAAGGCAGTTAAGATAATTAAAAATTTCTGTTTCCAAATTGTCTTCAACAGAGACAACACATCGATTTCGATCATTTGATTTTCTTGATTCATGTATTTACTTTCTCCAGAGTTTGATTGATTAAATAAACTCGTTACTTAATAAGATTTCTTGGTTTGTCTTAAAGAGTTCTTCCGCACGCTCAGCGCCATATTTTTTCGCGACAATCTGATAGGCCTTTTGCATATAAGGCGGTCTGTCATCGAGATTGTGCATATCGCTGGCAACGAAATGAACTAAGTCCCGTTCTAGAAAGAACTGAACACGCTTTTTCATAAATTTGTAACGATCACCAAAAAGCTTTGGTTTCAAAACATTTGAACTATTGACCTGCATATAGCAGCCCATATTGATCAATTCGCTGACCCTGTCTTCGTCATTTTCCAGACAGTGATAGCGCTCAATATGTGCCACTACCGGAATCATACCGAGGCGAATGACATTGCCCAAGGCTGAGTGAATATCCTTGTAGGGTGTATTCATACTAAACTCGATCAAGACATACTTAGTGCCACCTAGACCGGGAAATGTCCCCTCTTCTAGCTTTTTCAAAATATCACTAGTATAGTAAATCTCCGCTCCATATAGCACGGTCAAATCGTCAGCAACTTGCTTGGCCAACTCCTGCACTTGCTTAAAGTTTGCTGCAATTTTTTCTTCAGGCGTTTCAAACATGCCCTTTCGGCGATGAGAAGTAGAAATAATGGTGCGAACGCCCTGACGATAGCTTTCTTCGAGCAGACGTCGGCTATCCTCTAGTGTCTTAGGACCGTCATCCACATCAAAAATGATATGCGAGTGAATATCAATCATGCTTTACTTCCCTTCCATTACTTCCTGAATCGCTGCTTTGGCAGCTGCCAAACTATTTTGATCAATTTCCATCATGTAGAGATTGGCTTCTGGCATCGCGTGGGAAGGCAGACCTGTATTTCCAGTTCCAGTCAAGGCCTGAGAAGTCACATTATAACTTCCGCCTGACTCCAGCTGAGTATTGATCAGATTCATCATTGTTTCCAAGCTCATATCGGTCTGGACAGAATCCTGCAATCCTGAAAGAATGGCGTTGTAATTCTTCAATGCATCTGTTGAAGTCAGCTTTTTAATGACTGCTGCAATGACTTTTTCTTGGTTCTTACCACGATCATTATCTCCGCCATTTAGAGAATAACGTTCACGGACGAAAGTCAACGCTTGTTCAGAATTTAATGAAATATTACCAATAGGATAATGAGTATTTCCTACAGTAAACTCTTGGTCGTTCTCAATATCAATCCCACCCAGCAAGTCAATCAACTTGAGGAAGGAAGTGAAATTTAGCCGGACATAATAATTCAAATCAATACCGTAGAGGTTTTCCAAGGTGTGAACTGAAGCATCTACGCCGTAAATACCCGCATGAGTCAGCTTATCCGGCTGATTAAGGCCACCGTCCGCAATTGGAACATAGGCATCTCGTGGTGTGGTTGTCAGCAAGACTTTCTTGGTCTTACGATTGACTGTCATGATAATGTTGACATCCGAGCGTGACACAGAAGAAATCGGGCCATAAGTGTCAATACCACTGACATAGATATTGAAGACCTCTGCATTTGGATCTTGCTTGCCAATAGCTGTATCAATCTTCTTGCTTATCTTATAAGTATAGATTTTTTTAATTTTTGAAGCATAGTCAGGATCTTCGCCACGAATCGTATCTTCAAAGACACTATTCAAGACCATAGCCTTGACTTCACCAGAAGTTAACGATTTATAGGCAGCGAGATAAGAAGATGCTGTATCCACTGTTAGCTCATGCCCTTGTGTCTGACTGATATTTTTCATCAGCGCTTGGACATTGTCTTGGTCATTGCCTGATGGTGCTAAGACATTTGTCAACTGCTTGAGGTTCTTAACATCACTATCTGCCGGCACCACGATACTCATTTCATACTCAGAGTAGTTAGAAGTGGAATTAACGCCAGCCGACAAGTCGACTAAACCCTTTACAGCATACATAGACACTGACCCCACAAGCAGGGCTACTATTAGAATAGCACTGGTGGTCTTTCCTGCCTTACCCTTGAAAATCAGGAATCCTAATAGGACTGCCACTGCTAGGATGAGGACTGTCACTAAGATATTCACATAGCGAAAAGCTAGAAAATGATAGCGGAAAATTGTGAAAATCAAGAAGGCTGCTAACAAAGTATAAACACCCAAGAGGGTGCTATTCACTATTTTTAATCGATCGTTTTTCTTTTTAGACTTTTTTGCTCTCTGATACATTCACCTTACTACTTTCTGTGCGAAATTACTCTAGTCTATTATAGCATAAAAACATGGCTTTTTAAGAAATTCTTAAGAATATTACATAATTGTAAAAAAATCCTATTCTTTTGTCAACGACTTCAACTTTGAAATCGAATTCAAGCCAAAACACAGAAAAATAAAGCGATACCAAGGCATTGGCACCGCCTTTTCTGATAAGGAAAATAGAGCTTGGCTCATGAACTCTGAGAGCCACTTTCATCATAAGTAAGCATCTTTAAAAATTGTAGACAACGTTGAACAAAATGTCCTATTTTTATACTGAAAGTTTTGCTCCAATCTAGACGATTATAACAAGCCATCTCGATCCACTTGCTCATAGGCCTGCAAACCATCATTGAGCTTGTCCCAGATGACTACCTGGCCAGACTGAAGGGACTTCTGCACATCAATGATGCGCTGATTGGAAGAACCACGAAATTGTAGCATGAGATTTTTCTTCGTGATATCAAAACGGCCGTCCACCAAGATGTCAATCAGACTCAGCAGCTCCAGCTTGTCCTCCGTTTCCAACATCATCTCTTCCCAAGTGTAGCCCGTCCAAGACCAGATATCCTTGTCCGGCAGCTCTCTCCGAATCCGCTTGACCAAGGGCAGGAGGATGCCTGTATTGAGAAAAGGCTCACCGCCTAGGAGGGTCAGCCCCTGCACATAGGGCTCCGCCAAGTCTTTCATAATCTGCTCCTCCAACTCTTGGGTATAAGGAATGCCAGCGTTGAAGGACCAAGTTGCTGCATTATAGCAGCCCTCACAGTGAAACATACAGCCACTGACATAGAGGGAATTGCGGACGCCTTCGCCATCCACAAAGTTAAAGGCCTTATAGTCAATGATGCGTCCCTTGCTCAGCTCCTCACTTTTCCATTCTTGAGGTTTGGGATTGTTCATCGTCATCCTCCAAATCTATCCAGTAGCGCTGACTTCTGTCGATTGTATTTTCGTAAACACCGCCAGCAGAGAGAATGGTGCGTCGGCTGGCTTCGTTGTCTTCATCGCAGGTAATCAGCACTCGTTCCAATCCTTGTTTTCGAGCCTCTGCTAGTCCTAGCTCTAGCTGCAACTTAGCCAATCCCTTTCTGCGTTGACTAGGCCGGATAGAATAGCCAATATGCCCACCCTCCACAAATAATTTGTCATTCAAGGACAAGCGCAGGGCTAAAAAGCCCAGAGGCAAGCCTGTCTCATCAAAGGATAAAAATTTGATGGCAGGAACCCAGCCTACTGGTAGGTTGGCAGCATCCTCCTGCTGCTCTACAATTCGCAACCAATCCTCATAATCCTTTGCTTGCTTCCAAGCAGAGCCCATGCCACCGTGCATATAGGATTTTGCAGCATCGAACTCAGCAATCATCTCTAAAATTGCGTCTTTATCTTCCAAAGTTGGTCGTCTTAGATCCATGTTCCCTCCTTAATTGACATCAATCCAGTAGCGCTGACTTCTGTCGATTGTATTTTCGTAAACACCGCCAGCAGAGAGAATGGTGCGTCGGCTGGCTTCGTTGTCTTCATCGCAGGTAATCAGCACTCGTTCCAATCCTTGCTTGCGAGCCTCTGCTAGCCCGAGCTCTAGCTGCAACTTAGCCAATCCCTTTCTGCGTTGACTAGGCCGGATAGAATAGCCAATATGCCCGCCCTCCACAAATAATTTGTCATTCAAAGACAAGCGCAGAGCTAAAAAACCCAGAGGCAAGCCAGTCTCATCAAAGGATAAAAATTGGATGGCGGGAACCCAACCTGCTGGCAGATTCTCAGCATCCTCCTGCTGCTCTACAATTCGCAACCAATCCTCATAATCCTTTGCTCGCTTCCAAGTTGAGCCCATGCCACCGTGCATATAGGATTTTGCTGCATCGAACTCCGCAATCATCTCTAAAATCGCATCTTTATCTTCCAAAGTTGGTCGTCGTAACTTCATAAACTATCCTCAATCTAAATCAATCCAATAACGCTCTTTACCAGCTCGAATATCCTCTAAAGCTCCGCCATTAGCCAAAATCACTGCTCGACTGGCAGCATTGTCACTATCGCAAGTCACTAAAGCACGTTTGATATTTTTACTTTTGGCTACTTGCAAGCCTTGTCGCAACTGCTCTTTTGCCAATCCTTTCCCACGCGCAGAGGGACGGATACTATAACCGATATGCCCGCCTTCTTGGAGCAAATGGTCATTGAGCCGTAAGCGCAGATTGAGAAAACCCACAGCCTGACCATCCGCAGCAAAAGAGACCAGTTGGATGTAAGGCACAAAACCTTGCGGCAAGCCTAGACCTGCCTCAGCTAGCTGAATGGTCTCCAGCCAGTCCTCATAAACAAAATCCGCTCCTCCAAAGAAGCCGTCCTGTCGGCTACCAGCTGCTTCAAAGTCAGCCAGCATCTCTAAAATCTTTTCCTTGTCTTCTAGTTTCGGTCGTCTTAGCTCCATAGTGCCTCCTGATACGAAGAGAGTGAGACCGCCTTGCGCCCCACTCTGACTTCTATTATTTCTTGTTTTTTTCTAAAAATTGCTGACGCAGTTTGGCTAGTCGCTCTTTTTTGCCATTGCCTCCCCGCGAATGTTTTTCGTGGAAACGCTGCACCTGAGCCTTTCCTTTGTCGTCCAATTGATACTTTCCCATCTTAATCTCCCTCATACTTAATAGTCGAGCCATTCATGTGCTTGACCCGAGCTGATATTTCCTTGTGGCGGCCGTTGACCATTGGACGGGCTTGCGGATTTCCTAAGTAACCGCAGGTCCGCTTGACCACGTCGACCGTCTTGGGATCGCTGTTGCCACAGTTTGGACAGGTGAAGCCCCGCTCGGTTGGCGTGAAATCTCCCTCAAAGTTACACTTATAACAGCGGTCAATCGGTGTATTGGTTCCCAGATAGCCGACTCGGTCATAGGCATAGTCCCAGACAGCTTCCAGAGCCTTGGGATTTTGCTGCAGCACAGGATATTCACAGTAGTGGATAAAGCCGCCTGAGGCTCCCACTTCAGGGTAAATCTTCTCAAAGTCCAGCTTTTCAAAGGGCGTTGGATTCTTGCGCACATCGTAGTGGAAGGAGTTCGTATAGTATTCCTTGTCAGTAATATCCGGAACGACCCCAAACTTCTCTGTATCCAAACGGCAGAAGCGGTCGGTCAGGCTTTCAGATGGTGTCGAGTAAACAGAGAAGTGATAGTCGTACTGCTCTGACCATTCTTCCACCCGACGCTTCATATCTTTGACAATAGCCACCGTAAAGTCCTTGGCTTCAGGATTGGTCTCCCAATTACCGCCGTAAAAGACTGCTGCCACTTCATAGAGCCCGATATAACCTAGGGAAACCGTTGCCCGACGGTGAGTAAAGAGCTGGTCTACCTGATCATACTTGCCCAGACGTTGGCCAAAAGCCCCATACTGATAAAGAATCGGTGCATTGGCTGGACTGGCTTCCTTGGTCCGCTCCACTCGATAAACCAAAGCATCTTCAGCGATATTCATCCGCTCGTTAAAGATTTCCCGGAATTTATCCAAATCTCCCTCGGATTCAAGTGCAATCCGCGGTAGATTGACAGTAACGACACCTAGATTCATACGACCGGAATTGACTTCCTGACCGTTTTCATCCTTCCAGCCTTGCAGGAAAGAACGGCAGCCCATCGGTACCTTGAACGATCCAGTTAAGTCGATAATCTTGTCATAGGAAAGCACATCTGGATACATACGCTTAGTGGCACACTCCAGAGCCAGTTCTTTGATGTCGTAGTTAGGCGTTCCCGGCTCGAGATTGAGCCCACGCTTAAGGGTGAAAATCAGCTTAGGGAAAATCGCTGTGCGGTGCTCGCTTCCCAATCCCTTGATACGGATATTGAGAATGGCCTTCTGAATTTCCCGCTCAAAACGATTGGTTCCCAGACCAAAGCCCAGCGAAGTAAAAGGAGTCTGACCGTTAGAGGTAAAGAGAGTATTGATCTCATACTCTAGCGACTGCATGGCATCGTAGATGTCCTTCTTGGTCTTCGCCCAGGCGTACTCTTCCCACTTATCCGGCAAAACCCATTGCTCAGCATCCTTGAGATGCTTTTGGTAATTAAGCTCAGCATAGGGCGCCAAGACTTGGTCAATTCGATCGGCCGAACAGCCACCATACTGGCTGGAAGCTACATTGGCAATGATTTGCGAGATTTGAGCCGTTGCAGTCTGAATAGACTTGGGACTCTCTACTTCTGCATTGCCAATCTTAAAGCCATTTTTCAGCATGCCGTCAAAGTCAATCAGACAGCAGTTCGTCATTGGCGTATAAGGGCTGTAGTCCAAATCATGGTAGTGGATGTCCCCCTTTTGGTGGGCATTGGCCACATGAGGCGGCAGCATCTTAAGGCCGATGGATTTGCCGACAATCCCAGCCGTCAAATCCCGTTGGGTATTGAAAACATCGCTGTCCTTATTGGCATTCTCATTAACCACCGTACGATCTTTGTTGAGGAGCTTGTCGATGGTAAAGTTGATATCAGTCGCTTTTGAGCGCTCAAAATCCCGTTGGGTGCGGTAAGTGATGTAGTTCTCTGCAATGGCATATTCCTTAGCATTCAAAAGCTCATGCTCAACGATGTTCTGAATCTCATAGATTTTGACGTACTTAGCGAAGCGACTGCTGATTTCTGCCACAATACGGTCTGTGATAGCTTCTAGCTTGGCTTCCAGCATCGGATTCAGCGGACCGACTTCCTGAGCCGCTCGTACCATAGCCTTATAGATCTTAGTCACATCAAAAGCTACTCTCCGGCCGTCTCGCTTCTCAACGTAGATGGTAGGCGCTGTATCAAATTTTGCTTCTCTTAAAATCATCACAAACACTTCCTCTTCTCAATTAATCATCTACCAAACATTATATCACTCCAAAATAAAAAATCAATATGTTGTGGTAAAATTGTTATTTTTTTATTTTACACACAACATATTGATTTAATTATTTGATTTGATAAAGCTTGAAGTGATTGAGTTTTAGGCTCACTTCTTCATAATCTTGAGAAATTTTCTTTTTCACATCCGAAAAGAGTTTCACATCTTTATTGACTAAAATAAACTTTGGACTCGCTTCGTTTAAAGCATTACGCAAGAAAATGCGATTTTCCTCCGTTCCTGTGTAAAGCGACGGACTCAGTAGAGAAACAGCGGATAAACGCTGCGCTTTTTTATAGAGGCTAGCTGTACTGTCCCAAGCATAAATGCTATCCTTGCTAGTGCTGTTTTCACGAATATGTTGGGCAGCCAGATTTCTCTCTGCTGAAACTCCGTTGGATAGAATATACTCATTTACAAATGGATAAGCTACGAGATAAAGCATCGCAAGCAAAGGCAGAAAGAGTTGCTTGCCCAAGTAACGATTCCAGCTAGAAGTCTGGGTAGGCTTACGGTGGCGTCTTTCATGTCCATCCCTGTCTCCACCTGTATCCAGCCACAAGGCCAGTAACAGCAAGGCAAAAGGCAGAGTTGTCAACAATTGATAAGCGCCCTTCTCTGGCAGGCCTAGAACTCCAATAAAGCTGATAGGAAGACCTAGCAAACCAATGAAGCGCATACCACGCGCAGCAGTTGGTTCTTCTTTGAGAGCAAAAGCCGTCATCAACGCTGTCGCAAAACCTAATCCTAGGAAAAGCAAACCATAATAGAGCAAATGATCTAATAAATAGCTGCTATTGAGACGAAAAGCCTCTAGAACATAAGTAACTTGGCTAATCGCCACACCAAAGGAACCATTCAAAACTGTATAGTAGCCCAGTGGATAAAAGACTAGAGAAAAACCTAATAGACTTGCCAGCAATTGATAAAAGCCACGCGCTTTTCGCTTGTCAGCGATATTGTACAGAAGCAAAAACAGCGTCGTCAATGAGTAAAAGAGCAGACTAAAAGCTGGCTCGATTAGAAAAGCCAAGGCTCCAACCATCCCAAAACGAATAAAAGACTCATCACGGACACGTCCTTGTAAGTACTTCACGAGATGGTACAAACTCCGAAAGATAAATGGAAAAGTAAAAATAATAGAATAGGTTCCGCCAAATCCCAGTGTCAGCACAAACAAATAGAACAGAATTGTAATCTGGCGAGCTAGACCACTTCTAACCGTTATTTGTGAAATTGTCTGGAAGAGATATATTCCTGCCAAGGTCAAAGCCACTACTTGGAAAAGTAAAAACAATAGCTGACCCAAAAATAAATTCCCCAACCAGCTTACCAAGTAGTAGAGAAGACCGCTAGTTCCATAAATATTTGCATAGGCAACTTCTCCCTGAGTCAAGGCCCAGCCAGCATATAGATTTTGCGATTGCAAATTGGTGGCTAAGTTGGTTAGTAGAGGATTGATGACACTGGTCAAACTGACCAAAACGCTCCAAAAAAATAGTTGTAAGGAAGGAAGCGGCTCGATTATTTTCTCTAACCGCCGTCTCTCACTCGTATTTTGCCAGGTTTCTGCGGACATAGATACTAAAATTTCCACGTTTTCCTGCTGATTTCTATCGTTCATAAAAGTTCTCCTTGATTTCCATACTCTATAGTATATCAAAAAGCACTCTTTCTGTCAGCCTTATCTTGGCTCCCTTTCTTCTCCTGTTTCTTCTTTGCCAAGCGCTCCAAATCGCGGAATTTCAAGTAAACTAGCCGCTCTTCTGGACAAGGAAGCCGATAAATTATTTTTGCTATTTCCATCTATAATCCTCCTTTGATTCTCTGTCCACTACTTACTATTCGTAAAATAAAGGCGAGCATCCCAAGAAAGTGTCATTTATAGCTTCTCCAGCAAATCTGCTCAGCAAGAGACAGAAAAAAGAGGCTGGAACAAAAGTCCTAGCCTCTCAATTGTCTTTGGATTGTCAAGCAAGACGCAGTGGTTGAGTGGGCTCTACTACGCTGATTTCATCAGCTTTTACAGCCCTACTCAACTGTGCGGAGGTG